>CAZJLJ010000058.1:1514-17479 GCA_964546935.1 uncultured bacterium | reverse complement strand
AGCTCACTCGACGACGTGAATAGGGACGGTGACGATGTTCGGGACGGTGCGGTCGGGCCAGAATTGCAACTGCAAGTCGCCGGGCTTTGCCGGCATGAACGTGAAGTCGCGCGTCTGGCCGATCGTAATTGTATTGACGGCCGATTCATTGACTCGCCGCTTCGGCGAAACGTACGCACCGTCGACCTGCAACGGGCGCCATTTCACTGTGTGATTCGCAGTACTCAACGAAATGATTGCGCTGTCCCAGAACGTGGTCATGTTGATGAAACGGAGACGCTGCAACACGCCCACGTGGCAGGTTATCGGAGCCGGTGAGAATGTTCCATTCACGTTGATCTGCAGGTCGTCGGCAAGCGCATGCGTGGTAGTTATGGTAAAAACGTGGTCTGACTTCGCATCGAACGTCGTTCCGGGCTCGAGTACGATCAGCGGCCCGGCCAGCCCGGCACGGAGCTGCCAAATATCGTTCATATGCGTGTGATAAATGAACGTGCCTGCGCGCGGTGGCGTCATTTGCGCTTCGAACGTCTCTCCCGGGTCGATCATTGGCGCGAGGCGATCTCCGTAGCCGCTGTAGTTCGCAACACCGTCATAGTAGCTGTCTGTCACTTCAATGCCGTGCCAATGCACCGCGGTCGGTTCGGCTAACCCATTAGTAACGTCGATTGCCGTATGCACTCCGCGCGTTAATACGATCGGAGGGCCGACTGCCCCGGGCTCGCTTATCGGATCGCTGCCTTTTTGAATGACGTACCGAAACGATGGTGCATCGGGCTTGTCGTCTGCCGCCCGCTCCACGCGCAGATGAATGCGCTGTGCAATCGGTGGATCGGTCGTTTTGACCGCATCGTTTGGCGCGCGTACCATAACGGCTAAAATGAGGCCGCCCATTCCGGCATGACGCACGTAGTCGTTTTCATACTCATCATCCGTAATGGGTTTACGAGCGACTAGCGTTGCAATCGGTAGATGGCGAACCGTATGGTACGGGAAGTGGCAGTGGAACAGCCAGTTTCCGGGACGATCGGCGTGCCACGTCATAGTAAACGTTCTGCCGGGTTGGATCAGCTCCGTCACCTCTTCATTTTTTTCATCGTTCCCGTAAACGTTGTCCGCGAGTCCGTCACCCCGGGAGTTGACGGAGAAGAAAAACCCGTGCAGGTGAAGCGGATGATAACCGAGACTGGTATTTATTAGCCGCCAACGGACGACGCTATTACGGTCGTAACGAAGGCGCTCGGTATGCGGCCACGCGCGTCCATTAATCACGTCGAGTTCATAGTTGAAGTTAGGACTGCCGTCTTTATTTCGAACGTTTATCCATTGACCGATGACGAAGATGCGATCCTTTGTGGCGCTTGACGAGCGCGACGGATCGACGACCAGCGCACCGCTAAGCTGTGAGTCCGCACCGAAACGGCGATGAATCGTCTTAGCGGCCGTTGTCGCGCCCCAATAATAAAACGTCCCGATCGCACCCGCGCGAAAGCGGATAACTTTGGCGGCGCCAAAGGGAATTTGAACTGCTCGATCGTGGTACGTTGGACGATCGACCATGCCGTGCATCGCCAATGTGGAGCCGGCGATCGAATTATGCACGCGTGCCACGATTATCGTTCCAAGCCGAACGCGGATCAGAGGACCCGGGATCTGCGGAGCTTTGCCCGTTTCTGCAAAAGTTTCAATGGGGACGCCCGGATTGTTGTCGCCATCGGGATGCCAAACGGCTTCGCGTGCATCGAGGCTTACATGCAGCTCGTTACCGGCCATTGTGCCGGACGCGACGCGATTGTCGTTGGCTTGGGCAGAGTGGAGCGGTGCGCCGGACGATTCGAGCGCTCGCACCCCATGCGCGTTTTCCGCCGTCGTAACCAACAATAGGGCGGCAATGAGCAAATAGCGCATGCATCTTGCCTTTCGCAGGAGCGAAATGTTGCACACCCGGCCCCACGAGATTCTACGCCACCAACGAGAACCAGGACAGTGCCGAACGACACGGGGCAGCCCTAGGCGAAGGAAGAACCCTCAACCCGTAGCGATGGAAAACAAGCTTTGGTATCTCAAGCATTCCCGTCTCTTCGAACGCGCCAGCGAAGAGATGGTAAGCTACTGCGAGCATTTTTTCGTTCAGCAGAATGTGCCCGCCAAGACTGAGATTTTCGGACAAGGCGAATCTCGCGGCTTCGTTCTAACCGCCGTCGCGATCGCGTCGTGGAGCGGTTGGCCGAAGAGCCGTGGGTGCATGACGAGCTTCGCGTGGACGACTTTATCGAAAGCAACCGCTTGCGGCGGGCACTCTCGACGCTGTCCTTCGCACACCGGCAAGTAATAGAGCTGGCGTACTTCGAGCACAAGACGCATTCCGAAATAGCGCACGAATTGCAAGAGCCGCTGGGCACGATCAAGAGTCGAATTTCGAACAGCCTTCGCAAACTCGGTTCGGAGCTGGGATTCAGAGCTTTTTCACCGTCGTAGGGGTAGAATCAACCTACTATGGTGATCGGAATTGTTGGTGCGGACAATCGAGCGGTCACAATCGCTCGCCGGCTGCGAAAATGCGGACACAGCGTTTCTTTCAGCGATCCCAACGGCATCGACCACGCTGAGAAAGCGGTCGCTGCTTTGGCGGATCCGGGTGTGAGCGCGGATACGCCTTACAACCAAGCGGCAACCAGTGAGATGCTCATTTTAGCAATTCACTGGGAAGACATGGACCGGACGCTCACGCAACTCGGTGATTATAAGGATGGAGTCGTCGTCGACACGATGCGTCCGCCGAAGATTCCCGGCGCTGAGAACACGGCCGTGATGCTGGAAAAGAAACTCGACAACCGGCATATTGTGAAAGCGTTCGTTGAGGAGCCGGAACCCAACGCGGAAGTTATGGTGGCGTCGGATGACCCGGAGGCTCGTGCATTGGTGATCGAGTTAATCACCTCGTGCGGCGGTAAAGCGGTGGACCTTGGCCCGCTGGCTGAGGCGACTCGCATCGAGCGCAGTTTCCACGACGAGACCCGAGCGATCCGCGGGACCGTATAAGAAACCACGCTTCGGCGGCTAAGTATACGGCGTGACCCGTCTTCTCACGCCGTTGCTGGTGTTTGCGTTAGCGCTACTTGTACCGTGGAGCGTTTTCGCGGCCGAAGCCACCACCGGAACGATTTCGGGAACAGTTTCCGACGAAGACGGGCGCGCAATCGCCGGCGCACGCATTGAAGCACAATCACCGTCAGCGCGCTTTACTACAACAAGCGATGCAAATGGGCGCTTCTCAATGCACGGCGTTCCGCCCGATACCTATGTTGTTTCGGCAGTAGCTGCAGGTCACGAACCGCTTTCGCAACCCGGCCTGACTGTCTCAGCCGGCCAGCGACAAATAGTCGCATTTCGATTGGCCGCGTCGTTGCAAACGATCGCGACGGTTCGCGCACAAGTGCGGGCGTTCGTCCCCGGCGCAACTTCGGATCAATTCACGGTTTCCGGTGCGACGGCTCGTGCGCAAGTACCGGCAGCGAGCAGTTCCGGACTCGGCGCGTACAGTCGCGGCACGGTTCAAGGCGCGATCGCGTCCGTTCCCGGCGTTGATCAGGATCCATTTGCAAACGCAATCGTTCGCGGCGGAAAAATCGACGACGCCGTTTTTACGTACGACTCAATTCCGGTTCCGCAAGGGCTTGTTGCGGAACCGGGCGGTAACGTTGTGGGTGCACAGCTTGCGACCACGGGCGTCGGAGAAACGACTGTTACGCTCGCCGGTTTTACCACGCAATCGGATAACGCGCTTGGCGGGGTGATCAATCAAATTCCGCTGACCGGCACGCATCCCGCGCAGGTACAGCTTCAAACTGTCTCCGGGCTGGGAGTCGGCCATCGCGAGGTGCAGATGCGAGCGCTTTGGGCAACACCCGATTTGCGCTGGCGTTACGCTTTCGGGGGCACCGTTGGAAGCGAGGATTTTTTGTATGGCGACGGCCATTCGTTTTATCCCGCGGAAGCGGGAACATATGGCTTGGCACTTTCGACGCGGGCGCAATGGTCTCTGGCGGGAAACGTGCACTACCGTATCCGGCCATCCGATGACCTGGCGTTGGTCGCGCTTGTCGGCGAAGCGACGTACAACCAATACGGCACACCGTTTACCGGCGAAACATACGGCTTTCTAAACGGCGCGCAAACACAATTTCCCGGAGGACAGCCGCCAAATGCGCAGGTCGACACGCCCTCGATGGTCCGCGGCACCTACGATGTCTTGAAAGCGCAATGGACGCGCTCGTCGGCCAATTCACTATTGCGTGGACAGATCTATCAATCGCAATTCGGCGCGGGGGCCAACGGGCCGTTTTGGGACGATAATTCTTTTCCAAATGGCCCCATTTCGCTTTACCAACGCCAGGGCGGACGGCTAACGGGCATTGGGATCGACGTGCAAGCCGACGCCGGCGCGCGTCACAACGTTTACTATGGCGCCGATTATCGCACGGCTACGACGTGGCTTTACCAACTGGTGCCGACCGCAGATGAAACCGTTACGTCGAACCCGACGATTATTACGTGGCTCGCCTATCTCGGCGACACGTACAGCATAACGCGCAACTTCAACGTTGCAGCGACGCTGCGCGCGATCCACGCACGGATCGTTCCAAGCGACGGCGCACCGTACGATATAGGAGCGCTGGATCCGCATCTCGCCTTCGCTTATAGATTCGGCGAGGTGTACGCGTTCCGTGCCACCTACGACCACACGACGGTGCCGCCTAAAGGACTGGAAGTCGATCGCACGGATTCTGCGAACGTGGATCCAAACGGTAACCGCGCGCCGTTTGTACAGTTGCTGCCCGAAACCGGTGACTTCTTCACTTATGCGATCGAGAGAACAGGTGCAACCCGAGCTCGTTTAACATACTTTGCGCAGCGTGAAATGAACCGCATCGATGTTTTGCCCTACAACTTCCGGCAGGCCATCGCGAACGGTGTAACGCCGAATGGGCTAGGCGTACCGACGAACGCGGGCACACTGCGTGCGCACGGGTTGGAGTTTTGGCTGCAGCGCGGTCCAATCACGTTCAACGCTAACTACATTCATGCGCTCTCCTCGAGCGCGTCGCAGTTTGCGTACAACGAGCTGAACGCGCCTGCTGCTGCCGCGGGACATCTTTTTCCGATAGGTTATGTGCCGGATTTCGAGGCATCGCTCGGGTACGATTTTCATTTGTCGCCGCGTCTGCGGATCACGCCTTCCATCTCGTACGAAAGCGGCTATCCATACGGCGCCGGCACGAAGGTATGGATCTTCGATGCATCCGGAAAGCCGCTGCGAGTTAACAACGACAACAACGTAAATCCGGGATACAATTACTACTTCTTACGCGATCCGTCGCTGCCGTACGATGCAAGTTCGAACCCGTACATCGGCTCGCTCGGCACGGCCGAGGGCGCCGATCCGAATACGCTGCGCTCTCCGCCGAAAACGCTCGTTTCTATCGATGCACGATTCGACGTTAGTCCCCATTTCGGCTTAATTCTCGACGTGGCCAATCTGTTCGGCAATGCTGCGCCGACGGAGTGGCAAAGCAATCCGTATTTGATCGGCCCGCCCGGCTACACCGGCGGCAATGCGGCGTACGCGGCGTGGTATCAAAAACAAATTGCGGGTTCAAGCCCTTACATGCTTGGCAACGGTGTGCCCACAAACAACGGCGTACAGCAGGTTCTTCCATGGAATTACGGCACCGCGGGCTACGTGCCGTCCTCTTATCCCCTTGCACGCACCCTTACGCTACGGGCCGCGTGGCAGTTGTAATACCTCCAATATATTGGAGTACCGCATCTTTTGGTCGGAAACTGCCGTTAACTTCCCTGTGGATGCTGCACGTGATATCGCGACCGTAACGCTCGTTGGTGAATGGGATTTGTCCCGTCAAAGCGAGATCCGTACTATCATGGAACGCGCGCGAGGGATCGATCCGCTAATCGTAGACCTGTCGCACGTTCAGTATATGGACAGCACAATGATTCGCGAGCTTGTCGCTTTTGTGAAAACGCGCAACGGACTTGATGCTCCGCGTATCGTTGCGCCTTCGAGTGGTCGCGCCGCGAAACTCTTCCGCTTGGCGAGCCTGGACGATTACTTCGACCTCTACGAGAGCATCGACGAGGCGTCGTCTGTTTAACCGTCGGCGTGGGCGGGGTGGGGCGCTGAATCGAAAAGCTTTAGCGCAAGGGTTCCATGCGTAACGGCGGCATCCGCACGCACTGCAGCAGCGACTAATACAGCCTCGGCCACTTCCTCGCGCGTCGCGCCGGCTTTTTTTGCATTCGTCGTATGCAGATCGAGGCAATACGGACACTGCGTCGCACAGGCAACGGCAATAGCCATCAGTTCGCGGTACTTCAGTGGAATGCGCCCGTTCCGGCGTGCGAGCGCATTGTTCAACCCGAGAAAACCCTCGAACTCGGGTCTCGCGAGTTGCGCCAAATCGCCCAGCAGCTTCAGATCGCTGCTTTCCTGATAGTGCGCATGCGTGCCGGTACCGGCTTCGCCGTCTTCGCTCATAGGAGTGAACGCTTTACTTGCGAGGCAATTTCGGGCATCGTTCGCAGCAGCGCATCGTAGTCGCCCTTATATTCATTACGCAACGTGCCCGACGAAGCGCTTGTGCCGTGAACAGCTACATCGACGCCCCAAATGAGCGCCATATATCGAGTAACCGCCGCGGAAACCGCAATCTTCGCGCCGGCGGAGCGCGCCGCGCTGCGATAGCACTCTTCGTCTTCCGCGGCACAGTTGCCTGAGGCCTCGATCGCATCGATGCCCCGCTCGCGAAGATTTGCTACGAACGCTCTCTCTAGTCCATTAAGCTGCGCACGGGTCGCGAGCACTTCGTCGTTCATTCCCAAGGAATGAGCGGTAAAGGGAAGCACCACAACGCGCAACGGCGCAGCCGCGGCGGCCGCCATCGTCGATAGCATGGCCGCCGCGAGAGCGAACGCGCACATGGGCTTCACGAACCGTCACTCCCTGACAATGGGCGCCTTTGAAGACAACGCCTTTTTGTACGAAAGGGGTGCGCCGCTGCTTTGATAGCCGTTCTTGCTTAGGATGTACGCGAGGATCTTCACGTAGGTGTCGTGCGAGAGCGTGCCCGGTGCGTTCAGCGGCATGTTCGTCGTCATATACGTGAAGATGTCGCCCACACTCGCGTGGACTTTGTTATTGAGTGTTTTGAAGTTTGGACCCGTAAGTGCCGGACCGGCGCCGCCCTCGAGCTGGCTACCATGACACGTAGAGCAGTTTGTGGCAAATAATTTTGCCCCGGCCTGTACTTGCGCTGCCGTAAAACCAATCGGTGCAGTCGCTGCGTGGGAGTGCCCCGTTGAAAGCGCCGCCGCCGCCACCAGGGCCGCAACCGCGCAGAACGCTGCAAATTTTTTCACTAAACCCGTTAGCCTCCATACACTTGACGATGGATATCGTCTAGATCTTCAAGTGTATTCAACGTAACGGCGTCTTTAATCGTTTCGTCTTTCAGTCCTGAGGCCTGGCGCATCTTCGCAGCTTTTGCATCGTCGTGATTGAACGCGCGAACGTTCTCATTATGTTTACGAATGGTATCGGGCGAAATGGAACCGCCGTTCTGCTGGATCACCCACTCCTCGAATTGCAAGTACGTCGGTCTGTTCTTTCTTACGTAATCTATCGTTTTCTGCTTGTCGAGATTGAGATCGGCAAGCGTCATTGCATCGAATCCCGGCCCGCACTCGTCATAGTCATCCGGCAGTTTTCCCATGCTTGCGGTCGTGAGTTTCAGCCAGAGGCGCGGCAGATGAATCGCGCCTAGCGGACCGGCGGTCGATGAACTGAGAGTCGGAATCATTTTTTGTCGGGTATCTGCACCTTGGGTGCTCATGAAGGACCTCCGGGTTCGAAGAAGCTGATGTGATACGCACGAAGCACTTTTAGCAGATCGTCTTCGTGCGTTCTGATGACCTGATTGAGCTGGTTTGCGAACGCGTCGTTGCCCGAACGTGTCGCCATCGCCATCGGAAAGCTGTACTGCTCCGGCGTTCCTTGGGCGCGTGAATTAGGGATTACCACGGCCTTCAAGTCGGGATATTTCGCCAAGAAATATCCGACCGCGGGCGACCACGTGAGTCCAACGTTGATCTGGCCTTTTTCGACCGCATTTAGAATATCTGCGGGCGAACCGTTGTCGTTATCGGCGGTATCGAAGTGCTTCGCTCCGATCGTGAGTGCGCGTAATTTGAGCCCGCCTTCCGCCGGCGTGTCGCTTTCGTATCCAATTTTCGCTTGTCGCAAGGCAGGCGAATCGAGCGACGTTATGTCGTCTGAAGAGCGCTTCACGATGAAGACGTACGATGAAATGTAATACGGCTTTGTCGTCTTCACGGTCGTCATCGCGTACGGGACATCGACGATGAGATCGCATTTGCCGGCGTCGAGCTGGTTGTGCACCATCTCATCGAATCCGTCGCCGCGAATCGATTGCCATACATATTGCACCGGCCGTCCTAACGCATGGGCTACGATCTGCGCAATCTTGTTTTCGAAGCCTTGCCCCGCGCGATTCGAATACGGCATGTAGCCCGGATCGGCGCACACCCGTAGCGGCGCTGCGGCGGATGCCGCACCGCAGGTGAGCGCGACCAGCGCCGCGCTCACCACTATGATTTTTCGCATCATTGCAGCGAAAAGACCACTAAGTCGCCGCCGAGGTTCGTATAGTTGCCCAGATCGAGCGCTGCATTGACGGCTCCCAATCCGGCCGTTGGATTCGTTAAGCCCGCGGCGAGCCCGAGCGCTGCCCAACCGCCGACCCCGTCTAACACCGCCACGTATTGCTTGCCCTTATACGAATACGTGATCGGGTTGGCGATAATGCCGGAGGGCATCTTCTGCGAGAAGAGCTCAGTGCCGGTTTTGGTATCGACGGCTTTGAAATACCCGTCCATCGTTCCGTAGAACGAGACTCCACCGTCCGTTGTCAACACGCCGCTCCACACCGGGAAGCGCTCGTGATCGCTCCACACAATCTTGCCTTGATTCGGATCCCACGCGATCAACGCACCGCGATATCCGCCTGGGCCCGGATACATCTTCACGATTGCACCGACGTATGGGAATCCAGCCTTGTACTTCACAGCGAAGGCTTGATAGTCCATGCAATTGTGGTTGGTAGGAACGATGAAGTAGCCGGTTTGCGGATCGAACGATGCCGGCTGCTGATCTTTGTTGCCCATTGCAGCGGGGCAGATGTTCTTCACGTTCGTGCCCTGCTTCGTCTCGTATTGCGAATCCACGACGGGACGGCCCGTCGCCATATCGATGTGCGACGCCCAATTCACCGACGGATCGTACTTCTCTGCAAGGAGCAGTTTACCGTTGCGCCGGTCGAGTTCGTATGCGAATCCGTTGCGATCGAAGTGCACCAGCGCGGGAACTTGTTGATCGTGAACTTTGATATCGGCAAGAATCATCTCATTGACGCCGTCGTAATCCCACGCGTCGTGCGGTGTCATTTGGAATGCCCATACCGCCGAACCATCGGATGGACGACGCGCAAAGATCGTCATCGACCACTTGTTGTCGCCGGGACGCTGCGACGGATTCCACGTTCCGGGATTGCCCGTGCCGTAATACAGCAGATCGAGTTGCGGGTCGTACGAATACCAACCCCACGTCGTGCCGCCGCCGACTTTCCATTGATCGCCATGCCATGTACTAATGCCGGCATTTTTCGGTCCGTGGAATGCCGCGGCGATCAAAACGTCTTGATCGGTTCCTTCACTATAGGCGCGCCATACACGCTTGCCGGTGTGCAGATCGAATGCGGTGAGATATCCGCGGACGCCGAATTCGCCGCCTGAGACACCTACCATCACGCGATTCTTATCGGGAATCACGAATGGAGCCGATGTTACCGTTTGACCCAACTCGGGATCGGCGTTCTTGGCGTGCCAGATAACGTGTCCGTCGGCGCTACTTAATGCATAGGTAGTGCCGTCGAGCGCGTTCATGATGATCATGTTGTCGCCATACGCAACGCCGCGATTGACAAGATCGCAGCACGCAACGGAGGTTGCAAACGAGTCTTGCTTCGGCGTGAATTGCCACTTGATGTGATAGTCGTCAAGTGAAACCGCGAAGACATGATTCGGATACGCGCTTTCAAAGTAGAGGGTATCGCCGATTACCAGGGGTTGGCCCTCGTGGCCCCGCGTCGCGCCGGTGGACATCATCCACGCGACCTTCAGCCCTTTAGCATTCTCGGTCGTGACATCTTTGAGGCCACTGTGACGAAGGTTTGCATAGTTCTGCGTCGGCATCACCCATGCAGAACTATCCTGGCTCATTTCGTTGAGCGAAACTTGTTGCTGGGCGCTTGCACGTTCGCGGTGCCCTACCAGGCCCGCAATCGCCCCTAAGGCCAAAATTAATGCGATGATTGAAGCAAGTACGCGCTTGTTCATGCCTCCACACTCCTTGCGGTAATGCCGCTAGAACAAGCGTACGGCCGGAGCGCCCTCTCCACAATCGGCTGGGGTGATGATCATCACCTTTGACGATGTCTCGGGCCTAGTTACCTAAACAGGTAACGCCCCCGCATTTTGGAATTTTTCTAGTATCGGAAAGAACGAAACTATGCTCCATCGTTCCGTCAACGGGCCCGGTGTGGCGATGCCGGTGGGCGTTGGCATTGTTACTGACCGGCGGACCACCGCGGCCGCACTGACAGAAGTGCTCGGCGCCGATCGCGAATTGCTGCTCCTCGGAACGGCCGACGCAGATGGCGGCAAAGCGCTGCTACAAAACCGCGCGCTCCGCGTCTTAATCGTGAACTTGAGCCTGGCAGACGGCGAGGGTGTGCGATTCATCCGCTACTCCAAGCAAATCCGTCCCGACGTCGGCGTGCTGTCGCTAAAACGAATGGTCGACGAGAATCAGCTGCGTGCCGCGTTGGATGCCGGCGCCGATGCGTGCTGTTTGGCGGCGACGCCCGGCACGCGGATTCGCAAAGCCATCAAAGTGGTTGCCGACGGAGCGACGTGGCTCGACCCGGAAGTTGCCCACGCTCTGTTTCATCACGAAACGCGCGAGCCTGAAGATAAAGTCGCCGTTCCGCTGCCGCATCTTTCGCCGCGGGAAACACAGATTCTGCGGTTGCTCGTCGAGGGTTACTCGAACGAAGAAATCGCACGCGAATTGCACTGCGCGTATCCGACGGTTCGCACGCATCTTGCGCATCTGTATCACAAACTCAACGTAGACGACCGCGTTTCAGCTGCCGTTTTCGCCCTTCGTCACGGACTGACATAATGATTGCTACGGTGCTTCTCCTCGCGGCAGTGCAATCTGCATCGCCGTCACCCTCGCCGTCCCCTTCGGCGACACCGCTTCCCGTTATTACGACTGTTCGGGTCGCGACGGGATCACCACAGAGCTTGCATCGTCTTCCGGTCGCTGCATCGGTTTTAGATCAGACACAACTCGCCAATTCGCCGGCCGCAACGGGTGATGCGGCGCTGCGCAATCTGCCGGGCTTTGACCGTACCCGCAGCAACAGTAACTTCACGAATTACGGACAGTTGCGCCTATCGTTTACCGGCGCAGGCAACGATCGTGGACTTGTACTTGCCGACGGTATCCCTGCGCAAGACGCGTTCGGCGGACAGATCGATTGGGCGGAGTATCCCGCGAGCGATATTACTCGAGCTGAATTGTTGCGTGGCCCCGGTTCGGCGCTTTATGGATCCGGTGCGATCGGCGGCGTTCTTTCCCTTGACACCTTTGGGCCGGCGCGCTCTCCGAGTGAAGCGCGCGGCGGTATCACTTTCGGAGCCGGAACACCGCAGGCGCTGCTCAACTACGTGCAAGTGCAGGCGCCGGTCTCGCATTCGTTGGAGGCATCCTTTTCAGGTCTTCAATCGCAACTGTCGTACCTCGATTTACCGCCCGGATATGCAAGTTCCAAAGACAAACCGGCGCAATCACAAACAAGCATGGCGTCGTTTCGGGTGCGCTACGCGTTAACGAACAACGACATGGTTGAATACGGTTACCGCGGCGCCTGGGACTATCAACAAGAGGGCCGGCCGAACTACAATTTTTGGCGGCGGCTAAATCAAAATGCGCTGCGCTACGCGCATACCACGCCGAATAGTTCGCTGGGACTCGATGCGTATTCGCGCATTACAAACATAACAAACCAAGCCGACCTCTATCCGCAGTCGCCGGGCGTTTTGCGGTACACCCAATTTGTGCCGACTGCTGAAAGCGGCGTCGCGCTGCAATGGATCGCGAGCGCACCGCATTCCGAATTCGCCGCACGCGTGGACGAGCGGGCCGTTAACGGAGATAGCGAACAGTTCGGACGCGCGAACGTTTTCCAAAGTTCCGGCAGCGGCGCACAGCAACTTGCCGGTCTCGCGTTGCAAGAAGCGTTGAATTTTCCGCGTGGCGAAGTTGTAGCCGGGGCTCGGGGCGACCTCGTCAATTTGGTTCGGGCGAACCTTGCTAACCCAGCCGGCACTACGATTGTGACGCCCACGGTAGCACGAGCGATATCCCCGCGCGTTGCGGTACGGTACGACCTAACGCCGCAGCTGGCGTTTAGAATTTCCGACGGCGCTGGGTTCCGCGCACCGTATCTGAACGAACTCGTCCGCGGGTTCCAGATTGGAAGTATCGCTTACCGGCCAAACCCGAACCTGGTTCCGGAGCGCAGCTCGTCGCTCACGGCCGGATTGGATTGGGCCGGAGCACGGACGCACGTTGCCTTCGACGCTTACCATACGATCGTGAACGACGCGATCTCGTTCCGAACGATCGACCCGGTCACGCAAATTCGCAGCAATTTCTCGCAGACCCATACGGACGGCGAGACGTTGACCCTAACACGTTCGCTTTCGCCTGCGACACGATTGCAAGTTTACGGCACAGCTCAGTATGCGCGTGTGACTTCGCCCGGAATAACCAACGGCAAGTATCTGCCGTACGTTCCTAAGGGTTCCGCCGGTGTTGATTTCGATACGACGGTATCGAGAATCGGCGCGGGCCTAAGCGTAAGTTACCTGGGTCAAACGTACGCCGATGATTTGAACACGCAGCCACTTGGCACCGCGGTGCTCGTGGGCGCGCACGTTTCGGTACCGCTGCGCAATGAACTAAAAATAACGGTCGACGTCGAGAACGCAACTGGCGCGCGCTATCTCTCGAGCATCGACCGTTATGGACTTCCGGCAACGGTGATCGTTGGGATCACCGTGCCGACGACACCACTAGTGCCGTAGTTTAGTTAGTTACAACCGTTCGTCGTCAGCAACACGTAGGCATCGTGATTTGCGACGCTGAGCGGGTTCGAAACCGGACGTCCTTCGAGGTCGCGGTACGAGTGGCCGGCCGGGAGCGTTACGCTTTCATACGAACGCGAGGACGAACCGCCGTTGACGACGACGAACGCATTGCTGTAGCGACGGTACCACAGATCCGGGCTGTTCGGATTCGTAGCCGAACCGCCGTAGTACGCACCGCACGCGGTGCCGTAGTTCGCGGTGTACTCCGAGTGGTACTGTTCGATGCCATAGCCCGGGTTGTTACCGACGAAGAGACCTGCGCCGCCTTCGTTACCCATGAGGTACGTTGCGATGCCGTACTCGAGCTGGTTCTGATTGACGCTCGCCGACTGATAGTACTTGTCGATAATCAGCGGTGCCGTTCCGTGCGCTTGCGCATAACGCATCCAGTCCACGGTTTGCTTGAAGAGCCAGTTCGTCTTCGTGTAGTTGCTGTAATCGGCGAAGCCGGTTTCATCGAGATCGGCGTCGACATTGGCGAGAATCCCTTGTTCGTTCGGATCGTTGATGTTGCCCGCGGGGTGGTTCACAACCAATTTCAAGTGGTGAGGCGCGAGAGTGGAATCCGTCGTCAGGATTTGGTGCGCAGCCTTCACCCATGCAACTGTGTCGGCATTCCAACGCGCATCCGTCTTGCCGCTGTAGCGACGGACGAACGTACCGTTTTGGTAGATGCCGCAACCGTATGCACCGGTGCCGGCCGTTACGCCGCCGAGGTTGTAGAACACGACTTCGTCATAAGCGAGGCCGTTGTAACCGTTGGCGATTGCGTAGTTTGCTGCAAGGTGAATTTGATAGTTCACGACCTCGGGGTTGTGAATGTCGAGCGGGACGTTTTGCGGCAGGCTGCCGATCATCGCCGGAATCTTCGTCGGCGCGCCGCCGGCCGTGCACGAGTAGAGAACCCAGTCGGGATGGTGCGCTTGCCACCACGCGAGATCGTGACCGATGCCGCCCCACGACACGTAGCTCGCGTCGGTTTCTTGCGGCATATAATACGTTGCGATCAACGACGAGTTACCGGCGCGCCACGACGATGCCATGCCGGGACGTGCGCCCCACACGATGTCGTAACGCGATCCATCGGCAACTGCAGTGCCGGGATTGATGCGGCCGTAGCTGTAGAACGCATCGAACACTTGGAAGAGCCCGATTCCGCTTCGTGCCTTCGGCATGAGCGGAGTGGTCGACGAACCGTTTGGCGGTGTGATTCCCGGGTTGCTCGTCGGAGCGGGCGTCGGCGAAGCGGTTCCCGCTTGCGTCACGGTCGATGCCGTAATGCCCGACCACGATCCGGTTCCAGCGACCGTTACTTTCTCGTTGTAAAATGGTTTAGCGCCGCCGTAACGCGTGTTCGCGTTCGTGTAGATGTGCACGTAACCGTGCGGTGCGCCGCTGCTCAGAGTGAAACCGCCGGAGAATAGGCCGGCAATCGAACCACTGGTTTGCAGCGATGTTGCTGTCGCATTCGTCACGGCGCTCGTTTGGATGACGGACGGAGTCGAATCGACTGTCGTCACCGGAAGCGTGCCACTGCTCGATCCGGCACCGCCGCCGCAAGCGGCGAGCAGACCCGAGAGCAACGCGAAAGGCGCGAGACGTGAAAAACGTATCTTAGTCACGATACGTTTTATCGATGGGACTACCGGCCTACATTAAGCTCATTACCGTAGCTTTACAAATTAAAAAAGGATTAAGCAAGCGGGCGGTAGACGTGTCGCTCGGATATCGAGTTTGCGACCTGGAACCACGGGGAAAGACGCTTGCGTTACCGATGCGGAGGAGATACATGAACTTCAAGCAAGCACTCGCGACCGTCGCCTTGACGGGCGCAATTGGCCTAACGATTCCGGCCGCACCAGTAATGGCTGACGGAGCAGCAAGCACGCGCAACATTATTTTCGGCGCTGCGGCAGCTGCCGGAACGTTGCTGATTATCAATCACAACCGCAAAGTACACGAGAAGTACGCTGAAGACGCGCGCCGCCAGGCTGCTTTGCAGTCGGAGAACAACGACGCGTGGGCAGCGTATCGCCAGGAACAGCGCGCCTACCAACAGCAAGCCGCGGTTAACGCTGATCTGAAGCGAGAGATCGCTTATCAGCACAAGATCGTCGAAGATCAACGCCGCCAACTTGCTTCGCTAAGCATGCACACGGGTTTCGTTGCATCGCGCGCCGGCGCGGAGCAACCGCACCGAGTGGCGTCGCGTAACAACGCTCAACAAGTGGCGATGGTCTCCTATGGGTGGGGCCAGCTTTAATGGCAGTTCGCCAACTGCTTGCGATCGCGTTACTCGCTGCTACGGCGGCGTGTAACGCGGGCGCTGGTGGCGCCAGCGGAAGTGCAGCCACGACCGCAGACGATGTTACTAAAGCCGTCTACAACAACGACATCGACAGCGTCACTTCGAATTTCGACGATCAACTCAAAACCCAAGTCTCGCGCGGCGAAGTCGGTACACTTTCCGACAAGATGCATGCGCTGGGAGACTACAAGGGTCTGACGTACATCAACGGTGACCCCGCGAAAAACGAATACACGTATCGCGCAAACTTCGACAAGGGCACAATGAACGTAGTGGTCCGCGT
>CAZJLJ010000058.1:0-1414 GCA_964546935.1 uncultured bacterium | reverse complement strand
TAAGGCCCGTGCGGCTGTGCTATTGCAGCCTCGCCGTAGTTGCCTGCGACGTGACCGTCGCGGATGAAGTCGCGCATCAATTCGAAATAACCCGGAACATAGCGTGTCGAGATTCGCTCGCCGTCAGCGCCCAACTCGTATTCGGTCATGCCGTGCTCTGCGCCGGGAAAGACCGCAAGCGTGTAATCCTTTCCCGCGGCGATTAGCGTTTTAATCCGGTTCGCAGTTTCACCACTGGGTGCGTCCAAATCGTCCGAGCCGAGTGCCCACAATTGAGGTGTCTGCGACGCACGCAACGTCGGCATGGGGTCGTAGCGGAAAGGCGTGTGGAAATCGAACTGGCGAGCCGCGACTCGTACCTGCGCCTCGTTCAAAGGAAGGACGAAGTAGACAAAGTCACCGTGCACGTCACGATACCACGGCTCGCCTTTGTACTTTTTACGAAGCGCGTCGAATTCGGCGTATCCCTCGGAACCGCGCGTTTCGATAACTCGCTCGCCCGCTCGCGCCAACTCGAGCGCCTTCGCCGTATCTTCCGGTGAGCGCCGATGCAAAGACATATCGAGCGCTACGCTTTCTTGATCTTCCTGAAGAACACTAACGGCAAGGCCGAAGCTTACGATCACGAAATCGACTTTCGAGCGATTTGCCGCCAGCGGTGCAACCCATCCACCTTCGCTCGGGCCTTGGAATCCCACGCGGTTCACGCGCGTTCCCGCAAGACGGCGCGCAGCCATCATCGCTTGGACGGCGTCGGCCGCGAGCAGGTCGAAATCCTGGGTGTACACGCCGCCCGACGCACCCGTCCCGCGTTTATCGTAGACGAACGCGGCGATACCCTGCGCGGGAAACATTCGCTGAAGCGCATTGAACTTTCGGGCCGAGTCATGCTCCGAGCCATGAAGGAGTATCACGAGCGGCACGTGTCCGTTGCCCTTTGGCATTACGAGACGGCCCGACATCTTGACTCCGTTGCTTTCAAACGTCGTGTCCGTAACATCGAAGGCGATACGTTTTCCGGTTGCGCCACCAAACGTAATTGCGCCGTCTTTGCAGTCGGAGAATGAGACGACGATACCGTCCGGCTTCTGCGTCCAACCGCGCATGCTAGACCACGAGCCATCGCTGTTGCGATGCAAAAGGCCGGTATCTCCGGCGAAGGTTCGCCACCGAAGTGCGTCGCCGTCAGATGGCGCGATGTCGACGGCTCTTCCGTCCGTGAGCCGATAGCTCCCGACGTGGCAATCGGCCGTCGAATCGGCGTGCGCGGGACCGGATATCAACAGTGATAGTGCGCTGAGCGCCAGAACCGTTTGTAACGCACGCATCCGTCTACCTTTCACTTTGAAGCACCTCGTTGTTCCCTCAACCTACGACACTCTGATCCGAATGTTTCAGAACAAAAACGCGCGTC
>CAZJLJ010000057.1:7677-17823 GCA_964546935.1 uncultured bacterium | reverse complement strand
CAGGGACCTCATGCTTATCAAGCATGCGCTCTAACCAGCTGAGCTAATGGCCCGGACAAATCAGAAGTATAGCACAGGGCGCAAGTACCCTTAGTCGCAGATTCACGGAACCCTCCGGGGGTTCGTCGCGGTCGTCTTATGTGGACGATCGGAGAGTGGCAATGAACGAACTAAACCCGCAGGCGAAACAGATGGCCGATGAGTCGATGGTGCGCAATCTGGCAGCGCAGGCTCGAGCGATTTGGCCGCAAGAGTTTCCGCTGGTGCAGCGTTACGCCTTACCGGATAAGCCGGCAATCCTTGATGCCGGCTGCGGTACCGGCGAGATTTCCTCGCGGCTTGCGGACATGTTTCCGAATGCACGCGTCATCGGAATTGACATTATCGACGATCATCTCACGCTCGCGCGTAAGCGATACGCGGATTACAGTGCGCGACTTTCGTTCGACCATCAAAGCATTTACGAACTGCAGTTTGAAGACGACCGTTTCGATCTAACCGTTTGCCGGCACGTTCTTCACGCGATTCCTCATGCGGATAGAGCGCTCGCAGAGCTTGCACGCATCACGCGTCCCGGCGGCTATCTTCATCTTATTCCGGAAGATTACGGGATGCTGCACTTCCAGCGCGGCGCGCTCGATCCAAACGACTTTTGGTGCGTGGTTCCAAAACAGTTTGGAGCGATGACGGGCACCGACTTGTTCATCGGCCGCAACATCTTCAATATCCTCGCATCGATGAATCTTCACGACATACGTGTCGATTACGTCGTCGTTGACACCTTGCGCGTGGAACGGGAGACTTTTGCGCAAATCATCGGAGCATGGCGCGACGGGTACGTGAACTCGATCGGGGAATTGACCTCGATCTCGCGAGAGTCGGCGATCGATTACTTCAACGAAATGATCGGAAACATTTACGATCCGCACCGCTACGCGGTATGGATGGTTCCCGTGGTCAGTGCGCGGCTCTGACGCGCTCCATTTCAGTGCGCGCCTGCTCTAACGTATCGAAGAGCGGCCAAATCTTGTCGAATCCAACCAAGTCGAAGAGTTTGCGAAGCTGCGGTGAGGGCAGCACAATGAACGCCGGCTCGAAGTTTCGCTCGCGGCGGTGACTGCGCATGGTGATCAACCGGCCAAGACACGTGGAGTCCGCATAGCTTGTGTTCGACATGTCCAAAATGACGAGCGGGCGCTCGTACGCCGGTTCTAAAAGCCGTTCCAGCTCGTCGGCGCGGGCTAAGTCCCACTCTCCTTCCAGCGTGATGATGAGCGGCTCGTTGTTAGCGCTTGATTGCGACATGAGCATAATCATACCACGGTGGAGATGCAAGCGTCCGTTCGACTCTTATACCGCTATTGTGAGGGGGAACGTGCCCGGCGGTGCGACCTCAAAGAAGCTGTAATCGCGGAAGTCGTATTCTGCCGACAGATCGGTCCACTGGCCGTATTCCCGCTCTCGGTACTGCCACGTGACGCGCTTGACGACCGTGAAACGGCCGACGCGCTCTACATCGACCCGGTAGTCCGCCAAGTCTTCTTTGATTTCGTCCTTTACGTACAATCGCAGCGGTCCGCGAACGACCACACGGACGATATCGTAAAACAACGGATCGATCCAAATCTCTCGCAAGCCCGCGTGCTTGTGTTGTTGTTGTTCATGTCCAACGACGAGATGTTCCAGCCTTTGTCCGTCGATTGCGTCCATTCCGGCGTACGAGCAACTTTCACGGGGAAAAGCGTGAACGTCCGCAATGACCGGATACGGTGCCCTTACGTCACCGAAATCGAGCCACGCTGTGCGGTCTTTCCAGTACGGGCCTAGAACGGGCGGTCCGGGTTCGGGGGCAGCGCTGAAAAACGGATGTACCCAGCGATCGTCGGTGATGTACGCGATCCCGTCGTCACGATAGACAACGCTCGAGCCGATGTTTTGGAGCGTATGGCCGTCGGCGTAGACCGTAATGCGTTCGCCGTAGCTTATGAATTTCGAGTGTGGAGAATGCGCGCTGCGTTGGAGCGCGCTATCGATCAGCTGCCAACACCCGTTGTCGGCGGCAAGCGCCGGACGGCTCACAGCCAGCCCGACAACGGTTGCAACGAAGACCCCGAAGTAACGTAAGGCCATACCTGCGACCTCCGGACTTCGATCATCTCGCTGGAAAAGATGAATTACAAGAGGTCTATCGGGTACCCCTTAGCGTGCTTTTCGAAGCAGCGGTCGTGGCGCTGAATGTTCCGGGCGGCTCGACTTCGGTGAAGCGAAAATCGTGAAAATTGTACTCGCCGGCTAGATCGGTCCATTGCCCGTTTTGCCGGTCGCGATAACTCCACGTTACTTTCCGCAAAACCGGATGCCCAACGATATTTTGAATATCGATCACATAGTTCGCGAGTCTTTGCACCGGTGAATCTTGCACCAAAAAGTGGACGGGAGCGCGGATAACGACACGAACCACATCCAACGCGTTCGTGTCGAGCCACATCTCGTGCAATCCACGGCGATCCGGCTCATCTGCTCCGACAATGAGGTGGCGCGATGCACGGCCGGCCAGCATTTGAATTCCGGCATCGCGACAGCTTTCGTTCGGATGTGCGTAGACGTGCGCGATGACCGGAAGTTTAGTATTGGACGCATTGTCGAGCGAGAGCCAGGCGCTACGCGAAGCCCCATATGGACCTAGAACGGGCGGCCCCGGTTCTAACACTTCGCTGATCATTGGGTTGGTCCAGCGCGCGTCGTCGATGTATGCCATGCCGTCGTCGCGATACGTGATGCTCGAATTGAACGTATTGAGAGTGCGTCCATCCGCAGAAAACACGGACTGCTCGCCATAGCTGATAAATCGCGCGTGGGACGAGTGCGCGCTGTGGTCCAATGCAGCGCCGATTATTTGCCAACAGGCGCCATCGTTTGACGGTGTAGCATTGACTCCGATTGCAGATGCTGCTGCTACGGCAGCAATTAGATGGAAAATCATAGTTGCTGTCTCCGCAACTCGATCTTCTCGCCTGCCATGCTGCCCTACAAGGCGAAATTGTGACAGAACAGTGCCACAAAAATGAAGAAAGTCTAAACGTTTTCGATGACAGGACTAAGGCCCCGAATCCCGCAACGTTGCATCCAGGTTGACTGAGCGAACGGCTAAGCGCCGCTTGCCATCGAGCATAGAGAGGTCGCCATGCGTCTTTTCCCGCTCATTTGTGGAAGCGTCATCCTAGCGTGCCTGCCACCATGCATTTCCCGCGCCGACGCGAGCGCATCGCCCACTGTAAGCGATCCTGCGGTCCGCGCCGCAATCGCAGCAGCGGTCGAAAAGAACAGAAAAATCTACGGTGGACGCACTCCGATGCCGGCGGTTCTTGTCGGCGTCTGGGATAGTAGCGGCCGATCGTACTTCCGCGCATTTGGCTATGCCGACCTCGCGAAGCGGCGGCCATCGAGCGCGTACGATCACTTCCGCATCGGCAGCAATACGAAAACGTTCGTCGTCGGCGTCCTCTTACAACTCGTTGACGAAAACAAGCTGAGCCTGGACGATCCCGTTTCACGTTTTCCGATCGGCGTTAAAATTCCGAACGGTGACGCAATCACGGTGCGGGAGCTATGCAATATGCGCAGCGGCCTGTTCGAGGCTTACGATACGCCGCAGGTCAATGCGATGAACATCACTCCACAAACAAAGTTCGATCCGCACCAACTCATCGCTTTGGCCGTACGGCAGAAGCCATATTTTGCACCCGGTAAAGGCTACCACTACAGCAACACTAACTATTTGATTCTCGGACTGATCATCGAAGCAGTAACGCACGATTCCGTTGCAAACGAGATACGTAGGCGTTTTCTCGAACCATACAAGTTAACGCAGACATCTTATCCGGACTCGCAAGCGATGCCCGACCCGTGGGCGCATGGATACGCTCTGGATAAACAAGGCAATTGGGAGGATGTTAGCAATACGATTCCCGTCTCGCTCATGGGCGCAGCGGGTGCGATGATTTCGAACATGTGGGACATCAAGCGGTGGATCCAATTGTACGTCACCGGAAAAGTGAGCGGCCCGAAAACCTACCACGACTTGATCGATTGCAAGCCGACCGGAGACGGAGATCTCGCCTTCGGACTTGCGCTTGGGCGCAGTGCGGGATGGTACGGTTACACGGGCGGACTACCCGGTTACAACACCGCGGATTACTACTTTCCGCCGAATCATACAACGATCGTTGCGTGGGTTACGCTTCAGAAGAACAGTCCGCCACCCGGCGTTGCATCCGCAATCTTTCGAGATATTGCGCGGATCATGACTCCTAATAACGTGCCGTTCGAACACTTCAAGAACCGGGCGGGAATGTAAGAAAAGAAAAACGGCACGCGATTTTGCGAGCCGTTTTAAATGGTGGAGACGACAGGAATCGAACCTGCGACATCCTGCTTGCAAAGCAGGCGCTCTACCAACTGAGCTACGTCCCCATGGTGGAGGCAAGGAGACTCGAACTCCTGACCCTCACGCTGCCAGCGTGATGCTCTACCAGCTGAGCTATGCCCCCTGAAAATGCTGCATGATCCCGCAGCGACCCGCCCGTATTCACGCCGTCTCAGGCAAGTCCTTTCCCGCGCGCACTTCATATTAACGCCTCCTAGCGCGGCGAGCACGTGTTATATTATGCGGGCGAAGTACGCTGGGCGATCGCGCCGGCTGTTAGCCGAGTGAGGAAAGTCCGGGCTTCATCGGGCAAGGTGCAGGATAACGTCCTGTCGGGGTGACCCGAAGGAAAGTGCCACAGAAACATACCGCCTCAGCGCACATGTAACGCGATGGGGGGCCCCACCGAAAGTGGGGGGCGCGCAGGTGCAAAGCACCGGAGTGCCTTTCAAAACAATGGGGTCCCCATGAACGGTTTACCGTTCATGGGGTAAGGGTGAAATCGTGAGGTAAGAGCTCACGGAGTGTCGCGGTGACGCGCGCTCGGGTAAACCCCACCTGAAGCAAGACCGCTCGATTTTATGGGATGGCCCATCCCCACGAGCTAAGTCGCACCGAGGTGCGCGGTGACGCGCGCCCCAGATAGATGATCGTCACAACCGCAAGGTTGTACAGAATCCGGCTTATAGGCGTACTTCGCAGGACTCCCACGTGGGCAAGCAAGCGCAACCGGAGGGGAGGGTAAAACGTTACAGCCAATGATTAGGCAACAAGGAGCCAGAGAAAGACCAACGTGAGCGACCAACGTTTTACCCCTGAGATGACTGTCGACCAGGCATTCCATATGCACGCCGGAGCGCGGCGCGTTTTCGCGCGCTTCCACCTTGGCGGCTGCTCCAATTGCGCGATCAGCGAATCGCACACGATCGGAGCGATCAGCGAAGACTACGGCATTCCGTTGCCGATGCTGCTGGATAGCCTCAACGCGCTCTGGGATTCGGGAACGCTCACGGTTGGAGATAAGGTTCGCATTCCGGAGGAAATCCGCGCGAAGATTCCGCAACTCGCGAACGTTCCGGAGATCGGTGAAATCACCGGTGCCGATGCCGGCGCCTACACCGCCGAGTTCGGCGAAGTTCGTTTGCAAGGTTTGGCCGAGGACTTCGTCCCGGTCGAGGCGACTGCGACGGCCGGCTAAGGCCAGCCGCTGCTAGTACGGCGAAAGCGCCCCGCGTATGCGGAGCGCTTTTGATTTTTAACCCTTACGGTTTCTCGTCTAAGAGGACGCGCCGTTGCGCGAAGCCCTCTTCTATTCCGTGCCAATGCGTGACCCGTTCTTCGCCGGCTTTCCAGCAAAGATACATAGGCTCGCCTTCACGAGTAGAAGGGAAATCGACGGTTCCAAGGTCGATATCTTTAACAATGCACCCAAACGACTCGATACGATGGATCAGGCGAACGATTTCGCTCTTCAATTCGCCGAAGCGCGGCGGCGGAAACGGCGACCTGAGCCCGGCAAGCCGGCTGGTGCGCGGCGCATTGCCGCTATGTAATGCGGGATCGCTTTCGAGCAACTTGATCGCGAGATCCCGGCGTTTGGTCAACAGCTCATCGACAAGCGGCGCAACCTTTGGAATGAGGGCGTTGGCTCGCTCGGGAGAAAAGAACTTCATGCTCGTGCAACGCTCCTTCTGCCGCCGATGAGCGCGGCCCGGATTGTTTTCGTCGCCGGGCTATCCGGTGCGGGCAAAAGCCAGGCGATGAAGACCTTTGAGGACTTGGGTTTTTACTGTGTAGAACACCTTCCTCCGGCAGCGCTAGATGAAACATTGCGCGTGCTGGATGCTGCAAAAATTGGTGACGTCGCAGTTACCCTGGATAGTCACGGAAGCGCGCTTTTCGGCGATGCGCTCGTTGCGATGGAACATGCTGCCCGAACTCGTGCCGTTTCGTTACTCTTTTTGGAAGCTCGCGACGATACGCTCGTACGCCGTTTCAGTGAAACTCGACGCCGTCATCCGCTTGCCGCGCGCGGATCGCTTGTCGAAGCGATTGCCGAAGAACGCCGGCTCTTTGCTCCAATACGTGAACGCGCATCAATGACGATCGACACAACAAACTTAACACACGGTGGGCTTAAAGAACGGATCGCGGCGACGTTTGCCCCGGAAGAACGGGCCACGCTTGCGGTTACGATCGTGCCGTTCGGGTTCAAGTACGGCCTGCCGCTGGATCTGGATCTGCTCTTTGACGTGCGTTTCTTAAGAAATCCGAACTACATCGATAGCCTTCGTGGCCAGACCGGGGACGATCCTGAGGTGCGAGCCTTCATTGAAGCCGACCCCTCCCTCGAGCCATTCATCGAGAAGCTCGAGGAGATGGTCCAGTTCTTGCTCCCGCGCTACATTGCCGAGGGTAAGGCTCAGCTAACGATCGGCATAGGCTGCACGGGTGGGCGCCACCGTTCGGTGTACCTGGCGCAACGGCTGTATAATGCACTTGCAGCCGACGAGCGCCTCTCGCTCGCTGTCGACTCACGAGATGTCATCCGATGATCAACCGCCGCGTTATTGCACCGCTTCAATGGCTCTTGCCCGGACTCGGGATCAAGCGTTGGCTGGTGCTTGCGCTTTTCGGCATCGTGCTCTTCGTGAATGCGGTCGACCGGTGGTTTGTTGCCGAAGGCATGGGGCTGCACATCAACGAGATCATCGATGGCATCGTGGACGATTACTTTCCCCCGTCCTATTTGACGTGGATTTTCGGTGCGATCGGCCTTCTATTGATTCTCTTCGGTGTGCGGATGTGGCTGCGCGCCTTAATGCGGGCCGCTTCGCACGGACGCGATCAACGGCTCTTGGATACGCTGCTCGATCGCCGTTTGGAACAGGGTTATAAGATCGTTGCGATCGGCGGCGGCACCGGGCTGTCCACGCTGCTGCGCGGTTTAAAACGGCGCACGAGCAATCTTACCGCAATCGTCACGGTAAGCGACGACGGCGGCTCATCGGGACGACTGCAAAAAGAACTTGGCGTGTTACCGCCTGGCGATATTCGAAACTGTCTCGTCGCCCTTGCAGACAATGAAGCGCTGGTGACGGATCTTTTCCGTTATCGTTTCGAAGAAGGCAACGGCCTTATGGGGCATTCCTTCGGGAACCTGTTCCTCGCCGCGATGACCGGCATTACCGGCAACTTCGATAAGGCGATCAAAGAGTCGAGCCGGGTGCTGAATATCGTCGGACGCGTGCTGCCCGCGACGCTTTCGATCGTGCGGTTGTGCGCTGAATTAGACGACGGCACGATAATCGAAGGCGAATCCAATATTCCGAAAGCGAAACGTCCGATTCGCCGCGTGTTCTTCGATCCGGATATGGTGGAACCGCTGCGGGAAACGCTCGAAGCAATTCGAGATGCCGATGCGATCGTGCTTGGGCCGGGTTCGCTCTTCACGTCGATTCTGCCGAACTTCTTGATCGATCGCATCACGAACGAAGTGGCGCGTTCGCATGCCGTTAAAATTTACGTCTGCAACGTCATGACGCAGCCTGGCGAAACCGAGAACATGACCGCCGCCGACCACGTCGAGTCGCTTTTTGCGAACGCGGGGGCGCGGGTGTGCGAGTACGTCATTGTAAACGATCAGCCGCCGTCGAAACTGTTGGGCACGTATGCCGAAGAGGGACAGGTTCCGGTTGAGCCCGATGTCGAGCGAATCGAAGAGATGGGTTTGCGCGCCGTGCGTTCAGAGATGATCAGCGAGACGCAAACGGTGCGTCACGATCCTGAAAAATTAGCCGAAGTCGTTATTTCCGTAATCGATCGGGCAGTCGCAGAACGCGCCACGTTTGTGAAACCCGCGCGCGCCTATGCGAAAGGCCCTAAGGCGGCGTCGTCTGCGGCCGCATCGAGACGTTTAGGATAAACGGCTTGCCGGGATCGGCGTTGACGCTCGCCGTTAGGTCGGGGTAGCCGGGAGCCTTCACGACGTAGTCCAGAATCCCGCTTGGGACTTTATCGAATGTAAAGTTCCCTTGATCGTCGGTTTTTTGCGTTAGCACCGTGTCTACGACGACGGTGGCGTTGGCTATCGGCTTGTGCGATACGGCATCAACGACGTTTCCGTGGAAGCTTGCATAGGCGCCCGCCGGCGGCAGTTCGTCGGCATTGTTACAGCCGGCTAACGGTAACGCGACCAGCACCGTGGCTATGGCGATACGTGCGACCTTCATCATAGTCAGTATACCCTTTCTTTAGATGTGGAGGCCACGCCTCGGCACTTGCTGAACCGCAACGACATGTCTACGACCGCCTCTTCAGCTTCCACCGCCGGCCTGACGTATTGTGAAAACGCGCTCGCGGCGATAGGTCATACGCCCCTTGTCAAATTGAACAAAGTCATCGACGGCGCACAGTGTCTCGTCCTTGCGAAAGTTGAATACATGAATCCGGGCGGAAGCGTGAAAGACCGGCCCGCGGTTGCGATGCTCGACGCGGCGGAACGGGCGGGACTGTTGAAGCCGGGCGGAACGATCGTAGAACCGACGAGCGGAAACACCGGCTCGGGTTTAGCGATGGCCGCCGCGATTCGCGGATATCGATGCATTCTCGTCATGCCGGATAAGATGTCGAAAGAAAAGATCGACCTCTTAAAAGCGTACGGCGCCGAGGTGGTTGTGACACCGACAAACGCGCCGGCGGATTCGCCCGAGTCCTATTACGGCGTTGCGAATCGACTTGCTGCCGAGATTCCGGGCGCGTTTCAACCGAATCAATTTCACAATCACCACAATCCCGAAGCGCATTACATGACGACCGGACCGGAGATTTGGGAGCAAACCGGGGGCAAAATCACCCATTTCGTTGCGGGTCTCGGCACGGGCGGGACGATCTCCGGAACGGCACGCTACTTAAAAGAAAAGAATCCCGCGATTACGGTGATCGGCGCCGATCCCGAAGGTTCGATTTATTCGGGCGATACGCCGCGTTCGTACGCGGTTGAAGGCATCGGCATGAATTACTTGCCCGAGACCGTCGATCTCAAGGTGATCGATGAAGTCGTGCGCGTGACCGATCGTGAGTCGTTCTTGATGGCGCGGCGGATTACGCGTGAAGAAGGTTTGCTGGTCGGCGGATCTTCGGGAACTGCGGCCGTTGCAGCTGCAAAGCTTGCGCAAACCCTTCCGAAGGACGCGATCGTCGTCGTGATTTTCCCGGACTCGGGACGCGGCTACATGTCGAAAATTTTCAACGATGACTGGATGATCGCGAACGGTTTCCTGGCCGAGGGCAAACGCAAAGCCACCGTCGGCGACGTGCTGCGCGGAAAGACGCCGCTGCCGCCGATGATTACGCTCAAAGAAGACGACATGGTGAAAGCCGCGCTCGATCTGCTGCGTAAATACGAAATCTCGCAAATTCCTGTTATACGTGGCAGCGAAATGGTTGGCAGCATCAACGACGTCGGCGTGATGCAAGCGGTCTTCGATCAAGCGGATATTCTGCACAAACCGGTGAGCGAAGTGATGAACCGTCCGTTCCCGGCCCTCGAACAATTCGCGGAAATCGAAAAGGCGTACAAGCTGTTGACGCTAGCGAATCCGGCGGTCGTTGTAACCGATGACGGCGAACCGATCGGCGTGCTGACGCGTCAAGACATCATCAGCTTCTTGTCGTCGTCGTCGAGTCCCATCAAGGGCCACTAGTTGCTTCCGGCGGCG
>CAZJLJ010000057.1:0-7577 GCA_964546935.1 uncultured bacterium | reverse complement strand
TGATCCAGATTGGAAACGGCTTCAGCGTACTGGCAGGCCCGTATCAGGTTCTTTGACGAAGGCGGCCCCCATGAAGTTCAGCACTAAGGCGATTCACGTAGGTCAAGAAGCGGATCCGGCAACTGGAGCGACTATCGTTCCCGTTTACCAAACCTCGACGTATACGCAGCGCGCTGTCGGCGAACATCAAGGTTTCGATTATAGCCGCACGATTAATCCGACGCGGCTCGCGCTTGAGAAGCAGCTTGCGTCGTTAGAGAACGGTGCTTACGGGTATGCGTTCGCCAGCGGCATGGCGGCGACGGCGGCGGTGCTGAATCTTTTGTCGGCCGGCGATCATGCGGTGGTTACGGATGATCTGTACGGCGGAACGTATCGCTTGTTCACGCGAGTGCTCGAACGCTACGGATTGCAGTTCACGTACGTGGATATGAGCGATCTCGATGCGGTTCGCAACGCGGTTCGTCCGAACACCAAATTGTTCTGGGTTGAGACGCCGACGAATCCGCTGTTGAAGCTCGTGGACATTGCAGCGGTTGATGCGATTCGCAAAGCGCAGGCGCCGGGTGCGTACTTGGCGGTCGACAATACCTTCGCGTCGCCGTATTTTCAGCAGCCGCTCACGCTAGGTGCGGATATCGTGGTTCATTCGACCACGAAGTACATCGGCGGCCACAGCGACGTCGTCGGTGGCGTGGCGATTACGAGCGACGCTGCGATTGCAGACGTTATCAAATTCCACCAAAATGCCGTCGGGGGCGTGCCGGGGCCGCACGATGCATGGTTGACGATGCGCGGTGCAAAGACACTTGCGCTACGTATGCGCGAGCACGCAATCAATGCGCAGGCGGTGGCGGAGTTTCTTGAAGCACATCCCGAAGTCGACCGCGTGTACTATCCGGGATTGGCTTCGCATCCGCAACACGAGCTCGCGAAGCGTCAGATGTCGGGCTTCGGCGGCATGGTTTCCTTCGTGTTGAAGGGGCCGCAGTCGCGAGCCTTAGATTTCGCGAACCGCTTGAAGTATTTCAGCTTAGCTGAAAGTCTCGGCGGTGTCGAATCGCTGATCTGCCATCCGGCGCGCATGACGCACGGGTCGATTCCTAAGGAAGATCGTGAACGCCGCGGCGTAACCGACGGACTGCTTCGCCTCTCCGTTGGAATCGAAGACGTGGACGATCTGTTGGACGATCTTCGTTCGGCGTTACTCGCGACCGTACGGGTAGCGGACCGCGCTCACGTTTGAGATCAACTTCTTCGCGCTAGCGCCGTCGATTTCGCCGATGCGTCCCGTGACGGAGATCGAAACGCCACGGGATCCATCGGACCATAGCAGCGTGAATTGTTTACGCGTATCGAAGCCTTCGCCGTAAGACATGTCGAGAAAGTACGCCGGCATGCCGTTTAGCAGCGACGTACGTTCTTTGGTCTTCACGAGAATGTTCGCGAACTGCTGGCGTATATCGTTTTCGTATCGCGATTCGAAGCTCGAGGTATCACCCGTGAAGGCTTGTTGCGAGATAACGATCGCTTGCGGTTTGCCGCGATCGGTGCTCGCCCAACCCGCGACCACTTGCGGATCGTCGCCTAATTCGGACAGTTTCAAAACGCGATAGCCCACGAGCCCCCAATTCGGCGGGGCTTCAAAATGCATCGCGGCATCGTTGTACTCGTGCGGATTCAGCGGTTTTGGCGTCGGCGTCCACGCGGCTTCAGGTGCTGCTCCGGACGTCGTTTGTGCGGCAACGGTAAACGGCACGGCTGCCAAAAGCGCAATGAGGAGAAGTGCGAAACGGTTCATGGTCTTTCGTCTAATACGGCGGCCAGCGCCGGCAGAGAGATAGCGTATCGGTATCCAACGTTGCGGTGGTCGTCGTCGAACTCCTCGTGGCGCACCTCCAGCCCGCACTCGCGCATGCGAGAAACGGCGATCCGGGCGCCGATATCGAGGTTGTACTCGTCGCGGCGTCCGCAATCGAGGTAACGTAGGCGCAACCTCCCGAGTTCCTTAGCCTTGGCCGCGACGCGCTCGACCGGGTCGAAGGCGAGCCATTTCGCGAAGACGTCATCGCGAATTTCACCGGTCTTCTGGTCAAAGGGCAGCTCGACGTCGAGTGGCGATGCCGATCTCGGCGAGTATGCCGCCGCCATTGCGAGGATCATCAGCGTATCGAAATCGCTTTGCCCGCGTTTGGGCTTACGTTCGAAGACATCGAGAAATGACCGGAGTTCGAAATTGTGCCGTTCGAGGGTGCGCTGTGCGATAGGAAATCCCGGCGGAAACGATTCGCGGAAATAGGCGTCACCGCTGTGCGATGCGAACGCGGCGAACGTTCCCGGATGCTCCATTACGAGATGCATCGCGCCGAAGCCGCCGGAGCTCTTGCCGACGACGGCACGGCCGCCTTCACAGGCGCTGGTTCGATAGTTTTTATCTACGTGTGCCACGACATCGCGCACGACATACGTTGCGTAGTTGCCGTTCTGCATGGAATCGACGTATTGCGATCCGCCAAGTCGTGTGAATCCGTCGACGCCGACGACAATTAGGGGCGGCATCGCACGTTCGTGAATCAAGTGATCGGCCCACTGAAAAACGTTGCGATCCCACGCGCCGGCTGAGACCAGCCTCGCTGTGTCGCCCGTATAGCCGTGAAGCACGTAGATCACGGGATACCGGCGCGATCCTTCGCTTTCATAACCGGGAGGCGTGTATACCACGACGGGCTTAGTGGATGGATCGCCTAAACCGTTGCGCGCAAGCGCTTCGCTCTCGATCCAATCGAACGCAATTGCGCCGTGTAAGCCTAGGAGCCGACCGTATCCACCGTCTTTCATGCGGCGCAGATTCGCTGGCGGGGTACGCCAACCCACCTTACCGAACTACGCGCCCGATGAGAATCTTCCGGCGAATCGCACTTGCAGCAGTGTTGATGTTTTTACTGCCGCATGCGGCTCGCGCAAGTGACTCATGGGCGACATGGCAAACGTCTACGGTACAGACGCTCAACGGAACGCCGCAGTTTCTCGTCGACAGCAAGCCGTTCTTCGTTTACGGCGCGGCCTTCTTCTACGAGCGAACGCCTCGTTCCCAGTGGCGTGACGATTTGCTCGCCTACAAACGTGCGGGCATCAATACGATCGATCTGTATCTGATTTGGAATTGGCACGAGCCCGATTCGAATACCGTTGATTTCACCGGGGCGACGAATCCGCGGCGCGACTTGCATGCGCTGTTTTCGCTAATCCATGAACTCGGCTTCAAAGTCGTGGTGCGGCCCGGGCCGGTGATTCGAAATGAATGGAAAAACGGCGGGTATCCGGATTGGCTCTTGCAGCGCCCGGGATACAACATGCCGTTGCATGATATTTTGGAAGGGCGGTACCCGGCGACCGCGACGTACCAGAACGCGCATGCGGATTCGGCTGCGGCCGAGTGGATGCACAACGCTGTGCACCTCGCGCAGTCGAAGGCGTGGCTTCGTTCCGTGTTGCGTGAAATCGAACCGTGGTCGCACGATGTTATCGCGATCGCATTGGACGACGATCAAGGGGCGTACATCGATAACGATACGTGGCCCGGGCCGCATTGGCATCAATATATGAATTGGTTGAAAGCGACGGTTGAGCAGACCGTTGGTCCGCGGGTTCCGCTCTTTATCAATACCTGGCAGATGAAAGTCACGGCGTCGGCACCCGTTTGGGCTTGGGGAAACTGGTATCAGTCGGACGCAGAGATACTCGGCGATCACGACATCGCGCAACTCGCTTTTTCAACCGCGCTATTGCAAACGCAGCGTGCGAAGCCGGTGATGACGAGTGAATTTCAGGCCGGATGGCTCCAGGGAGCGGACGAGGTTGCGCCGCGAGCGTCGGCACCGCAGAATACCACAATCGCGTTGCACGAAATGCTGCAATACGGCGTGCACGGAGTCATCAACTTCCCGCTCGCCGATACGCTAAATCCAGCGGGCTGGGAGGCGCCGTGGACCAATTGGTTCTATGCGTGGAATGCCGCTTTTACACTGCAAGGTACGGAAACACCACGTGGGCAAGCGGTTTCGGGTTTCGGTGAGTTATTGGCTCGGCATGGCGCAGAGATCGCGGCTATGCATCCGCAAACGGACATTTCCATTGCGTGGCTTTCGAGTGCATACGACGCGGCGCTGATGCCGAACGAGCGCATTGGCCACATCGCCGATCTCACGATCGCGGCGTTGCAACGCTGTCGCGCGCTTGCGCGAACCTGTCGTTTGGTGGACTTGCGTTTCGGTTCCGTGGCGGATTTGAGGAAAAACGAGCACCTGGTTGTGCTATCGACTGGGTTTCCCATGCCGTATATCCCGCTTGTCGAGCGCCGGCTAGCGCAACTTCGCCGCGGTGGAATTCGCATCGATTCCTCAATCGATGCAGCGGTGGCGAGCGGAGCAATTTCGGCGACGAACGGCATTAGCGATGCGGCGCTTCTGGTGGACAACAGGCGTCGAGCACTTTTCGATGTATTCAATGCGAGCGCAACGCCCCGCAATATTTCTGCGACGACGCTACGTGTTGCGAATCGGAGCGTGCGCATCGATGCGTTTTCGATACCGCCTTATTCAGCGCGTGATTTTTGGATCGATGACGACGGCATCCACGAAGTGGTCGGGAAAGCCGAGATCACGCCGACTCCCGTGCCGTCGATGCCGCCCGATCGCGTTCCGGTTACCCCTACCGCGTGGACGCCAACACAGTATTCCGCCACGGACGCATACGACGACGGCAGTGGAACGCTCACTCTAGATAACGGCATGGTTCGCGCGATAATCGTTCCGAATGCCGGTGCGCGCGTTTTTCTTTTCGAACGTGTAGCTTCGCGCGAGAACTTCTTCACTCCGATCGGTGGCCTGCGTGATGACGTGCAAACGCCGCCTTCGCCTTCACCACGCGACTACATCGCACCGTACACGCATCCCATCGAAGCCGGCACGTTCAATAGGCCGTATCGATGCACGACAGCGGCGAACGCCGTCACTTGTTCCTACGATGCACCGGATCTCGCGAGCACGCCGGTTCACTTCGAAAAGACTTTTGTACTCGCGCCGGGTTCCGCAACGTTGCGCGTTACACTTCGATCGTCGGCACCCGCGGGGTCGCTCTCTGCAATTGCGCCCGCAGGCGTGACGGTTGGTTGGCCTGCTGATGCCTCGGCCCAGCACGAAGAGACTGAAAAGCCCGGTTATCGCCTCGAACGTCTCACTTATCCGGCGGACCGCGACGAGACCATCACCTTCAGCCTGCAAGGACCAACGCCGAGCGCCTCGAATCGCCCCCAGTCACCGTGAGGCGTGGGGAAATGGCGGAACGGCAGACGCAGCCGCCTCAAAAGCGGCCGGGGCAACTCGTGTGGGTTCAAATCCCACTTTCCCCACCATGAACGAAGAGAGCCCGTCAGGCGGAGAGCCAATAACGATGGGCTTTTTCGTGCGGAGGCCTAAACCGGCGCTTTGCCCCCGATCTGCCGGAGAACGGTGACCTCGAAGGGACGCTCGAGAATTCCGTCTACATCCTTGACGAGTTGCTGCAAATGCGGTGTCTTCAGATGCTCGTCAAACGCTGTGGGACTCGCGTAACCTTCGTAGAGAACGAAAAGCGTCGGATCTTTTGCGCCTTGGTGCAGCAGGTAGCCGCGATTCGCGTCTTCGGTAAGCGTCGGTTGAATTGCGCGCTCAAGCGCCTCACGCACGCGATTCTCCATCCCGGGCTTTGCTTTGAACGTCGCTAGGACGTTAATCTGACTCTCAGCCATACGAATCATTATGCTCTCGCGACCTGAGTCGTACAGCTAAGAACGCGATCCACGCCCGGCCCGCTACGGTGAAAGCTAGCCTTCAAGGTGTAACGCTGATCGACTGCAGGACGGTGACGTTTGAGAACGGGGTGCGTCGACCGGCATAGTCGAACATTCGGAAGCTCGTCCAGCGCACAGTGCCGGTAAGCACTTGTGGACTACAAAGCGATTCAAGTGACCATCTGACTGTTATACTATGGAGTGCGTTGGAGGGCGCCGTCTATGTCGCGGCTACCTCTCGTGCCGCATGGCGCCCAGCGCTCGCAAAGACTCCCAGCTGAGCGCCGCCACTTCTAGCTGCGACGCCCTCCGACAATCGGAGGTTGCTGTTATGTTTCAACAGCACAGGTTAGTAAGAATCGTGAGCACGATCGCGATCGCTGCGTTGCTTAACGCGTGCAGCGGTAACGGTAACGGCTCTCATCCGATGGCAGGCAACCGCGTAATCCCATTCAGCGCGGCGCAAGTCTACGCTAGCGTTCCTGTTGCTACTCTGTCTCCAACGTCCTTGTCGTTCGCGGTTTACGTCAACTCGTGGCGCGGCGCGTCAAAATACGTGACATTGACTAATACCGGGACAGCCGCACTCGGTATTTCAAGCATCGCAGTGACCGGGCCAGGTTATTCCCAGTGGAACAACTGCACGGCGACACTTGCGGCCTCCGCGAAATGCACCATTACCGTCACTTTCAGAACATTGGCTGCGCGGACAAGTTACGGCACGCTTTCCGTTACAGACAACGCAAGCGGCAGCCCACAGAAGGTTTCACTCACCGGCACGGGTCTCTGCTCGCACCTGGGGATGCCCTGCGCGCCATTATTCCCCCCTTGCTGCGCCGGACTAAGATGCATACCATTTTCTGTCCGTGCGTACTGCGAACCGTCATCGAGCGTAAGCCTATACTCCGGCTTACATAACACGATGTCGCACATCTCAAGTCTCTGGGCGGCTCACCACTCGAATCAAGATGCCGTGTCAGTAGTTGACCTGCAAAAGGGCGCGCTGATTAAAAACATTGTCGTCCATCCGGGAACTGCATCGATTGCCATTACACCGGACGCTAAGAAGCTGTATGTCGCCAATACGATTACAAGATCGGTCTCGATAATCGATGCGCAGCGGAACGTGATCGTTAAAACGATTACACTCGGTACCGGCCCCGCCGACGTAGCAATGTCTCCCAACGGCCTCGAGGCGTATGTCGCAAACGACCGCGACCAAACCATTGCGGTCGTTGACACGGCGAGTGACACGCTGGTGGGCGCTACGCCCGAAAGCACCCTCCCTACGAGCATAATTTCGGTTCCGCGCTGCAACCACAAGATGGTAGGATCCCTTGACGGCTCGATTGTCTATTTTATCAATACGAAAGACAATGCAAATTCCCGCGTATCCTTGGCGGCGCTAAAGCTTGCTGCTTTTTAAAGAATAGCGCAGCAGTACGGCGCGAATTATCATCCGGTGCAGGACCGGCTGCGGTCGCCTTTCAACACCACGGCAGCATGTCTCAGTCTCGTTCTTCAACATTGCGCCGGTTTACCGGCGGAGCACTTCGCGGTTCAATCACCGTTCCGGGCGATAAATCGATTTCGCATCGCGCACTTATTTTTGGTGCGTTTTCCACCGAATCGCTCGAAGTTACGAATTTAAACCCCGGTCGCGATGTGCGCGCAACAATGGAAGCGTTGATTGCGCTGGGTGCGCATGTCGAAGGCGATGCAAGCGACTTGCGAATACAGGGCGGCA
>CAZJLJ010000056.1:0-17856 GCA_964546935.1 uncultured bacterium | reverse complement strand
AGCTGTTCGTCAACCGGTGTGTCGATTTGCTCGCGGCTCGGCACTTGCGTCACCTTCGCGGTGTTCTCGGCGTCGTTCCATTCGAGCCATTCTGGTGGACGGCGCGAACGCGCGACTTCCAGATTCGCTTCGAATACGGGCGCTTTGAGGCTGCGCTCGGCGATCGTGATGACGTCGCCCGGCTTCACGATGATCGACGGAACGTTGACGATCTTGCCGTTCAAGCGGAAGTGGCGGTGCGTCACGAGCTGACGCGCCTGCGCGCGGCTCGTCGCGAGATTCAAACGATAGACCACATTGTCCAGACGGCGCTCGAGCAGCTGAAGGAACGTACGCCCCGTTTGGCCCGGTACGCGGGCTGCTTCACGGAAGTAGTTCTCGAACTGCGTTTCATGCACGCCGTAATAGCGGCGCATCTTCTGCTTCTCGCGAAGCTGGCGGCCGTATTCCGAAATCTTCGTGCGCTGCTTGCCGGTGGTCTTTTGACCCGGCGCAGTGCCGCGACGCTCGACCGCGCACTTGCGCGATAGGCAGCGATCGCCTTTGAGGAACAGCTTGATTTTTTCGCCGGTCTTGCTCGAGGCCGTTTCGCGGCGGCACAGGCGGCAGACGGGTCCGATATAACGCGACATTTACTCTCTCTTCAAACCTTATTAAACGCGGCGCCGCTTCGGCGGACGGACGCCATTATGGGGGATCGGCGTAACATCTTTGATCATCGTGATTTCAAGGCCGGCGGCTTGAAGCGAACGGATCGCGGCTTCGCGACCGGCGCCGGGGCCCTTGACCATCACTTCGGTCGACTTCATGCCGTGGTCGATCGCCTTGCGGGCAGCGGACTCAGCGGCCATCTGCGCAGCGAACGGGGTCGACTTCTTTGAACCTTTAAAGCCGAGATTACCGGCAGAGGCCCACGAAACGACGTTGCCGTGCGGGTCGGTGATGGTGACGATCGTATTGTTGAACGACGCATGAACGTGAGTGACGCCCGATTGAACGTTCTTAACCTCACGCTTCTTGCGCGTTTTGGTTTGCTTCTTGGCAGCCAAAAGTAACTCCGATGTACTTCGTTTATCCTGTCCCCGAACGACGGGGTGTCGTCGCCTCGACCCATCTGGATCTGTTTAACCCCGGTGCCCGGCGAAAGCATCGGTCCCCAAACCCGAAGGCCCGGAGGGCATAAAGCCGCGTGCGCCGCCTGAAGAGAGAGGCGCGGCGCCAAGGAATCACTCTACCCTAACCCCCGCTTCGGGTCAAGGACCCTTGCCCGTTCCATGGTTCGACGATATCGAAGGGCGAGCGCTTGCTCGCTCAGCTTTGAAGCGGACCCGTGGGGCTGCCGGTGCTTCGTTAGAGCTGGGTGTGGAAATCCAGCTTCAGAATGCCGAACGCCAAGCGCAGATTGTCCGGCGGCGGAACCCGCTCGACACAACGGCAAGTTTGCAGGTTAAAGTTTGTGTAGCTCAGCGTGAGGTATTTGTTGAAAACCTTGCTGATTCCCCAAACGAAGCCGCTGTAGTCTTCCGGCACCGCCGAATCGTGATAGAGCACTGGGAAGTGCGTCCAATTGATGAACGGCGTAAACGAGCTGTCGTAAAAGAACGGAATCTTCGCGGTTATGTAATACGGAAAGAGTGTTTGTGTACCGACCCATCCGGGGAGTCCGCCGAGGGCGGGCGCAACGCCCGCCGCATTCGGTGACGGTGGAAACGCAGGGCGCGGCAAGTATTTTATATCTGCGCCTACTGTAAAAACTTTTCCGATGTGCGTTTTCGGGCCAAAATCCCAACTAGCGCCGAGCGTGTAGCCCATCTCGTTTATTGAGAGCGTATTGGGTTGCTGTTGTCCGAGCGCATTGGGGCACGCTTTTTGATTCAAACACAGTCCCGTGACGTCTTGTCGCTGATGGCTGAAGTACGTTACATGAGCCGTGACATCGGACCCGATCGTATGACTAAGCGAAATAGTATCCGTGTAATCGAAAAGAGCGCCCGATACGAACGATGTTAATGGAGCAAGCGTCAGAATACGGCCGAGACCGTACCCGACGTTTCCATGAGACAACGTTAAATGCGTCTTTGGATCGAGCTTGATATCGATCCCGTAATCTATTCGGAATGAATCGGCATACGGGTGATCGTTCGTATACCCAATACCCTTATAGCCCGGAGGCGGAGGAGCGTTTGAATCACCGTTCGTTTCCACCAAATAGACGGGTGCGACGGTAACGGTAATTCGATTGAGCACGTTGTCTGCGCTCGCGGGCAGACTCGCATGGAACATGCACGTGTAAATAGCCGCAAATGCGACAAGCGAGCGCAAAAAGAGACGAAGCATCATAATGCCCTCCCACGCCTCGCACCGGAGGGTTGCTAGAACTTGCGTTGCCCCTATGATACAGCGTTTGAAATCGTCGCATAATCGTACAACCCGATGATGTACGCCACGAAAGAGGGCCCGGCATCGAGCCGCGCCCCCTTTGCTGCCTTACTAGTCGATTCGCTTATGGAACCGGAATCTTGAAACCAATTCCGGCGAATGGTCCGTAATGCGAGAACGTTGCCGGTGCAGCGTTGGTCCTGCTACCGTTGTCACCCATGTAGCCGCCCTCTATAAAGATGGGGAACTTGGGAGACGTCAGCGTGAACCCGACCTGGTATTTGAAGTATTGGTATTGGACCGTGTAACCGATTCCGGTGCCCGGATCGATGAATGGGCCCTTCCAATTGGGATAGTAGTACACGCTACCGAACACCGAAAAGACCTGGTTGAGATCCGGCAGTTTCTCTCCGCCGAATCCCAGCGCTTCGAGTTTGGGATAGCCGTAACTGTTGCTGTGCCAATCGTACGCGGCAGCGATATAAACGCGCGGTTGCAGAATGCGGACGCCAAATCGTGCGTCGTAATCCCAATCTCGCATTTGAAGGCCCGGAACGAACGTTTGACCGGTTTGGCCGATCGTCGTTACGAGACATTGCGGATCGCCGATACCCCCGCAGTTATGCGGATATTGATACTGCGAGTAGTTTCCCGCGACCATAAACGGGATCCGGAACAAATCGAATTCGAGCGCGCCGTGGACATCGAATGATTTTGTGCCGGTGTTGCCGGGGCTGAATTCGTTGTAAACCTTTGGTGCGATGATGTAATCGCCCGCAAGGAACACATCGTGGTATACCGGCGTTGGAGTCGGAGTCGGCGTTGGTGTCGGAGTTGGTGCAACCGTCGGCGGCGGGGTCGGCGCAGGTGTCGGCGGCGGAGTTGCAGTCACGTAACGAACGACGACGAGTTGCTTGTCGGGAACCCATTGGACGTACGCGCCCATGCCTTCCGAAATGACACGGACCGGCACGAGGACGTTGCCCTGATAAATCATGGGAGGAACGTCCAAAGGACGAGATTCACCGTTGATAATTACTTCCGGTTTACCGACCGTTACTTTAACTTCGGAACCGGGTTTACTGACCGTAGCTGTTTTGCTGCCGGGATCGTACGAAACCGATGCGCCCATTTGTTCGAACATCGAACGCAATGGAATCAGAATCGTTCCGCCTTTTACAAGCGCTGCGAGAACGCGGCCTTGCTTTAGCGTATCGGGTTTTGCATAAACGTGATGATCGTTGAAGAGAATTGGAATCTTGCCGGAGGGCGGCGTTCCAAAATTCGGTGCAGCCATCGAGGCCTGCGCAACCACAGCTTTTCCAGTGTTGCTCTGCGCCTGCGTTGAACTCGATGGAGATGCGACCGCGGTGAACGCGCTCGACACTGACATCAGTGCCGCGAGAACTCCGGTGCTCAGTCGTTTCACTAGAGCCTCCTACCTAAGTTCTGTTGTATGCGGAGCGGCTTCTTACTCCGCTCACGTACACAATAACCCAACGCCTTTGTATGAAAAAGAACCGGGCGGTTTACGCCCGGTTCCTTTGCCGTAAGGCCAAGCTCCCGATTAGAACTTGATTCCGAGGCCCGCGTACGGGCCGTTGTGCGAGAAGTCACCAGGCGTATTGGTCTTGTTCTTACCGTTATCGCCCATCCAGCCCAGGTCTAGGAAGATCGGAGCCTTGCCGAAGCCCACGGTGGCTCCGATTTGGTACTTCAGGATGTTGTATGCGAGTTGATACCCGATGCCCGTGCCCGGATCCGTGAAATTGCCCTTCGCGTTCGGGTAGTAGAAAACGCTGCCGTAGACCGAGAACGGTTGGTTGAGATCCGGCAGTTTTTCACCGCCGAAGCCGACGCCGTTTAGTTTCGGGTAGCCGTAGTCGTTCGAACGCCACAGGTATCCAATACCGACGTAGATGCGCGGATCGATCACTTTGATACCGAAGCGTGCATCGATGTCTTGATCGCGTGCGGTGAAGCCGGGAACGAACGTTTGTCCCGTTTGACCGATGGTCGTCACGTTACATTGCGGATCGCCGACTCCAGCGCAGTTGTGCGGGTATTGGAACGACTCGAAGTTTCCGGCAAGCATCCACGGCAAGTTCAACGCGTCGAACTCGATAGCGCCGCGAACCGAGTACGAACCGTTTCCGGTGTTACCGGGGCTGAACTCGTTGTACACCTTCGGCGAGAAGATGTAATCGCCGGCGATAAAGATGTCCTTATACGGTGTTGCCTTCGGAGCCGGTGTCGGCGTTGGTGCGACCGTTGGTGCAGCCGTCGGCGCTTCGGTTGGAGCCGGCGTCGGCGGCGGCGTTGCGGTCACGTAACGAACGACAACGACTTGCTTGTCGGGAACCCATTGGACATACGCGCCCATGCCTTCCGAAATTACGCGAACCGGCACGAGAACGTTGCCCTGGTAAATCATCGGCGCTACGTCGAGCGGACGAGATTCACCATTGATGACCACTTCCGGTTTTCCAACGGTGACTTTCACCTCGGAACCCGGCTTGCTAACCGTAACGGTTTTGCTTCCAGCGTCAAAAGAAACCGACGCGCCCATTTGTTCGAACATCGAACGCAACGGAATGAGAACGGTTCCACCCTTCACGAGAGCAGCGAGAACGCGGCCCTGTTTTAGTGTGTCGGGTTTGCTATAAACGTGGTGGTCGTTGAAAAGAATCGGGATTTGGCCGGACGGCGGAGTTCCGAAGTTCGCCGCCGGTGCCGCCGCGTTGGATTGCGCAACCACAGCTTGTCCATTGTTGCCCTGTGCTTGCATCGATCCTGACGGAGCTGCCACCGCGGTGAGCCCGCTCGACACTGCGATGAGTGCCGCCAGTACTCCGGTGCTCAGTCGTTTCACAAAAGCCTCCTACTATTATTCGATTTTCTTAGGGAGTGAGTACGTTTACTCAACTTCCTTGATCCATAACGCATCGAGCGCCCGAATGGTTCCCGTGCGTAGAACCAATTGCCCTATTTCCCGGAGTGGCTGCCTGGTAAACGCCAGATCCATAGAGCACCGACACCTATTTCAAATGCTGCAACAGTAAATGCAATTCGTGGTCCGACTGATGTCGCAATTGCACCGGTGCGCACCAAAATAGCAGTTGCAATAATAGGTGCAAGCATCTGTGGTCCAACCACCGCTATGTTCCAAATGGCCATCGTCGTTGCCAGTGCACTTGGCGGTAATAAACGGCACGCGAACGCCCAATCGGCGCACAGAAAAATGCCCCAGCCTATTCCGGCCATCACGATGGCGATGCCGATTAACGCAAGAACGCTTGTCCACGAAAGAGCAAAAACGGCCAGCGCCACAAGTCCGCCGCCGATCGTGACGACAAGACGTTCATCCATTCGATCTGCCGGTTTAGCCGCGAGAGCCGCACCCGCAGCACCTACAAGGGTGAATAATAAGATCGCTATTCCCGTTGCAGCCGTTGAATCGATGGGACTCTTAGCCGGCAAGACGTTGCGCAAATAGAACAACAAATACCCGAGCAGCGTGTAAAAACCGGTGTAAACGAACGCACGTGAAATAAAAAGATCGACCAGCGTGCGTGTGACGCGAATCTTTCGTTCCGTTTCGATGGGACGTAAATTCACATTGCTCAAATGCATTACGCTAATCGCGCACGTACCTAACAACACTACTCCGATCGTGGCGCCGAGAGGCACGCCGTTACCGATAACGGTCGCGAGAATCGCTCCGGCCGCGTTACCCGCGCTTTGCATTGCGGCCATCCACGCCGACGCGCCGCCAAGCCGGCCGCCTTCGACCGCATCGGGTAGAATCGCCTGATAGGGACCGATCGCGAAATTCATCGCAGCCTGCAATGCGACGAACGCCACGAGTAGTGCGCCGATGGTCGAGGCAACGTAAAACGCGACGATCGCAATGGCAGCGGCGATAGCGCCGGCCACATAAAAGGGTGCGCGGTTACTGCCTTGACGCCGCAGCGCATCCGACCATGGACCGGCGATCAACTGCACGATCGCTGCGGCAAATGCGCCGGCGATGGAAATTTCGCCATACGCCGCTAGAGACGCAGCGCCGCTTAGTTGGATACACCGCGCCTGCAGCGAAATACCCAACACCGCTCCCCAAACAAGCTGAATACCGAACCAGTATGCCGTCAACCGTGGCGCGTTGCTTCTTGCGGCATCCGAAGCCATTCCTCACCTCCGTCCGCTGCAGACTCTTCCAGAGGTCTGCCATTTTGGGATAGCAACGCGCATTCGGCAAGTGTAGGCTAATACCATGAATTCCTTACAGCAACGACTGACAGCGGTCATGATCGGCGTATTCCTTGCGGCAGTTCCCGCGATGGCTGCTGAGCAGCTCACGCCCGGATCGCAGGTCTACGGCTCGATCGATCGCCAACTGAACTCGAAGACAGCCCAGGTCGGTGACACGTTTAAACTGGTAGACGTCTACGCACCCTCGGCAAATCTGCAGCATGCAACAATCTACGGACACGTCGCCGAAGTTCAAAGCGGAGGCGCAGGAAGAAAAGCGCAGATCAGGCTCGCGGTCGACAAAATCCAGACGTCGTCGGGCACCTACGCCGTCGTTGGCCACGTAACGAACGTTAAGGCCAACACGAAGAGCAACGCCGGGAGAGAGGCCGGCTCAAGCGCGGCGGGCGCGCTGATCGGCGGGCTTATCGGAGGATGGACCGGCGCTGTAATCGGCGGCGGAACCGGTTTTCTGGTTTCGAAGAACGTTCACGAAAACGTCACGATTCCGCAGGGAGCGGTCGTGACGGTGCAACTCGATTCGGTACGGCGTCAGAGCTAAGCTTTTAGTCCTGGAGTGGTGCTTTGAGCAAAGCGCAAAAGCGGCGTTGGGTGATAGCTGCCTTCGCAATGGCCGTTGGCGCTATTTTCCCTGTCATCAATCTAGAACAGCTCGCGCCGGCCCTCGACAAGCGGCACTAAGACCGGTCCGCCTTTACCAGTGCATGCGTGCATAGCGGTATTCATCTGCCGAATCCGCATCGTAGGCAAGTTCCGGCGCAGCATTGCGAACGGCCGTCACGGGCATGCCCAGCACTTTTTGTGCGCGCAATTCGATCTGCGCGATGGTGAGCCGTCGCAAGAGAAAACGGACGAGCAGCGCGGGACCCGCGAGCGACGCCATTTTCCACGGAGCCTTTCGCGCTTCGAAGAATTGGGTGGCGACTTTCGATAGAACACCCGCCGCACCGGCGGGAACGTGAAAGACTCCACCGTTGATGACGCGCTCACCGCCGAGCGTAATCCCAAAGGGCGGTGCGCCGGGAAACCGTGTTAAAAACTGGTCGTATTCGGTCAGCGGCATTGCAAGCGCGTCTTTAGGTGTACGTTCGATGAAGTCGCGTAGTGCGCCGGCGTCTATGTAAGGCATGTCGCTCGTTAAATACAGGAGTGATTCGCCGTTATCGGGCCATGCGCCTAAAGCCCGCAAAACGTTCTGCGCTCCGGTGGCGGCACCGTCGAAGATGGCGTCGACACGTCCTTCCACGGCTTCGCGAACCGGCGGATCGGCAACGACTGCGATCTGCTTCACTCCACACGCGCGCAACGCGTCGATCGCGCGCTGCAGCATCGTTACTCCGCGTATCTCGGCGAGCGCTTTGATCGGCGTCCCTGCCTCCGCCGCATAGGCTTCGTCCACCCGGCCGCCCGTCGTAATTACTGCCTTCATTTATCCTTCCTCAAAGGGCGGCGCGAAACCGGGCAACGTCTCTTGTTCCGGATTGCCGCCTTCTCCGTGCGCTACTAGCTTTTCCGCTGCTTCACCGTAGTGCTCTTCCAGAAGCGCTTCCAGCATCTCGGCGTTGCGGGCTGCATTTCCCCGCGCGTGATTGTTGAAAAAGACGTAGGTCTCTTCGACTTGTTCTTCTATCTCTGCGATGCGATCGGCCCATGGATCCAATTCTTCCGACGAATACAGATACTGATAGCGCGTGACGTTCGTGCCGCTCCACCATTGCTTTGCGTTACGTCCATGCAGCCGTACGTAGCCGATACTGCTCGTCGCATCGGAAGACGATTTGGGCAATTCTTCAAACGCGGGCATATCGACGTTGCAAAAGCCTGCATTTTGATCGCGAAGCATGTCGAAAGTTTCCGGCGTCTGCCACGCCCGATGGCGAAACTCTACTACCACCGGTAATTCTTCGAAGGCGTTAACCACGCGACGTACGTAATCGCGGTTTTGGTCGCTGGGCTTAAACCCGTTTGGAAATTGCGCGAGAACACATGCGAGTTTTCCGCTTTCACGCAACGGCGCCAGGGCTTCACGAAATTGTCGCGCATCGGCATGAATGCGCCCCGCGCCCTCCGGCGGATGCGTGACCGTTTGCGGAATTTTGAAACTGAATCGAAAGTTTTCCGGCGTACGGCGCTCCATCGATGCGATCGTCGACGTTTGCGGAATCCCGTAGTAGCTCATGTCGATCTCGACCGCCGGAAACTGGCGCGCGTAAAATGGCAGCATTTCCTCCGAACGCGTGCGCGGCGGGTAGAACGGTCCTATCCAATCCTTATACGCAAAGCCGCACGTTCCGACGTAGATCATCGACCAAAGCAACCGGCCTTCACAAAGCCCTCGTTCGTGTTCGCCGTGCAGGACTCCGGCCGCAGCCTCGCCGAGGTGTATTCCATCCATTTTTGGAGGAATGACGATGGCAGCAAGAGTCCGGGCCATCCCCGAGGGCTATCACAGCGTTACCCCATACCTGATCGTCGACGATGCGGCGGGAGCGATTGCGTTCTATCAAGACATCTTTAATGCAGGCGAACGGATGCGCATGCCGGGCAAAGACGGTCGCATCGCACACGCGGAGCTAACAATCGGCGATTCCGTAATTATGCTGGCCGATGAAAACGATGAGGTTGGGGCACGCAGCCCCAAATCGATCGGCGGCACGCCGGTAACGATCGCGCTTTATATGGAGAACGTCGACGACGTCGTCAAAAGAGCGGTCGATAACGGAGCAAAGTTGGAAAGGCCGGTCGCCGATCAATTCTACGGCGATCGTACGGGTGGCATTGTAGATCCGTTCGGTCATCGATGGTTCGTAATGACGCACGTGGAGGATGTTCCGGCAGAAGAGATGCAACGCCGGATGGCGGCGTTGGCAAACGCGTAAAAAAACGAGCCCGGCAACTTTTGCCGGGCTCGTTTCATTAGCGTTACGCCGAACGTTACTTCTTGGCGACCTTCTTCTTGCCGGCCACGGTACGTTTCGGGCCCTTACGCGTGCGCGCGTTCGTCTTCGTGCGCTGACCGCGAACCGGAAGACCACGGCGATGGCGCAGACCGCGATAGGAACCGATGTCCATCAGGCGCTTGATGTTGCCCTGGACTTCGCGGCGCAGATCGCCTTCGACACGCAGCTGCATCTGATCGATCGCGTCGCGGATCTTCTTCTCGTCATCTTCGGTCATTTCTTTGACGCGAAGGTCCGGCGAAATACCGGTACGTTCCAGCAGCTTCTTCGCGGTTGTCGCTCCGATGCCGTAGATGTACTGCAGTGCGATTTCGATCCGCTTCTCGCGCGGAAGATCGATACCAGAAATACGTGCCATAATGCTCCTAGCTATCCTTAACCTTGGACCTGTTTGTGCTTCGCGTTGACGTCGCAGATCACGCGCACCTTACCATGGCGGCGAATCACTTTGCAGCTTTCGCAAATTTTTTTGACCGACGGACGAACTTTCATTTTCTAAACTTTCTTTCGATGCACTTACAGGCTACTTGTATCGATACGTGATTCTGCCGTGCGATAGATCGTACGGCGAGAGCTCCACGAGGACGCGATCTCCCGGAAGAATACGGATGTAGTTCATCCGGATTTTTCCCGACACGTGCGCGAGCACTCTGTGTCCGTTCGCGAGTTCCACTCGGAACATCGCGTTCGGTAACGGCTCGACGATCGTGCCTTCTACTTCAATCGCCTCTTCTTTAGGCGTTGCGGTCTTCGCGGCTTTATCGACGTTTTTTCGCGCCCTTGCGGGACGCCGTCCACCACGACGAGCCATCAGACCACTTCAACCATTCTATGCAACCGCTTCCTCTTTCGGCCGATAGCGTTCAACGTCCGGATGTTCACCATAGTTCCGGAGCGTCAAAATCTTCGGGCCGTCCTCAGTCACGGCGATTGTATGCTCGAAGTGCGCTGCGAGTTTACCATCTGCCGTGACGACTGTCCAGCCGTCCTTGAGGATTTCGACCTTGTAATCACCCTCGGTGATCATGGGCTCGATCGCTAGCACCAGGCCTGGGCGGAGCACCATACCGGCGCCGGCCTTGCCGTAATTCGGGACCTGAGGCTCCTCGTGCATGGCGGTTCCCACGCCATGGCCGACCAGCTCGCGTACCACTCCGTACCCTGCGGCTTCGGCGTGGCGCTGCACGGCGGCGCCGATGTCGCCAAGGTGGTTGCCCTTCTGCATCTGGGCAATTCCGGCCATAAGGCATTCTTGCGTCACGTCAAGCAGGCGGCGGGCATTCGCGGAGATGTTTCCGACCGGAACGGTCACGGCAGTGTCACTGACGTAGCCCTCAAACGTCGTGCCGATGTCGATCGAAAGCAAATCGCCCTCGCGTAAAACGTAGTCGCCTGGTACGCCGTGGACGACTTCGTCGTTCACCGATGCGCAGATCGACGCCGGATAGTCGTGATACCCCTTAAACGTCGGGATGCCGCCCAACTCGCGAATGCCCTTTTCGGCCATCTCATCGAGGTAGCGCGTCGTAACGCCGGGGCGCACGGCCTTCATCAGGTCGGTCAGCACCTTCGAAGTGATTTTTCCGCTGCGGCGCATCGTTTCGATCTCACGCGCAGACTTCAGCGTAACCATTATCGGGCTCTGGCATCCTCGTGCGGATGTTCTACCCCGATGGCATGCAAAAGATGGTGGGTGACCGCATCAACGGGCTGCTTGGCGTCTATCGTCTCGAGCCGGCCGGAACGATCGTAGTAATCGACGAGCGGCATCGTTTGCGCTTCGAACACGTCGAGACGCTTCTTGATCGTCTCAGGCTTGTCGTCTTCGCGCTGAATTAGCTGGCCCTGGTCTTCATCGTCGATGCCGGCGACTTGCGGCGGATTGAATTTCTCGTGATAGACGCGTCCGCTGCGCGGATTGGTCCAGCGTCCCAAGAGACGCTCTTCCAACAACGGCCGGTCGATTTGGAAGTAAACGGCCTGCGGAAGCCCGCGGCCGCGCGCCTTCAAAAGTGCATCAAGCGCTTCCGCTTGCGCAACCGTGCGCGGAAATCCGTCGAAGAGAACCGCCGCGTCATCGCGCAGTTCGCCTTCGACCATCTTGATGATCAAATCATCCGGAACGAGCTCGCCGCGCTTCATGAAGCCCTGCGCCGCTTCTCCGAGTTCCGTCCCGCGATTGCGATGGTCGCGCAGCAAGTCGCCCGTGGAGATCTGACGATAGCCGTGGCTATTCTGCAGAATCTGCGCCTGAGTGCCTTTGCCTGCGCCGGGACCACCGAGCAGAACGATATCGCTAGCCATTAGCGCTTGATGAACCCGCGGTAGTCGCGCATTGCGAGACGCGCTTCGATTTGGGTGATCGTGTCGAGCGCAACGCCGACGACGATGAGCAGCGACGTTGAACCGAGGTAGAACGTCGTGACCGAGAGGCCACGCTGCAACGCGCCAGGCAGAACGGCGAGCAGACCGAGAAAGAGCGCAGCTGCGGTCGTTAGACGCATCAGGATCTTGTTCAGGTACTGGACCGTCGGTTCGCCCGGACGAATGCCCGGGATGAATGCGCCCGTCTTCTTCAAGTTATCCGCTACGTCTCGCGTGTTGATTACGATCGAGCTGTAGAAGAACGTGAAGATGACGACCAGCATGAAGTAAACCAGGTTGTACAGGATGCCGTTCGGGCTGAAGTAGACGTTCAGCCACGTCGAGATCGCACCGACTAGCCCCGTGGCGCCGCCGCCACGGTTGAACCACGACAGCGCCTGCTGCGGCAGCAAGAGGATCGAGATCGCGAAGATGATCGAGATAACGCCGGCGTTGTTCAAGCGCAACGGAATGTAGGTCGAACGTCCGGCAAACATTTTGCGCCCGACGACGCGTCGCGCCTGTTGCACGGGCACGCGCCGCTGGCCTTGGTACATGAAGATGATCCCGATGATGATCGCCAGCGCGAAGACGATGTAGAGCACCAAGTTCAGCAACGATTCGCTACCGCTTGCCGCCGAGGTGTAGGTCTGTACGAGGTACTGCGGATAACGCAGGACGATACCGATGAAGATGATCAGCGAGACGCCGTTGCCGATGCCCTTGTCGGAGATCTGCTCGCCAAGCCACATCAGGAACATCGTTCCCGAAACCATCGCGAGGATCGCAAAGAGCATATACGCGATGCTCTGATCGTAGAACACGCCGGCACTACGCATGGCATTTGCCATGAACGTCCCCTGCAGCAGCGCCAAAACGATCGTGAGCCAGCGGGTATATTGGCTGATCTTCTTACGGCCTTCCTCGCCGCCTTTCTTCGCCATCTCTTCAAGCTGCGGCAACACGACCGTCATCAATTGCATGATGATGGACGCGTTGATGTAGGGCGTGATGCCCATCGCGATGATCGAGAGTTTTTGAAGAGCGCCGCCCGAGAGGAAACCCAGCAAGTTGTAGAACGCGCCGCTTTGCAGCACGCGTTGCCACACGGCTTCGTTCACGTTCGGCAGCTGCACGTGGATCATGAAAACGAACCACGCGAACGCGAAGAAAACGAATCCGACGCGCTTGCGGATCTCCGGAACTAAAAGTGCCGCGCGGAGATTATCGAACACTAGGCCTGTGCTTCTTCTTCAGGAATCTGCGCGCCGGCAGCGGTGAGCGCTTCGCGCGCGCTGTTGGAGAATACGACGTCGCGGAACTTCAAGCCGCTCGGAAGCGTCTTGCCGCTCTTCGCGCCGCCAAGGATCTTCACGCCGTCTTCGAGCGACTTCAGAATGCCCTGCTCTTTAAGCGATTGCGGCGAGACTTCGATCGTTGCGTCCCAGCTCGCGAGCTGATACAGATTGACGACCGCGTAACGCGTGACGAAGTGGCCGGTGTCGCGGCCCTTCTGCGAGTAACCGCGCGCGTGCGGCAAACGACGCGCCCACGGTGTCTGTCCGCCTTCGAACGCAGGGCCTTTACCGCCGCCGGAACGCACGGTCTGACCTTTGCCGCCTTCGCCGCCGGTCTTGACCATGCCCGAACCGTGACCGCGACCGATGCGTTGCCGCTTCGGCCAGCTGCCCTTCGCGGGCTTCAGCGATCCGAGAGTGAGTCCGTTCGTTGCAGCAGCTGCTGCGGGAGCTGCCTTCGCGCTGGACTTTGCGCTAGCAGCCTTCTTCGTCTTTGTTTCTGCCATTTTGCTTTCTCTGAATTACGTGCGTAAATTACGCAGCGTAGATATCCTTAACGGTCTTGCCGCGCAATGCGGCAACTTGTTCGGCGGTCTTGAGGGAACGCAAGCCTTCGATCGTTGCACGAACCACGTTGATCGGATTGTTCGTTCCGAGCGACTTGGTGAGAATGTCATGAATGCCCGCGAGCTCGAGCACCGCACGCATCGAACCGCCGGCGATAACGCCGGTTCCCGGTGCGGCAGGCTTGAGCAGCACGCTGGCCGCGCCGACGATCAAACGCACTTCGTGCGGAATGGTCTTTTCGACCATCGGAACCGTCACGAGGTTCTTCTTCGCTTGCTCGACGGCTTTGCGGATCGCTTCGGGAACTTCGCCGGCCTTGCCGATCGCAAAACCGACTTTGCCCTTGCGATCGCCGACGACGACGAGCGCGCTGAAGCTGAAGCGCTTACCGCCCTTGACGACCTTCGCAACGCGATTGACGCGTACGACGGTCTCTTCGAATCCACTGTTGTCGCGTTCGCGACCGCCACCACCACGATATTGCATTAGAAATTCAGCCCCGCTTCACGTGCCGCATCTGCCAATGCTTGCACGCGTCCGTGATATTTGTATCCGCCGCGATCGAACACGACGTCTGAAATGCCCGCAGCCTTCGCCTTCGCGGCGATAGCCGAACCAACGGCCTTGGCTGCTTCGATGTTGGTGTTGGATTCGAGCGAATCCGCGACCGACTTGTCGCGCGTCGAAACGGCGGCAAGCGTGTGTCCTTTGCTGTCGTCGACCAGCGTTGCATAGATGTGATGCAACGTGCGACGCACCATCAAACGCGGGCACTCTTGATTGCCGGCGAGCTTCTTGCGCAAGCGTACGTGACGCGAGCGGCGAGTATCCGCCTTGGAAACGCGCGCCATTACTTCTTACCTGCCTTTCCGGCCTTACCAAGTTTCTTCTTGATGACTTCGCCTTCGTAGCGGACGCCTTTGCCTTTATACGGCTCCGGCGGACGTAAGTTGCGAATCTCGGCGGCGACTTGACCGACTTGTTGTTTGTCGATGCCGTCGACGTGAATTTTGTTCGTGCCTTCGACCGAGAGCGAGATGCCCTTCGGCGGTTCGAAAACGACCGGGTGCGAGAAGCCGAGCGTCAAGTTCAGTTTCTCGCCCGACTTAGCGGCACGATAACCGACGCCTTGAATCTCGAGGCTCTTACGGAACCCTTTGCTCACGCCTTCGACCATGTTCGCAATTAGCGTGCGCGTAAGACCGTGCGCCGAACGATGCGGTTTCGCCTCGCCCTTGCGCTCGACGACAACTTTGCCGTCTTCGAGCTTCACGTTTACGACTTGCGAAAGAATGTGCTGGCGCAATTCACCCTTCGGGCCTTTGACGGCAACTTCGCCGTCGCCGACCGTGACATCGACGCCGCTCGGAACGGCGACCGGCAATTTACCAATACGTGACATCTAAAACACCTACCACACGTACGCCAGGACTTCGCCGCCGACGCCGAGCTTTTTCGCCCGTTTGCCCGACATGATGCCCTGCGACGTTGAAATGATGACGACTCCAAGACCGCCGAGAACGCGCGGGATCTCGGTCTTGCCCGTGTACACGCGCAAGCCCGGACGCGAAATGCGGCGCAGACCGGTGATGATCTTCTCTTTCTCCGGACCGTACTTGAGGCGAACGCGAAGCGTGCCTTGCGGACCTTCGTTCAAGCGTTCGAAGTCTTCGATGAAGCCTTCGTCCTTGAGGATTTGCGCAATTGCTGATTTAACGCGCGACGCCGGAATATCGACCGTCTTGTGGTTGGCGGTATTCGCGTTGCGGATGCGCGTCAGCAGATCGGCGACTGGATCGGTGATTGCAGCCATTACTCTCTACTCTCCCTTACCACGACGCCTTGGTGACACCGGGAACGACGCCTTTATGCGCGTTCTCGCGGAAGCAGATGCGGCACATGGCGAACTTACGGAGATAGCCGCGCGGGCGTCCGCAAATCTTGCACCGGTTGTGCTGCCGCACGCCGAACTTCGGCGTCCGGTTTGCCTTAACGATCGAGCTCGTTTTTGCCATTTACGCATTCCTCTTTTGGAGCGGGAGTCCCATAGCCGTCAGAAACTCCGACGCTTCTTCGTCCGACTTCGCCGTCGTAACGATGGTGATGTCCATGCCGCGCGCCTTGTCGACCTTATCGAAGTTGATCTCCGGGAAGACGAGCTGCTCGCGCAGGCCAAGATTGTAGTTGCCGCGACCGTCGAACGACTTCGGCGGAAGACCGCGGAAGTCGCGGATACGCGGAAGCACGATGTTGAAGAGCTTGTCGAGGAACACGTACATGCGCTCGCCACGAAGCGTGACTTTCGCGCCGATGTTCATGCCTTCACGCAGCTTGAACGCTGCGATCGACTTCTTCGCCTTCGTTATGACCGGCTTCTGACCGGTGATTGCCACGAGCTCGCTAACCGCTGCATCGAGCGCCTTCGAGTTCGTGATCGCTTCACCGACCGACATGTTGATGACAACCTTCTCCAGCTTGGGGATCTGGTTGACGTTCTGGTACGCGAACTTGTCCTGCAGTTGCTTGCGGACTTCGCCCTGGTACTTATCTTTCAAACGTGCCGTCGCCACGGTTATGCTCCCTTCGCCGAGTCACGCGCCGGCTCGCCGCACTTCACGCACACGCGGTGCGCAATGCCGTCGGCCGTGCGTCCGCGCTTCAGGCGCGTCGGCACTTTGCACTTTTCGCACACGTATTGCAGTGCCGAGATCGGCAGCGGCGCCTCTTTTTCGATGATGCCGCCGGTCTGCTGCTGCGACATCGCGCCGCTTTGCTGACCTTGCTTCGTGTGACGCTTCACAATGTTCAGGCCTTCCACCGTCGCCTTGCCGGCATCGGGGAACACCGCTTTGACCACGCCGTGTTTGCCTTTCTCACGGCCGCGACGGATCATCACCGTATCGCCCTTAACGATTTGCGCCATAATTAGAGAACCTCCGGGGCCAGCGAGGCGATCTTCAAGAACCCACGGTCGCGCAGCTCGCGCATAACCGGTCCGAAGACGCGCGTCCCGCGCGGATCGAGGTTGTCCTTTTCGCCTTTGATGATGACGCACGCGTTATCGTCGCAACGCACGACCGAACCGTCGGCACGGCGGATCGGCGCCGAAGTGCGAACGATCACCGCTTTGACGACTTGGCCTTTTTTCACGGCCGCGCCGGGGATCGCGCTCTTCACGGTGCCGACGACGATGTCGCCGACGTGTGCGTAGTTGTGACGGCTTCCGCCGCTGATGTGGATCACCAGCAGTTCACGGGCGCCTGAGTTGTCAGCGACCTTGAGTCGCGTTTCTTGTTGAATCATGAGTTACTTCGCACGCTCCACGATTTCGAGCAAGCGCCAGCGCTTGTCGCGCGAAAGCGGACGGCATTCCATGATGCGGACGATGTCGCCGATGTTCGCTTCGTTCTGCTCGTCGTGCGCTTTGAAGCGCGTCGACTTGCGAACGATCTTGCCGTAAGTGCCGTGGGGCACGCGCGTTTCCGTCACGACCACGATCGTCTTGTCCATCTTATTGGACGCAACGCGGCCCTGCTTCACACGGCGGCTTGCGCGATCTGTCGTTTGGTTAGGCTGCTCCATGTTGCTCCTCGGCAATCTTCTTCTCGGAAATGACGGTTTGAATCTGCGCGTACGCACGACGCATCTCTTTGATCTTGCTGAAATCCGTGAGATGCCCGGTGCGCAACGCAAAGCGCAGATTGAACAGCTCCGACTTCGTATCTTTGGCCTTCTGTTGCAGTTCGGGAACCGTAAGGCCACGCAGTTCAGTTAGCTCAGCTCTCTTCATGCCGTAGCCTCCTCGCGCGTAACGATCTTCGTGCCGATCGGCAACTTGGAAGCGGCAAGACGCAGCGCTTCTTTCGCAACGTCGGGCGCAACACCGGAGAGTTCGAAGAGCACGCGGCCCGGGCGCACGACGGCAACCCAGAACTCGGGATTACCTTTACCGGCACCCATTCGGACTTCAGCGGGCTTCTTGGTGACCGGTTTGTCCGGGAACACCTTGATCCACA
>CAZJLJ010000055.1:0-19256 GCA_964546935.1 uncultured bacterium | reverse complement strand
CATCGTATAACGGTTTAGCAAACCGCCGCCTTCAGCCGCTCGGCCATCTCTCCCCATCTAATGGCCAATGGCCACGAGGGACGCGGACGACTATACCACACAAACGCCTCGCGCCCCTAGCGACTTCCGTCGCTGCTAAGCGCTTGGTGCCGTCGGTCCCGTCATCGGTGGTTCATCAACAAATTCCGCGCGCACACCCGATGCGCTTGCGGTTGCAGGCGTTGCGGCGAGCCCGCGAGCTCGAGCGCGAGAGCGCGCGAGCAGGGCGTCGACACCAAAAAAGCGGCCCGTCGGCAATACGACATTAAGCCCGGATAACGCGAATGCTGCTGCATCAAGTCCGGACCACGAGCTGATGTGCGTGATATCGCCCTTAGCTGTCAGATAGTTCAACGCGAGTATCATGCCGATGAATCCGCCGAACCGGGTGAAGAATCCCAAGAACAAAAGCGCACCGGTCACAACTTCGCCAAGCCGAACGAGTTCGGCGAAAATACCAATGTTCGGAAGAACGACGCTTGTCAAAAATGTTTGATAGGGACCGTGAGTGTTCTGGATCGCACTGTTGATGAACTGAACGATGAAGCCGCTCGGCGGCATGAACGTTTCGCTCTGCGTAAATTTCGGGATCCCATGCATCAGCCAAAACGCGCCGGCATAAAGCCGGAGCACGGCGAGCCAGAACGCATAGGTCGTTGAGGTAGGAAGAATCTTCATGCTACGACCTCCTTGCGAGCCTCAGCCAATCGGATAATAAATGCTGCGGCATCGTGAGCGGCATTCGGACGACCGTAACGCCGCGCTGCTGCAACCATTCGCCTGCGACGCGGGGAATCCGTCAGTGCTGAGCTTAGCGTACCGGGAAGCTCAACCAAATTGCGCACCCGAAGCGCCGCGCCCCATTCGGTCAGCACGTTCACGTTGCGTTCTTCTTGCCCCGGAATCGGTTTGCATAAGATCATCGGAACTTCGGCCGCCAGAGCCTCGGCGGTGCTTAGTCCACCCGGCTTCGTAATGAATACGTCCGCCGCGTGCATGTAATCGAAAACGTTTGCCACGAAACGCAGCACGCGGACGGGATAGTTTACTGTTTCTGCAGCCTCCAGTACGCGGCGCTCAACGCGCGAATTTCGACCGGCGATTACGACGGCCGCGATAGGCGTATCCACGGCGTCCAACGATTGCAGCATGCGCTCCAGTGGACCGATGCCGAGGCCGCCGCCCATCATCAAAGCTACACTACGATCCACCGGCAATCCCAAGCGCTCGCGCAGCTGTTCCATCGTTTCGCCGGTGCGCCGGAACCGCGGGCCGATTGGAATTCCGGTAACTCTGATTCGATCGGTGGGAACGCCACGCGCGATCAGGACATCGCGCATTGCATCGGTTGCGACACAGTACCCTTCGATGTTGTCGTGGATCCAAAAGCCGTGAATGGCGAAGTCCGTGACGATGCCCACGACGGGTGGGGCATCTGCATAGATTCGCTTATATTCGGCCATTGCGCCGCTGGGAAACGCGTGAGTGCACACGACAACGTCGGGCCTTTCGCGTTCCATAAGCGGACGCAGATTCGAAGCAGTGAATTGATGCGCCCACGTGCGAAACGGCCCGACTTCCGTTGCGCGTTCAGCGCGATCGTAAATATAGCGGTACATCTGCGGAATGGTCTTCACCATTCGCAAATAACCGTCCGCGACCACGCGTCTCATTACCAGCGCCGCGTACTTATACGAATCGACCACAAGCGTTTGCGCGCTCGGGTCGATTTCGCTAAGTCCCGCGCAGACCGCATTAGCTGCGGAAAGGTGCCCCGCACCCACGCTGGCGGAGAGAAACAGGACGCGGATTAGGTTTCGCCTCCCTCATCGCCGGCTTCTTCGGCGAAGACGAGAAACTCGTCGAGGATTTCTTGTGCGAGATCGTCGTCGTCGAGCAGATTGCCTTCGAGATCCGTCACAATGAATTCGCTCTCGGCTTCTTCGTCTTTCGGTTCGTGCATCAAGACCGCGTACGACGATCCGTCATCGGGATCTTCGAGAATTCCAACCACTTCGAACGGCAGCTCGCCGCCGTCTTTGGTCTCGATGTAGAGCACCTCGCTCAGCTCGAGCGGACCGCTCTTCGCTTCACCGTTATTGGACGACATTTGGCAGCTCCTTATTCGAACGATTAGTGCAGGCACCGGGACACATTGTCCTGATGCTCCGCGAGGGTCTTGGAAAAAACGTGGTGGCCGTTTCCGCAGTACACGTAATACAGCATATCGGTCTTCGACGGATAGAACGCGGCTTCCAGCGAGGGCCGGCCCGGATTGGAAATGGGCGTCGGAGGAAGGCCGGCATTCGTATAGCTATTGTACGGCGAATCGATTTTTAGATCGCGCAACGAAAGTTCGGTCTTATGCTCCGGTAAGGCGTATTCAATGGTGGCATCGACCTGCAACGGCATCCGGTTTCGCAAGCGATTGTAAATAACGCCGGCAATCATCGGACGGTCGGCATCGATCTTCGCCTCGCGCTCGACAAGCGAAGCGACAGTTACCGCCTGCGGCACCGTTACGCCCAAAGCGCGAGCGCGCGCCTCTGCATCCCCGGGCAGCTGCTTGAAGAACTCGTCCGTCAATTGCTTCTCGATTTGCGTGGAACTTGCGTCGAGCGGTACTAAATAGGTGCTTGGGAAGAGATAGCCTTCCAAATTTTTCGTATGCGCGCCGTCGACTAAAAGCGGGGTAGTGAGGAAGGCGTGCGATAGTGCGGCAACCTCTCCTATGCCCGCCTGATGCAGTCGTTCCGCAATCTCCGTAGCGGTAAACCCTTCGGGGATGCTAACCCATGCAGCAATCTGCGCACCGCCCGTAAGCAATGCTTGCAGAACTTGGTCGGCGGTTTGTTGCGGCGGGAAACGGTATGCGCCTGCGTGCACGTCAACGTCGGCATGACGCAGCCGTCCAAGAATTCGGAACGCTAGAGCGTTATCGACAATACCGTTCTTAGCGAATTCATTCGCAACGTCCGAGAACGTCGCTCCACGCGGAACGATCACTTGCGTCGTCGCCACCGGTTTCGACCGATCGCCGAACGCGGAGTACCAAAACCAGACGCCTAACGCGATCCCAAGCAAAATTACGGCGGCGAGTGCCGCCCATGCGATCCGTCGCAGTGCGTTCACGTGCCTCTGTCATCCGGAGTTGGTCGAACGGAGCGCCGCTTCGCAAGGTAGGTTTCCAAGATTAGCGCCGCTGCCATCTTATCAACCACATCCTTGCGTTTCTTTCGGGAAACGTCCGCCGCGATAAGCGTCTTAGTAACCTGCGCGGTTGTCATACGCTCGTCGATCCGATGGATTGGGCCCTCGAAAATGGAGCGCAATTGTTCGACGAAACCGTCCATTTTTTGTGCCGCAATTCCTCGCTCGCCGGAGAGCGAAACCGGATCGCCTACGACCAAATCGCGCACCATGTACGACTCGAGGTACTCTTGGATCTTTGCAAGATCGGCACGCAAATTGCTACGCTCGATCGTGCCCACGGGAAGGGCGAAATTCCCGGTAGGGTCTGCGACCGCAACGCCGATTCGCTTGCTGCCTACGTCCAACGCCATAATCGACATAGAGATTAGGGGCGCGTTACGGAGTCGACTATCGCAAGTCCCGCTTTTGGGCGCCTTCCGAGGTGGCGGACGACGATCGATTCGATGGCCGAAGCAACCCGTGGTCGGGCCTGCATCGTGGCGCGTGCGTCGCCGCGGCGCGCTGCAAGCCGGACCAAATTCTGCAAATCTTCCGCATCGAACTCTAGAAGATCGCGCCACCGTTCGCGACAATTTTCGCAAATGATGCCGCCCGCATCGGCGTCCACCCACGCGCGTTCGGTACCTAAGGAGTTGCCACAACGAATGCAGCTTTCTACCGGCGGTTCGAGTCCAAGCGCGGAAAGCAAACGCAACGAGAACCGCGGCACGAGCAAACGCGGAGCGTCGCTCGATGCAATAGCGGAAATCATCCCGGTGAGTAAGTCGTAGATCTCCGGTTGAGGCAAATCGGGTTCGCAGAACGCGTCGATCAGTTCTGCAACGAGCGATGCAACCGAGAAGCGCTCGGGATCAACGAGTTGTTCCCAGGGAGCGCGAATGATATCTGCAGTCACGATCACGTCGAGCGATCTTCCGCGATGCATGGTGAGCGCGGACTCCGTACCGAATTCCAACCGGCCCGCAAGATGGCTTTTTGCGCGACGGACGCCCTTAGCGACCGCATCCATCTTTCCTCGTTCAGTCGTGAAAAGCGTTACGATACGATCGGCTTCACCGAGTGGACGCGCGCGCAACACGACGGCACACGTTTTATACGAACGCGCCTGCGTCATTGCTTAGGTGTTCTGAAGACTCTTCGGGCCGAATGAGAACGGCAACAGTTTATCAAGCGTCGTCTGCATGTCGGCATCCGGCGTCGTAAAAAAGACCGGCAGCTCCGGGTCGAACTCGGCGATGAATTGCCGGCACGCTCCACACGGACTCGTGATTGCTCCGTCCGGACCGGCCACGGCAATCGCGCGAAATTCACGGTAGCCTTGCGCAACTGCGGAAGTGATCGCGGTTCGCTCGGCGCAAATCGACATGCCGTAGCTGGCATTTTCGACGTTGCATCCGGTGATGACGGTTCCGTCGGAGGTCTCCAGCGCCGCTCCCACCGCAAAGCCGGAGTACGGCGCATAGGCGCGCTCACGCGCCGCACGCGCAGCATCCAGCAATTCGTCAGGAGACGGCATTATGTTCGTCCGCTTCCGCGCCTTCGTGCTCGTGCTGTGTGCCGTTGGGACTAGTGAAAACGCGAACGGCTAGAATGCGGCGGCCGCGCGTGCGATCCACGCGCAAACGCGTGCGAGAATCGGCATCGATTTCTTCGCCCTCTTTGGGCAAACGGCCGAACAAACCAACCGTGTATCCGCCGATTGTTTCGAAATCTTCGGTCGGGATGTGCGTTCCGAGTTTCGCGTTTACGTCTTCAATGTTCACGCCTGCTTCGACAACGGCTTCATCATCCGAGACGAACGCAATCGGTTCTTGCTCGTCGACGTCGTGCTCGTCTCGAATCTCGCCGACGATCTCTTCGAGCAAATCTTCCATGGTAACGAGACCCGCCGTCCCGCCGTATTCGTCCACGACGATGGCCATCGAGAATTTGTCGCGTTGCATTTCACGCAACAGCTCCGCGATTTTCTTGGTCTCGGGTACGTGCGCAATCGGACGCATCAGCGCGCGGATGCTCGTGTGGGCAAGCGTTCCATTTGCGAGCGCGATGAGCAGCTCGCGATCGTGAACAACCCCGACGATATCGTCTTTTGATTCTTGGTAAACCGGGAGCTTCGAATAGCCTTCGGCGATAACGATATCGAGTGCACGGCGCGGCGAATCGTCGATGGAAACGGCGACGATTTCGGGACGCGGAGTCATTACTTCGCGCACGATCGTGTCGCCGAACTCAATGACCGAGTGGATCATCTCGCGCTCTTCTTCTTCAATAACCCGTTGTTCCGCGCCGACGTTAACCAGTGCGCGGATGTCTTCTTCCGTTACGTATTGATGCGGGTGTTTGATCCCGAGCGGCTTCACCAACAGATTGGTGACGGCAAGGAAAGCGTAAACGAGCGGCTTCAAGATTCCCGCAACGACTCGCAGCGGACGCGCAAGGCGCAATGCCCAGCGTTCCCCGTCGTTGGTCACGATCGTCTTCGGGATAATCTCTCCGAAGAGCAGCAAAACGATCGTCATGAGAACGGTCGACCAAAGCGCTGCTTCGGGAATCCCCATCTCAATGGCGATGTAGGTGGCGAGCGAGTCCGCCGCCAGCAATACGATGGTATTGGCGACGAGGATCGACGTGAGGAAGCGGTTCTTGTCCTCGACCATCCGGCGCACGTCTTTGGCACCACGCACGTTACGCTCGGCCATGGCGGCCGCACGAAGGCGCGAGATCGAGATTAGGGCTGCTTCAGACGCCGCAAAGAAGGACGCGAGCACGACCAGCAACACTAGGCTGCCGATCTGGAGCCAGTTCGTCTGAGCCATCAAAAGGCCGCCGAACTGGGACGGGGACTTCGATATGGGTCGGTATTCAAATCGGCGCCATTATAACACAACGTGGGGCCGGACCAAGAGATAGATCGCCAAGGCGACGACCGTTCCCAAGACCCCTCCGGAGACAACCTCCCGGACGGAATGGATTTTAGCCTCCACACGGCTTTGGGCTACGAGGAAGGCGACAAAATAAGCCAGGAGCGCCGGCAACGGCTTCTGATAGAAGAAAGCCAGCATCGTTGCTGCGGCAAAAGCCAACGCCGCGTGCCCGGAAATCGCGCCGCCTTGGAGTGCCGAGCCACGGCCGACCCACGCCTTGGCAAAGATCGTCACAATCGCTACTGCGGCCAAGACAACGAACGCTACATTGCTTGGGACGGACTGGACCGCCTCGAAGACGCGCTGCCCCCCGTTAATGATGCCCTGGTAAAACACAAGATAGCCGACGATGACGGCGGCAATCGATGCAACTAAGACCGCGCCGGCCGACGCATCCTTGGCCGTCTTTGCCAGCGGATGGTGCGTGACGGTCAAAAGATCCACGATCGCTTCCACTGCGGTATTGAACAGTTCCAGACTCAGGACGACCGCAATGATGACGATGAGCGCGACAACATAGTAGCGGTCCAGCCTCAGCAACAGTGAAGCCAAAATGACCAGCAACGCGATGAGCAAATGCGTTCGCATGTTGGGCTGCGTCCGGGCGGCATACATGATGCCTTCGAACGCGTGGTTGAACGAACGCCAAACTTTAGGACTCATACGGCCAGGGCATATCGATAGCATCTGCTAGACGGCGCTCTTCAGCTTCCATCGCGGCACGTTCTTCCGGTTCCATGTGGTCGTGTCCCATCACGTGCAAAAGCCCGTGGATCAAGAGCCGGTAGATCTCTTGTTGCAGCGGAGCATCGTAATCCGTGGCTTGCCGGCGAGCCGTCTCGACGGAAATGACGATATCGCCGAGCAGCCGTTCTTCGATTTCCGGATCCTCGATCGTGTCGTCGAACATTGGAAACGACAACACGTCGGTAGATTTATCCTTTCCGCGATGCGCCCGGTTGATCTCTTGAATCGCGGCGTCGTCAACCAATGTGATCGAAATCGACGAATCCTTTTCATCCACTTCCGCGAGCAGCGTTTTCATCGTGCGCTTCAGTGCGCGCGCATCGACACCGCTGCCGCGAACGTCATTGCGGTAGTGAACTGTCATAGGCGCGAATGATCCTGGCAACGAGCGGATGGCGAACGACGTCGCTTTCGGTTAACCGAATCGCACCGACGTCTTCGATATCTTCAAGCCGCCGCGACGCATCCAGCAAGCCGCTCTTTGCGCCGCCCGGCAAATCGATTTGCGTGATGTCGCCGTTGACGACCATTTTGGAACCGCTGCCGAGACGCGTCAAAAACATCTTCAACTGATCCGGCGTTGCGTTCTGAGCTTCGTCCAAAATAACGAACGCGTCGGAAAGCGTGCGGCCGCGCATATACGCAAGCGGCGCAACCTCGATGGTCCCGCGTTCCAAATACTTTGCGACTACCGTGACATCGAGCAATTCTTCGAGCGCATCATACAATGGACGCAAATACGGATCGACTTTCTCACGCAGATCTCCGGGCAGAAAACCCAACTTCTCGCCGGCTTCAACCGCAGGCCGCGACAAAATCAACCGCGAGACTTCGCGATTCTTCAACGCTCGCACCGCCATCACCACAGCGAGAAATGTTTTTCCCGTTCCGGCCGGACCGATGCCGAACGTGAGCGTGTTCTCTTCGATAGAGCGCACGAATGTGCGTTGGCCCGCTGTTTTCGGTCGGACTTCTTTTCCGCGATGCGTACGAATCAATGTGCCCGGCAACGCCTTTCCGCCGGGCGCTTCGCGCGTGTCGTGAATCGCGAGCGCAACGTCGTCGGGGGTAATCTGCGCGCCGTCTACGGCAGCATGAAGCATGCGCCGGACGGCGTGCTCCGCACGTTCCACGTCGGCAGCGGATCCAGCAAGCAGTAGATGTTGTCCATCGGCTCGCACGCTCACGCCAAGGCGGTCTTCGAGCGCGGAGAGATTTTGATCGAACTGTCCGAACAGGCGGACGGGGTCGTTAAGGTCGCTTAGATCGACGGTTCGTTGTGCCGTGGACTCCAGATTGATTGCTCCTGCAGTGCTTTAGGTTTACCAAGGATTTCGGCCGCGACGACCGCCCTTAGAATCGCATCTTTATCTTCGAAGATACCACCCAACAAACCACTCAAAGGCCTCCGTTGGATGCTCTCGGGACGGAATGGATCGTGCGCCGGAGGACGCTGCGGCGTGGCAACAGACGCAGCCGGCGTAGGAAGCGGCGGAACCACTCGAATCTGCGGCGCGGGTGGAACCGGCGGCGCTGGGATGGGGGAGAGCTGCAGCGCTCGCTGCAACGGCGTTATCGGCGGCGCTGAGGCCTGCGCCGGCCGTACGGGTTCAGGAAGCGGCCGTTGGACGCTCGTCGCAGGCGACCGTTGCTGTGCCTGAGCCGCCGACTCTCTGGCCTGACGCACGCTCTTTCGAATGCTCGAAAAAACGGCAAGGACGACGATGATGACCCAGATCAGGCCGCCGATGTCGTGCATTTATCTTCCCGGCTGTTGCGGCGGCGGTTGATTCACATCGCTTTGCCCGCTTTCGGAGGCGCTGCCGCCGATCGCATCACGCATTCCAGTATCTGCCTGGATGTTTTTTAAACGATAGTAATCCATGACGCCGAGATTCCCGCTCTTGAATGCACCCGCAATCGCGAGCGGAATTGACGCTTCCGCCTCGACCACCTTTGCGCGCATGGCCTGTGTTTGCGCCTTCTGTTCTTGTTCCGAAGCCATCGCTGCGTACTGGCGTTCCGAAGCCTTCGCCTGCGCGATCCGGCGGTCGGCTTCAGCTTGACTCGTCTGCAATTCTGCGCCGATGTTCTTGCCGACGTCAACGTCTGCAATATCGATTGAAACGATCTCGAACGCCGTGCCCGCATCAAGGCCCTTCGTAAGCACCGCCTTCGAAATGCGATCCGGAAACTCGAGCACTTCCTTATGATCGACTGCTGCGCCCACCGCTGCAACGACGCCTTCACCAACGCGTGCGATAATCGTTTGCTCGCCGGCGCCGCCGACGTAGCGGTCGAGGTTGCTGCGCACCGTCACTCGCGCTTTGACGTTCAACTGAATGCCGTTTTGCGCGACGCCTTGAAACGTCGGCGTTTCTATGACCTTCGGATTTACCGACGTTTGCAGCGCTTCGACGACGTTGCGACCGGCGAGATCGATCGCGGCCGCGCGCTGCCATTCCAAGGGAATCTGCGCACGTTGCGCCGCGATCATCGCCAGCGTTACGTTTTCGACGTTACCGCCCGCAAGATAATGCGATTGCAATTGATCGACGGTCAGATTTAAACCGGCCTTGCGTCCGCGAACGTAATTCGTAACGACGATCCCGGGCGGAATGCCGATAAGCCGCATGCGTACGAGCGTAAAGATTCCAAGCGGAACACCCGCCGCAACCGTCCGGATCCACAACCCGATGGGAAAATAGTAGAGGAAGCTGAAAAATAAAATAACGGCGACGAAAAAGATGATCGCCACGCCGACTCCAACCAAAACACCACTCCTTTTGTAGTTCGAGCTACTTGTAGCTCGGGAGATTGACCGGCTCTACGAAGATACGTGCGCCCTCCACACGCGTAACGCGGACCGGCGTTCCGGCCGCAATGAACTCGCCTTCCGTGAGAACGTCTACACGCCTGCCGTCGAACATTGCAACGCCGGCCGGACGCAGCAAAGAGGCCGCCGTTCCGATCGCTCCACGTAGCGATGAAAAATCGGCACTCGTTACATAGTCGGGGCCCTGTTCCGCAACCAGCACGAGCTTCTTCATCCAGGCATTTTCCGGGAAGATGCGCGTTGCAATCGCAAAGAGCACGACCGTAAGAATGATTGACGTCGAAATCGTTTCGACGGCGATGAAAAAGAATGGCAGTCCGAATGCCAGGAGCACTGCCGCCAAGAGCGCAAGGCCGCCCAAAATCCCCGGCGCGCCATGCCCGGGCACAACGTGCAGCTCCCATAGAATTCCGAGCAATCCAAAGATCGCGAGCGCAATCACGAAGCCGTTGGAGAATCCGGCGTACACGTGCGTTCCGAAGAACAGCGCGAGTGCTCCGATACCGATCGTCCCGGCGATTCCATGCAACGTCTGCATTTCAAGAATCAGGCCCAGCATACCGAGGGTCAAGAGCAAACCGCTGATCGCCGGAGACGTCGCAAACCGCGCGACCTCTTCCGCCCACGTATAGTCGGCGGTCACCCGGGGCGCGGTAGAGAGATGCTGTTGCGCCAACGCATCGTCCAGCGATGCCGCTTGGCCGTCGGCCATGTGCGACTTCAATGCATCTTGTGTGTTTAGCGTGAGAAACGCGTTATTGCGTTTATACTCCGGAACGGAAATTGCAGGATCCACCATCGCACCTGCAAGCCTTGGATCGCGATGGCTGCGCTGCGCTGTCGATTCGAATTCAGCGCGTAGAGCCGAAGTGGCCTCGGCCGAATTCGGATGCGGCTCCGCCGATCCAATCGATGCGCCGGGCGCCATGATTATCTTGTTGCTCGAGAGCGATATCAGCGCAGCCGAAGAAAACGCTCGGCCTGAAACGTAGGCGATAACCGGCTCGTGCGCGTTGTAAATCGCTTGTTTTATGCGAAACGCGGCTTCGACCAATCCGCCAAGGCTGTTCACGTCCAGCACGATCGCACGCGCGCCTTCGCGATTTGCCCGATCCACCGAACGCTCCACGAGATGCGCCATCCCATCGTCTACGACGCCGTTGATAGGGACGACGATGACCGGAGCATCGGCCGCTAAAACGCGGGCTGCGATGCCAAGAAACCCGCAAAGGACGAGTCCGAGAGCCAGACAGGCACGCACACGCTTCATGTTCGTAGCTACCCCCGGGTTCTACAAAGGTTGCAAGAAGAAAAAGAGCCCGGAGTTATCCGAGCTCTTCCGTAACAATCTGGCGGACCAGGTTGCCGTCCGCGATGCCCTTTAACTGAGGCATCGCCACTTTCATCACCGCACCTTGATTGCGGTTCTCGGCCGGGATCCCGGCGATTATCGCTTTCACGACCTCCCGCACCTCGTCGGGCGATTTCTGTGCCGGCAGATAAGCCGTCAGAATATCCCGTTCGGCGCGTTCCTTATCGGCGAGGTCGGTCCGGCCGGCCTTTTCAAACTCCACCAGCGAATCGTTCCGCTGTTTGACCAGCTTCTGGACGACCGCTAGCTCGTCTGCATCCGAAAGGTCCGTCCCGGCTTCCGTTCTTTTATACGTGAAGCCGGAGATCGCGGAACGCAGCGTATCTAGGCGCAACTGATCGCGCGCCCTCATCGCCTCTTTCAGATCGGAGGCGATGCGGTCCTTAAGGGATGCCATGGCGACTCCTACGCGCGACGCTTACGGGCGGCTGCCGACTTCTTCTTGCGGCGGACGCTGGGCTTCTCGTAGTGCTCGTGCTTGCGCGCTTCGGCGAGTATACCCGCCTTTTGGGTGGCCTTTTTGAAACGACGCAGCGCGCTTTCGATTGATTCTCCCGGTGCTACGCGAACTTCCATTAAGTGAATGACCCCCCTTTCGCGCGCGGCCGTGCATGGCTCGCGGCATAATAATTTCGGCCAAGGCTCAACTCGAACCGTGACTGCCGTACTTTAGCACAGGGGCTTGCCTACGTCAAACTCCAAACGCGCCTATGCCGTAACGAAGATCGTCGACTTCACGCCTTACGCCTTCCGTCGGAATATGCGACTGCGCTTTTCCCGCAACGATATGCTCCACTTCGCCCTCTGCGAGCAGAACCACGGCATCCGAAATCAGTCGACGGTGACAACGCCACCACAATGTTTCCGAACACATAATAACGGTTCGTTCGCGTTTTGCATCCTGGAGCAAACGGTCGAAGGCATGATGGAATTCCGGCGTTTCCATGTAATCCGCGTATGCACGAAAAGCTTCGTTTCGCAGTCCGAGGTTGCGCGAATCAGCTTTGGGTTTACGCCTTCCGCCCAGATCGACGTCATTTCGATAGCTGACGCCTGCATCGTTCAACGAGCGCCCGAGCTCGGCGGCGTTGTACTGCGGATTGCGCCGGCTGCCCGCGTAGCGGCGGACGTCGACAACCGCCTTGATTTCAAACGATTGTAACCAGCGAATGAAATCCTCGATCGGCGCGGTTCCGTGTCCGATCGTGTAGAGCTCTAGCCCGGAGGCCACGACAGCGGGCGGCCCGCGAGAACGTGGACGTGAAGATGATCGACGGTTTGCCCAGCTTCGGGACCCGTATTCATAACAAGGCGATATCCGTTCGGTCCGCGTTCGCGGCCAAGACGCGAAGCGACTTCGAAGATCTTCGCGGTTAGCGCATGATCGTTCGCATCGGCAAGCTCACCGATATTTGCATGATGTTCGATCGGCATCACCAGCAGATGGGTGGGCGCCTGCGGGTTTACATCTACCACGGCAATCACTTCGTCGTCCTTTGAAACGACCGTTGCCGGAATCTCACCCGATGCGATTTTGCAAAAGATACAGCTCATGCAGCGATCTCCTCACCGTGCTTTGACTGCGAATTGCCACGCTTTGGTCGTCATATTCCCCGCGCGGTCCGCAACCCGAACGACGACGCGCACGATACCGTTGTGATACGCGTAAGACGGCATGTATTGAATGAAATCGGGCGTGCGCACACACTCCGACGTTACGTCGCGGCCGTTTACCCAAAGGATGATGCTCGACGGATTCACCGGCACCGCATTCGAAGAGAACGTGGCAAAGATCGCCGGATGCGACGTGTTCACCACGGCGTTCGAATCGGGAGCAAAATCACTTACACCAGGCGGAGTGCTCGCGGCGGAAATCGTTTGTTTTGCACCGACATCCGGGGCATCGGTACCGCCGACTCGTAGATGACCGATGACCGGAACGTCCGCGAAGTTGGCACCGCGCGGAATCGTGTACGACCCGGTGTAAACGCCGGGAGAACGCTCGGCCATTGCTTGACTCATCACGTATGGCCCAATGTCGAAACTGGCCGCACCGTGCGGCGTCCCGCGAAGAGTAACGTTGAACGAGTCGCCGGCGCGAAGCGGACGATTCACATCTACGTCGACACTTTGAATCGCGGGGCCGGCCGCCGGGCCCGAAGTCTGCGGTACGTCGCGGCTAACCAGAATCTCTCGAACCTCGTTCGTTTCGACGTTGTAGCGTACCGTTACACGGTCATCTACCTGAAGGTTACCAACGGTCGCCGGTTTCCCGTTCAAAGAAACGACGGTTGTGCGCGACGGTGTAATGACGTGTCCGTCGTTCAAAACGAACTGATCCGAGGCCGTGGCCGCAATCTTTCCGACGTCGGAGCCATACGCGTCCTCGACGCGATTTACGTGCCCGTTCTTGTTCATATAGACGCGCGCAAAATCTCCCGGACGCACGTCGCCAAGTTCGCCCGGAACCGTCACGTTCGCGTTCACGTCGTGCATCTCGATCTCGGCGTTCCGCGCAATCGCAATCGTACGCACTACCGCATTGTTGTTCAACGTAAGCGTAGGCGGATCCGAATCTACGTCCACGGCGCTTACCGTGCCGAACCGTTCGATCTTGTTACCGTTCATGATCGTGCCCGATCCGGAGCGCCCCACGAGCTGCGCCGTGATAAAGACCGAATTCTTGCTACGGTCGTACGCTGCAGCCGCACCTAAGACGTCGGTAAAGAACCGAAGCGGCGCGTAGAGTGTATCTTTGATTTCCATCGGCGATGCGTCCAGCATCGTCGTGGCACCGTCAATCGAAGCGACGCGACTGCCTATGGTCAGACGAACCGTTCTCGCGCCGACCTGCGTCGTGATTTGATTGCCCTGACGATTGAAATCTAGGCCCAGCGCTTCGATGGTACGGCGTACCGGAACGAACAAGTGACCTTTTTCGAAACGCGCAGGCGGCTGCAACGGCAAGACGTCGCCGTTGATGACGATCGAGATCGTCGACGGATGCGGTTGTTGCCGTTTCGCCGGCGCCGCCCCGAACAACAAAACTGCAGTGCAAATCGCCGCAATAGCGCGCCTCATCGTGACTCCCTCAACACGTCGCGGTACACTTGAGCCGTCTCACGAGCGGTTCGTTCCCACGATAGGGTTCGCACCGCCGCATTTCCTTTCTCTATTAGTTCGGTTCGAAGCACCGGATCGTCAAGCAGCCGCATGATCTGGGCTCTCGCTTCTTCGACGTTCCCCGGAGCAAAATGCAGGCTCACGGGCTCGACGACTTCGGGAATCGATTCGGTCGTTGCAATTACCGGACAACCGGCGGCCATTGCCTCCACGAACGGCAAACCGAACCCCTCGAGGAGCGCCGGATGCACTAACGCCTGCGCGCCGGCGTAATAGCGGGCCAATTCGTCATCGGTAACATTGCCAAGCGTAACCACGCGACGGTTGCCGCTGGAAATGCGCTGTAGCTCCCCTTCAAAATCATCGGGACCGGTTAGGAACAGGTCCACTTCGTAGCGCTCCGGCAAAGACGACCAGGCCTTCAACAGCGTTGGAATATCTTTGTGATTGCGGTGATTACCGACGTTGAGCAAGTAGGGGCGTTCGCCGGCAAACGGTTGCACCGGATCGAAGAAACGCGCCCGCGGAGCGAGCGGAATGACGACAATCTTCTCCGGATCAACGCCGAAGTAGTGCACCAGATCCGCGATGGTTCGCCGATCGGACGTGATAATGCGAGCCGCCTTTCGACACGCCCGTTTCACGACGCTCATGTAATACGGACCGATGTAGGCGCGGAAAAACTGGACGAAACGCAAGTGGATGAGGTCGTGAATCGTAAAAACAAACGTACCGTCCGCAAATGCCGGCACGTAGTGCGCCATGAAGTGTGCGAGATCGATGCGGTCGCGCCACATCTCGAGCGGAAGCAAAACTTGCTCCGCGAGGCCAAGATTCTGCCCCTTCGTGTAGAGCGCGTACTCGAAATCGGGCGCAACCTGCGGTAAGCGCGAGGCGACCTCGCGGATATACGTTGCCATCCCCACGGAGACGCGCTTGCCACAGCGTGCATCGAGGCCGATCTTCGCCGTCATCGGGCGGCAGGCTGAAAAAACGACTTCATCGCGACGACGGCAGGATACCAAGCCGAGTACCACGCGACATACCAGCCGCGCGGACCATCAAGCAACGCGCCGCGCCGAAGCAAATTCCACAGAAGACGGACCGGTGCCAAAAGCGTCTCTTTCACGAGGCGAGGAAAACTGCGCGGCACGCCGGCCGCTTCAATCGCGGTATAAGCGCGATACTTTCGTTGGTAAGATGCCCGATCGGGATACGAGTAGTGAAGCAATGTCCCCTCGAGCTCGCCAACAGCGCCGTCGACGACGATCCGTTCGTGCAACGCGCTTTCGCCGCCGGTCGCCGGCCGGGCTTCGATGCGCGCAGCATCGGTGCGCACGAGACGCAGCAACGGTTCGGCGCGCCACATCCGCATCGCATGGCCGCGGAAATACGTCGTCCGCTTCACCAAATACCCGCTGGAACTTTCGGGAGCCGCGACGATCGCCTTGCACAGAACGTCGTCCAACGCTTCGTCCGCATCGATCATGAGCAGCCACGGCGTTTGCACCTGACCGAACGCAAAGCGCCGGGCATCGACGAAGTCGGTCCACGGCCGGTCGATCACGCGAGCGCCGGCACCGCGTGCGTAAGCCACGGTTCCGTCCTGCGATTGCGCATCTAAAACCAGCACCGCCATTCCATGCGGAAGGCTCGTCATCGCGCGCGGCAAGTTTCTTTCTTCATCCCGCGTCAGGATGACGGCCGTTATTCGACTCGGCTCCACTCCGCAGTGCCCGCTCCCGTCTGGAGGGCCTGTTCGTTTTCGAGTGCTGCGCCGATGAAGTCGCGATACAGCGGCGACGGATTGTTCGGACGCGATTTAAATTCCGGATGCGCTTGCGTTGCAACGAACCACGGATGAAGTTCCTGCGGCAGCTCGATGATTTCCACCAAGTTCGTTTTGCCTACGATATGGTTTCCGGTGAATCGCATGCCGCGCTCTTCGAACAGCGAGCGATACCGGTTGTTGAACTCATAGCGGTGGCGATGCCGTTCGGTGATCTCGGTGTCGCCGTAAGCGCGTGCCGCCAGCGAATCTTCATTCAGCGCCGCAGCATACGAGCCCAGGCGCATCGTGCCGCCGTAGATCTCGAGATCGCGTTGATCCGGCATGAAGTCGATAACCGGGTCGGGCGTCTTTTCGTCGACTTCGATCGACATGGCGTGCGGCAGCCCGCAAACGTTGCGCGCAAACTCGACGCAGGCGAGCTGCATGCCGAAGCAGATGCCCAAGAACGGGATGTTGTTCTCGCGCGCATATTGAATCGCGAGCAGTTTTCCGTTGACCCCGCGAGCACCGAATCCAGGCGCAACCAGAATGCCGTGTGCGTCGCGCAAAACTTCGACGCCGTCGGTTTCGACGGTGATCGAATCGATGCGGCGGATCTGCACTTCGGCGTGATGGTAGATGCCGGAGTGATAGAGCGCTTCGTTGATCGAGATGTAGGCGTCTTTCAGCTCGACGTACTTGCCGACGAGCGCGATCGTCACTTTCCGCCGCGGATGCGTGATGGAGTCAACGATCTTGCCCCACTCTTCGAGTTCCGGCGAAGCGGTCGAGAGCCCAAGCTTGCGAATCACGGCCTCGGCAAGCCCCTCGGCTTCGAGGTTCAGCGGTACCTGGTAGATCGTTTTGGCGTCGCCGTTCTGCACGACCGCGCTCGGCGGCACGTCGCAGAAGAGCGCGATCTTCTCTTTCAGCTCGATCGGCATGGGCATCGCAGACTGCGTGCGGCAGACGATCGCATCGGGCGAAATCCCGATGCCGCGTAATTCGCGCACGGAGTGCTGGGTCGGTTTCGTCTTCAGTTCTTCGGCTGCGCCCAAGTGCGGAACGAGCGTGAGATGACAGAACATCACATTTTCTTCGCCGACGTCGTAACGCATTTGGCGAATCGCTTCGAGGAACGGCAATGACTCGATGTCGCCGACCGTTCCGCCGACTTCAACGATGCACACATCGGCGCGGCTCGCTTCAGCGACGCGCTTGATATGCGCTTTGATTTCGTTCGTGATATGCGGAATGACTTGAACGGTCGCACCGAGATACTCGCCGCGACGTTCTTTTTCGATGACGGAGTTGTAGATCTGGCCCGTGGTGACGTTGTTCGCTCGGAAGAGGTTCTCGTCTATGAAGCGTTCGTAGTGGCCGAGATCGAGGTCGGTTTCCGCACCGTCTTCGGTCACGAAGACCTCGCCGTGCTGATACGGATTCATCGTACCGGCGTCGACGTTGATGTACGGATCCAGCTTCTGGATCGAAACGCTTATACCGCGGGATTTAAGCAGCCGCCCGAGCGAGGCCGCCGTGATGCCTTTACCTAGCGAACTAACAACGCCGCCGGTAAAGAAAATATACTTCGCCATCTCGGGATGATCTTATTCCGCTAGCGCGGCGCCTCCACCTTGACGTAGCGCTCGCGTTCTCCGTAGTCCTGACCAACCGACACCTCGGCCTGCGGGAACGCGTCGCAAGCGAGCGACAAAAGGACGTTCATGTTCGGGGGTGCGGCTTCCATTAATAGGATGCTTCCCGGAAGCAGCATCGTTTGCACGCCGCCGAGCAGGCGCCTGTAGTGGTCGAGGCCGTCGTCTCCGCCGTCAAGTGCGAGACGCGGTTCGAAACTAACGGGATCGGGCGGAAGCGCGATGTCCCCGCTCGGCACATACGGTAAGTTGGCAACGATCGCGTGATACTGCTTCGAACGAACCGGCTCGATGAGATCGCCGTGGTAAAAATGCGTGCGCGCTTCAACGCCGATGCGTTTTGCGTTCGTCTGTGCGATCTCCAATGCTTCGGAAGAAATATCGACTGCGTCGACGATCGCATCCGGACGTTCGGCCGCGAGCGTGACCGCGATCGCGCCGCTTCCCGTGCCGACGTCCAGCATGCGTGGAGCATCGAGATCTTTTACCGACGCCAGCACGTCGTCGATGAGATGTTCCGTTTCCGGACGCGGAACGAGGACGTGACGGTTGACTACGAATTCGCGACCGAAAAAGCCGGCGCTTCCGAAAATGTACGCTAGCGGTTCACCGGCAAGCCGGCGTTCCGATAGAATCTCGAACTGGCGGAAAGCGTCTCCATCAACGGAGGCGTCGTCGTGCGCTAAGAGCCACCCGCGGTTTTTGCCCAGAACGTGGGCCAAGATGAGGGGTGCGTCTTCAAATTGCGCGGACTTCAGCGCCTGCGCAACGGTCATTTACGCGGGCGTGGCTTCGCCGGCGAGCAGGCGCGCCTGTTCGTCTTTCAACAGATCGTCGATGATGACGCCGACGTCGCCGTCCATGATGCCGCGAATGTTGCCGTAGCTTTCGTTGATGCGATGATCGGTAACGCGGTCTTGCGGAAAGTTGTACGTCCGAATCTTCTCGGAGCGATCGCCGGTGCCGACTTGACTGCGGCGAAGCGAACCCATCGCTTCTTCCTTCTCGCGCTGCTGCTGTTCGTAGAGCATCGAACGAAGCATCTGCATCGCCTTCTCGCGGTTCTGCATTTGCGACCGCTCCTGTTGCGACGCAACGATGATTCCGGTTGGAACGTGGGTGATGCGAATCGCCGATTCCGTTTTATTAACGTACTGGCCGCCGGCGCCGCTAGCTTTATAAGTATCGATCTGCAAATCCGTCGGCTTGATATCGATCTCCACGTCTTCGTCGACTTGCGGAAGCACCGCTACCGTAGCCGTTGACGTGTGAATGCGGCCCTGCGCTTCCGTCGCCGGAACGCGCTGCACGCGGTGAACGCCGGACTCGTGCTTGAAGTGACGGTACGCCTGATTCCCTTTGACGGCTAGAACGATTTCTTTGTAACCGCCCGCGTCGCTCTCGTTCTCGGAAACGAGTTCCACTTTCATGCCATGCGTTTCCGCATAGCGCATGTACATGCGCGCTAAATCACCCGCGAAAATCGCCGCCTCGTCGCCGCCTGCACCGGCGCGAATCTCGATGAAGATGTCTTTATCGTCGTTCGGGTCCTTCGGAATCATCAGGACCTGCA
>CAZJLJ010000054.1:0-19473 GCA_964546935.1 uncultured bacterium | reverse complement strand
GGACGTGCTCGGCGTTCGCGTCGCTCGGCTTGGGTAGATGGGGGTGGCTTCGGGGCACCGAGCAGAGCACAGAGCCCGCCGTCTAGACATTTGCGCCCGGGCGGAATCGAACCGCCAACCTCGGCCTTAGGAGTGCCTTGCTCTATCCAATTGAGCTACGGGCGCATGCCGTACCCGGCTTAGGCTAGCCGGGGTGGCGAACCCTGCAAAAGAAAAAGCCGCCAAACGGGCGGCTTTAAAAAATAGACCGTTACCGCTTCTTTCGGCCGCGAGACGATTTTTTACGGGGCGACGGCACCTTGGCGCCGCTGCGGCGAGCTTCCGAAAGTCCGATCGCGATAGCTTGTTTACGATTCGTTACTTTCTTTCCGGAGCGGCCCGAGCGCAACTTGCCCTCTTTCATCTCGCGCATCGTGCTTTCGACTTTCTTGCCGGCGCGCGGACTGTATTTGCGTCCGGAACTCTTCTTTCGTCCCGAGCTCTTTTTGGCGGTTGAGCCCTTGCGGCTTGAGCTCTTCTTCCGCGTAGTCGTCTTCTTGCGCGACGTGCTCGATTTACGCGAAGCAGTCTTCTTTCGTCCGGCCGTCGATTTCTTTCGTCCGTCCGTCGATTTCTTTCGCCCAGCGGTCGATTTCTTTCGACCGGTTGAGGATTTCTTACGTTCCGCCGACGACTTCTTGCGTCCGTTCGATGATTTTTTCCGTCCGCCGGATGTGGATTTTCTGCGTCCGTTCGATGTGGATTTCTTTCGTCCGGCGGTGGATTTCTTACGTGACGACGAGCTCTTTCTGCGACCGCGACGCCCATCGGCTGCAGATTGTTCTTCGTCCGGACCCGTCTTCCCGATTCCGGTTTGGTCGGGCCCTACCTGAATGAATTTATTGAAGCGGCTATTGGGATCGTAGAGAAAGCCCAATCCGGCGCGATCGAAGGTGTCGAAGAAAGTGTCCCAGTCGATTGGTTCCAATCGTTCATCCGGCTCGCCGAAATCAATACGCAACATTCCGCCCGTTCCTTCCACCACGGCAGGCCGGCCGCCATTGCGTTCAACCCACTCGCGGATTTCTTCGTGATCCGTCGTTTGGCGTGCACTTGCCAAAGCGAAAACCTCCTCTTTTGAGGGACTAAAACCTACTGTAGTTGGTACCCACTCTGTTCGTTCGCAAACAAATCCAATCGGTATGTTTCCGCGTCGTGATGCGCCGTTAAACGAAGATTTGGAACGGCGGCGAATGCTTCGTGAACCTCCTCGGTTGTCGTTGCATGGCCACGCACGCGAGGCGTCCAGTGCACCAATAATACATGTGCATCCGGAGAAAGAGAACGTACGATTGCATCGCGAGTTGCAAACAAATCGGCCTTATTCAGGTAAAAACCGACTTCACAAAACGTTACCAGATCGAATTTCGACGACATCGGGAAATCCGAAGGAACCGCACCAACGCAAAACTCGACGTTCGAAAGTGCGGAACACCGGCGTTTTGCGGTTTCGACCGCTTCAGGCGAAACATCCATGGCCAGCAGGCGCCCGCAGCGTGGGGCAAGGCGTTCGGTAAATACGCCGATGGAACAAGCGATTTCCAACGCGCTTTCGTAGAAGTCGCGTAACACGGAGAGCGAATGCCCGTATTTTTTGCGTTCGTACGGGCTTTTTTCGAAATTCCAAGGATCGGTTTCGCGGCGATAGAGCTCTACGAAATAGTTCGGATCGACGCTCTCGCCGCACATAAGACCTATCCCGCTCGAGGCGTTGCCAGCACCGTTTCGAGTTCGCCGATTACTTCCGCAACCGAAATCTCGGCAAGGCCGGGGTCAACACGCGTGGCATGCGGATCTCCCGTATGGCCGTGCCAAATCGCGCGGTGCAAACGGCGTTCTCTTGGCGGCCCCCAGCGAGCCGGGCTCATTGGACCGAACAACACAACAGAGGGCGTGCCAACCGCGGTAGCAACGTGCGCCATGCCTGTATCGCCGCACACTACGGCTTGTGCGCCCGCCACAATCGACGCGAGTTCTTCCAGCGTTGTGTGACCGGCGAGCACGCAATCCATCCCAAGATCCGCGTTTCGTGCGATAACGCGACAGCGGCGAAACTCACGTTCGTTTCCGGTAAGCGCAACTCGATAGCCGCGTTTTTCCAGCTGCCGAGCCAGATCGATCCACGACTGCACGGGCCAACGCCGCGATTCGCTGGAAGCACCCGGATGTAAGAGAATCGCATCGCGGCTTCTTCCCGGATACGGTTGCACGTGCAGATCCAGACCCTGCGGGTCCGCCGGGATGCCGCTTTCACTGAGCATTCGACACCAACGGACGACTTCGTGTTCGTCTTCACGCCATTGCGGTCCATCGACCGGCAACCCGACCTCCGCATTCTTGAAAGCGATGAACGTGCGCGGTTCGGTTTCTAGAATCACGCGATGGCTTTGCGGTCCGCGCCCATGGAGGTTTACAGCGATGTCGGATGCGTGAAGGGCCGGATCAAGCGGCGCGAGCGGTGCCGTATCGACGACCTCATCGATCGCATCGCCGCACAAAGCGGCGAGCGGTGCCAGCGCGACGGGTGCGGCTAAAATGCGATGATGATTCGGAAACGCATGTGCCAACGCACGGTACGCGGGCACGCCGGTAAGAAAGTCACCGAGTCCAAGCGGACGCACCATCACCAAACGCGGACGGTGGGTGGTAATCGCCGATTTCATGACGCTTGCGCTGCAAATTCCCGTTTCGTGATCACGCGTTGGTAAACCTCAAGCGTATCGCTCGCAATGCGCGGCCATCCGTATCGATCGTTGGCTCGCCGTGCACCCGCAACTCCAAGCTGAATGCGCAGACGCTGGCTCTTCAACAAGTTTTCAATCGCTTCAGCGAGTGCAATCGGCGAACGCGGCTCGACGTGAATCCCAGTCACGCCGTCGACAACGCTGTCGACAAGACCGCCAACGGAAGCAACGACCACGGGTACGCCGCATGCCATCGCTTCGAGCGGCACGATTCCAAACGGCTCGTACCACGGATAACAAACAATCACGTCGGCAGAACGCATCAGTCGCGGCATCGACGTTCGATCGACGCGGCCGCGAAACTCCACACGCTCGCTTACGCCTAACGCGGCCGCAATCTCGCGCAAGCGGCACGCTTCCGCGTCGCTCGACAAGTCACTTCGGTCCGGGCCGCCCGCAATCACAAGCTCCGCATTAGGGATTAGCCGAAGCGCCGTGATGACGTCGCCCAAACCCTTGCGCTCCACCAAGCGGCTTACACAAAGAATGCGATGGATCTTGCGGTTGCGCGACTCGGTCGAACCGAGCGGAGCGAAGTGCGAAAGGTCCACGCCGCAAGGAACAACCGTGATGTCGTTACGCTTCGCACCCATGCGAACGAGCTCAAACGCCTCAGCGGTAGCGGTTGCAACGATGTGCGAGGCTTCGCGTGCGATCCGTTCTTCTTCTAACAGCCGTCCCTCGGGACTCGTGTCTTTGCTGCCTTGATAGCGCTTCTTTTCAACGCCGAGCGCGTGGAAGGTTTGCACAACGGGGACTCCCATCGGACCGGCGGCATCCAGCGACGCTTTTCCGGACATCCAAAAGTGCGCATGCACGATATCCGGACGCCAATCGTTCCAACGTTGCGTCAACTCTTGGGCAAACGCCGGCATGTATTGTAACAGATGGTCCTTTTCGATCCTCTCTGGAGGACCCGCGACTATGTGGTCTACTAGAACGCCGGTACAAAACGGGACCGTCGCGGGGAGCCGGGCGTCGTCGCGACGCGTGTACACGCGTACCTCAGCACCCTGACGAGCCATCGCCTCGGCCAACGCTGCAACGTGAACGTTTTGACCGCCGGCATCCACGCCACCGAGAACCGCAAGCGGACTCGCGTGTTCCGATACGAAGGCAACCTTCATGAGACGATCTCCTCCAACAGACGATCCCAATCGGCAAGAAAGCGTTCGAGCCCAAAACGTTCGCGCGCAAAAGCGCGTGCACGCTCGCCCATCTCGACGCAGCGATCGAGATCGTTTAGTAAATCTCGACTGGCATCTACCAGTTCGTTGACGTTAGTGGAAACAAAACCGGCGCTCGATGGAACGGCATAGGGAACCTCAGTTGTCGCGAGTGCTACGACCGGCATCCCGATATGCATCGCTTCGATCAGCGAAAGACCAAGCGAGGTCCAGCGGATCGGATGAATGTAAACCCGGCGACGCCCCAGCTCTTGATGCAGCCGCTCTTGCGGAAGGTTTTCGATCCCGCCGATCGGCGCCGCATCCATGCCGAAGACATCGACCGGAGCAACGGCGACGAATCGTGAGATTAAGTCCGTTCCGGTTACGCGCGCGCGCCGCCGGGCTTCGTTGATAACAACGGCGCAACGCGGAAGCTCACCCGTGTACCGATGTCCCGGATCGACGACACCATGTTCGATAACGTAGGTACGCGCATCGCCGCAATCCCAAAAGAGCTGATTGAAGTACGTAACGTGAACGACCGGAACGTTCTCTACATCGGCCATGGGGTGTCGCATTTCGTTGATGCGGCCTTGTGGCGCGTTGTGCTCGACGTACACGGCGGGCACGTCGACGCCGGGCGTGATGCCCAGCCAATCGCGCACGAGCGAATACTCGTTGGGACGCTGCAAGACGATTAAGTCGATCTTCTCATCGCGCAATGCCTCGGGAGGCAACTCTACCGTCGTATCGGGCCACACCCACGTCTGCGCGCGGCCGCGACCGTCGGCGCCGCGATCCGGTAGCACCGGAAGAATGTAGCGATGAGTGCCCTGCACGAACGCCGTCATCCAAGAACCGTGAACGTGCCAGACCAAAACGTTCACGACACGGCCTCCATCTCGGGCACCAGCGAACGTACTGCGGCCAAAATTGCTTCCGGCGTTACGTCGCGTAAACAAGGTTGTCCCGCGATCGGGCAAACACGTGCGCGACAACCGGCGCAGGCAATATCTTGATCGCCAAGCATAACGTACGGCACCATCCACGGATGGAAGCGCGTGGCCGGAATCGTCGGCGGAAAGATCTCTACAACCGGAGTTCCGGTCGCCGACGCCACGTGCGTCGCAGCGGTGTTGCCGCAAACAACAACTCGGGCATCGCGAACGACGGCGGCAAACTCGGCGAACGTCGTCATTCCGCCGGCGTCGCGAACGCGGGAATGCGAGCCCGCGACAAATCGCGTTAACTCGATCTCATCGCGTCCGCCGCTGACGACAACATCGAAACCGGCGCCGGCAAGTAATTCTATGGCGGCGCGATTGCCTTCGGGCGACCACGCCCGCGCCGGCACCGTACATCCCGGATGAACGACGACGTAACCGCTGCCGAAAGGCTGCATCCCGGGAAGATCGCGCATCAGTAAACGGCCGTTGTCGCCTCGCGGAAGCTCGTAGCCCATTGCGCGCACGAGCGAGAGCGCTCGCTCGACTTCATGAATGTCTTCCTCCACGCTATGCCGCACGTCCAGCAGCGAACCAGGGTAATCTACGCTGATTGCGCCGATGCGCGGAACTCCCGCGATCCTTAAAAGCAAGGCCATCGGAAGCGGGCTCTGATGGAACGACGTAAAAACCACAGCTTCCGCAAAACGATTCCGGGTAATTTTTTCTACGAACCCTTTCACGTCTTCGCGCCGCACTTTTTGCGGCTCGGCATCGATCCACGCAGCTTCCCACACGATCGTTTCATCGACGCCGGGCAGCAATTTCGCCGCGGCCGCGCCACGCGGGCCGCATACAAGCGTTAGACGATCGCAGCCGTCGCGCAACGCCCGCAGTGCCGGCCCCGCAAGCAGCACGTCACCGTTGTTATCTTGGCGAACCGCAAGAACGTGCTTCATTTTAAGCCGTCCTTCACGATACGTCGCACGGCGTCTAAAATATCGTTCGCAACAATAGGCGCAGCATCGATCTCCTCGCGGCGCGTCACCGTTGTCGGGACGAGAACACTGAGTGCGCCGGCAGCCTGCGCGGCCTCGACATCCGCACCGATATCCCCGACCACAACGCACCGTTCCGTTGGAATTCCGAAACGCTGGGACGCGGCGACGATCAAACCCGGCTCCGGTTTGCGGCATTCGCATTCGTCCGTCGTTCCGTGAATGCAAACAAACCATCCGTCTATAGGACCCGCCAGCTCTTCGATGCGCGCATGCAATCGAAAGAGTTCTGCTTGATCGATTTCTCCGTTGGCGACGGCGGGTTGATTCGTAACCACGCCGACGGCCCAGCCCCATTCGCGCGCAAGTGCGACTGCGTCGCCGGCGTGCGGCATCAACTCGATCTTCTCGGGATCTTTGTTGCCGGGCCGGTCCACGATTAGCGTACCGTCTCGATCGAAAAGAATCGCGCGGTCTTTCATGTAGCGCTCTCGAGCATCGAACGCACTTGCACCAAACCGCGAACTTTGTGGAAAACGGCGGCGAACGGAATTGCAGCGCTCGTCGCGGCCATCGTTGCGATCTCATCGGGAGTGCGCGGTCCCGGCGCGATGCGGCGCCACGCAAAATCCGCGGTTAAACCGAGCCACACCAGTGACGCCAAGAGTGCAAGCGGCGCACGGCCTTCCAGCCCTGCAGCTACCGCAACTCCGGCGCTTGCAACAGTGGCTACGTGCATTGGAAATCGTCCGCGCGGTGAACCGGCGAGCACACGCCAGTGCTTTCCGTGCAAAGCGCGCATCAGCACGTCATCCGCATTGCCTCGTTGCAACTTCACGCTGACCCATCGGTCGGCAGGCCGCACCGGGTGGAATGTCTTTCGGAGGCCACGTGCAAGCTCGAATCCACACCGCCGCGCCCGGATCGAAAGATCCGAATCTTCGCGGTATGCGCGTTTGAAACGTTCGTCGAAGCCGCCGGTACGTTCGAGCACGATTCGCCGGTATGCCATATCGGCGGTAATCCAATTCGATCGCGCCAGGCTCCCTACGTTGCGTTCCCAATCCGTTGCGGCCCGTTGCGTAGGCAGCGGTACGTCGATCTGCGCTTGTATCCCGCCGGTAGTCGGAGGGGCACTCGCAAGATCGCGTTCCAAATCGGCAGCCCAGGTCGCGTCGAGCACAACGTCATCGTCGAGAAAGCAAACCCACTCGCTCGATGTCGCGCGCCATCCAACGTTACGGGCCGCTGCCGGACCTCGTCCGCCGCTGCGCACGACGGAAATGCGCTGCGCAAATTGTGGATCGCGTTGACCGAACTGAAGCTCGCTTCCCGAACGGCGGTCGTCAACCAGCACGATTCGCTCCGCGTGGAGTCCCGGCGTTTTCTCGAGCGAATCCAGAAGCGAACATAACGAAGTACGCCCGATGGTCGGGATGACGATGCTGTACGTGCTCAAGGGGTTACCGCAAGCTCCTGATCCTTTGCGCTTGCAAACGCACGTCCACGACGAATCACGAACGGGCCCATTGCGAGCAAATCGATCGGCGCAGACCCGAAGCACTCCAGCGCATCCCGAGGATCGTCGACCATCGGGCGTCCCGCGGTGTTGAGACTGGTGTTGATCACCACCGGCGTACCGGTCAGCCTTTCAACTTCATCCAACATCCGTGCGACGAGCGGCTCTTCAGAACGATCGATGGTTTGAACGCGCGCGCTACCGTCGACATGCACCGCCGCCGCGATACGATTGCGCCACTCTTCGAGCACGCGATGCGTAAAAAGCATGTACGGACTGGGGAACTGCCCCGTAAAAATCTCGCCCGCGCGTTCCGCTAAAACCATCGGCGCGACGGGACGGAACTGCTCGCGCCCTTTAACGTCGTTCAGGCGTTCCAAATTCCGCGCGTAGCGCGGATTCGCAAGCAAACTTCTGTGCCCAAGTGCGCGGGGTCCGAATTCGCTACGGCCCTGAAACCACGCCACGATGCCGTCGTCCGCGATTGCGCGCGCTACATCGGCGGCGACGTCGCTCGATTTTTCATAAGGAAGTTTTGCGGTCCGCAGCCACCGTTCGAGCGCATCGTCATCCCACTCGCGGCCGAGTGCTGCGCTTCTCATCGGTTCAACGCGATCGCCATTGCGGTGCGCGACGAACAAAGCAGCGCCGAGCGACGTCCCGGCATCGCCGGCCGCAGGTTGAACCCAGACTCGTTCAAAGGGGCCTTCCGCGGCGAGTCGTGCGTTTGCAACGCAATTCAGAGCGACGCCGCCGGCCATCGCGAGATAGTGCTCGCCCGTTTTTGCGTGCAGCCAACGTGCGAGCTTCATTAATACGTCCTCGACGATGGCTTGAACGCTCGCAGCGAGATCGGCGTGCTCGGGTTCAAATGCCTCGCCGTCTTTTCGCCGCGGCGCAAACTCGCAGTAATCGAAAGCATCGACGGTAAAGCGACCACCGTCGACTTGAACCAGTTTTCGAAGACGATCGAAGAATCGCGGCTGGCCGTAAGCCGCAAGGCCCATCACCTTGTACTCGTCCGACGAGCGATGGAATCCGAGGTGCGCTGTCAGCTCTTCGTACAGCAGGCCGATGGAGTGCGGCAACTCTTGCGTCGTTAAAACGGAAAGATTTCCGTTGCGCGACACGCCAAGCAACGCCGACGCCCGTTCTCCGCGGCCATCCAGCACCATCACGGCACAAGATTCCAACGGTGCTGCTAAATAGGCTGAGGCGGCATGCGCTACATGGTGCGGAACGAACTCGACCTTCGCCGATTCAATCCCCGGCAGCACCGTTTTCAGGAAGTTCGGAAAGCGCCGCGCGTAGAGCGTTCGCAATGGCTCCCATTCATCTGCCGTGATGTCGTCACCGGTTTCTTGCGACAATGCCGGGTCGTAAGAATAAGCGACTGCATCGATGTCCTTCGGTCCTAACCCGGCAAATTGCAACGCCCAGGAAGCAGAAGCGGACGGTAGTTCCCACGCGCTGAAAGGCACACACGGTTTACCATGCTTACGGCGGCTGAATCGCTCTTCTTCCGCAGCCGCCACGATTCGGCCGTCACACACCAGGGCTGCCGAACTATCGTGAAATACGGCGTTGATCCCGAGAACGTTCACTACTCGCTTACTCGTCCTTCATAAAAGGGGGGTCTTCTACTGGCGACGTTTCCCAAAACGCAGTTCATAATGCGATGCTATGTTTGTAAAATAACAATGCTGTCGTGTCGTAAATCAAAGCGTCTAAGCGACACGTGAGATGGCAACGAGGCGTGCATGCATACAGTCGCCGTCTGCGGAGCGGGATACGTTGGGCTCGTAACCGCAGCGTGCCTCGCTTACATCGGAAACGATGTGATTGCGTATGACACCGATTTAACGAAGATCGCGCTGCTTCGGCGCGGCGAACTTCCGTTTCACGAACCGAATCTTTCCACGATTCTCGGTGCGGCCGTAGCGAACGGCCATCTACGGTTCACCACGTCCGCGCAAGAAGCGCTGTACGATCGCGAAATAGCTTTTATTGCCGTCGGTACACCGGTGGGCCCCCTGGGCGAGGCGGACCTTACCTACGTAAGACAAGCGGCACGCGATATTGCACGTTATGCGACGCGAAATATGCTTGTAGTCAATAAGTCGACCGTACCGGTGGAAACTGCCGATCTTGTTACGCGGCTGTTGGAACGCGAATCGTGCGGGCAACGCTTTTGCGTCGCATCGAACCCCGAGTTTCTACGCGAAGGAAGCGCCGTCGATGACTTCATGCGTCCGGATCGCATCGTCATCGGTACCGGCGATGAATCAGCGGCGACGCTGCTACGCGATCTCTATCGCAACTTCGATGCGCCGGTGCTCGTTGTGGACCCGCATACGGCCGAAATGATCAAGTACGCCGCCAACGCATTTTTAGCGACGAAGATCTCTTTCGTGAACGAGCTATCATCGCTATGTGACGCCGTTGGAGCGAACATCGACGATGTGTTGCGGGGAATCTCTTACGATCACCGCATCGGCCGGCAATACATGCAACCTGGAATCGGCTTCGGCGGATCGTGCCTTCCCAAAGACGTGAGCGCGCTCACCCACGTTGCGCGCTCGCATGCAATTGAACCGACGATGCTAGATGCCGTGCTCGATGTAAACCGCCGGCAAGTAGCGCGCGCAATCCGTCAGATTGTTACGGCTCGCGGCGATTTGGACGGCGCTACCGCAGCTGTGTGGGGACTCGCCTTTAAACCCGAGACCGACGATATCCGGGAATCGCCTTCAATTGCGCTCGTGCGTGCACTGCTCGCCCAAGGCGCCGGCGTTCGCGTACACGATCCCGCCGCAATGAAGAACGCTCGTCAGATTTTGCACGACCGCGTTTCCTATGGGGGCTCGCCCTACGAGGCGGTCGCGGAAGCAGACTTCCTCGTGGTTGCAACGCCTTGGGAGACATACCGGACGGCCGACTGGCGGCGCGTTCGTAGTGCGCTTCGATCGCCGCTTGTCTTCGACGTGAGAAACGGGCTCGATTCCGGAATGTTACGATCGATGGAGTTTCACTACTTCGGGGTCGCACGTCCCGGTCAAGCGAGGGTTCCACGATGAATGCAGTAGTTACCGGCGGCGCGGGATTCGTTGCTTCTCACATATGCGAAGCGCTCTTACACGAGGGACATAGCGTCGTCGCGGTAGACAATCTGGCTACCGGCGAACTTTCGAACATCGCGCCGCTGTTGGAAGACGATCGGTTCACGTTCGTGCACGCAGACGTTTGCGACGGTTTACCGGATTTTGAACGCGTTGATTGGGTGCTGCATTTTGCATCGCCCGCGAGCCCGATCGACTACGCAGAGCGGCCCCTCGAGACACTGCGAGTGAATTCCGTCGGTACGGAGCATTGTTGCGCGCTGGCAAAAGAACACGACGCGCGTTTGCTCTTTGCTTCCACATCGGAAGTCTACGGCGATCCACTAGAGCATCCTCAGCGCGAAACCTACTTTGGGAACGTAAATCCCGCCGGCCCGCGCGCGTGCTACGACGAGTCGAAGCGGTATGGCGAAGCCGTTCTTGCAGCATACCGCCGCATCTACGGCATCGACGCGCGGGTCGTGCGCATCTTCAATACCTATGGGCCCCGCATGCGCCGAAATGACGGGCGGGTCGTCCCCGCATTCGTTTCCCAGGCCCTTGCCGGAGAACCGTTTACTATCTTCGGGGACGGGTTACAAACGCGATCGCTGTGCTACGTGGACGATCTGGTTGAAGCAATCGTTCGTTTCGCCACAATCGACGACCCGAAGTACCGTACCCTCAATATCGGAAACGACCGTGAGGTGACGGTCATGCAGATCGCCGAGCTCATCGCGCGGCTTTGCGATGCCTCATTTTCCGTCGAATCACATCCGTTGCCCGAGAACGATCCATTACAACGCCGTCCCGATCTAACTAGGGCTCGTGAAGTCTTGCGCTGGTCACCAAGTACATCGCTCGAAGACGGCATGTCGGCGACGGTAGAGTGGTTCCGAAGCGCAGTACCTGCATGAACAGCAGAGCGAAGACGACCGTAGTCATCGCAACTCGAAATCGGGTCGAACGTCTTCTGCAGACCCTGGCAAAGATCGAACCACTCGAAGAAATCTCTCGGGTAATTGTCGCCGACAATGGATCGACCGACGGCACCGCGACGATGGTCCGCCGTCACTTTCCAAGCGTAGACATTTTGGCTTTCCACAGCAACGTCGGCGCTTTTGCACGTACGGTTGCCGCACGCTCGGTGACAAGTCCCTACATTGCATTTTGCGACGACGATACGTGGTGGCTTCCCGGCTCCATCGACACAGGCACCAAAGTCCTCGACCGTCACGGACGTATCGGTCTCTTAAACGCGTGCGTGAAAGTCGGGCCGGGAGAGCGCATCGACGACGCATGCAATGCGATGGCAGCGGTACACGCACCCGATGGGCTGCCGGGGGCTCCGATCCTTTTCTTCCTAGCCGGCGCTTCACTGATGCGCCGGCACGCATTCGTTTCATGCGGCGGCTACGAGAAGCGGTTCTTCATCGGTGGTGAAGAGACGCTGCTCTCGCTCGACTTCCACCGTCGCGGTTGGCTCATGCGCTATTTGCCGTCGATGACGGTACGTCACGATCCATCACCGATCGAAAGAAACGATTCATCTCGACGGCGTCTTGTTTTTCGCAACCGCCTGTGGGTAGCGTGGATGCGATACGAGCGCGGGAGCGCGTGGCGTACAACGGTAGAGGCGGCAGTTCGCGCACGCACCGATTGTAATGTACGCGCCGCGTTTCTTCGTGCGCTTGCGGGCCTGCCGTGGGCCATTCTGAACCGGCGCCCGATCGATGCAGCCTTGCAACGGCGCGTTGACGCAGTTTGGAGTTTCGACGCGGGATGATCGCGGCGTATCCGAACCGTCCGAGCGTGCGCTGCGGCGAAACGCTGAAGTTGCATCTTTCAACCGACCGGCCGTGCAGGTTGCGTTTTGTCAGAGCGGGACGGACCAACGAGATCATGACCGAGTATCGCGATTTGCCGATCCGGCGTGCGGTCTCGCCGCCCGGCAATCCTGGTGAACCGTGGAACTGGCCTTGGCATTCGTTTGAAATTCCGGAACGCTGGCGCTCCGGCGTCTACATCGCGCTTCTTGAAGAGGTGCCGTCGGTTCCCTGTCGCTTGGATGCTCGTGAAGGGCGCTGCGTCTTCATCGTACGACCGCAAAGCCCGCAAGCTCCAATTCTTTACAACGTGCCGGTCTTCACATACCACGCTTACAACGTTGGAGTCGACGCTGAAGCAGAAGCGACCTGTTTGTACAATAACGCGCGCTCCGTCACCCTTTCGCGTCCCGGCGGAGGCAGTGGCGGACATTTGTGGGACGAGCAAATCGTCGATGTCTACGATCCCGAAACACCAAGACAAACGTTCGCGCATTGGGACCGCTTGGCGATTCGATGGCTCGAGTCCCATTTTCCCGATGTCGATTACGCGTGCGATCTCGATCTTCACGAAGATGCCGGTACACTAAGCGGTTATCAGCTGCTGCTCGGTTTTGGACATCACGAGTATTGGAGCGATGCCATGCGCGACGCATTGCGATCGCATCTTCGATCCGGAAAGAACGCAGCGTTTTTCAGCGGCAATACGTGTTGGTTTCGAATTGCTTACAACGAAGAACGAATGAGCATCTCGCGCTTGGGACGTTGGACGGAAGATCCGGAAGAATGCACCTTTGGCGTTAGCTACCGCTACGGCGGCGGAAAATGGAGAGCAGGACGCCCCCCAACCGGTTACATCGTAGGAGCTTCGCATTGGATTTACGATGACTGCGGCGTTAGGCGCGGAGAGGTTTTTGGTGACGACGATCGGCTCATTGGGTATGAATGCGACGGAACGCCCGATCAGCCGTTACCAAGTTTCGAATTGCTCGCACATGGAAGTGTCACCAATTGGTCCGTTGCAGACGGAAGCGGCGAGATCAATGCGGGACGCGCAAGTTTGGGAATTCTTCGCGATACCGGTCTGCTCTTTACCGCAGGCACGGTAGATTGGGCACGCGTTTTAGCATCAAGTGAACCCGTCGTCGATCGGATAACCGACAACGTCGTACGGCGGCTTTCGTCTTCTTAAAAGGAGAAACAGCATGAAAGTCATGACGCACGAAACCGGCGTCGCCGGCACAACGCGATCCGTCTTGAACGGCGCCTACGTGATAACCGGCGGCGCGTCAGGTCTCGGAGCAGCCGTTGCATCGGCGATCGAAGAGGCGGGCGGAACTCCGGTTGTGCTGGACGTTCGTAATCCGCAGCGCGATTTCGAGTTTCACCAAGTCGACGTATCCGATCCCGCCGCCGTCGCGAACGCCGTCGATCAGGCGGCGAAGAAATACGGTGGTCTATCGGGCGTCGTCGCAAACGCGGGAATCGACGCATGCGGACCGTTCGACAAAGTTCCATTCGAGGATTGGCAGCGTGTAATCCGCGTGAACCTCATCGGCGTGGCGGCGTTGGTGCGTGCCGCGCTTCCTCATTTACTTGAAGCGTCGAACGGCCGCATTGTTACGGTTGCTTCCACGCTAGGGTTGCGCGCGCTATCCGACGCGACAGCATATTGCGCTTCGAAGTTCGGAGTCGTGGGCTTTACGCGAGCGCTTTCCGCCGAACTCTCCGGTAAGTTGGGAGTCACGCTTCTTATCCCGGGCGGGATGTCCACAACGTTCTTCGACGGACGCGACGAGCAATACAAACCCGGACCCGATGCGAAACTCAACCGCCCCGAAGACGTTGCGAACGCGGTGATTTTCGCGCTTTCGCAGCCGCGCGGATGCGACGTACGCGAACTTCTGATTTGTCCGAATACCGAGACGTCGTGGCCGTGATGCTGAAATCATCGATGGGTACAAAGCGGAAATGATTCACCGGGAGAGCGCCTTCGCGCATGCGCTCAACGAACATCTCTCAGCGATCTCTTCACGGGACATGGAGCGCTTCGCTCGCACGCTTCATCCGGAAGTACGCTTAATTGGGCCGACAGGTTCGATCATCCAAGGATACGACGACGCAGTCGCGGCGCATCGCGGCTGGTTTATCGAAAACGGCTGGGCATTCGAGCCGACGACCCTTTGGAGCGGCGAACGCGACGAAACCGCATGGGCGCTTACGTCCATTCGGTACACCACGGCGAACGGAGTAAACCGCTTCCTTCTATTTTTGCTGTTCGTTCGTAGCGGCGATGATTGGAAGCTGATCTACGACCAAAATACCCCGTTCACAAATCCACACCCATAAAGCTTTAGTGAACGCCTAAACGCTGATCCAAGTCCATGTGGCTGGAGGGCGCAAGCGCTCCTTCGATGATTTCTGAAATCGCTCCGTAGCACGGACACGTTTCGCGCTCCAACCGCTCCCGGTCGAGAATCTGCACGAAGCCGTGATGCACTCGCACGATACCGCGGCGCTGTAGATCCGAAAATGCGAGCGAAACGGACGGACGGCGAATCGCTGCAACGTCCGCAAGCTGCTGGTGCGTTAGCGAGACTTCCGGCTTGCCCGTTTCATCCATGATCCAAAGAAGCCAACGCGCCAATCGCTTATCCACGTTGTGCTCGGAGTTGCAGGCTAACCGGCAACAACTTATCGCGAAGGCTGCATGCGTGAAACGTGATAGAGCGCGCCGCAACGGCGAGTGCATCGAGTCACCTAGTGCGCTAAAGGCAGCTACGTGCATCCGCCATGCACTTCCGGGGGAAAGCACGACGTTTTGCGTACGCGTGCGAAGAGACTCGAACACTTTGTTCAGACAAACGACGCCGCGCCGCCCTACGGCGAGCAGCGAAGTAGGACGCTCGGTATGTGTCGTGTCGCTCCACGTCCAAAGAAATGCATCGATTGGGAAATAGAAAAACTCGCGTTGTTCCTCAGGCCATCGCAGTTCTTGTCCGCGGTGCAGGAAAATGCGGCGGATGTAGGGCGAAATCTTTGCGGCCTCTTCGCGCGGTAGGCCGTCGAGCAACCGGTTCCCGAAAATCGCCTGAGCTTGCGGGCTAACCGGCGCTATACCACGTACCGGTCCTCGCATTTCGTACATTCTGCTCCTCCGAAGTACTTGCTCAGCACGTATGTACCGAATGGCCGTCGCTTGCAAACATTCGGGTCGGGAGGCGGACGATCTGCGCGTCTGACGAAACTGCGTCGAATGACCGACTACGATCTCTTGGTCGCGCAAGCCGGCGCATTACTTTCCGGCGAAAGCGATTTTATTGCCAACGCTGCAAACTTTGCGTCATTTGTTTATCACGAGCTGCCGGAGTTGAACTGGGCAGGCTTCTACTTCGCCGATGAGACGGGCGATCTGGTCCTTGGTCCGTTCAACGGCCGGCCCGCGTGCACGCGGTTGCCGCGCGGACGCGGCGTTTGCGGCGCGGCTTTCACGCAACGCGAAACCGTCGTCGTTGCAGACGTGGATGCGTTCGCCGATCACATCGTCTGCGACGGCGCGTCGAAGTCCGAAATCGTCGTTCCATTAAACGACGAAAACGGAGTCTATGGTGTTTTCGATATAGATAGTCCGGTCGTCGCTCGTTTCACCGATGCCGACCGGCGCGGCATCGAAGCGCTCGTTAAAGTCTTCCTCAGCGAGGCACGAAATCGGAGAGCAGCGTTCGCAAGTCTGCGCCCGTGAGCGTGTCCGCAAAATCCCAGCTAGTTAGGACCTGAAACCAGCTCTCCCACGTCGCTTTCACCGAAGCAGCGTCGTGAGGCGCGCAGCGTACCAGAAGATCGGGGCTCGGCCCGAACGCGGGCTGAGCCCGATTCCAAAGCCGGTTACACCAATAGCGATCCGCCTGCGAGCAAGCATCCTGCAGTACCGCTAGCTGAAAATCCATGTCGTCCGCATATAACGAAGAGACGCTGGCATTCTCATGAACCACCATTAAAAGCCCACCTCGTCGTGTGATTATACCCTATGTTGGGACTTTCGTCGCAGTCTGCTGGCGTACGGATGGGGGGCCTCGTTGACTTCGTTGCTGTTGCTTCGGTTTGGCTAGTCATCGTTCTGGGAGACGCCAAAAACGCGCATCGTGCGCGTTTTCGTGCTCGGTGCACTTTTGGGCTGAACAAGTTCGGAATCTCGCATCCTGCGAGGGCCCAAAAGCTGCAACGCTCCCTGAACGACGACTAGCCAACCCGAAGCAACAGCAACGAAGTCAACTCGTAAGAAAGTGGCACGGTGGTTGGTTGATGGGCAAGCCTGGGATGCGGAAACTAACCTGTCATCCTGATCACCACACGAGGTGGTGAGGGAACGCAGCGCACGGAAGCGCGACTGGCGTTCCCGCCTGTCGAAGGACGAGTGCATCGATGTAGTGCCGGAGAAAGCGATACAAGTTATTGAAAACAACCTTAAACGTACAAGAAAGAGGTGGGATAAAGAGCGAGTCGCGGGCGGCGGCGAGGGTAAGGGAAGAGAATGGGAAACGAGCAGCACAGTTTAGCGACGTATGTGAGTGATATGCTGGCGCTTGAGAGGCATATCAGGGTTCCGTTCGATACGCAAAAGAACGACGAAGATTTTAAAGAGTACGCGGATGCGTATGAGTTGGTGAGCCGGTTGGCGGCGTTGTCCGATGTGCACATAGACCAATTGAAAGCGACGCTCGATAGGTTGGGTGGTCACGAAGCGGCGTCGATCAAGAGTGCGGTTACCGAGATTGAGGGTGTGGTGGCCGGCACGATCGATAAGATGAGAAAGACGAAAGTTTCGAAATCGTTGCGCGACGATTACACGGCGCTTTCGCTTTGTTGTGTGAGCTATTCGGCGCTGTTGTCGACGGCGAATGCGATGGGCGACGCTGAAGTGGCCGGGCTTGCGCAGCGGTTGTTGCAAGATTATGCGCAAACGGTGTTAGAGATTGGCGACGCGATGCCGGGCGTCGTGGTGCAGGAGTTGCGTGAAACCGGGCTCGATGTTGATACGAGTACGATTGCATCGAGTCGCGAACAGATTCGTGAAGCGTGGATCAACAGTCAAGAGTTCCGGCGCGGGAGCACATCGACGCGAGGAACGATTGGTTCCGGCACCGTTGGGTCGGAGGTCGATTCGGCTCTTTCTTAAACGTCGCGGTCGAAATTTAGTGAGAGCGAATTAATACAGTAGCGGGTCCCGCGAGGACCCGGGCCGTCATCGAAGACGTGACCGAGGTGTGAATCGCAGCGCTTGCATCGCACCTCGGTTCTTATCATTCCGTGGCTCCGATCTTGGATGAGCCGCACATTTTCTTGCTCGTGCGGATGCGTAAAGCTCGGCCACCCGCAGTGCGAATCGAACTTCGAATCCGATTTGAAAAGCTCCACGCCGCAAGCCCCGCAAACGTAAGTTCCGTCGTCGCGTACATCGAGCAGCTCGCCGGTGAACGGCCGTTCGGTTCCGGCTTGACGGAGGACGTAATAACGCTCGGGGCCGAGCTCTTTCAACCATTCTTCTTCAGTCTTTTTGATTTGTGGTTCCATGCGATTCTTTCTAAGGCGGCGAGGGCGCGCTCATACGTTTAGGCGAGTGCCGCTTGCGGATAATGAGCAGTATCTTGACTTTGGAGGGTGCACTTGAGAAACCTACGCTTCATTGCCGCAGCTCTTTTTGCAACACTTCTCATTGCCGTTCCGGCGCACACGATCGCGCAGACGACGGCAACTTCGAGCCCGATGATCAATGCCACCGCGGTGCCGACGGAGACAACGGCGCCCGGAGCAGAAGCGACCGCAACATCGTCGCCGCTCGGCGGCGATCAAACCGGAACTACGACCGGCACAGGCACGACGACCACCGAAACCACCACGAATGGCGGCGGCGGTGGCCGTTGGGGCTGGCTCGGTTTGCTCGGTCTCTTAGGTCTCTTCGGTCTGCGCGGCGGTTCTTCTACGACGACAACTTACGATCGGCCTTAGTAAACCTCGTAGAATTGAATGTTTGGCAAACTTGCGGTCGGATAAGTCGGTCCGACTTCAACGTACACTAGTTCATGCGAATAGATCGGAATCGTGCTCGCATCGCTGCCCCAATACGTGAGGTTGCTTGCATTGACGACGCCGTGATTGGAGTTACCGCGGTACACCTGGCCGGTTGTAAAAACTCGCACTGGCCCGGTGTACGGTCCAAACTGGTTCGAATTCACGGTAATGCCCCAAATATCGAAAAGCGTCTTCGTCGTGAACTTTGAGACCGTAACGGGTTGATTATTCGCGTTCGTATCTTCCACATGAATGAGGCCCGTCATATCATGCGTGTGAATGTGGTAGAAGCAATCCGCATGATTTACGAATCCACGTGAGTCGGGCGGCCGCGGATTTTTCATTCCAATGCCGGCGGGAATCGGCTTCTGTTGGCCGTTCACAAATAGGCCGAGATAGAAGTGCACGTGGTAGTTGTTGGACATAGTCGGATCGCACGTTATGCCGTCGATGGGCGCACTGCTCGTCGTGCCGCCCGACTGAAAGGCCGAACCCGGCGGCACAACACCGCCGACCTTTGTAACGATCGTCTGGGTAGAGGACCCGGGCGGTGTGGGTGTTGCGCTCGGCGGCGTGGGCGTGCTGGGGGTCGTTGTGGGTTGCGAAGTCGGTGGTGTGCCGCTCGGCGCTTGCGTGGGAGACGGCTGGTTCGGGATCGCGCTGACCCCGCCGCCGCCACCTCCGCCGCCGCAGCCGACAAGCAAGGCAATGGCTGCGCCGAACGCGACTGAGTACCTAAGTGTATTCCGCATCATGACCCACAAATGGTGGTCGCCCGAGAGGGTAGTTCGGAAGGGCTCGATTGGGCACCAATTCTGGGTCTTTGGTCGCATTAGTGGGCCCACTGGGCCTCGACAAAAAATCGGCCGTTTGCTTTAATGTTTTGTTTCGGACAAAATTAATGAAGAAACCGCGGAATTTTTCTTCGCGCGGTTTCTTTTCTATGGAGCCGTCGGCGGGGATTGAACCCGCGCTCTCGTCTTTACCAAAGACGTGCTTTACCACTAAGCTACGACGGCATTCCGGCCGCTCTACGTACTCCAGAGCGACGGCTTCCCCCTACCGTT
>CAZJLJ010000053.1:0-19929 GCA_964546935.1 uncultured bacterium | reverse complement strand
TCATCCTGAGCCTGTCGAAGGAGACGCGCCACTCAACTAATGCTGAGATGCGCCCGTGGTTCGACAGGCTCACCATGACAACGTCATGACAAGCGCTGCAGCGCTGTAGCGAATCGGGCGGGTGCGGCGCTGTCGAAGCGCATGTACAGTTCCGGATCGATCAATTCGAGTTCCATCAAACGGTCCACGCCGTCTGAACCGCGTAAAAGATCGACACGCGCGTAGAGCGGTGTTTCATCAAGAACTGCAAGCGCGCGCCGGCCGATGTCAATTTCTTCCGGCTCCGCCTCAACCGGGCGTCCGCCGCCCGGCGCATTAGTAAACGGCGCCTTCTGAACGGCGTGCGAGAAGCGTCCCGCGATAAAGATCAAACACCGTTCGCCGCGATCGAAGATCTCGGGCATGAAAGGCTGTACGAGCGCATCTCGTGTCTCGAGAATTTTATCGAGCAGATGCTGGCCGTCTTCGATGACACGATCTTCCAACTTCGTTCCGCGATGAACGTCGTAGGCCGACGCACCGACGATGCTTGTCATGAAAGAGCTCGCTGAAATCGCGGGTTTGACGATAACCTCTCGCCATTCTCGCGCTTTCATGACGTCTCGCAGATTGCAATCTTCGTTCTTTTTGCAAAGAACGGTTGGAGCGATGGCTATGCCGGCGTCCTCCAACTCGAGAAGATAACCCTTGTGCGAGTTCCAACGCACGATCGACGGCGCATTGCAAACGATCGCGCTTTTTGAAGCGTCTTCCACCCAACGCAAGAAATCGTCGGGATATAGGTGATAGTTCCACGGCGAGCGCAGAACTATTGACTGAAGTTGCTTTCGGGGCGGTCCATCCTCCCACACCACCGGTTCAACATGAATTCCAAGCTCTGCAAGGGCTTCGGCAATAAGCGCGTCGTCGGACGTTATGCCGCCCAACTCCGAAGTAGTGACGAATCCAACCCTCAACTCTGTATTCTCCCGTCGCATCATTGCGACGAAGAAAGCTGTGAGACCCTCTTTAACAATAGCTCTCGTTCTCGTGCGTTTTGCGTTAAAGATACTGCCTTCGCAAACTCGTTTCGTGCTTCGTCGTTGCGGCCCAGCTTTGCAAGCATGTCTCCGCGAACGCTTGGCAGCAGGTGATAGTTTTGGAGCGTTGGCTCCAAGAGCAGCTCGTCAATAAGTTCTAGCCCCGCGGCCGCACCATATGCCATCGAAATTGCGATGGCACGGTTCAACTCAACAACGGGCGACGGAGTTATTTGCGCAAGCGCATCGTAGAGCGCAACAATGCGCTCCCAATCGGTTTCTTCATTGGTTCTCGCGCGCGCATGACACGCTGCAATCGCCGCTTGCAACGCATACGGCCCAAGAGTATCACCGACGCGCTGCGCGCGCTCCAATGCGGCGAGACCGCGGCGAATAAGCAGTTGATCCCATCGCGCGCGATCTTGGTCGAAAAGCAAAACCGGTTCGCCGCTTGGAGTCGTCCGCGTTCGCAAACGCGACGCTTGAATCTCCATAAGCGACACCAGACCATGGACCTCTGCTTCGAATGGCGTAAGCTCTGCGAGGATACGGCCCAGCCGCAATGCGTCTTCGCACAGCGCCGGCCGCACCAAATCGTCTCCGGCCGTTGCGGAATATCCCTCGTTGAAGACCAGATAAATAACTTCGAGTACGGAAGAAAGACGTGTAGCGCGATCTTTCGCATCAGGAAGTTCGAACGGAACTCCGGCTTCACTAAGGGTTCGTTTCGCGCGAACGATGCGCTGCGCAATGGTCGCCGGCGCAACCAAAAAGGCGCGAGCGATTTCTTCCGTGGTCAATCCGCCGAGCAGGCGGAGCGTCAATGCAACACGTGCCTCGGTCGAGAGTATTGGATGGCACGCTATGAACATCAAGCGCAACAAATCGTCGCTCACCTCTTCGTCTACCGCGGCGAAGTCGGATTCTGCGAGGTTTCGAGCCGCTAAGTCGCGCTTTAGTTGCTCCGTCTTGTGTTCGAGCCGTTCGTTGCGACGGAACATGTCGATCGCGCGTAATTTGGCCGCGGCCATGAGCCAAGCACCGGGATTATCCGGAACCCCCGATTCAGGCCATCGTTCCAGTGCCGCCACGAGCGCATCTTGGGCAAGCTCTTCCGCGATGCCCACATCGCGCACGATGCGGGCGAGACCGGCAATCAGCTTCGCTGATTCGATCCTCCAAACCGCATCGATGGCGCGATGTGCATCCAACCTGCTCACGCAAACTTTTAGTTTTGCGCGGCTTTCTTCCGCAGTTCATCACGTATGGCTTGTTCGCGTGCCGCCTCTTCCGGCGGGAAGAGATCCGGACCGAAGTCCTGCGCTTCGAAGATCTGCCGAATCTCGATTTCCTCCCCGCCCTCGAACGGCGCTCGCGAGATCCACTCCACGGCTTCTTCCTTCGACTTCACTTCGATGATCCAGAAGCCGGCGACCAGCTCTTTCGATTCCGTAAACGGACCGTCCGTAACGGTGCGGCGGCTGCCGGAGAACTTGATCCGCGCGCCCTTCGAGCTTGCCTGAAGTCCCTCGCCTGCAAGCATCACACCGGCTTTAAACATCTCTTCGTTGAAGCGGGCCATTTTCTCGAGCATCTCTTTGCTGGGCAGCACCCCGGCCTCGGAGTCCTTGTTCGCCTTTACCAAAACCATGAAACGCATGCCGAATTCTCCTGTAGGTTGGTGTTCTATCAACACGTCGAACCGCGGTGGCTAAAATAGACGGCGTTCTTAAAAATTTTCCTTGACGAGTGCCACCCCGCCACTTAGATTAAGGTTACCAATAAGCAGGCTTGCGGCCGAATAGTATCCGTTACGCCGGCAGCCAAATGGGTTTCCCCGAGAGACGCCAACAGTTAACTTGCTCTTTGCGAGGATAGGTTTTGCCTGAATGTCCAGCAGCATGAAGACCCTGTTTCTGAACCCCCCGAGCTTCGATGGCTTTGACGGCGGGGCGGGCTCACGTTACCAGGCCCGTCGCGAAATCAAATCGTTTTGGTATCCAACGTGGCTGGCGCAACCCGCCGCAATGGTTGAAGGAAGCCGTTTGATCGATGCGCCCGCCGACGATCTATCGATTGAAGACGTCTCGGGCGTTGCTCGTGACTACGAGCTCGTAATTTTGCACACCAGCACCCCATCTTTCGCAAACGACGCGAAGTTCGCTGCGCACCTCAAAGAGCAGAATCCGAACGTCCTCATCGGCATGGTCGGCGCGCACGTCGGCGTGCTGCCGCTCGAGTCGATGAAGGCCGCACCCGCGGTGGATTGGGTCGGCGTGGGCGAGTTCGATTATACTTGCGTCGACGTGGCGGCGGGAATGCGGCTCAGCGAAGTGCCGGGCATTGCATACCGTAGCGGAGATCGCATTGAGTTTACGGCGCCGCGTCCGGCGATTCAAGATATGGATGCGTTGCCGAGCGTTATCGACGTCTACAAACGCGATCTAACGATCGAGAACTACTACATCGGCTACTTGCAGCATCCGTACGTTTCGTTTTATACGGGTCGCGGATGCCGCTCGAAGTGCACGTTCTGTTTGTGGCCGCAAACTTTAGGCGGACATTCGTACCGCGTTCGTAGCGTCGAGAACGTCGAAGCAGAGATGAAGCGTGCCAAAGAACTCTTTCCGCAAGTACGCGAGTTCTTTTTCGACGACGACACTTTTACCGACAATCAGCCACGGGCCGAAGAGATCGCGCGCCGGCTTGGAAAGCTTGGCGTCACGTGGTCGTGCAACGCTAAAGCGAACGTTCCGCGTAAAACGCTCGAAATCATGAAAGAAAACGGGTTGCGTCTCTTACTCGTCGGCTACGAGTCGGGCAACCAGCAGATTTTAAACAACATCAAGAAAGGCATTCGCCTAGATATCGCCCGGGAGTTCTCAAAGAACGCCCGCGAGCTCGGTATCACGATCCACGGAACGTTCATTCTTGGATTACCGGGTGAAACGCCCGAAACGATTCGGGAGACCATCCGTTACGCGTGCGAGATCGATCCCGAAACGATTCAAGTTTCGCTCGCCGCTCCGTATCCGGGGACGGAACTTTACCGCCAAGCACAAGAACAAGGCTGGCTCGAACAGCGAACCGACGATTTGGTAGACACACACGGTATACAAACCGCGGCTTTAAACTATCCGGGCATCAGCAAGACGCTGATCTTCAACTCGCTCGATGATTTTTACAAGAAGTTTTACTTCCGTCCCCGCAAAATGGTCTCGCTCTTCGGCGGCATGTTGCGCGACCCGCAAGTAATGAAACGCCGGATCCGCGAAGGCGCGGAGTTCTTCAGCTTTCTACGCGAGCGAAAAACGACCGCGTAACGCGTTCGAAACGTTACAGGGCCGCAGCGAGGCGCTCCAGGAACACGTCCCATTGGGCAACGTGTTCCGGGCGCCTCGTTTCATGTGCCATCGGGCGGTGCGAAAGAATTACGTCAGCCGTGAAATGTGCGCCGAAGGGTCATCGCCGCCTCTCAAATAATCATTAACCGTTCGGTTATGAATCTTAGCTGCGCGGGCGCGAAAAGTCAACGATACGCGGAGGGGGGCGCTCCGTGTGCATCCTTCCATAGACGGCGGAGGTGCCGCGCGTCGGCAAACCCGCAACGCTCCGCGACTTGGTCGATCGTCAACGCTTCGTCACGCAGAAGCGAACGTGCGTGTTCCAATCGAAGCGATGTCGCGTAAGCATTGATGGTACGCCCGGTAGCGGCTTTGAACTGTCGCGTCAAAGTGCGCGTGCTAACGCCGGCTCTGGCAGCCAATTCGTCGAGCGTGAACGCGTCGCCGGGATGGTCGACAAGCCAGTCTTGCACGACGTGAACTTCGTGAACCATGTGTTCGCGGCCGTCGAAATACGGACTTAACTGTTCCTGCGATCCCGAGCGGCGAACGGAAATCACCATTTCGCGCGCTACGATTGCCGCGATTCGTGCGCTCTGGTCGCGTTCCACCATCGCGAGCGCGAGATCCACGCCCGAAGCAATGCCGGCGCTCGTCGCAATCGTCCCATCGAAGACGTAGAGCCGGTTAGCAATGACGTTTGCGCGCGGATACCGTTGTTGAAGCTGCTCGACGTGTTTCCAGTGTGTCGTACAGTGACGGCCGTCGAGCAAACCCGCCGCTCCCAAAGCGAACGCGCCGACGCACACGGATGAAATCGTCGCGCCGAGATGGTGCGCGGACCGGAGCCAATCCAAGAAGCCGGCATTTTTACGCGGCCATTCCGCGCGGCGTAACACGCTGGAGCCCGGCACGATTACGATGTCGCCGGCGTTGACCGTCGCCGGCAGCGATTGCAGTTTCGCTAACGCCAGCCCCTGGGCGCTCCGATCGCTGCGATCGATTTCGGCGTAGACGATCTCGTAATCCGCGCCGGCGGCCGCGGCTTCGTAGAAAACCTGTGCGGGGCCGGCCAGGTCGAAAAGCTCGACCTGGTCGGCGATTGCAAAGATAACCTGGCTCATGCCGCTTTCGAAAGTGCGAATGCCCGGACGATATCTTCGACGGTCGCTATTCGTGCGAAACGGCGGCGCAACGCGTATTCGGTGCGTTCGATAATCGCTTGAACCGGCAACTCTTCGCTGTTCGGTTCAAGCGTTTTCGGAATCGGAAACGTCATGGTCGCTTCGGTGACGAAGTCCATATCGAAACCGAGATCCGCGCCGACGCGAGTCGTCGTTTCACAGCACTGCTCGGTTTGAATTCCGGTGACCACGATGCGCCGGACGTTTTGATCCAGTAGCAACGGGACCAGGTTCGTGCTGGTGAAGCAGTTTCGCGTCGTCTTGTGAAGGATGGGCTCGCCGGCACGCGGCTTCAAAAAGTCCATCAGCTTGTAGTAAGGACTCGTAACTTCGAAAGCTTCATCCTTGTCACTGTGCAGGAAGTAGATCACCGGCCGGCCTGCAGCGCGGAACGCATCGATCAGCCGCGACACGTTTTCTTCGAAACGTGGCGTGCTGCGGCGAGCCCATCGCGGACCGGCCTTGAACGAGTCTTGCACGTCGATAACTAGTAGAGCGGATTGTTCCATCGGGACGGGGCGGACTTTTTCAGACAAAACGAGTCATCCTTTCATGACGAGTGTATTGCCATTATCCGCCGAGAATTACGCCGGTTAAAGGGCTGCCTAGGACGGAGCCCGGACATTTCCGGCCAACTTAGGGCACCGCGACGTACGCGCTTTCGCCGCCGAGCGATCCTGGAGCCGACCCATTGAACGTCGCCGTACCGCCGTCCAAAATACCGTAGCCATGGAGTGCCATGGTGTGCCGGAAGGCGTAGGAGAAGCTGGGACGTGAGTGCGTGACGGAGTCGCTGTTCACGACCATTGCACACGGACCGATACTACGTCCAGCGTAGTAGCACGCGCGGTATTGACGCATGTAAACGCCGCTGGATCGCCGCAGGTACGTGATGTTGTTCGATTCGATGGGGCTTGTCGGTATCAGTTGGCTCTCGGGCATTACGTGCACGCGCGACGGCGTGTAATACGTCTCCCATAGCATGCTGCGCGATGGGACGTACGTCATTAGGAACGATGCGATGTTATACAGACGCCCGCGAATGGCCGAGACGGCCGGCGTTGTATCCAGCGCCATGCATTCAAAGTATTTACCGCGTCCCGTCACATAGGCTTGGAGCTTCTGAGCGTTGATCCACGATTGGCCCGCGATGTAGTGATGCGTGCCGTTCGTATCAAAGCAGCCTTCGTAGTTTCCGCCGATGGTCGATGGATTGTCGAGCAGCGGCCAGGTGGTATTACTCGCGAGCCCATTGAGAATAGTGTCGTGGTTAATGGACGCTTGTAAGCCACGCTGAGCGGACTGCCAACGGGATAGCGTGTATCCGCACGGAAGCGACGGTGAGAAAAATCCCGCGTAATAGGCGCTTGGGGCAACGGAGTCGTCTTGGAACATTGCCGTTACAGTATGGCCGGCGCTCCGAACGCGAACGTAGGTGGCGTACGCAGTGCGCAGGGCGTACGATCCGGGCTCCATTAGATACTGAATTACGTGATCGTGATAGTCGTGGATGCGCGAGCTCGAGCAACTGTGGGCGAATGCTCCTTCGCCACCCGCAACTGCTAATGGATCGCGACTCTCCTGGCGATTCGCGTCGACGTACACGAGCGTCCGCATGCCGACGGCTGTCATTGAGTTGGTGTTGTTTACGCCGGTTTCGGCCCACGACAGGTACGGAGCCGCGCGCGACGGCGATACCGCGGTCGTGCCAAACGGCGTTCCTAAATAATCAACCGTCATGACGTGACGCGGAACCGATGACGCGTTCGTTGTGAGCGCGGCGGTGGAAAGGGCATCGGTAGACGCCGCGGCTGTTGAAGTTTCCGGCGCGGCGTCGATTGTTGGATTCGATTGGTCTCGTTGAGTGACGTCCGTGGCTTGTGTCGTCGAGTCTGCAGCATCCGTGCTAAGAGGTGACTGGCTTATCGCGTTTGCTTGCTGACTTGTGGGGGGATCGGCCGGCATCACCGAACTGCTTTGTCCGGCACAACCGGAGACGAGCGCTGCTAATAAACAGGCTCCGACAAACCCTTTGAAATGCTGCATAGTGGCTTTCCTCTAACGGATAACGCGCGTTTTTTTGAAACGTGTGGATCCGGTCGAGAGGCCAAGAACTACCCGGCGGTTCTCGTGCACTCAGTACAGGAAAGTAATGCTGAGTTGCAACCGTTGTGAGGCGGCCTTCCGCCTCTCGCGGTCACTTCATTCCAGGGAAGGGCTAGGCAAGAATGCTTCCATTCAATCGAGCATCCAAGCGTGTAGCTGCGGCATTGGTTTTGATTTTTGCGATTGCATCGCTAAGCGACGCCGGTTCACAACCCCTTGCGTCCTCGTGCACTGCAGCTTCGCCCGCACCGGCCTGTCGCGCCGTACGCGGCGAGCGAGCCGAAGGTTGGCTTTCGCAAAGCCGTTCGCCCGTGATGGCGCGCAACGGAATCGTTGCGACGAGCCAACCGTTGGCAGCAGAAGCGGGACTGCGCATTCTCATGCAAGGCGGAAACGCTGTCGATGCGGCCGTTGCGACAGCAGCCGTGCTGAACGTCGTGGAGCCAATGAACGTGGGAATCGGCGGCGATCTCTTTGCAATCATTTACGTTGCGAAAGAGCATAAACTGCACGTTCTAAACGCAAGCGGAATGGCTCCGAGCGGCGCGACGCTCGCGCGCTTCAACAGCCTTGGTTACGCTTACGACGCAAAAAATTGGGGGCCGGGATCGGGCATGCCGCCTGGCGGCATCCTCGACGTAACCGTTCCCGGCACGGTGTGGGGTTGGGACGAAGTTCTGCGGCGCTACGGTACCATGAAATTCGATCGCGTACTTGCGCCGGCGGTGGAGTACGCCGAAAACGGATTCCCCGTTTCAGAGCGTATCGCTCATGATTGGCGGTTGCCGCCGGCGTTGCCGCTGCGTAACTGTTGCACGCGTCTTGATCCCGATTCGGTGCGGACGTGGTACATCAACGGCGCGCCGCCGCAAGAAGGGCAACTGTATCGCAATCCCCAGCTTGCACGTGCTTTCAGAGTGTTGCAGCGCAGCGGTCGCGACGGTTTTTACAAAGGTGAGATTGCGCGCGCCATCGTCGCTAAGTCGAGCGCGCTCGGCGGCACCATGACGTTGCAAGATTTAGCAAGTTATCGGGGTGAGTGGGTTGCTCCGGTCAGCACAAGATATCACGGCTACGACGTGATGGAACTCCCGCCGCCGTCGCAAGGCTTTGCGACGCTTGAAGCCCTGAACATTTTAAGCGCTTGTACCGGGCACGCTTTCCCGGGTCAGACACTGGCTTCTCTTGGCCCTGCAAACGCGAATTATTGGCACATGCTGATCGAGGCGAAGAAGATTGCATACGCTGATCTGTATCGCTACAACGCCGATCCCGATCGTGAAACCGTCCCCGTTCAACGCTTGCTTTCAACTGACTATGCGGCGCAAGCATGTTCGAAGATCGATCCGCATCGGGCGTCCAATACGGAACCCGAGGGCGCAGGCCGGGGTGCGGGCGACACGATAGTTCTTTCCACGGCCGATCGCTTCGGCAACATGGTGTCGTGGGTGAATAGCAATTACGACGGTTTTGGCTCCGGTATCACCGTCCCGGGTTACGGTTTCATCTTGCACGATCGCGGCGGGCTCTTTACGCTCGATCCGAAAAGCCCAAATGTTATTGCGCCGCGAAAGCGCCCGTATAACACGCTGATGGCGGGTTTCGTCACGCGCAACGGGCGGCCGCTTATGACGCTAGGTTTAATGGGCGGCGACATGCAAGCGCAGGGTCACGAGCAGACCCTCGTCGATGTGATCGATCTTGGTGCGAACATCCAGCAGGCGGGAGACATGGCCCGCTTTCGCCACGATGAAATTTCGAATACGCTTAGTCTGGAGTCACCGCTTTTCGACCTCGTAGGAGAAAGCTTGCGCAACATGGGGCACAACGTAAAACCGGTTAATCGCAGCACTTTAGGCGGCTATCAGGCCATCATGGTTTTACCAAGCGGTGCCTATAGCGCCGGATCCGATTTCGGAAAAGACGGCGAGGCCGTCGGCTGGTGAGCGATTATGCTGCCGCACTCTCCAAGGCGACCGCGCGTGGCACCGACGCGTACAACGCTATCACGGAGTGGCTGGATCGGCCGCCTTCGAGCAGCGAACAGATTCCCACGGCGGAACTAGAGAAGAAAGTGAAAGAGCTGCGCGCAAGCCGGGCGCAACTGCTTGATTTAAGAAAGACTTATGGCGACGAGAGCGACATCGTCGATGCGCTCAAGGCCAATACATCCCTTTTTAGCCAAATCGGCGTATCGCTTCCGGAAGAAGATTGAGAAAGGAAAGGTTCGATCATGATTACGCGCGATCTCGACGACATTCAAATCGACCGCATCGACGGAACGCGAGAAACGCTCGGAAAATATAGCGGCAATCCGATGCTGGTTGTGAACGTCGCGTCCGAATGCGGCTTCACGCCGCAGTACACCGGTCTGCAAACGTTGTACGACGAGTTTAAGGATCGCGGTTTTTCGGTTTTGGGATTTCCGTGCAATCAATTCGGTGCTCAAGAGCCCGGCTCGAACGAAGAAATTGCGACGTTTTGCTCGGCTCGCTTCGGCGTAACGTTTCCCATGTTCGAAAAGGTCGACGTCAACGGACCGGGGCGCCACCCGCTGTATAAGGCGTTGATTGCAGCGAGCGGCGATTCTTCGGACATCAAATGGAACTTCGAGAAGTTTCTAATCGATCGCGGTGGGAACGTGACGCGCTTTTCCTCTCGCGTAGCTCCGGAAAGCCCTGAACTGCACGATAGTATCGCTAAGCTTTTCGATCCCGGCGAACCGTAACTTTTTTGCCGCGAATCGTCGTTCCGCGCAGCGCTTGAATGACGCGGTTCACTTCCGAAGACGGAATTTCCACTAATGAAAAGCCATCGGCGATATCGATTGCGCCGATCGCTCGCGAGGAGATTCCGGCTTCGTTTGCGATCGCGCCGACGAGATCCGCCGGCCTAATGCCGGCGCCGCGTCCGATCCCGAGGTAAATCTTCGAAACGTCTGCCGAGCTGCTTTGCGACCGCGCCGGACGGCGTTCGTGGTCGCGGCCTTTCGCGGGAACCGGCGCTGCGGCCGGAATCTCGGCTTCCTCTTGTTCTCCGTCGCCGCGCGCCTGTTCGGCGATACGCACGGCGGCAGCCGCGATATCGACGATGTCGTGTTCGACCGAAAGTGCTTCGATGAGGGGGCGATATCGTTCCAGCTCGTTGCCTTGCAGCGTTTCCTCAATCGCAGCTCGCGTAAGTTCGAGACGCCGTTCGCGCAGATCGGTTACTGTCGGTACCGCTTCTATACGGATCTTTCGTTTCGTCTGATGTTCGATGTTGCGCAATAAGCGATGCTCTCGAGTCTCGGCTAGTGTAATGGCTACGCCTTCGCGCCCTGCGCGTCCGGTGCGGCCGATGCGATGCACATATGAATCGGCCGACGAAGGAACGTCATAATTGAAGACGTGTGACACGTGCTCGATATCTAATCCGCGTGCTGCAACATCGGTCGCGACGAGAATTTCAGAGGTTCCGTCGCGAAACCGGCGCAGGACGCGATCGCGCTGCTCTTGCGAAAGGCCCCCGTGCAGCGCTTCCGCCTGATAACCGCGAGCGCTTAGTGTCTCCGTGAGTTCATCGACTTCCGTTCGCGTCCGGCAGAAAACTATCGCCGATGTGGGAGCTTCCATGTCCAGCACGCGCGCGAGCGCGGCAGACTTATACGCACGCTGCACGACGTAAGCGACCTCGCGAATCCGGCCCGTTTTTCCGGCTTTCGCAGGCTCCGTTCCGATCGTCACTTGAACCGGATTTTGCAAATACCGTTTCGAGATCGCTTTGATCCGAGGAGCCATCGTTGCGGAGAAGAGCGCTGTTTGCCGCTCTTGCGGTACCGCTGCAACGATTGCTTCAAGTTCGTCGGCGAACCCCATGTCGAGCATTTCGTCGGCTTCATCCAATACTAGATGCTCGACGTTGCTCAATTGCAGCGTTCCCCTTCGAATGTGATCGAGCGCGCGGCCGGGCGTGGCCACCACGATGTCGACGCCGCGGCGCAAAGCGCGCAGTTGTTGCTGCATCGATTGGCCGCCGTAGATTGGGAGGACGCTGGTCCCAAGTAAACGTCCGTACTTGTGCACCGCTTCGGCGACTTGCATCGCAAGCTCGCGAGTCGGAACGAGGATCAGTCCGCGAACGGTTCGTTCTCCGTCGTGACGTTCGCCGATGCGATGAAGAAGCGGTAGCGCGAATGCCGCCGTTTTGCCGGTTCCGGTTGCGGCCTGCCCGAGCAAATCGTGTCCCTGCAATAACTGAGGAATTGCTTCACGCTGTATCGGGGTCGGCTCTTCATACCCTAAAGCGGTGGTCGCATCGACTAACGCCGGGTGCAATCCAAGGGCGCTAAAGTTTTCGCTTTCATTACTCACTCTTGACAGTCTCCACAAAAATGGGGGGTCGCACAGCACTGAAAGTCGCGCTTAAAAGGTTATTTTGGCCTAAAAGGCGCTTGGCGCCTCACTTTTCGGGCTAGGAAGCCGATTGCTGGAAAAGGTTATGAGAGCAAAACTCTTGGCGAGTATGCTTGCCGTTATCGTTATGTCCGCCGTCGCGTTGATCGTGACGCTTTTTATTGTGCGCGAACTCGCGGACGAAAACCAGCGAATTTTGGTTTCGAGCCAACCGGCGGTCTTCTCGGCTCAGGCGCTGGACCTCGCGCTGACTAGCCTTGACGATACAACCGCCACGGTCGTTCTTGTAACCAAGCCTGCAGCGGCAGACATCGCGGCGTTCCATCAAGCGGTCGACCAAGTAAATGCGAAGATGTCCGATGCCGAGGCCCATGCCGGCAACGCGACGCAGAAAGAAGCATACGCGAAAATGCGCAGCCTTCTTTACGGCGAGAAAGGCTATTTGCCCGGCATGCAAAGCGCCGTCGATTTGCAGCTGCATGGCAATCACAACCGCGGCGTATGGATGTACAACAACAGTCACTACGGTCCGATCGAAGATGCCTTGGTTCGTTCCGAACAGGACGCGCAAAAAGAAATGGCTGCGGCCGGCGCCCGCGTAACGCGGTTGCAGAATTCGGCATTCGCCGTCGGAGTTTCGTTAGGTATCATTGCCGCGCTGATCGGTATCGCGTTTGCGCTGATTTTTTCAAATTCGGTATCGCGGCGCGTTCGAGCGACGACCGATGCGATTGCCAACGTAGTGGGCAAGGATTTCGAAGGACTGCTTGCGGCATTCGGCAGCTTGGCTTCGGGCGACCTCACAGCGTCGTATCGTGCGCAGTCGGAACCCGTTGAAGCGAGCGGCAACGACGAAGTAACGGTCCTCGCGCAAAACTATAATACGCTTTCCGACGGCTTGCGCAGCGTGGCGCACACCTTTGCTGAGACGGTGAGCCGTCTTCACCATGCGATTCGAAGCGTCGCCTCGGCGTCGTCGCACTTGCAATTCGTCAGCAGCGAGGTTGCCGCAGCTACCGACCAATCGAATGTTGCGGTCCAAGAGATTTCGAGGGCAGTCGAGGAGCTGGCAATGGGCGTTTCTCGCCAAGCGGGACACTTGCGCTTTACCAGCAGCTCGCTCGACGGCATCGCGAAAACCGTGCAGCGCGTTGCATCGGACGCCGAGTCGCAACAATCCGCTCTTGCGCAAGCCTACGGGTCGCGTCGTAACGTACAAGAGCAGATCGACGCCATCTCGGCGTTTGCATCGGAATTGAAAGCGGCCGCAACGCTAGCCCGCCGTGATGCCGCGAAGGGCAACGATGCTATGACGAAGACTGCGGTGGCGATGGAATCGATACGCCGCGAATCGGGGGGCGCGGTCGATGCTATCTCGACGCTGACCGAACGCTCGCACGCGATTACGGAAATCATCAGCATTATCGGCGACATCGCCGATCAGACGAACCTGCTGGCACTCAACGCCGCTATCGAGGCTGCTCGAGCCGGTGAACACGGTCGCGGCTTCGCGGTCGTCGCGTCGGAAGTGCGCAAGCTCGCCGAGCGTTCCGTTACGGCGACGCGAGAAATTGAAGCGATTCTTTCGGCGATTCGAATGGAAGTCGAGCGCGCACAGAAAGCGATGCAATCGTCGGCACGCGCAACGGAAGAGGGCCTCGCGCTTGCCGCGGACTCTTCCAACGCACTGCGTACGCTGGAAGGCGCGATCGCGCAGACCGACGAGATTGCCGAGAACGTTGCCAACCGCGCCGATGCGGTGCGACAGGTGAGCCAGAGTTCCACCGAGAGCGAAAGCGGCGTTCTGAGCATCACGGAAAGAAACGCTGCCGCAGCAGCTGAGATGAAGCAGGCCATCGCCGAGATTAGCGGCGCCCTAAACGAAATCGCTCAGGCGGCGGAAGAACAGTCCGCGACCGCCGAGCAAGTCTCCGCCTCGGCTATCGAACTGGCGGCGCAGATCCAACAACTCAGCGGTACGGCGAGAAGCTTGCGCAACGAGGGCGATGCCATGTCGGACGTCGTCACGACCTTCCGGCTGGCATCGCCGCCCGAGGAACGCGCACTAAACTCGTAAGTTCGGTTTAATCGCGATCGCTCACGAAGATTAGCCCGGTCGGACTTCCGAATCCAACGATCGCCGGCGTAATCGTTCCCGTGAGAGTGTTTACGGTGCCAATGAAGCCCGCAACGCCTGAATCGTGAGGAGCCTCCGCATAGAGAGCGCCCGGCGTGAAGTGCCCGCGTACGGTGTAGATTGTGTTGGCGGTTGAATCGACAACGTAGAACAATCCATCGGATTCGGTGGCGTAGGCGATGTCGTCGAGTTGCGTTCCCACGCCTAACCGGCTTACGCGCTGCGTCGCCAAGCCCGCATTGTGCAGGTAGATGAGTTCTGAATCGGCCTGATCGACCAAGATGACATCACCTGTCGGCGATAGCGCGAGTGAATCGGGATCGGTTAGATTCAGTTTCACAACCGTGCCCGTCGAAATATCCCGAGCACTCGCATCTCCAAGCAGGACCGGGGAAACGATCGCCTTCCCACCGCTTAGCGTTACGCTTGCGACGGCCGGTGCGGTGTTGATTCCGCTCGCGTTTAGGGCCGGATTAGACGCGGCTACGAACGCTTTTCCGTTTGCGAACGCGATATCGTCGTACCCGCCGTGATGCGGCGCAGCGGTGAACGTATAGTGTTTGACGGTTCCCGTGAACGGATTCCAGGTGAAGAGCGAACTGTTGGCGTCTTCATTTACCGTGATCCAGAGAACGCGACTGTACGGATCGAAACGCATCCCGTCGCAGCGCCCGGGCACGTTTATCGATCGAAGAATATGGCTCGGCGCGTTGTATTGCGCGATCGTGCTGTCGCCGCCGCCTCCCGTCGCTTTCGTTGCATTTTGAAAGCCGACGTACGTATAGCCGCCGGCCGCGACGACAGAATCAGGATTGAAGAGCTTCGCGTTTCCACGCGCGAAGACCGCAACCGAGTAAGCTGACGCAATGACCGCCTTTGGACCCGCGATTCTTGATGTATCTGCTTGCGTAACCGCGTTAGGGACACCCGGTGTAGTTCCGTTTGCGTTGCCGCCGGAACACGCGGCGAATAACGAACTTGAAAAAGCTAATGCGATAGCCGTCCGGAGAAATTGCATTGCACATCCTCAACTCAAAAAAGTTCGAGCGACATACGGACACTATAAATAGCGCATGTTTAAGTCGAAGTAAAATCGCGTTGGGCTGAAGAGTGCAAGCTGGCGGGCACACGCCTAAGACGACGCATAGAAGGACGCGCAGTAGGGCAAAACACGTTTGCGATGGAGGAGCTACCAACCCTAAGACCGTGGACCGAAAGCCCACCGGTTCCGCCGAGAGGACCCGCCGATGCGCCAACGGGCGAGGCATCGGTTGATGCCGACGATCCGATGGCGACGGAGGATCTGCGAAGCGCGGCTGCCGTCCTCGTTAAGCATCTCTTCTCTCCGCGCGCTGCGAAGGCACGCGGCGTCGAATATGCCGTGCAGTACAGGCTATCTGATGGAAACATCGGCGGCGACGTCGTTGACGTTTACGCCTTCGACAACGGTTCTTGCATGTTTTCGGTAACGGATATCAGCGGCAAAGGAGAGCGCGCCGCGGTGCACGCCGCGATGGTGAAGTATGCGCTGCGAGCGTACGCTTCAGAAGCATTTACCCCGGAGAAAGTAATGGTGGCGCTCGATCGTCTTTACACGGAAAACGCGGCGTTCGAGGCAGACGAATCGTTTGCTACGTGCTTCTTGGCGATTGCAGACGAGCAGCGGCAGGCACTTGTGTATGCATCGGCAGCGCACGACGCCGCATTTCTTCTGCCGGCCGAGAGCGATCCGGTACAACTGCCCGTAACGGCGCCGTTGATCGGAGTCTTTGCACCGCAGCGCCACTTGTTCCATCAGCGTTTCATTCCGCTGGGCGCCGGTACGGTTCTTTTGGTTGTCAGCGACGGAATCACCGAAGCGCGTAGAGATCCGCGTGGCAGTGATTTTTACGGAAGCGAGCGCCTCTTGAATTTGCTCGACAACCATCGTGAAGCTACGATGGAAACATTGGCCAGGACGGTGATCGACGATGTGCGACGCTTTACCGGCGATCGCGTGCACGACGACATGGCCGTCCTGGCCGTGCGGTTTCTAACTTAGGTTATTGCAGGTAACGTCCGAGCCACGCTTCGACGGTGTCGTGCCATTGCACCGAATTTTGCGGCTTTAACACCCAGTGGTTCTCATCCGGAAAAGACAAGAATTCACTTGGCACGCCTTTGCGCTGCAACGCGGTAAAGGCGCCGATACCTTGACTGATCGGGATACGGAAATCTCGAGCGCTGTGCACGACTAACATCGGTACTCTCCAATCGGCAACGTGATCGGCCGGGTTGAAGCGATCGTAGCCGGCAGGATTACTCCACGGCGTTCCGCCGTTCTCCCATTCGCTGAACCAGAGCTCTTCGGTTGCGTAACCCATCATACGGTTGTCGAAAACGCCGTCGTGTGAAACGAGGCACTTCCACGGGCTATTCCAATTGCCCGCAATCCAGTCGATCATGAAGCCGCCATAAGATGCACCGAGCGCGCAGGCGCGATCGCCGTTGAGAAATGGAAACTGTGCAAGCGCAGCGGCCCAACCTTTTTGCAAATCTTCGAGCGGCCGGTCTCCCCAATGTTGGCTGATTGCATCCGTGAAGGCTTGTCCGTAACCGGTGGAACCGTGGAAGTCGATCGAAACGACGGCATACCCGCGTCCTGCGTACGTTTGCGGATTCCAACGGTAGCTCCAGTCGTCGCCGAAGCTTCCTTGCGGACCGCCGTGAATCAAAAACGCTACGGGATATTTCTTTCCGGGCTGATACCCGTACGGTTTAGTTACGATTCCATGCACCGTGTCACCATTCCAACCGGTGAACGTAAACCGTTGGAAAGACGACATTGCAATGCCGGCGAGTTTCGACGCGTTCGCGTGCGTTAATTGCGAAAGTGTGCCGCCGGTTGTTGCAGTGCGGAAAAGCTGCGCGGGTGAATCGAGCGCAGAGCGCGCGAACACGACGCTGTTTTCAGCAACGTCGAATGATTCGACGGCGCCGTCCTTCGACAGCCGAGTAACGGTGCCCGAACTTGCGTCCATTGCAAAGAGCGCGCGATCCAAAAGGTCGTCCGCAGTCACGAAAATGGTCTTTCCATCCTTGGACCAGGCGATCTCGTTGGCGGAACGGTCCCAAGCCTTGTCGATCTCGGTCGTTTTGCCGGTACTAAGGTCGCGCACCATGACGCCGAAGCGATCCGATTCAAAGCCGGGACGCTTCGTCGCTTTGTATGCGAGACGTGTGCCGTCGGGCGAAAAGACCGGCGTTGCATCCCACGCGGGGTTATCCGGTGTAATATCTTTTGGCGCTTTGGAACCGTCGATGGGAACTTGCCACAGGTCGAAGTTCGTGCTCCACGGTTCGGATTTACCAGCCAGACGTGCGGAAAAGACGACGGTGCGGCTGTCCGGCGCGATCGCAAAATCTTCGTCTCCGCCGAAGGGCTTCGACGGTGAATCGCCATCGAAATCGCGCATCAATGAGACGGCCGTTCCGCTCGCGCTACCGTTATGGATCGGCAGCACGAAGAGATGATTTCTCGTTCCGTCTTCCCACGTGTCCCAGTGACGTACGAACAAACGGTTGTACACCACGCCGCTCGGCGAATGGGAGCCTTTGGTGAGACGCTGTTGCGTGCATTGAAGCGTTGGGCAATCCGGAAACACTTCAAGCGCAACGACGATGGAACGGCCATCCGGTGTAATGCGGAACGCTTGCACGTCTAACGGAAGGCGCGTTACCTGCGTAGCCTGCGATCCGTTCGAATTCGCACGCCAAACTTGCGTCGATCCGCTGCGCGACGACAGGAAGTAAATCGTCTTGCCGTCGGGCGCCCACCGGCCGTCGCTTGCGCCGCCCCGCGAAACCGGCAGCGCGTGCGCGCTCGCCGGATCGTTCACGGCGAGCATCCACAGCGCATACTTGGCACGGTTGGCTGTGTAATCGGTGGAACGGACGGTATAGAGTACCTCTTCGCCGTCGGGTGAGAGGTGGGGATCCGAGACACGATCGAGCATTACCAGGTCGCGAGCCGTAAAGGGCCGCGGGACGGCGCTCGAAGCGTCGGAAGCCGAAAAAGTCATAAGGAAAGCCGTGGCGCCCAAAACAAAGGCGCGCAGACGACAAAACGCTGCTAGCATATAGGCGCGTTTTCCGCCGCCTTCGGTGCGGGTCCTCGCCCGCCCAGGCCCGCACGTTTTACCAAATGCACAAAGGCGCGGCGGCAACGTTGTGTAAGCGTGGCACATACCCCGCGTTGCGAAGGAGCAGACGACAAGAAAATGGCTAGTACCGAACTGCGAGATTTCCTCACGCTCTCATACGGAGAGCTGGAAGAATTGAACTTGCGCGCCAAGCAACAGCGCCGCGAACGCGTCCCGGCGGAGCACGTGCAAGAAGAGCGGCTGCGGTATCTTACCGACGAACATCGCATCAAAGCGGTTACCGTGCTGTTCAGCGACCTCGAAGGCCGGCTACACATGCTCGACTACGACAAGAAATTTCTCTTGAAGTCGTGGGATAACTTAACGTTTGACGGCTCGTCGATTCGCGGGTTCACCGCGCAGCGCGAAAGCGACCTTCGTCTCTTTTTAGACTGGGGCTCGTTCTATTGGGCTCCGGGCGACGTCTTCGGTCCCGGCAAGGTGTTGGTTTACGCCGACGTCATCGACCGTAACGGTGCACCGTTCGCAGCCGACGTGCGCGGGCGTCTGAAGAAGCTTTCCAACGACTTCTACGAGCGTGAGGGGTATACGCTCAATGCGGCCAACGAAATCGAGGGCTTTCTCTTCGCAGGCATCGATGCCGAACGCCGTTATCACGAAACCGGACGCTTCGAATACGTAAATACCGGCGGCTATTACCATTCGCTTCCCGGCGACCCGCTTCGCGACTTCATCGACACCGTTGCCGAAGTTCAGCGCGCTATGGGATTTGAGAATGAAAAAGACCATCCCGAGGTTGCGCCGTCGCAGTTCGAGATCAACTACGGGTATGGTGAAGTCGTTCAAGCAGCGGATCAAATTCAACTCTACAAATTGATCTGCCGCCAAGTTGCAACGCGCTTGGGTATGACGGCCAGCTTTCTTCCGAAACCGGTTGTCGGCGTTAACGGCAGCGGTATGCACACCAACGTCTCGGTAAGCAAGAACGGCAAGAATCTCTTCTGGGACCCCAAGGGCGAAGAGAAGATCAGCAAGATGGCATGGCAGTTCGTCGACCGCATTCTCACGCACGGCAACGATATCTGCTTGATGCTTAATGCGAGTGTGAACGCGTATCGCCGCCTCGACCCGCACTTCGAAGCGCCGAATCAAATCAAGGCGTCGGCAGTGGACCGCGGATCGATGGTTCGTATCCCGATCGGCAACGAGCGCAGCGCTCGCGTTGAAGTTCGCTCCGTTGGACCCGATGCGAACCCGTATATGGTTATGCTTTCCGTATTCAAGACCGGACTCGAAGGCAACATCAGCAAAGAGCGCAACCTGCGTCAAGCCGAACGGTATCTGCCGGATAACATCTACGATGCGATGGCGCATTTCCGCGACGCCGATTGGACGACGAAGATGCTCGGAGCCGACGTGAAAGATCGCTACGCCGACCTAAAACAGGCCAGCGCCGAGCGTTGCGCGAGACAACTCGGCACCTTCGTGAAACCCCCGGAAGTCCAGTTCCATCACGAAGTCTACAACCAGTATCTCTGGAATTTGTTTTAACTTATCGTGGAACCAGGGCGCATATCAGCGTTGATAGTATGCGCCTGTCCTT
>CAZJLJ010000052.1:0-19930 GCA_964546935.1 uncultured bacterium | reverse complement strand
GCACATTGCGTGCTGCACATCGATGACACCGGGAATTAGCGGACGACCACGACGGGGATTAGGCTGGTTCGAATGACGGCCTCGGTTATGCTGCCTCGAACGAGTCGCATAAAACCGTCGCGAGCGTGGCTGGCCATGACGATAATATCCGTGTCCTGAGTCTCTGCGTGCTCTCGAATCGCGTCGCACACCGGGCCTTCGAGGATAAGGCCGTTCGACTCCACTCCCTGTTGCCGTGCATAGGCGCGTACGCTATCTAGGAAACCTGTGGCACCGCTAGTCCCCGATCCGTTCGTAACGGTGCAGAAGAAAAGCGAAGAATTGAAATTTTGCGCGAGCTCTATCGAATAGTTCACGGCGAGCTGTCCCAAATCGTCGTTAACGATAGGTACGAGGATCTTCTCGTGGATTTTACCGATCGGCGGACGGCGAATAACGCACAGCGGCGTCTTCGTTTGGCGTAGCACCTCTTCGGCGATGCTTCGCGTCAAGGCGCGCGCAATGCCGCTGCGCCCGTGCGTGCCCATCACGATCAATCCGACGTTCTCGGTTCGCGCGAGTTCGATGATCCCTCGGGTCGCGTCACTGAAGAGCACCTGGGATGTCGCCTCGACGCCCGCTTGTTTCGCGCGTTGAAGGGCGCCGGCGATAATATCGTCCGCCATTTTTTGCGCCATCTCGCAAATCGAACTGAAGCCAAAGTTTTGTTCCAATAGCGCAGGATCCAAAACGAGGGCGAAGATTACCGGAGATTTATCGCGTTGTGCGACGATCAACCCGACTTCGATCGCGTATTGCGACGGGGCGGAGTCGTCGATTGCAATCAACATCTTCCGAAAAAACATCGCGCTACTCGCGTGGGGGTGGCGGACCCGGGGGAACCGCGAAAACAATGAGAGGTATAATGAGCAGTGTAATGCAGCACATCACCACCATCGCGTCTTGATACGCAATGGCTTGTGCCTGTTGAAGCAAAAGGCCACCGAGTTTCGTCAGCGAACCGCCGTGCGCAACAAAGTCCGAGACCGCGGGGCTACCCAGGGTCAGGGCACCCGCGAGATGTGACGACTGAAACGTAACACGATGGTCGACAAACGAACCGATAATCGCAGTACCGGCCGAGAGCCCTATCGGTACGGTTAATTTGTAGATCGCAACGCCGTGTGGAAGATCGCCGAGCGGCAATGCACCGACCACGAGTGAAGGAACCGGCTGGCTTAGCAGGGCGAAGAAAAAGCCAAAAAGCAGCGTTATCCCGATGAAGCTTGCGGCTTCCGCAATCGTCGTCATCTGGCAGGCAAATCCGTAATAACAAATCGACGTACCGATCGCGGCGACCGCAACGACGATTCGAACATCGATCAAGCGCCGGGATAGGATCACAAACCCCGTCAGAACCCCGAACACGTACGTTAATGTCCGCAGGGCGATGACTTCGCCCGCAAGCGTAATCGTAGCCGCGTTGGCTGTCTGCAGGTATGCCGAAAACAGCGTTACGGCGTAGCCCAACACGCCGAGGACTAGATTTATGACGCCACCGACCAAAAGATTTCGATACTTCGAAAACAGCCGAAAATTCGCGTGCGGATGGCGGGCGTATAGAAGTTCCCACGTTACAAACATCAATGCGCTAAACGCCAACAACACGGTCGCAACAACGACGCTCGGGTCATCGAACCAATTTCTGCGTTCACCTTCGTTCGCCAAATACTGTAGGGCTCCGAAAGCAAGCAGCGACAGCAAGTATCCCAAGGTGTCGGGTTTCAGGTTCGGCTGGGGTGCGTCGTGTCCGGGCGCATACGACCAAATCAAAAGCGCCGCAAAGAGCGCCAAAAACGCGCCCGGCAGGTAAATCGCAGCGGCACCGTACGTTTCGCTCAAATATCCGCCTACGAGCGTTCCAAGCGCACCCGCCGTAAGCACCATCAACGCGAATGCGGGGACGGCTAACCGAAGCGCGGAGAGCGATAACGAGGTAAAGAAAAGCAGCACGACCGGTACGAATACGCATCCGAGCGTCATTCCTTGAAAAACCCGCAGCGCGACGATCGTGGGATACGAGTTCGCGAGCGCAAGCAGTATGGATGTCGCCGCAAAACCAATTAGGCCGCCGAGAAGCAACGGTTTTCGGCCGAATCGCGCGTAAAGCCACGGGCTAAAAAGGATCGTCGCATAATAAGGTGCGTTAAATGCGGTTACAATCCACGACGATTCGTCGGGCGTGGAGCCTGCGACACCCTGAACGTACGGCAAGCCTGCGGTAATCGTAGCGCTCGCTGTTCCGTCGATGAAGATCGCCAACGCCGCCGCTCCGATAACTGCAGCTGCGACGCTTCCTTGCTGCGGATGCTGCGCAACCTCGGCGACGGCAAACTCTTGCGCTACAGCCACAGCTTACTCGCTCGTTTCCAGCGAAAACTCTAGCACTCGAAAGCCGTTGGCTTCGATATTCAGTGAAAGCGCTCGCATTTCCATCGCTGAGACAGCGCCCGATGCTTCCCAGTCGCCGCGTTCGCTGTTGTACGTTCGTAAATTGAACTTCGTGTCCAGCGCAATGCGCGCGTTGATGGAAAGCGGCGACTGGATCGTTTGCATGCTGGTATTTCCAATGAAAACAGCTAACCCGTCGTCGCGCGAAAGGCTGATCACAGCTGCGGCATCGGAAAAAACACGCACGTAATCCGAGGCGTCTTCGTGATACAGGGAGACGTCCCAATCGCTGTCCACGATACCGGTCGAGTAAACGCGAAAACCGGCACCGCCTTCGCGCACGAGGAAATAGGAGATCAATCCACCGTGGTACGCAAGGTTGCGCAAACCCACCCATTTCCAATGCGCCGGGATAAGTGGGTTTATTCGTGGCGGCCCGGGCGTTAGCATCAGTCCGCACACACCCTCAATGGCGGCCCACAAGAAACGCGGGGGTTCCCACGGCGAAAGCCGCATGCCGCGATTCGAGAGACTTTCGCCGTCGAACCATTCACTGAACTGGCCGGGAACGGTGTTGTAGATCCGTGGATCGACGCCGTAATGCTGGAATGACGATCGTAGTGCACGAACCATGAATTCGGGATGATACTGCGCGGCGGCGAATGCGTACCACCAAGTTAACCCCGGCCATACGCCGCCGAGTAATCCCGAGCATGCCACGGGATCGTAGCGAGGATCGAGCCGCGAAAGGGTGCGTAGGCCCGCTGATGTCCAAAAGTCGGCGCAATTCAGGCGGCTGATAATTCGAAATCCAACTTCGTCTTCGCAGGCGCGCATAATTACAGGGAAGATCTCATCGCCCGTTACATCGGTGTGCGCGTTTCCCTCTACGTCGACGTTCAGGTAGTACAACCCGTTTTCCGGGTTGATGAGATTTTCATCCATCGCTTGACGCACGCGCTTGGCGGCATCGGCAAAGCCATCTCTATCCGATTCGAATCCGCCAAGGTTGTCCGCCAAATGAGAGGCTGCCCGCAATGCCGCGACACATTCGGCATTGATTTCCGTTACCGCACCGTTAATGGAGTAGCCGGAAATGATGTTACGCCACCCGGCGATGGACCATACATCGCCGCGTGGATCGTTGGCCGAACAAAACACCAGGCCGCGCCCATCGATCTGCGTGATGATGTAGCGAGCAGCACGTGCAACCGCGGGATAAGTCTTCCGAAGCCAATCTAAATCCCCGCTTGCCCGAAAATGGTGATTGGCTGCAAGGATATACAATGGCGTGTCGTCATTGATATTGAGCCCATCGTCTTCCACCCGGCCGGTGACCGCGTCGAAGTACTCAGGGAGCTTCCCGTTCGCGTATTGACGCGACGCAATATTGTCAAGCAGCGCACGCGAGAACGCCGGCAAGAAGTGGTCGTTGCCGTAGACGAACCAGGCCGAGTCCCGAATGACGACGTTCGCAAATTGCCCGGGATCGTTCGTAAACGCTACGCCCGTCGGATAGGATGCCATAACTCGGCGCATGTTCACTTTGCTCCACAGCGCCCCGTCGTTGATGATAGGGTCGGGCGTCATGACCTGCCCGCGAAAGAGGACGTTCTTCAAAAGCGCGATGGTTTGCTCGAGTTCTGCATCGGCGTTTCTTCGCATGGCATATCGTCGCAACGCTTCTTCCTCGCCTACCGCGTAGAGGGCAATGGTGAAGTAGATGCGGCATCGCTCGCCGCCGTTTACATCTACGTCCAGTTGCAACCGCCCAACCGGATCGCCAACGGCGCTCGTGTCGTTTTTCAGCGAGTGGATATGCGAGAGATCGTATGCGCCTCCAACGTCGAAATCGCATCCGTACGCAGTCGGAGCTTCCGAAAGCCCCATGACGCGAACTAATTCGGGCCGCGAACGATTGACGGCAACGAGCGCATGGGCTGAATCGTCGTATCGCGCCTGAACGTCCGGCGTGGTATTTCCGCGAAGCATCGCCGATGCCGCGACCCGTATCCGATGCGGCATCTCATCGCTATTGAACAATTCGACAGCAACGTAGACGATCGGCGGATCGTCTTGACCGGCAGCTTCGGTCATCCGTAACGGAAGAAACGTCGTCTCCGAAACGTCCAAAATGCTTGCAAGACGGTACCGCACGCGCTGATAAGCAGGATGAATTTCAAATATCCGGCTTCCCGGATCGGGAAACGGCCCGCTATACGCGTCGGACGGATGATCGCTAGAGAAATTAGCCGTGCTTCCCGCTATGCTCCGCACGTGTCCGCCGTAGCGTAACGAATAAGTTCCGATAAGACGCTCGCCAACCTCATTTAAATACACACCTTGAATTGCGCCGGTGCCTTTGGTGTGAATCCACAGAGCGCTGTTGCCCAAGCTCGCGCCCATTCCGAGCCGCTCTTCTGAAATCGTAAATGACGGGAGCTCGGATCGTCCTATCCGTACATCGGAAACCGATTCCGGCTCGCCTGGCGATACGGCTTTCACGTTCAGCAGCCGCTCGAAGTTGTCAGAACGTACGCGTCGTTCGAGGATACCGGCAGCGGATTCGTAAGGGCGCGTCCTTCAATATCCGTATACGCACGTCCCGACGGCAGCGTTGCATATTCGACTTGAACCGGCAGCGATCCGGAGTTTACGACCGCCAGTGCGTGCGTATAACGGCGATAATAAATATTCGGATTGCTCGCGTCATACCCGGGGCCGCCATATGTTTCGCCGCACGGAGTTCCGTACTGAATTGCGTATTCGGAATGGTATTGGCTAGAGCCGTAGCCGAATTCTCCGTTTTTCGCGCCGACGAACAGGTCGGCGGAGCCTTCGTTCGCCATGAGATACGTTGCCAATGAATACTCGATCTGGCTCGGCGTCACGCCGGCGGCGTTACTCGCGAACTTGTCGATGTCAACGAACGCTACTCCGAGCGATTGAACGTACTTCATATACCGCAATGTCGCGGCGAAAATCGGCGCGTACTTCGGTTGCTGGTAGTTCCCGTAATCCGAGAAGCCCGCTTCATTCATCGTGGCATCCACGCTATGGAGCAACAGCTGCTCGTTCGGATCGTTGATGCTTCCAACCGGGTGATTCACCACCGTCATCAGATTGTATGGCGCGAGCGACGGGTCGGTTTTCAGAATCCGTCGCGCCGTCGCCATCCAGTTGGCAACGTCGGCATTCCACTGCGGATCGCCGCGCGACGCGTAATAACGCGTGAAGCTTGACGGTGTTTTCCAAACGCCGCACCCGTATTCGCCCGGCACGATTGACTGCCCAAGGTACGGATTGCCGCCAAGCATCACATCGTAGAAGATGACTTCGTCAAAGGCAGCCGCGCTATATGAGTGATGAATCAAAAACGGCCCAAGACTTTGGCGAATTTGGTAATCGATGACAGCGGGATTGTGGATGTCGAGCGGGACGTCGCCCGAAGCGACGCCTGGTGTGTAGGCAAAATCATGCGTCGGATTTCCGTTTGCATCGCACGCGTACATGATCCAATCGGGGTGCGTCTGCTGCCAGTACGAAAGATCGTGTCCCGAAATGCTGGTGTTGTCTTCTTCAATGATGTAGTAGCGCGAGACGATCGCGTTGGAATTCGAGGCGCGCCAAGGCTCGGGATGTCCCGACCCCCACACGATATCGATCTTTGAAGCGTCACGCCCAATTTGCGAATCGCTCATTCCGTAGTCGAAGATCTGCGCTTGCCCGATCCGTCCAACGGTGTTGGGAATGTGCGACGGCGGAAAGGTTCCCGAGGGCGTCGGCGTCGCGCCCGGGGTGGAGGTCTGGCCGGGCGTGGGCCTCCCTACGGGCGTCGCCGTTCCCACAGGTGTCGGCGATTCCACCGGTGGTGAACCGGAAGGTTGCGGTTGCGTTGAAGGCACGCCGGGAGCGGCAACCGGTGGCTCGCCGGACGACCCTCCGCCACCGCCGCACGCTACAAAAGATGAAATTAGAACTGCAAATGCCGCGAGCTGCCAGACTTTCATGCGCTGCGCACCCCGTTTCGTTTCTAATACATGCCGTGTGCCTCACAGCGTGTCAAGGCCAGCTAGACGGTTTGTTGCATTGACAGGGTAGCAGCCCCACGCCGGGTATTACGTGCTTATGCAGCTCGTGCATGCGATCGAAATTGCCGCCGGCATGGCGTGGCAAGTAGCGTGGAGTTTAATTGTTGGCTTCTTGCTCTCCGGTTTGGTTCAAGCTCTCGTTTCCAAAGAACGCATGCAGCGAGCATTGGGAAAAGACGGCGTCCGCGAGATTGCACTAGCTACTGCTTATGGCGTCGCAAGCTCGAGTTGTTCGTACGCTGCCGCCGCCCTTAGCAAAACGCTATTCAAAAAGGGCGCAGCGCTCATTCCAACGCTCGCTTTTCTATTTTCATCCACGAATCTTGTGATCGAGCTCGGGTTGATTCTGTACTTCCTGATGGGCTGGCAGTTCACCGCGGGCGAGTGGATCGGCGGCATCGTGCTCGTCGCCATCATGTCGCTGCTGGTAAAAGCCACGTATCCGGCTGCGCTTGTCGCCGAAGCGCGCGCACATCTCGATGAAACGTCGGGACATGAACACGGCGATAACGTGGTTGAAGGGCGAACGCTTTGGGAGAAGCTGCGCAATCCCGCTACTCGTGTTGTCGTGGCGCAGAATTTTGCGATGGACTTCTCGATGCTATGGAAAGATCTGGCAGCGGGTTTTTTGATCGCAGGCGCACTCGCGGCGTTTGTACCCGAGGGCGTATGGAGCGCTTTGTTTTTGAAGAACGCTCCGCCCCCATTTGGACTCATCGGCGGAGCGTTGATCGGACCGCTTGTTGCGGTTATTACGTTTGTGTGCTCGATCGGAAACGTACCGATGGCAGCGGTGCTTTGGTCCGGGGGCGCGGGCTTCGGCGCAGTACTGGCCTTTTTGTACGGCGACTTGATCGTATTACCGCTGCTTGACGTGTACCGGAAATACTACGGATGGAGAATGGCTGCGTACATTGCCGTTGTCTTCTATGCGACGATGGTTTGCGCAGCCATTCTCGTCGATCTCTTGTTCAACGCGCTGCACCTTGTGCCGGCGCATCCCGCGGTACCGTTCGCATCGCAGAGCTTTTTCCGAATCAACTATACGTTCTGGCTGAACATCGTCTTCGGCGCGATCGCGTTGTGGCTATGGAATATCAACCGGCTCAATCCGATGGATCACGGTTGCCATCACGATCACGCCGGTCATGACGAACGCGCGGAAGTGCACGCCGCGCACTAGCGCGTCTTGCGCTGGTGAATGATGAACCCGTTCCCGTCTGGATCCTGACCGAACGCCATGAAGCAAACCGGCCCCTCGTTCACGTCGGTAATTTTCGCGCCTCGCGAACGGAACTCGGCAACGGCGCTGCGCGCGTCTTCGACCGCAAACATGAAGGCCGCCCCGGACGTCTTTCCGTCTCCATTGTTCCAAATGCCAAACGTCGATCCGTCCGGTAAGGTGAATTCCGCGCCGCGAGCCAGCTCGTCGATGTCCGTAGGCTGAAGACCTAACACATCGCGATAGAACTCGAGGGAACGTTGCGGATCGCTAACAAGGCAGGCCGCCATATCGATCCCGGTAACGATGTGCTGCACTTGGTTCTGAGACATCTCGCACTCCTCGTATCGTTCAGTAAACCGAGGCTAGCACGTGATATATGACACGCACTGTCAAGTTTGTGAAGCTGACGCACGTCGCCGGAATCGGAGTTTAACTACGGGTAAAAGCGTGCATGGGTCCAATTATTTGGACCCTTTAAGGAACGGGATGCTCGGGAGCGAGGCGAGTTGGCAACCAGCAATACGCGAACGGTGGTGATCGCACTGGAGGGCGATCTCGATCTAAGCAGGGAGGGCGAAATTCAGGCGTTGCTGCCCGATCCGGGCGCGGCAGACCGTGTTGTGTTCGACTTCAGGAACGTCAATTCGATTGACTCGTCTGTGGTTACGGCCGTCATGCGGTACCGCCGAGATTGCGCCGCAGCGGGCTACACGCACATGGAGATAGTTATTCTTGCTTCCCCAGGGATCAGGCGGGTGCTCGATCTTGTGGGTGTATCGCGCATTTTGACCGTCATTTCATGACCATGGGAATGGTTATCTCATGGCACAAATCGCGTTCGAGTACAAAATCGTTACGGGGAAAGCCAACGAGGAACTAACCAAGCAACTGGGCGCTTTGAGTTCTTCGAGCGGATGGATCGTGGCTCAGATGACCACGCTCGACGACGCCCTAGTCGTGCTCTTGAAGCGCGAAAAAGATTTCGAAGTAGCCCAGTCGCTACAACAAGCGTTGGAAAATGCGATAGAAGAACCGCCGCAAATCACCGACGCCATCGCAAAACAACAAGACGAGCAGCCTTTCTAGAATCCTTGTCATCCTGATCACCACACGAAATTCTGATCAGGATGACAAAATTTAAATAAAGTCCTGCAGGTACATGTTGTAGCGCTTAACGGCGCTTTATAAAGAACTGCGCGCATTTTTTTGACTCCCGTTATCGTTGAAGAGTCTATGTGCCACGCTGTAGATTTGGCGTCACGTTGCAGTCGTCGGGACCGCTGCCGGGTATCTGAGCGGCCGACGGAAAAGAAAAGCACAGTATGACGATAAAACGCCTGCTGGCTTTTTGCGTGGTTGCGATCCTTTGCGCAACTTCGCCGATCGTAGCGGAAGCCAAACCTATCAACCTAAAAGTCGAAGCTGAACGCCAATACCTCCAAGATCTGCACCGCTACGTAAAACATGTCGTCATCATCATTCAAGAAAACCGCAGCGTAGATAATCTCTTCAACGGCTTCCCGGGAGCCGACACGGTTACGCAAGGCATGTCCCATGAAGGCCCGGTGACGCTGCAGCCGGTTGACCTAGGATATCCAGCCGACGTCGACCATCAGCACAAGGCGTGGATTAGAGATTACGACGACGGAAAAATGGATGGTTTCGATCGCGTCGATACGGTTCCGCGCCAGGATCCAACGTTTCCATACTCCTACGTTCCACGCGATCAAGTGCAGCCGTACTGGCAAATGGCGCAAGAGTACACGTTTGGCGATCGCATGTTTCAATCGAACACCGGACCGTCTTTCCCGGCGCATTTATATTTGGTCGCCGGCGAATCGGCATTTACGGCAAACAATCCAAACCACTTGGAGACCACGGAATATGCGTGGGGATGCGATTCGCCGATCGACGCACGCGTTAGCGTCATCGATTCCGACGGCGTGGAAGAACCGGGCCCGTGGCCTTGCTTGAACTTTCCTACGCTTGCCGATACTGCGCTTGCAAACGGCGCAACGTGGCGATATTACGCGCCCGGGCTCGAGAGTTTGGGCAGCATTTGGTCCGCGTTCGATGCGATTCGCCACATTCGGTTCTCGCCCGAGTGGGGCAACGTCATCTCGCCGGAAACCGAAGTATTAAAGGACGCGCGCATCGGAAACTTACCGGATATCACGTGGGTAGTGCCGAGCGCACAAAATTCGGATCATCCGTTTCCGCTTAAGAAAACCGAAACCGATCTCGCGGTTCGAAGCATTTACGGCCCCGAATGGGTCGCTTCGGTTGTGAATGCAATCGGAAACGGCCCCTTATGGGACAGCACCGCGATCTTCATTGTGTGGGACGATTGGGGCGGCTGGTACGATCACGTCGCTCCGCCGCAGCTAGATCGGATGGGTCTTGGTTTTCGCGTACCGTTTATCGTCATATCGCCGTACGCGAAACGCCATTACGTCTCGCACGTGCAGCACGAGTTCGGCAGCCTAATGAAATTCTCGGAGAACGTTTTTCATTTGCCGTCGCTGCACACCACGGACGATAGAGCCGACGCACTGCGCGATTGTTTCGACTTCAACCAACGTCCGAAGCGATTCGAGACGATTCCGACGCTGCGCCAGGCGGCCTTCTTTCAAGACCATATCGTCGAAGAAGAGCCGGATAACGACTTTTAGTGGTGTCGCAATCCCCATGAGCGGGGATAGGCTTGCCATGGACAACAACGATGACGAACGCAACGTCGACGCTCAGCTCGACGAAGAGCAAAAGAAGCTGGAGGCCTCCCGCCAAAAGCCGCTGATAGAAAACCACACGAACAACGCCCGCGTCGATCCCCCTTCAGCGGGCGATCCCCGGAAGACGGCTGAGGCGAGCTCGGCTATTGGGGCGGCAAGCGAGGCCATGGCCGGGACTACGGTAACCGAGTCGGCGAAGGGTACCGAGGGAACCACCGTCACCGGCGAGGAACCCGAACCCTGAATCACAGCGTTCTCCGTGAGGATTTATGAAACGTCTGCTCGGGATTGTGTTTCTCCTGAGCCTGCTCTACGGATGTAGCGGCGGGGGCTATTTGCCTTATGCTCCGCACGCGCTAAACCCGGCGCAGATCGATGCTCTTACGGCGTCAGCCTCAGCAGTAAACGGCGTTCCGCAAGGTTTGCTGCGAGCTGTTGTCATGGCGGAGTCCTCGGGTGATCCGTCCGCAATCAGCATCACAGGCGCGCAAGGGCTGATGCAGCTGATGCCGGGCACCTCGGCGCAATGCGGTGTGGTGAACGCATTCGATCCTAACGAAAACGTGCAGTGCGGCAGTACCTATTTAAAGGAGCTGCTCGATCGCTATCACGGCAATACTACGCTGGCGGTGGCCGCGTACAACGCCGGTCCGGGCGCGGTGGACAAATATCACGGCGTGCCTCCGTATCCCGAAACGCGCGCTTACGTTGCCCGCGTAATTTCGGCATACCGGAGCTTCTAGCGTAACCCCGGCACCCATGGCGACGCTCAGCGAACGTCAGCCGGTCCCTCGCGTTTCCACGTGGACTTGGCGCCTTCCGATTCTGGACACCTATCTAGCGCGAGAAATGATCGGGCCGTTTCTCTTTGCCTTCCTCGCGTTTTTGTTGTTCTGGGGTCTCAACATCTTCTTCTTGGCCGCTGATTACATCATCAATCAGCATGCGCCGTTCTTTTTAGCGCTTCGTTTTGTAATCTTCCGAATTCCCCAGGCGATTCCAATGGCGTTCCCATTTGCTTCGCTGTTCGCGGCGTTACTTTCGATGGGCCGCCTCATGGGAGACAACGAGATTACCGCGATGCGCACGTCCGGCATCACCGTGTGGCGCATTGCGTTCACTCCACTCCTCTTCGGCTTCGTGATGTTTCTCATCGCGTACGTAATGAACGAGTACGTTGCGCCGACGTCGGTCGATCTTTCAACCAGAACGTTCTATCAGATCATCTACCACACCGATGCTCTGCCGGTTGAGCCGCAGTTTTTTCGTAAAGATCCGGATACTGGAAACGTTTTTTATGTAACGCAAGTCGCTCCGGATAATAAGACAATGCAAGGGGTGCAGATCTTCAAGCCTGCGCGGTTCGGCCCGTGGACGGAGACGCTTCAGGCGAAGACTGCAACGGTGAAAGACAGCGCGCTCATCCTGCACGACGTCATCGACACGCGCTATAACGCGGAAGGGTTTTTAACGAGCCAGCAACGCGTGAAGGACGTAACGATCGGCTTGCCGCTTGCGGAAACGGCCGCACAGTTCATGAGCAATGTGAACTCCGATCCGTGGACGATGTCCAGCAAATCGCTTGCGACTGCAGTCAAAGCCGATCAGGCACAAGGGATCGGCGGAAGTGCCCTTGGCGGTCTTCAGATTAGCCTTGCAAACAAGCTCGCGTGGCCGTTCGCCTGTTTCATCGGAGTACTGCTCGCTTTTCCGCTGGCGTTGCGTTTCGGAAAACGCGGACGCACATTGGGAATTGCGATGGCCATTCTTGCGTTCTTTGCATACTACCTCATGACGTCGGCAGCGGCCGCCTTCGGCCGCAACGGCGCCATCAATCCCTACTTGGCAGCATGGCTGCCAAATATCATCATGGGAGGCGCGGGTCTCGTTCTACTCTGGTTGGAAGAACACTAACCCGTGAAGCTTGGACCGTTTAACCGTCGCGCGTATGCCGCGATCGCCTGCCTTGTTGCGTTCCTAAGTGGGTATGTCCCGGCTTCAGCGGCAACGACGCAACTCGACGAAGCGCGTGTTATCGCGCTGCTGAACGGACAAACGTGCGCGCAGCGAGCCGCGAAGCTGCAGGCACAAAACGATCCCCTTCCAATCACGGCCGAAATTACGCCCCTTGTCGCGCAAGCGACGCCGCAGCCCGTTGTCGCGCAGAACACCCCGTTCCCACCGGTCGCGCCGCCGACAACCTCGCCGTCCCCGGGCACAAGTCCGACCCCGTTAGCAACGCCAACCTTCGGCGCACTGCCGAATTCCACGACGACGCTCTATGCGACGCCGCGGCCCTATACCAGCGGAACGCCGTCGCCACCGCCGGTTCCCACAGCGACGCCGGCAGTTTACAACGAAAATGCGCCGGTCTTCGTGCAACGCGGCGGGTCGACACCGCCTCCGGTCACGCCGGCCGGTCAGGAAGCGCCTTCTCCGACTCCGCAGCCCAGCGGCGTTCCGACATTGCCGCCCAACCACATTGCGATTCTCGCCGATAGCGTTTCCGGAAATACGAGTCAGGGCCAGCCCGGCGATGCCGACGGCAACGTCCATATTCTCTACGGCCAGGAAGAGATCGTCGGCGAGCACGCGCACTACGACGGTCTCCGCACCGTTCTAGTTACCGGACATCCGTTCATCATCGACCACGTACGAAACTCGATCTTGCAAGGCGACGAGATTTCGTTCGATACGATCGATCAAACCGCGAAGCTGATGAATGGAAAAGGCACAAGCGCGCAAGGTGTGGAGCGTGGACTGGTGCACTTCAACGCAAAGGACTTACACACCGACGCCGACGGAGTGGGCCATGGCCTTGCGCCCAACGTAAGCACCTGCGAAAACCCGCGCGGCGGCTATCACATCACCGGAAAGAATATGGATGTCTTTCCCGGCGACAGAATCGTTATCTATAAAGCGATTCTGTGGTTAGGTGCGGCCGCGATCTTCTTCTTGCCGAAAGTCGTCATCCCGTTGCGCACCGTTACCAACGAAGCGCAGCAGCCGCGATACTTTCCCGACGTCGGATACGACCAATACGAAGGCTATTGGATCAAGACGCGCCTGACATTCGGCAGGGACCAATATTACTACGGCTATTACCGGGTGAATTATTTCACCAAGGTTGGTCTTGGGTTAGGCTACGTCGGCTACTATCAGAAACGGAGCGGACGCCGCAGCGCGAGCGCGGATTTGTACGGTATCCACGATAAACGCACGGCGAGTTCCACATACACGCTCGGATTGCAAGAGATCGAAAATTTCTCGCAGACTCTGCGCGGTAACTTCAGCTATAACTACCAGTCGAACTACGGTCCGTTTACGACCATTCCCCCGAATCAAAGCTTCAACGGGACCGTCGCGCATCAGTCGCTCCACACGTCTCAGAACTACGGCTTTAGCCGCAGTTCGGTCGGCTCGCAATCGAGCAGCGACACCGTTTCGTTTACCGACAACCGGCAGATCACGACGAACCTAAGCCAAGCCGTAAACTTCAATCTCTCGAGCAGTCAGTCGAATTACGGCGGCTTCGCCTCTTCGAACTCAACCTCAACGTTCAACGCCTTGACGCATTTGACAACGGCCGGCGCCGATTATCAAATGACCATCGATCGAACGTTCGCGCAACAGCCGTACGGCATTAACAAGCTGCCCGAATTCCAAGTACGTCCGACGCAGTTTTTCCCGCACTTCATCTTTCCATTGTCGGCGCAGTTGACCACCGGCGAATACAGCGAACCCTCGAATCGGTTCTCCACGTCGCGCACGAATGGTGCGTTCGTCCTTGGACCGCTTATCGCGAAGGTTTTTGGCAGCGACTTTCAAGGAACGGTCAACGTTAACCAATACTACTACGGTACCGGCGACGAAAAAGCGTCGATCCAGCAAGTTTTCAATCTTCAGACGCCGGTCGGCAACCATTTCGTAAATACGATTTCGTATAACGAATCGAACTACAACGGACCGCCGTTCGTTCCGTTCCAATTCATCGACCAGCAACCGAACACCAATTTAAAGAACGCGCAGGATCTAATTCGCGTCTTCAATGGCGACGTTTACACCGCGTCGCTCGGTTTCTCGACGAACTTCGACCGCATGGCGCAGCCCGTGAGCTATCAAGTAACAGCGCGGCCATCGCTGCGTTCCGTAGTGCTGCTTGGCGGCTCTTTCGTGCCGGGACCCGGGCAAGGGTTTTTCACCACGAACGCGCAGATCGCGGTGCCGTTCGGCAGAGACGCGCAACTGCAAATGGTTACCGATATCGATTGGAAGAACAAAGGCCGGCTAGAAAACAAGGTCTTGTACTACACGAGAACAATCGGCGATTGCTATCAGGTTCAAGCGCTCTACAATCAGGCACAGAAGCTGGTAACGGTGTCGATCAATCTGTTGGCGTTCCCGTCGCATGCGGCAACGTTCAACGTCGGTCAAAGCGGCTCGCTCGTCCCAACTACATTTAACTTCTAACTAGTTACTGGGGTTCGTCGCAAGGTGGGTGGCCGCACGGGCACGCTTCACCTTCGATCGAGTCTTCGTCATAGTGCCGGCACGCGTCGCTGCAGTAGGCTTCGCCCACCGTCGGGCCCATCAACGTACAGCGGCAAATATCGTGCGCGCAACCGGTCAGTTCTTGATTATCGGTTTCGTCGCTAATCATATGAACCGCTATACCCGGTTAGTCGGACTTACTAGCGTCCTGGCGTTGGGCGAGAGCGGACTTCAACACTTCCAGGGCTCTCGACAACTGCGAATCCTTACCGGGCGTGCCGAAGATTGCGTGGTTGTTTTCCGTTACGACGACGTTGGGCACGATGCCGTGTCCGTTGATGTCGTGATGTAACGGCGTGTAATAACGGCCTGTCGTGATCTTGATTGCGGAACCGTCCGGGAACTTTGTAACGCTTTGCACCACACCCTTACCGAACGTTTTGGTTCCGATAAGCACGCCGGTTCCCGATTCTTGTAATGCAGCAGCGGTGATTTCCGATGCGGAGGCACTGTAACCGTTCACCAATACAGCGAGCGGCTTTGGTCCAATGGCGGTGTTGTCGGCTTCAAACGTGTCTATTTCGCCGCCGTTCGATTCAATAGAAACGATTGGCCCGCTAGGGATAAACTGCGACGAAACGGCAAGCGCCGTTCCGACACGGCCCCCGCCGTCATTTCTCAAATCTAAAACATACGCTTTTGCGCCCGAGCTTTCGCTGCGCGTTACCGCGGTGTGAAACTCTTTCGGGGTGGCGTCGCCGAATGCGGCAACATACACGTACGCAACGTTATTCGGCAACATAGTAAAGTACACGGTTGGCGGTTGTACTTCGGCGCGCGTCAAAACGATGTTACGATCGCCGTCGCTCACGTGCGACACCGTAACGTGAACTTCCGTGCCTTTCTTACCCAGCAAATATTTGCGGCCTTGTGCAACGGTGAAGCCGCGAGTCGAGCGGCCGTCGATCGATTTGATGTCGTCGCCGCTCTTCATTCCCGAACGATCGGCCGGCGTGTCCGGCACTACGAAGAAGGCTCGCAAATATTTCGTTGCCGGGTCGGTATCCATCAGCACGCCGATGCCGGAGAGCTTGGTAGGATCCAGCACTTCATCGAACGCTTTATATTCACGCCTCGTGAAATACGTTGTGTAACGGTCATGCGCGGACGCCGTCATTGCTTTAACTGCAATTGCAACCGCGTTGTCGCTCGAAACTCTACCCGTAGCAACCGCCGCGTCGACCTCGCGCGTCGCGGTATCGCCAGCGGTCTTTGCATCGACTTCATTGGAAACTACGGGCAACGTAGCTAATGGAGCGCCGTGGGAATGGACGTACGCTAAGAGCGCGTCGCGTTCTGCGTTTAACATCTGCTGCGGCGGAAGTTTTCGGTAGAACGTCGTTAGCAACAGTGAAGCGCTTTGGCGCACGACATACTGCTGCGAGGGCCCTTCAGTGCTCGGTGCGGCAATCGCCGCTCCGCCCGCGATCAAAAGGCCGAGGGCGAACGACACGTAGCGTAGCATGCGACGATTGTACGCCAGAGGGGCGAAGGCGCGCCATCAGACACGCCTCAGCCCAAGTCAAAAAGCCATCAGTTTAGCTATGGGTTGTTTGCTACTTCGCCGCTTTGAATGTTGTCCGGCCCCTGATCCGACGGGTGATTTCCCACCTGAAGGTTGATTGTGATATCGAACTGCGTTGTCGTGTCGAGCGTCGGCGAACTGTAGGTCGTATCCGTAGGTCCGCCGGATCCCAATGAATCAACTGGGATCAGGTTAGTAAGCGGTCCCTGGGCAACGAAGTAATTGAAGTGCCAGACCGCGGCCGGCGCGCCGGACTGCGTAGGTGTTGGCACCGGCGACGCCGACGCGGACGTCGTTGGACTCGGCGACGGACTGGTCGATGGGCTCGTGCTCGGCGGCGGCGTGTTGTTAATGCCGAAGAAGATACTGCGCTGGAAAGTAACGGTGAATTCGGTATTCTGCCCGTTCGTATTGGGGTAGAACTGAAGCTGCTGCTGGGTTGGTTGAAGCGCGATCAGCTGCGGCGCCGTAAAGCCTGGGGGACGGTAATACTGGTAAGCGATCGCAGTCGGCGAACCACCGCCCGTTGCGGTCACAAGGATCGCGAACGAGTAACCTTGGTAGTTCGTCTGAGTACCGTTAGCACGGGGCGTTGTTCCGTCGCCGCTCGTGTTGAACACGATCATGTACGAAAAGTTTTGAAAGTTGAACGGCTGGTCGACGCGGAACTTCACGCTCATGAAACCGCTGGGCAGCCCGGAAGCACTAGTGCCCGAACGGTCCGGCGTGACCTGATGACCACATGCGGAGACGATGAGCGCCAGCACTAGAATAACGAAGCCAAATCTACGAATCATGCTCTCCTCGACGCGCCTGCGCGGCCTTTTGGCCATGGCAGGCGCTGCCGTGCTGCTTGCGTTGTCTTTTCCGCGAATCGGCGCGGCTTGGTGTGCGCCTCTTGGCGCCGCGGGGCTGTTCTTGGCTTGGGAAACGCCATCCTTGAAACGCGCGTTCGGTCTTGGTTGGTTCGCCGGCTGGATCTTTTTCACCATTACGTTTTGGTGGTGGAGCAACACGATCAAAGACGATGTCGGCGTCTTTGCTTACCTAGCCGTCATGGCGGGCGCGGCGCTGGAGGCGCTGGCAATCGGAGCGGCGGGCGCCCTCGCCGTGCTTGCGCGGCGTCGCGTGCCCGAAGCGCTCTTTCCGCTCGCGGCCGCGTGCGCGTTCACAGCGACGGAATGGCTACGCTCGATAGGTGTTATGGGCTGTCCTTTCGGGCAACTCGGTACGACGCAAGCCGACACGCCGTTGAAAGTGCTCGCAGCCTACGTGGGGACTAGTGGAATAACGCTTGCGATTTGCGTGCTCGGATTTTATTTGACGGATGCCTTCGTGCGAAATGCATGGCGGCGATTCACTATTGCCGTGTTGTGCGTCGCGCTTGCCACCGCCATCGGCTGGATCGTATGGCCGGCTCGTAACGCGCCGGCCCCATCGATCCCCGTGGCTGCAGTTCAAGGCAACATCACGCAATCGCTGAAGTGGAAACCCGGCATGGCCGAAGAAGCGGTATCGCGCTACACGCAAATGACGCTCGAAGCGGCGCAACGCCAACCTCATCCGCAACTGATCGCGTGGCCTGAAACCGTCATACCGCTCTACGGCTTGAATTCGAATAAAGAACTTCTTTCGCAATTCAGCGCATTGGCAAAGAAGACAAACGCGACTCTGGTCGTCGGAAGCGTCGAAGTGGCGGATAAAGACGCATTTAACGCCCTGTTCTTCTTTACGCCGGCGGGGCTGGAATCGACCTACGAAAAGCGACAGCTCGTTCCGTTTGCCGAAGATTTTCCCGGGAAAAGCTTTCTGTGGTGGCTTCCATACGTCGGCGCATTGAATGGCGCTTTCTCGCAGGGGACTGCCGACGGCGTTTATCCTACCAGTGCCGGTATTACCATTGCGCCGCTTATTTGTTGGGAATCGGCGTTCGGCGATTTGGCTTTCCGGCAAATTCGAGCGGGCGCGCAACTGTTGTTGGTAACAACCGATGATGCGTGGTTTGGAACCACTTCCGGTCCGTATCAACACGCACAGATTGCACAGCTACGCGCAATCGAAGGCGGCTCTTACCTGTTGCGAGCCGCGGCAACAGGCATTTCGGGAATCGTCGCACCCGACGGGCGCTGGACGGCGTATGCTCCACTGGAAGAACAAACAATCGTCAGCGGCCTAATCGGTCCGCCGGTGGGCTCGGCCTTCTCGCACATCGGTCCGAACGCGATCTTCATCGTAATTGCCCTGGTGTACGTAGTTCTGGTCGCTTTCCCATGGAGGCGGCGTGTCGCTTAGATTCGGCTGGAAGCAAATCGCATGGATTGCCGGGCTCGCTCTCATTGTGTGGGTTGTTACGGAAGTGATTCTTGCGGGCCGGGATACGCCGCCGATTCCGCCTGCATCGCAATCCATCGATCTGCGCGGCGGACACGTAACCGGCAACCGCATCACGACGAAGTCGTGGACGTTTGATTATACGCACGCACAACTTTCGCCCGACGGAACGGTTGGTACCGTCGACGGAGTTCGCAACGGCATCGTTTTTCGAAAGGGCAAGCCACACTTGCGCATTGCCGCCGAACACATAAGCATCAACACTCAAACGTTGGATTTCACGGCAATCGGCAAAGTTCACGTCGAACGAATCGACGACCCGGAGAAGCGGTCGTTCGATACGGATCTCGTGATTTGGACCAACAATGCAAAGCTACTGCGAATGGATCATCCAAGCTATTTGCATACCGGCGACCAGACTTTGAAGTTGGAGAACGTAACGATCAACTTCGATACGGAGCAAATTCATTTCGGAAAGATCGGCGGCTCCGCCGTCATCAAGAAATAATGAACGTCAACATCGGTGAACGCCGGCTCGAGCTGCGGTTGGCCGACATCACGAGCTTGGAAGTCGATGCAATTGTCAATGCCGCAAATGCGGCGCTTGCGGGCGGCGGCGGAGTCGACGGCGCGATTCACCGTCGCGGCGGCCCCCAAATTATGGAGGCGTGTTTGGCAATCGGCGGATGCAAGACAGGCGAGTCCGTCGTTACGCCTGCCGGAAATCTGAACGCACGGTGGGTGATTCACGCCGTCGCGCCGCGCTATCATGCCCGGCCGGAAGACGCGCATTTGCTTCGTTCGGCGTACCAGAGCGCGTTACGCCACGCCGATGAACTCAAGGCGCGTACCGTTGCATTTCCATCGCTTGGCACCGGAGCATACGGATATCCCATCGAGGAAGCCGCCCAGATTGCACTCGACGCGGTTGTAGCTCACCTTCGAGGCAAGACAACGATCGAAAGCGCTACGTTCGCCTTGTTTTCCGACGGCGACTTACGCGTCTACGAAGACACACTAGCGCGTCTTCTTTCCTAGCAACGAA
>CAZJLJ010000051.1:0-20116 GCA_964546935.1 uncultured bacterium | reverse complement strand
CCATGGGTTATGAACTAAGGACCTGATTGAACAACTGATCGACGGCGCGCTGCGCAGAAGCTCGCTTGGCGGCGGTTCGCCGTTCTTTCCGAAGAAGAGCCCGGGCTGCGGACTTAAATACGCATGGCCCTGTTGCCGTTTGCGGCGGCGTAATCTCCAACGCCGCCGTAACCCGTCCAGCGATCGGCAATTGATTGTCCGGCCGGCGCCGCGCCGCTCAACAGCACCTCCCCCGTACCCGCCAGCGCGCCGTTGATGAAGTCCGCGCGTGAAATCTTCACTGTAGTTCGGATTCGCGTTCGCGCTCGCTTCATCGACCTCGATTATGGCAATAGAACCATCTGCGTGACGGTTGTTGGTCTAGCGAGAGAGGGTGAGCGCTTCTTTGCGAGAGAGAAAGTTGTTGATTTCCGCTGCTATTTCTCCGTAATGCGTTTCGAGTGCGAAGTGACCACTGTCCACGAACTTCACAACTGCCGTCGGAATATCGCGTTTGAACGCCTCTGCGCCGGGAGGTAAGAAAAATGGATCGTTTTTGCCCCAAATTGCGAGCAATGGCGGCTGGTGTGTCCGGAAGTATTCTTGGAATGCCGGATAGAGTGCTACGTTATTCGCGTAATCCAGAAAGAGGTCTAGTTGTACCTCGTGAGCGCCGGGACGCGCTAAGTAAAAATCGTCCAGCGAATAACCGTCCGGCGAGACCAGCGATGGGTCGGTCGTGCCGTGCGTGTATTGCCAAAACGTTGTCTCAGGAGTCAGTAACATGCGCAGCGCGTCGCGGTTTGCCTGCGATGGGTCTTTCCAGTACGCTCGGATCGGATTCCAGCCGTCACTAAGTCCTTCTTCGTACGCGTTTCCGTTTTGCGAGACGATTGCACTGATGCGGTCCGGGTGGTCTAGGGCAAGACGCAATCCCACCGGTGAACCGTAATCAAAGACATAGAGTGCGAAATGCTGGAGACCTAACACTTCGGTGAAGCGACCGATGACTTTGGCAAGATTTGCAAACGTATATTGAAATCGATCGCGCTCCGGCATATCGGACTGCCCGAAACCCGGTAGATCGGGAGCAATCACGTGATAGCGGTCGGACAGTAGCGGGATAAGGTCGCGGAACATGTGGCCGGCACTCGGAAAACCGTGGAGCAGCAGAATTGTCTCCGCCTCTTTGGATCCAGCTTCGCGATAAAAAATCTTCGTGCCGTCAACGTCAACTTTGTGGTATTCGATGCTGCTCATGAAAGTAGAACCTTCCGTTTGGGAGTAACCGTTCGCGCCTATAAAAAGTGGTTATCATGGCCGTGCTGCGTGCGATTCCGAGCCATGTCAGCTTCACGCTATTGGTTTGAGGATAACCGTTTCCGTATGGTTAAGGAGGTTACTCAGAAGATTGGCTGAAGTCAAGAACCCTGCCCGTTAAAGGCGAGGAGAATGACAAACGAACGACCCGAACCGTTTTTTATCGCCGGAGCACTCGGCTTAGATTTTCTGAATTCCATCGCGACGCCCGTAGACGTACCGGTTGAGTGGCTAACCTCCGGCGACGATCTTCTGGAATGGCTGGAGGGAGCGGAGCTGATTCCGAGCGACGCTGCTGCAACGTTTCGCAAACACGCCCTACCGGGCGAGCTGGACGCGGTTGCGGCGCAGGCCCGAGCATTGCGCGAATGGTTTCGAGGCTTCGTTCACGCACACATGGGCAAGCCGCTAGCGTCCAAGGTGCTTCGCGAATTGGAACCGCTCAATCAATTGCTGGCTCGAGACCAAGAATTCGAGCAAGTGGTTGGACGTGAACATTACAATCCGAACCGCGACTCCTCGCGCTCTCCGCTACGTTTGGCTCGCCAAAGGCGTTGGCGTTCGCCCGATACATTGCTTTTACCGATTGCCAACGCTCTTGCTGATTTGATCTGCAACGAGAACTTTGCCGACATAAAGGCTTGCGAAGGGTCGGTGTGTTCGCTCCTGTACGTCGACCGCACTCGCAGTCGTGGTCGTCGATGGTGCAGCATGGCCGTTTGTGGCAATCGTTGGAAACAAGCGGCACATCGTGAGCGCAATGCAAAGCGCGTACGAAAGCCGGCCTGAAGAATTGGGTCTGGGAGGCAAACGTGTTAGGTCGAAGCATACCTAAAGAGCGATTGGCGACCTTCTCCGACGCGGTATTCGCAGTGATCATTACGATTATGGTGTTGCAGCTGCGGATGCCGGCGCATCCTACCTTTACGGCGCTCCTCGGAGAGTGGCCAACGGCTCTGAGCTACGTCGTGAGTTATCTTTTTGTCACAATCGTTTGGATAAATCACCACTTCTTGTTGAAGTTTGCTAGCGATTCGACGCCGCGGCTTGTTTTGTGGAACTTCACGCACATGCTTCCTGCATCGCTTGTGCCTTTTGCAACCGCATGGGTCGCAAGCACTCAGATGGCGGCTGTTCCAGTTTTCGTTTATGCAGCAGTGATTTTGATGGTAAATCTGTCTTATCACTTATTCGCGAACGAAGTGGTGCCAGATGCTCCGAGCGACGTGGTTCATGTAAGGCGCCGAACGGTACTTACCAGATCGTACGTGACGATTGCGCTCTTTGGGACGGCGATGTTCGTATCTCTCAAGTACCCGCTGATCGCCTTCGCTTTGGTTACGTGCGTTCTGCTGACCTATGCGCGGCCCGAAATGTCGCGTCCATCCGATTGATCGCGGCGGCCGCCGCACCACGGCGTGCGGGAATGGCCGATCGAAGGTCTACTGATGAATGCGGCGTATCGAAGTTCCATCATGCGCGCCGCCAAGGGGTGGTTCGTCGTCGCTTTAGCCGCATGGACAGCACTTGCGGTCCTAATAAGGGCTTGGGTCAACGTCGAGCGCATGTACGACGGACGTGGGCCTGCACCGGCCTCGGATTATGTCCTCACGCTCGCCGAGATGTACTCACTTGCGGTATTGACGCCCGCACTCATTTACGTCGCTCACGCGTTTCCCGCGTCACGGCGGCCGGCGATTCTCACACTCGCGGTTTACGTCGCGTCGCTGATCGCCGTTTGCGCCATGGGACTGCCGCTACTGGTCTTCGTCGCAAATACATTTCTCGCCGCTCACTTCACGGTAAAAACCGCCCTTCAAGAGGGCATCTTCACCTTCCTGACCTACTCGGTTGTGCTTACAATTGTGGTCGCGATCACCCAAGTTCGCGTCGCCAACGAACGTTCGGCACGTGCGCTCCGGCTCGAAGCGGATTTGACGAAACTGCGCGTTGAAGCGCTTCAGCGCCAGCTGCACCCGCACTTTATCTTCAATACGCTCAATGCCGTGGGAGCGATCATGCAGACCGACGTTGCCGCTGCGGAGGAGATGATTGCCGCGCTCGCAGCTCTGCTTCGAACCGCGACAGATAAATCGAATCGGCCGATGGTCCCGCTCCGCGAAGAACTCAGCCTTCTCGATCGCTACGCGTTGATTATGAAGATGCGTTACGGCGACCGTCTGAACGTGCAAATCGTAGCGGAGCCGAGTACGCTCGAGATTCTCGTTCCGACGTTTACGCTGCAGCCGCTTGTTGAAAACGCGATCGTCCATGGTTTAGAGAAGACAACTTCCGGTATCAGGGTCGAAGTGTCGTGCCGCATCGATAACGATAAGCTCTGCATCGATGTAACCGACGATGGTGCGGCGTTCGATGTGGTGACGTTCCAAGAAGGCATTGGAATCGGAAACACCCGTGCCAGGCTCGCTGAGCTTTACGGCGACGGTGCGCGGCTTTCAATCGTCCCACGCGAGTTATTTGGGACACAATTAACGTTGGCGATCCCAAGGGCGGGACCGACGCTATGACGCGTGTGATGGTCGTCGACGACGAGCAGAGCGCGCGGCTGCGCTTGCGCTTGTTGATTCAGCGTTATGACGATTTGGTAATTGTCGCAGAATGTGAAACGACGGAAGAAGCGCGAGCGGAAATTGCGCGCCTTTCGCCCGATATCGTTTTCTTGGACATTCAAATGCCGGGCGGCTCGCCGATTGAGATGCTGCGAGCCGGCAGTTTCGGACACAAGCCGGCCGTCATATTTGTCACGGCTCACAGTACGTTCGGCGTGGACGCATTCGACGTCGATGCAGCGGACTATTTGCTGAAGCCATTTACCGCATCTCGCTTTGCGAAGGCGCTAAACAAAGCGCGCGAACGGCTCGGAGCCTTACCGCGTAAGAAGCTTACGTTGCGCCAAACCGATGGACGCGTCGTCTCACTCGTGCCTTCAGAAATCATTTGGATCGAGGCATCCGGCAATAACCTCACCCTGCACCTGCGCTCAACGACCGTGAGGTTGCGCGCAACGCTCTCTACCTTCTGTGACCGCGTGCGCGATTTCGGCTTCACGCGAATTCATCGGTCCTTCGCGGTGAACAGTGCGCTCGTCCGCGAACTGCAGCCGTGGTCACATGGAGAATACGTCGTGATCATGGAAGATGGCACCCGGCTAAATTCCAGCCGCACCTTTCATGAAAACGTGGCTGCGCTGGTCGATCCGGTTTAACGCAGCGAAGTAATCCCGGAAAACGTCCCTTTCGTCACGGACTCGTTGCGGCGGCTAGTAGCGGATTCTACGATTACCGCGATGAGAGTCGCGTTTATCGCCGTGGCGGCACTTTTCATAATTTTTGCAAATACGTGCGCGGTCCGCGCAGCTGCTCAGTACTCGGGCAGTTACTCCGCGGCTCGGGCGGAACACTCGCTCGCCACCGACACGTCGCTCTCGGATCCGGACTGGATTCGCGGAAAGATCGCCGACGGCAATAGCGCGTTCGAAGATATCACGACGCGATCCGCCGCTCCCTTTGACACTACTGCGTACGTGCTTTACGACACACAGAATCTCTATGTCGCTTTCAAAGTGCAACAAATGAACCTTCCGATAACGGCGAATCAAACGACCAATAACGTAGGATTCGGACTGGACGATTTCGTCGGCGTGGGCATCGATACGAGCGGCAATGGATCGACGGTCTATTACTTCGAAACGACGCCGCACGGGACGCGCTATCAACAAGCGAGCGAAAGTACGAGATACAATCCCGTTTGGCGTACTGCTGCGCACGTCGACAAGGGAACGTGGATCGCGGTGATGACGATTCCACTGAACGCGCTCCATCGCGGTGCGGCGGCAACGCAAACGTGGCGATTTAATTTTGTGCGCAGCGTCGCTGCAAACGGCGAACACTACACATGGGCGTTCGACGGCACCATGCAGGATGCAGCGATTCCCCTATGGCCGTCATTTACCGATGCCCAATTTTGGCCGCGGCTCTCGGGCATTCATCTTCCCAACGGCCAGGGCTTCGCTGACCGCGTACGAGCCGATGCGTATGTTCTTGGAAGCGGCGGCGGCGACCGTAGGCTTTTTGCGCAAGCCAATGGCTCATTCGCGCCGGAAGCTGCGCGCATGACGGGGCTCGATTTCAGCTATGCGCTGACTAACACGGTCCATTTCGTCGCGACCCTCAATCCCGATTTCTCTAATGTCGAGGTGGATCAGCAGACGATCGCGCCGCAAGAGTTTAAGCGTCCGCTAGTCGAATATCGGCCATTTTTCGCCGAGGGCGCTGCATTTCTGAATCCCGTTTCGCCTTCCGCCGGCGTAGCTCAACCGAACAATCAGATTTTTTATTCGCCTGCGATCGGTCCGTTCGATCGAGGAATGAAAGCGGAAGGAACGTTCGGAAATCAATCGTTCGGCGTTCTCCAGTTTCGCGGGTACGACGAAACGACCGGTAATGTTCTTGACGACGTGGCGTACGGTTACACGCATGCGCTTCCGGATCAAAGCTTTTCGTATTGGAGCGACGGTGTGATTGCGCACCACACCGTCGCGGGAAACGACGCCGCGGCCGAGGTGGGCGCCAGTTTTAAGAACGTCCACAGCAGCTGGGATGGCGGCATCGATGAAGGTTTTGAAAGCGGTTCCTACGTCGTCGCGCCGGGCCACGCGCGCGCCCTGAGTGTTTGGGAACACCTCCGCAAGCCAAACTATGAAGCCTTTATCGACTACTCAGATGTAACGCCGAACTACAATCCGATTGACGGCTTTACGTCGATCTCGGATACCCGTGGCCTTGCGTACGACGTGAACGTTTCGGGAAGTTCGCGAACCTTCAAAAACTATAAACTCGATTTTGCTTCAGATCGATTTCTGGATGAATCCGGAGCGGTTCACCAAAGCGACGCGCTCGTCACGCTGAAGACGACGCTTAAAGACCAAATCAGTCTTTCCATCGGCCCGCGGAACGGCCGGCTTCGGAGTTACACGACCAGCGCGCCGGGGTCATCAGGGTGCAACAATCCCTCCCTCGTCCGTACGGCCTACACGGGCTATCCCAACTACTATTGTGGCGAAACGGATGTTTTCGACCAGTTTAATGTCCGCGTTGGCTATCGCGACGGAACTCAATCGCCGGTCGATTTCGCCTTCGCAGAAGGCCCGTTCGGCGGAACGTTCCTTCACCAATATTCGATTTCGGCGTCGCGTCCGTTGGGAACACGATTTTCGGTCGCAGGGCAATATGCCGGTACCTACGGACGAACGATTTCCGATGGAACGCTGAACTCGCAATGGTTACGCCTGGTCTCAGTCGGCTACAACTTAGGCTCCGATTCGAATGTCGCGCTTGAGTTGCGATCGATCAACGGTCTCGTCAACGGATTGACAACTGTTCCCGGATTGAACCTCGCGGTGAGTTATCACAGCCGGTTCTCCAATGGCAGCCAACTCTATCTTTCGTTCGGTACGCCTGCAGCGACGCAGACACTCAACCGCTTTATCGTAAAATACGTAGTCCACGCGGGGCCACAAACGTAGCGACTCTACATGCGCATGCCCTGCTGTGAACCTATTTGCATGGCATGGATGTGGTTTAGCGCCGCGATCCACATCGCCGGCGAGATTCGCAGGTCGCTCCGGAACGGAAATTGCAGCTCAAAAAGGAGGCCATTCGCTGTTTACCATAAGGCCCGCATACTGAAGAACGTCTTGACGCACGCGCGCGCGATCCACATATGGAAGACCAACCGCGGCGTGCCATACGTCGGTAGCGGCTGCCTATGTCAAATTTGGAAAACGCGATAACGCAGGTCATTTATGCAGTTCGCTCTACTGCTGCGACCGCCAGTATCCCGGGGTCACGCCTACGGCGCGGCGGAAGGCGCGAGTAAGATGGCTCTGGTCGGAAAAGCCGCACAGCAAAGCGATGTCAGATAACGAACATGTCCCTCGCAGTAAGTCCTTAGCCCGCGCGATCCGTCGCATCGAGAGCCACTTATAGGGTGCGACACCGACGGTCTTGCGAAACGCGTGCGCAAACTGGCTCGTGCGTAAACCACATGTCGCCGCCAGCTGACTCAGTCGAATTCCACTGTCTAAGTGTGCTTCGATCATTTCCTTTGCGAGTCGCTCTTGCCATTGGCTCAGGCAGCCTCGACCGATCTTGGGAGTAACGAGGTTGCCATAGTTCGCGCAGACGTAAATGCTGTACGCTAACATGAAGTGATCGGCATATAACTCGCTTACGTCTTCAGGGTTTTTTAAATATGGCATAATACTTCGCGCCATCGTTGCAAGAGTCGGATCCTTTATCGGTGTGGGTAGACCGTCACCAACGCCAACGATCCTCGCAGCCCCCAAATCCTCCGCGAGCTCGTCCAAAAATGTACGCGGAATCACGAAGAAAAGCGAATGGAACGGATATCTTGTGTGACCCTGCGAAACGCGTGACAGATCGTAGAACAAAATGTCGTTCGTCATCACGTCACGGAACGGTCTATTTCTTCCATCGACGCATAACTCGTGAAAGGGATGAGGCCGCAGCGTTAGGCTGACGGCGAAGGAATCGTGGTTTGCGGGCATCTCGGTGAGCCCGTAGTTTGGTAAATCGTATCGCGCTTCCGTAATCGAGAGCGAAGCGCGGTTCAGGGCGTTAACAGACAGGCTTGGTGGATCGGCCAATCTTAGCCAATGCCGTAGTCCGTAATCTGTTTGCTGCATCATCGCTGCCATGTCTCTAGAATGCTCTTCTCCGTCGAACGAATCGCAAAGGCGACTTGCTGGTTTAGCGGGGAGCATGTTTTCCGTTGACACGCCGAAGTCATCGAATTATGCTGATTTTTGAACTGTGCTCAAAATTGAGCGCGACTCGGAATTTGGTGTGACGGTGCATTCCTCGAACAAAATTAGTTTACGCGAACGTGGCAAACTCGAAAAACGCTGGCGCATCGAAAAAGCTGCTCGCGAGATCTTCGCCGAGCGCGGATTCGACGCCGCGACGACTCGCGAAATAGCAGATAGAGCGGGGGTTAGTGTAGCGACGCTATTTGTGTATGCGCCCGATAAGGCCCAGCTGTTAAAGACCATCTTTGAGCAGCAACTTGATAAAATTAGCGACGCCCACGGCTCCGTCGACGTTAGGGCGAAGCTTCTCGACCAGCTGATCCAGTTTTTCCGTCCGCGTTATGAGTTGTGGGGGCGCGATCCGCGTCTATCTCGCACGGCGATGCGCGTCGCGTTCTCTACTTTCGTTGAGCCCACAGCGGCAGCAAAGAACCCAAGTGTAGCGATGGTGTGGTCGAAGTTGCATCAGGGCGTTGCGGATATTATCGAACGGTACAAACGCTATTCAGGGCGCTGTGCTCAGGCAGATAGTGAACTGGTAGCACGGGCTGTGTTTGCCATCTACATGACGCACGTCCAATTATGGATTGCCGAACCGGAGCCGACGACGGAAGATGGGTTAGCGTCGCTCGCACCTCTCTTTGATCTAATCTGCGCGCCGCTGGAACTCCAAAAAAGCGACTCCTAAAAGTAAGCACCTGCCGCGCACCGGCGCGTTGGACTGCAGGATCGTTCTATCGGAACGAACCTGTCTTATGCATAGTGGGACGTATGAAAATTTCTCGTCTCCTATTTGCACTCTTATTGGGGGTTGCTATGACAAGCGTTTCAGCACTTACGACTGAATCTGCCTCGGCTCGCGGGGATAAGGCGATCGTTCTGGTGCACGGCGGATTTGTAGATGGTTCCGGATGGGAAGGCGTCTATAAGATTCTCAAGCATGACGGATACGACGTCGCCGTGGTTCAAAACCCGACGATTTCGCTGGCCGGCGACGTTGCTGCAACGAAAGCCGTTATCGACGCGCAGAAGAAACCGGTCATTCTTGTAGGGCACTCCTACGGTGGCGCCGTTGTAACCGAAGCTGGAAACGATCCCAAAGTTGCGGGCTTAGTTTATATTACTGCATTTGCTCCGGATAAAGGCGAATCAGTTGGCACGCTCATTGCTCACCCCGCACCCGGCGCGCCGGTTCCGCCGATCCTACCGCCGCAGAACGGCTTCCTAATGCTTGACCAGTCGAAGTTCGTCGACTCGTTCGCGGCGGATGTTGAACCCTCTACAGCCCAGTTCATGGCGCACGCACAAGCACCGTGGGGTGTAGATGCACTCAACGGCAAAGTGACTGAGCCGGCGTGGAAGATCAAACCGAGTTGGTATCTCGTCGCAACTTCGGACAAAATGATTCCGCCCGACGCTCAGCGCGCGATGGCCAAACGTGCGAAGGCCACGACAAGTGAGTACGCCGGAAGCCACGCAATCTATGTTTCGCAACCGGAAGTCGTTGCGAGGGTCATCGAACAGGCCGCGGAGGGAGCCGGCGTTCACCGGTAATCTACCGCCGAGTACGAGGGCGCAATAACCATCAATCGTTGGTGGCGATTGACCGCCCTCGTCAGAAGAGCGGATAAGCAACGATTTTGGCACGGATTCATTCCGTGCCAATTGCGGGAGACCACGCATCTTTTAAGCAATTTTTCCCACGATGATCGATCGCAAGACCGGCGGACCGAGATCGTGTTACAGCAAAAATGGTTCGCCCAAGGCGGCGTATGCGACAAAGAAGTTGGCGGAGCGCGCCATCCCCCGCACAAGTGTAGGCCTGAAACCGTACCGGTGCGCTAAGCACGGCTGGCATCTTGGCCACTGAGCTTTGGAAACGGGTCTCGTACTCCAGTTTACGAGCGATCGCAGTAAGTTTGTCGAGAATTTGTGAAAGTGCGATGGACTGCGAACTAGCGTCGCCGTTGCTCGATAGCATATCGAGCGCCGTCCCAACGCCATGCGCAAGAGTAAACAAGGCGTCCGCCTCGTGGTGCGTAGGTCTCCCCGTCCCGTTTCGGACCGCAAATCAATGCACCAATGAGCTCGCCGCGCGAGATCATTGGAAACGCGAGTTCACCACGTAGCGTTGATTCGGGAACGTCATGTAACGCCACGGTCCTACCCCACGCCTTCATCTGTACGATCGCGGGGTCGTTTTCGCTGAAAAAGGGCGATACGCCGTCCATCGCAACGGCGTAACTAGGGCCGTTGCGCACGATTATCGTTGTTTCTTCTGCACTGGTGTGCCGCGTCACGTTGCCGATCGCTCGCGCCAGCAAAAGCGAAGGGCCGGCGCTTGCGGAAGAAGACCTGATCGACGAAGCGGTCGACGTACGTGTGAATGTAGCGCATCCACAGGCCCAGACCCAGCGCAACGGCGATTCCTACGATCGTGCTCGTCGTGTGGCTTACATTAGCGAACCATTCGCCGGCAGCCCACTCAGCGAGGATGAATACGCCAACGACCAAGGCAGATACTACAGCGAAAACGGTCACCTTGTTCAGAACGAAGTCGCGCGGTATGTCGACATTCACGTTTCGCAAGTTGTGTTCGCGCGCTCCACGAACACGTACAAACGCGTGAGGCATTAAAGAAAGTCAAAGCCTGGAGTTCCCTGCGAGTTCGAGCGCATTGTCGATGGCGGCTCCCGCTGCTGTGTTATCGAAGATGCACCATTGCTCAGGCGCCTTATTGCGCCGAAGCCGCATTGCGATCGACCCGATCGCTTCTTCTGCATAGCGAGAATAATAGGTTCTCGGCGCACCGTGCAGCCGGAAATAGGCAATTCGAAACTCCCGCAACAAGACATCGGCATCACTCGCGAACCATGATGCATGACGCGGTTCGCAGACCGCAAAGTCGTTGTACAACGATCGCAAGTCCGAGAAGAAGCGCTCCATCTGCGAGCGGTCAAACCGGAACGTGGGCGGTAGCTGCACTAGGAGCACAGCGCGCTTGCTTCCAAGCGACGCGCTTTCATCGATGAAGCGCGCTAAGACGTCATAGCATCCGCTGCAGCGCTTAACGTGCGTGATTTCTTTGGGGACTTTAAGCGAGAATCTAAAATGATCGGGAACCGTCGCCGCCCATCGTTCGTACGTAGCTCGTCGGTGTGGACGATGGAACGAGGAATTGATTTCAGCGCAGTTTAGCAGGGCAGAGTAGCGCGCGAGGTGCGATTCTCCCGCTGGAAAACTATCGCGCGCTTGAGCCGGAAGAATCCACCCAGCAGTTCCAATTCGGAGCACGGTGATGAATGTACCCTCGGTCCGACGTTTCACTGCGCGAACCTTAGATTCGCTGCACTTCGGAGTCATCGGTTCTGTTAGCGAAAACAAAAAAGCGCCCCGACTGGGGGCGCCTTTCTCTCACGTCGAGCTTGTCGAAGTGTTATCGATAGCTGGGGCGAGCGGCGAAGCAGTCCCGGCAATACACCGGTTTGTCGCCGCGCGGCTGGAACGGAACTTCCGCCAGACCGCCGCACTGACTGCACGTTGCTTTGAACATCTCGCGACGGTTGTAACCAGCTGTTTGCGGACGCTGCGCTTTGCGCGCGGTGCGGCAATCGGCGCAACGGGTGGGTTTATTGGTAAAGCCCTTCATCGCGAAGAATTCTTGCTCGCCGGTCGTAAACGCGAACGATCGTCCGCAGTCAATACAGCTGAGCGTTTCATCTCTGTACATAAACGAGTCTCCTAACTCTAAATTTGTCCTGGGGTTCGACTCGTCAGTACACTCGGGAAAAGCTAGACTTCTGAATACTAAAAACCTGTAACACCCGCTACAACCGCGGAAAAGTCAAAATGGTTGCAGCGGAGGGCTCTGCGTCGAATGTCGGCTGCCGCAGGGCACGCGAGGGTTCGATTTCCGCTCTTTGTTCGAATTAGGGCGAAACGGGATGTTTAGGCTTGAGAACGCAATGCAGCAGGCCGTTCGTCGTATCGTACACATAGCCTGATACGGTGATGCGTGACGACACCTGCGGCGCTGTGAGAGTCTTTTCGACATCTTTCTTGCGGTTTCGCGCGGATCCGTCGCGGGAAGCTCCCCGAGCATTTTTTCCGAACAGCCGGAGCGTTCCGCGAAGCCGTGACGCAGCTCGGGATCCTCAAGCATACGGCTGCCGCGGTCGGTGTGGTGAATGACCGCGACGCATTCAAGGGAATCACTAACCCAATACAACAAGGCAGTCGCTCTTGACGCATTACGGCGTACGGGTTCGCGGTTCTCGCGTGACGCGAGCAAGAAGATCGGGGGCGCCAAGCTGCTCACACATGGCGGGGAATTCGGCAGTGGGCCCGCGCCACTTCAAGTCGTCGACGCGCGCAAAGAGCGCGGCATCGGTTCGAAGCGTTGCCAGTTCCTTAAATAATAGGGCAAGACGTTGGCGCTCACCGAGCACGTGAGGCGGAAATTGTTCGATTGCGCCAAAGCGCGTGAGAAGAGTTACCGCGCCCTTCGGTCCAATCCCCGTAATGCCGGGATAACCATCGGCGGAATCACCAACGAGCGCAAGATAATCGGGAATCAGCTCCGGATTTACTCCAAACTTAGCTCGCACGCCGTCAGCGTCCCGGATGACCTTGCTCCTTCGGTCGATTTGCACGATGCGATCCTCACGCACACATTGCGAGAGATCCTTATCTGGTGTCCAAATGCAGATTTTCTCAACTCGAGGATCTTTCGAAGCGATAGCAGCCGCCGAGGCCAGCGCATCGTCCGCCTCGAGCTCAATCATGGCCCATACTGGAATCCCCATCGCTCGCAGGGCGTCTTCGAGCGGCTCGAATTGCGCGCGTAGCGCCGGATCGACGCCTGCTCCCGTTTTGTACCCGGCCCAAAGCTCGTTACGGAAAGATTCGATAACGTGATCCGTGGCGACACCTAGATGGGTCGCTCCCTCGCGGACCATCTGCAACACGGTGTTGAGAACGCCGGCTACGGCGCCAAATCGCCGATCCTTGCCATTGCTGAAGCGTTGCAGCCCATAAAAATGGCGGAAGAGTTCATAAGTTCCGTCGATGAGATGTACGATCACGTTGAATCACCGCTTAGCGTTCGACCACTAACGGGCCTTCGTGTTCTATGCGCTATTCGAACGGGAGCGGCCGCCCGAAATTCCCTGATAACGGTTGAAACCGACGGACGGTCTGTCACGAATTGTGACACGCTATCGGAGCGAAGGCTTCGTGATGACGGGCCTTTCGAAGGACGATCTGTTGCGAGCGTTGCTTGTTACCGAGACGTCGAAACTGGATCTTTAGCCGAGACAGCTTCCCCTCGTCCCGACGGTTCACCCCGCGAACCGTTTTTGAGAAGGTTCCTGTCGAGAAAATCGCCGATCAACGTGGCGATTTCGTCGCCACACTCTTCGAGCGCGAAGTGTCCCGTATCCATCAAATGCAACTCGGCGTTCGGAATATCGGTGAGATGTTCTTTCGCGCCGTCAGTTGTAAAGATGGGATCGTTCTGGCCGTGCGTGATGAGCGTCGGCGGCTGCCGATCCTTGAAGAACTTACGAAGGTCCGGAAAGATTTCGTTGTCCTTTCGTATTCCATAGAACATGTCGAGCATAATGTCTTTCACGCCCGGGCGGTCCATGAGTGCGTAATCGATGACCCAGTTGTCGGGATCGATGGCCGTCGGATCATGCGCACCGGCAAGATAGATCTGCTTGATGGCTTCCATCGTGAAGAGCGCCGCACGCACTTGCTCGCGATGTTCAGCAGAGCCGTCCTTCCAGTACGGGATCACCGGGTTCCAGAACGGACCGGCTTCATTGGCGTAGGGCGCCGGCGCGTTTTGCACGATCAGGCCTGTGACACGATCGGGATGCTTCAGCGCGATGCGGTAGCCAACCGGCGCGCCGAAATCATGGACGTATATCGTGTATTTGTCCAAGCCGACTTTTTCGATGAAGTGGTCGATGAGTTCGGCGAAATTGTCGAACGTATATGCGAACGTGTTTCGATCCGGTGTGTCGCTGTGTCCGAACGCCGGATAGTCGGGTGCAATCACATGGTAGCGATCGCTGAGCCTGGGAATTAATTTCTGGAACATTCTCGACGACGACGGCCAGCCGTGGAGAAGAAGCACGCCCGGATCGTCCGCCGAGCCGGCCTCGCGATAGAAAATTTCGACTCCGTCAACTGCGCACGTGCGGTAGTATGTTTTGTTCATGTCGGTTAAAAGCTGTGAGCCCTCCCATCACATGAGCGACCGAGAAGTAGATGCGTTATCTCTTGACGGCGTTTCCACTATTCACGGTACTCCGGCGCTTGCTTAGACACAACAAGCTACCCGACTCATAGCGAGCCTCGACCTTTACTATCGCTTTATGAGCAACTGCGTGACCGCACCGGATGAACTTTCTCGGAAAATGAGACTTGGCCCATCGTTATTATGTGCCGCGCTATTAATTATGGAAAACGGCCGACAGCGAGTCCGGCTAGGACCGTTAGCGCCATGAGTATACCGCCGGCGACCGCGGTCGCGAGCGACACGTCTACCGTCGCCGGCCTCAGCGTCGTGCTTTTGCCCAACTGCGCGAGCGCTTCACGTAGCGCTGCCGCGTCATCTGCACGGCTATACGCGCCGCCGGTGACTGCCGCGTACGCGCGCAGCGCCGCTTCGTTAATGCCGGCCACGTCCCCCGTCCCGGGTATGAGCGCTCTGGAGTTCGCTCCGATACCAACAGTGTAAATCGGAATGTTCCGTATCGCGAGCGCTTGCGCCGCAGCCATCGGATCCTCACCATAATCGTTTTCACCGTCGGTGATGAGTACGATGATACGGTGACCACTTTTTGGAAGAATTCGCTGCGCTAGGGAGAGCGCATCCCCGATTGCGGTGACTCCATTTGGCGCGGGAATAGCTTCGAGGACCGCGCGCAGCTGATCGCGATCCCGCGTTGGCGGAATAATCGCTTGCGCTCCAGTAGCAAACGATATCACACCGATCGCAGTGGTGCTCGGCGTGCGGTCGATGAACGCTCGTAAAGCAGCGACGGCTGCCTGAGCGCGAGTCGGCGCTACATCGCGCGCGGACATTGATCCCGACGTGTCGACGCAGAGCACGACGGAACCGGCGATTGGAACACCTGCCTGTACACGCGGCCCTGCAAGCGCGATAACCACGAGCGTGACGGCAAGGATCAATGCGCCTGAAAAAAACCGCGGTATCCAAATCCGGGGCTGTGTTGCCCCAATGAGAAACGCAAGGTCCGAATATTGCAGGACGTTCGCGTGCTTGCGCGTCTCACTCCAACGGTAGAGTCCGAGAAATACCGCGGCGGCGATGCCTGCAACAGCTATGTACGAGGGATGCGCGAACGTCATCGTGCGGTGCTGTGTTCCTTGGCGGAGAGCGCGCCATCTATGGCCTGCTGCAATCGTGTGTCATGTATGAACGCCGCACGTTCGATCGCGATGAGCATGCGGCGTAAGTCTTCATCGTGAGCCGGCGCATGTTGCAACAGGTCGCCAAGCGTTTCGCTCTCACTTGCACCCGCTATGCTGCGAAGTGCTTCGCGCACGTGTAGCACCGATGTGCGATCGCGCCGCGCTCGTAGATTCGCAAGCGCTTCCGCCAGGTCGATCTCCGGCGCCGGCGATGGGTCGTTAATCAACGATTGCGCAGGATCGGAGGCTGTGGCTCGATGGCGCCTAGGGCGAAAAACCGCCAAGATTACGGCCGCAAGAAGCAGCAGCCCCAAAATGATAAGCAAGACGTTGCGAACCTGCGCATTCGGCGGTGCGGTTCCTATAACTCTGAGGATAAGATTATTTGAGATGAAACGCTTCGTTTTGCCATCGTGCAAATCTACTGCGTCGAGAGATGCGGAGCCAATTGCGACTGGACCGGGCGCATGTGCTACTAGAGTCAGCGTTTCCGAATAGATTGTTCCGTCTCCGCGTACGTGTATGAGGCGATGTCGGCCGCCAAGATTGTCGAGTCCGGAGAAGGTAGGCAGAGAGACGTACTGCAGCTGCGTAACGCGCTCGCGAACTTGAACGGTCAGCGTAACGTGAAACGGAACCCCAACTCGCGGATGTGGAGTATCACTCGTTACGCGAAACCCCAGAACATGAAAGCGTTGAAGCAGCTCGCCGTGCGACGTACCGGTGAGGCATATGAAGACGAAAACGAACGATAATGCGACCTTGGCTAGGGGAGTGCGACAAGCCGGCGCCTGGTGTCTCACAATACGGCCTTTCTAATTCACCTATTGCGGTCGAACGCGACCAAATTACGCTCGCTGACGGCACGCCGGTTCAAGTCGCCCTCGCATGGCTTGCACAAAGAAGGCGCACAAGAAAGGGACGATGACTTCGCTGAGCTATTCGATGCCCAGTTGTTTCATGTATGTCGCGTTGTCCCAGAACAGGTACTCTTCGACCATCACGCCATTGCTATCCCATCGGCCAACCGTGCACATTGGGAGCTCGAACGCCTTCCCTGTCGGTGCGATAGTTTTTCCGTTTCCAGCAGACATCGGTTTAGTGAACGTTCCTTCCATGACGCCGATGACGCATGTCCATTCGCCGGACCCAAACTTCACGGGATGCTGTTTGATGCGGGTGTCTGGAGCGTAGACGAACAACGCTTTTAAATCCTCAATGTGCTGCTTTATGCCGTTCACCACATGCCCATCGGGCCAGTGAACAATGATGTTCTCCGCGTGACTCTTTGATAGCTCGCTCCACGCCTGATCTGAAAAGACATGGAAATCAAGCTCATCGAACGTTTTAATGTGCTCAGCCACTGTTTGCATTATCTAACTCCTTAATCCAGAGGTTTTGTATCTTTGGCGTTGGTGATGAACTGGGCGAGCTAGACGGCGTTGCCGATGAAGAGCTTGTCGGGGTCGCACGCACGGCCCATGAAGGTTCAGGTTTTACCGGGATGCCGCGCTGCAAGTCCGCGGCGCTCGCTTTCGAATATCGGGTACCTTTAAAGTGTATACGCACGAACTGTAGTGCGCGCACGGCGCCATCGTGCGCGCCGTTTCCCGGAAGTTCCTCGAATAGTTTCGCGAGATTGTAGCCGGTCGATGGGAGCCATGTGTCCTTCGGATATGCGGCGGCCCACTGGTAATAGGCTTCTTCGGTGTAGGAGAGCAGGTGCAAGACGTCATCCGGCGTCCGTCGGTGATATTCGTAATCGGTTTTAAGTTGCGCGATTTCGTACCGGATTCGTAGCGCGCTCATTTTCAGGCTGCCGAAATACTTATCGGCGGGCGCTGCGCTATTCAGCGCTGCAATCAGAAGCATTGCCGTCAACGCCGGCATCTAGTTAGTCGTATCCGCGGTGGTTTTGCTCATACGCACGTATTCCCACCGTCGGGCAGTGGGCTAACGTTGCCGGGAGTACCGGCGTGAGCCAAGGCTTCCTTAGCGTCTGTGTTAGCTGCCGAAAGAGGCTCGGAGAAACTCGAGCGCTTGTTCAATCGCGGCGCGTGCTGCGTGCACAAACACGAAGGGAGATCGCTGTAAGGCGATCTCCCTTGATTTTCTATAGGACGGTTGGCGAGGCGCTATTGTCCCTGAGCTAGCGAGAATCCGCGCTCGCCGTTGAAGGTGAAGAGTCCCTCGGTTTTTACAACGTCGAATCCGGCTTTGTCGAGTTCCGAAAGCAATTGCGTTACGTTGTTCTGCGTGAGCGGTCCGCCGTCGCCTTCGAAGCGGCACGACCAGTGATCGCTCCAGAACGTATCGGGATTGCCGTTCGGCCACACCTTCGTTCCGCGATTGCTAATTACCGTAAGCTTCGCGCCTTTAACGGCGAGATTTTGCAGCTGTGCCGCGATCTGATCGGGATTGCCGTTCGGCTTGTCGATGAAGATGTCGACGCCGACTCGTTCTTTCTTCGCACGCGGTCCCGCCGCGCGAACGGAGATGTCCATAGCTGCATCTTCGGCGTATTCCACCGGTTCAAGATTCAGCGGCTTCTGACCGAGACGCGCAATAACGGCATCGGCGAATTCTGACGTGCCGACTTTTTGTTTCGAGACGCCCTCTTCGAAGATGTCGTACGTATGGATACCGTCTTCGATCGTCTTCAACCACGCGTTGTGCGCTTTTTCCGCAATTTTGCCTTGCCCAATATGCACGAGCATCAGGAATGCGCCGTGTAGCAAACCCGACGGGTTCGCCATGTTTTGGCCGGCGCGGCGCGGCGCGGATCCATGGATCGCTTCGAACATCGAGCAGTGATCGCCGATGTTCGCCGATCCCGCAAGACCGACGGATCCGGTGATTTGTGCCGCAACGTCGGAAAGCACGTCGCCGTAGAGATTCGGCATCACGATAACGTCGAAGGCTTCCGGCGTATCGGCCATCTTGGCGGCGCCGATGTCGACGATCCAATGCTCGTTTTCGATATCGCGATACTCTTTGGCGATCTCATCGAAGACCTTGTGGAAGAGGCCGTCGGTGATCTTCATGATATTGTCTTTGGTGAAGCACGTCACTTTTTTGCGCTTATTGGCACGTGCATATTCGAATGCGTAGCGAATGATGCGCTCGCTTCCGGGACGCGAAATCAACTTCAAGCACTGCGTGACTTCTTCGGTTTGACGGTGCTCGATGCCGCCGTAGACGTCTTCCTCGTTCTCGCGAACGATGACGAGATTCATTTTCGGATGCTTCGTCGAGACATATGGTGCGAGCGACGCGCACGGACGAACGTTCGCGTACATGCCGAGCGTCTTACGAACCGTTACATTGAGACTCTTAAAACCGCCGCCTTGTGGGGTTGTAATCGGCGCTTTTAGGAAAACTTTTGTGCGCCGGAGCGATTCCCACGATTCGGGCTCGATACCGCTTTGCAACCCGCGGTTGTAGATCGATTCGCCGATGTCGATGCGCTCGATATCCAGCTGCGCGCCCGCCGCGGTGATGATCCGCAGGGTCGCGTCCATAATTTCCGGACCGATTCCATCCCCATAGGCTACGGTAATCGGCGTTTTCTTCGCAGTCGCGATAGTACTCGTCATGGGACAATCTTCCACTGATAAGCGTTCCAGCCTTCGCTAATTCCATTGGGCGCGAAGTTCTGAAGTTGGGGAATATGGGCGTAACGGAGATTTTGGTAGTAGAAGAACACGCCGGGCACGTCGCGCAGAAGAAGCGCCTCGATCCTCGAGTATGCCGCCTTCCGTTTGGCGACGTCGAACGTCGAGAGAGCCTGCGCCTGTGCGGCGTCCATCTCGTTCGAGCAATAGCGTGTAACGTTGTTTCCGGCGGGCGGCTTCATCGCACAGAGCCATGTCGACGAATTGTCGGGATCCGCTCCTTGAATCCAAGAGTAAATCGTCGAGTCGAACTTCCCACTATTTAAAACGCCGCCCGCCGCGGCGGTTGCGTAGAGCGTGGCGTAGTCGTAACTCTTCAGCGGCACTTCGATTCCCACGCCTTTCAACGCTTGTTGGATTTCGACGCCTAAATTGCGGCTGATGTCGCTGCCTTGAGCGATGACGAGCTGCACTGAGAGCCGCTGCCCGCCCTTCGTCCGAATCCCGTCGGCTCCGGGAATCCATCCGGCTTGCGTTAGCAGTTGCTTGGACTGCACGGGATCGTACGGAAGCGGTTTCAGTGACGGATCGAAATACTGCTTATAGAATGGCGATAAATCGGCGACTGCCAGCGTGGCGAGCCCGAAGGTGTTCGTTTTTAACATTTGCTCGCGGTCGAGCGCGAGCACAATTGCGCGGCGGACGCGAACGTCGTCGAGCGGCGGCCGTGATGTGTTTAGAAAAAGCCCTTCGTACGATGGCGCCTGCGCGATTTGAAGCGCGACATCAGGCGCACCCACCAACGCATGATACGTCGGCGTTGTTATTTCGAGTGCGAGTTGAACGTCGTGCGAACGGAGTTCCGCTTGCGTGGTATTCGTATCCGAAATGATTCGCAGCGTCAATT
>CAZJLJ010000050.1:15815-20507 GCA_964546935.1 uncultured bacterium | reverse complement strand
CGGTCGCGGCGGCGATGCAGTCCGCTTTGGCCACGATGCCGTTTGGCTGACCGATTACTTCAACGGCCGGCTCTTTCGAATACCGAAAACTGCGCTACACACACGTTGTGCAAGGCCGGGTATTCGTAGCAATTAGCGGCGCGTGAACCGCAGAATTTTCGCGGCGTGTTGCGGATGCTGCATCGTAAGAGACTCTCGAGACGCCAGCTCGAAACCTGAGAATTCAAAACCCGGCGCAACGGAACACCCAACGAGTGCGTAACCCGACCGATCGGGCACGTGTGCCGCGAAGTAACAACCGGCGGGCACAGTGGTTTGCCACGGACCGGATGGGCCCAAACGTTGTTCTTTCATCTCGCCATCATCGTTGATGACGAAGATAATGAGGTCGCTTCCGTGATAGAAATGCCACGTCTCGTCGGCATCGATCCGATGCCAGGCAGAAAACGTATCGCCCGTCAGCAGAAAGTAGATGTTCGTTAAGGCGCTGCGCTCTTCTCCGCTGGGGGTAAGCACCGGCGCCGCACTGCGATACGTTTCGCGATAGTATCCGCCTTCGGGGTGGGGCGCCAGTCGCAGCTCGGAAACGAGGCGTTCAACGTCTTGTGTCATCGGGCTGTTATTGCGACGCCGGCGAGCCGGAGGCCCGGACGTTTGAGGCGGTTTCGAGATCCCTGAGGCGGCAGTTTACTGAGTTCCTACAGCTACTTAACGAAAACACGACAGGAGGGTAGACAAGCGGCGTTGCCTACGGGATGCTGACTGCCGTTATTGTTTATAGGGAGAAAGGGCCCCACGTCACGGATGATGTCACAGCTTGCGGCCACTATTGGCAGGGCTTTGGTCTGCTGTCTGCTTTTAAGCGGCGCGATCGCAGCCGTTCCCGTCACCGCGCCGATCGCTTCGGGCGTGCTGCAAACGCGCGTTGCGGTTCCGCCTTCCCGTGGCGTCGTTCGGCCGGCGGGGCCGTTTGTTCGGGCGCCCGGGCTGCTGCAGCGACCGGGGCGTACCGTGCCTTTGCGTTCGCTGCCGCCGCTTCCCGAGAAGAACTCCTTAAGAAAACGTATCATGTCGGCGACCGGTGCCAGTATCAACGTGCAAACAGTTTCGAACTGCAACAGCACGCTCGGCACGATCTTCAACGCCGGCTGTAACGTTCAATGGCAGGCGCAAAACCTTCCCAATACGGGCTCGCATCAAGATTACTTCATCGACTCGCAAGCATCAACGGCCACATCCGTGGGAGCGTCGTACGCCGGCGCCTCCGGCGCGAACAATCCCCAAACACTATCGAATAATGGCGTTTACGTTTTTGCCAGTCTCAATCTGACAACGAACAATTGGGACGCCATCGTCTACGTGACGGTTGGAACGACCACCATCTTCAATACGTACTCGGACTCCACGGACAGAAACGCGCAGACGACATTCGTCGCGGCTTCCGGTAATTCGATTTACGTGAACGTACAAGGTCTCGTTCCTACCGATAGTTATGTAATTTATGCAGAGAGCACGTCAATAAGCGGACAGTGCGTATTCGTTGCGCCGACGCCCGCTGCAACACCCGCTCCGGGACTTTGTAATCCAACAAGTTCCGTCGGCCAAACCGCACCGGGCGGCACATTGAACGTGCAGTGGGGGCTCTCGTCGGCACTGCAAACCGGCACGTATTCTATTGTAATCTATGATTTGACGACGCACACGCGCCTCGGACAGCAGCAAGTTTCGCTGTTGAGATCCGGTGCGACATCTTCTTGGAACATCACACCGGCCGGGGGCAATCCTTCACCCGCGCCCGCACCTGCGGGTACGCCCGGAACGACGTTCGCATTTGATACGACCCAAGATCAGTCCGACAAAGCGCTTGTTTTTAGCACGAATGGGTTGAGCACAACCGATCGATACACGACGGCGGTGAGCGATCCCAACGGCGCCGTCGTCTTCCAACAGAGTGGAACAGCGGCCGGCGGCGCGCTATCGTTAATCTGGAACCTTACGCAGGCTCAATCGCCGCAGAACTCTTTTGCGCACACGTACACCGTAAGTCTGCTCGACGCGACGACCAATACCATGGTCGCAGCAAAAGCCTTTCAGCTTCTCGGCTACAACGTTCAGGCGCAGTTTACAAATCCGACCGGTTCAGCACTCGCGGTGAATACCGGTACGGCGGTATCCGGCGTCCAGTTCACCAACTCGGGCGATCTCTTCTACGGCACAGGCAACGGCGATACGATCGCGGAGATTGAGTACGATCTGGGTTCGCAAGGTGTTACCGTAACGCTTGATAGTAACGCAACGTCGTGCGGTGCCGGCTGCCAAACCGAAGTGATATTCGACACGAGCGGCGGATCGTGGACAGTCGTCGACAGGCAGAGCGGCGGCGGCGCCAACGCGGATTCCACGATTATTATAACGCCTATTTCCGCGGGCCAGTCGCTGCCGATGAGCGCGAGCCTAACCGTACCCAATATGACGTTTTCGAACCCGCCGGGCAATCACTGTTCGAACGGCTGCACTACCAATGTCTCGGTGCTGCCTTTCGATGGATTGACGTGGTCGCAAACGACGCAGAGCATTGCGGCAAATCCGCTTTACATCACAAACGGTTTTCACAACACGTATGCGGCCGGCGCTCACATAGCACTTTACGGCAAGGCTAGTGGCGGCGCAATTACAACCGGACAAGACGCGCACGGCTTTGCACCGAACGTCACAAACGCGCTGCTTGATCTCAACCAGCCGTTCACCGCCGGAGCCGTCAAAGACGTTCTGGCATATACCGTAACCAATACCTCGAGTGCCGGCTCGACCGCGATCCAAAATATCCAACTTACGTTCCCGACTGCGTTCAACATCGCTAGCGCAACGGTAGACGCGTCGAGCCCGTCAACCTGGCAAGTCCAGGCGTGCCCTGGAGGAACTCCGCCGAACGTACTGTGTTTGCAAAAGGCTGGAAGCAACACCGGCATCGCCGCTAACGGCGGAACGGAAACGATTTACATCGATATCCCGCCGCCGACATCGTCGTTCAGCTATACGGATATCGTTGGAACCGTTACGAATCCGACGAATTTTACGATTGCGGCAGACGGAACGGTGAGCGTTTTCGCCGGACAGAGCCTCGTCGTCGATTCAACCGCATTGGGTGGCTACTCACTGGATTCGACGAAGGTTATACCGCTCGTGGCACCCGGAACCGTCGGCGCGAACACATCGCCGGCGATCAGCTTCAGCATTCAAAATACACCGACGTCGGCCGACACGTTCCCCGATTGGGTAGACGCCGTTGCCATCGATGTCCCAAGCGGAAACGCACTCTCGAACATAACAACGCCGACTTCGGGCTGGCTGTATCTTGGAAAAACCTCAGCCGGCGCGAATACGCGGTACTGGTTCGGTCTTTGCGGCGCGCAATTCAGCGCGGCTAACGGACCATCAAGCACCGCGCCGCCGCCGCTAAGTCCCAGTCTCCCAAACTGCGGCATTTCGGCGGACCAGACAAATTCGATTGCACCGGGTTCATCGCTCACGATCAACGCCACGATCGCCGTAGCTGCCACGAGCGTAACCATGGCGGCATACGTTCACGGCGCGAATACCGACGCGTGGTCTACGGGCCGCAACTTCACGCTCAACGTTACGACGCTTGCCGTTACCGCCGGGTTCGCAAAGGCCGGAAACTATGGCGCTCCCGGAGCGATTGCGACCAACACTACGCCTCAGACCGGCGCAGATAGCAATACTACTTACGGCAATACGTTCGTTTATCAAATTTCCAATTTGAGCGCAAACGGCAGCGGGCAAAACGTCACCTCTGCAACGATAACAATCCCTGGTGTCGATTCGAGCGGCGCGAACGGCGCGGATTCCGCCGGCGTGCCGTGGACAATCACCTCTGCGCCGACGCTCACTTTCACCGGCGGCGCAAGTGGCTGTAGCGTAACGTCGTACGCAAGCGCACAAGCCTCGGGAACGAATGGATCGATCGTCATCGGCGGCGGAAGCTGCGTTATTCCACCCGGCGCAACAGTTAGCGTTACGTTTAACGCCAAGGCCCCATACAGTCCGGGAGAAACGTATATTTTTCCCACGACGGTAAACGGTTCGTTCGCGGCATCGGAAGCGTGGTTCAGCGATACCGATATGAAAGTCGTGCTTTCTGCAACGCTGCAGGTCACCGTTGATCCCACGGGTACGGGTCCGGGCGGTTCCACCGCGACGCCGACGTGCGGATTCTGCGTTTACACACCCGGCACCGTTACAATCGCTTCGGTTTTGAACGGTACCAGCGTCACGGCCACCGACGTAGTTACGGTGAGCGTTTTCACCAACGCGGCGCTAAACGATCCCTGGCAGCTCTTTATCTCCACCGACAACAACCCCGCGAATACCGGGACGCCGGCTAACGAATTGCTGATGGCCGTCGATCCGGCTAATTCACAGCAGGCCGGAACGGGATTGAATTTCGATCAAACTTCCTTTGGCGTCGTCCCCACTTCCGGAAGTGGATTACTGATGGTCGATACGGGAACGGGCGCCAAAGCGCGACGGCTACCTTACGACGTAGTGACAAGTTTCCAAGTCTCGATCCAAGGCGGACCCGTTACCGCTGAAACTTCAAATTGCACGTTTACGTTCATCGCGAAGTAACAATACCGCGCCGACGCCGCAGATAAAAAGCAGAGGCGCCGC
>CAZJLJ010000050.1:7689-15715 GCA_964546935.1 uncultured bacterium | reverse complement strand
GACGGCGCGGTCGAAGCGTAAGTAGCTGCGCCACATCGTGATCTATGGGAGGCGATCGATGAGATTACTCGCCCCCTCCAGGGTTAGCTGTTGCGCGGTGCCCGGCGTCATCCACGTAAACCACGTATCGTCGCCAACAACACCATCGACCGTTTTAGATGCCCACGTCTGAAGGCTGCGCACCGCCGCATCCGTTGCGGAACCGAAGATCCCGTCAATCGCACCTGCATACGGCGTGAAGTTCACCGCTATTATCGAACCCGATAATGCCTGCTGTAGCCACGCGACGGCAGGCCCCGTTGATCCCTGTCGCAACTCGGGTGATGCCTCGCGATAACTTGGAAGCGTCGCCCAGGTCAACGACCCCACGATTCCGTCGACCGTTAGACCGTTGCTTTGTTGAAAGTTCTTCACGGCGAGCTCGAGGCTGCTATCAAACACCCCGTTTATCGGACCAAAAGGATTCCAAAGTAGTTTACGTCCCAGGACGCGTTGCAGACGTTTCACATCGTCGCCTGTTGAACCTAAACTTATTGTTGCGGGCATAATCGTCTCCCAAAGGAATTTCGAGCATCATATTTGCGTTACGATCCACTGCGCCGCTTCGCCACGCGTTAAGTCACCGGGTGGCCACGTCAGCGAGTGTCCAAGGTTGCTCTCGACCGCTGCCTTCGAATCGTTGCCGAATGGATCGTTCGTCTGAAAATCCATCGACGTGCTTTCACCGCTCATGAGCCCTGCAACGCCGACCAAGTGCGCCGCTGCGTAAGATGGATCGCCTGGGGCGATGTCGGTCCACCAAAAGATCGGAACGCCGCGCGCAAGCAATCGCAGCTGAAACTGTTCCAATAATTCAGCGTCGTTGGGCACGTCGGCCGGTGCGACGCCATGATCCAGCGCAAATACCGCTAATGCGCCGGCCGCTTCTCCGATATTCCATTCGACCGGATGCAGCCGGTACGCCCCGTTTGTAATATGTGTGACGCCGAGATTCTTGCAGGCAGCGAGTAGGTTACGCACCCTCACAGGGATCAGCGATCGCAGCGGAATCTCGAAAGGCTTGATGTTGATGAACTGCTGCGGCATGCCGACCGACGCGAGACCGTGAATATCCATGCCGCCATAGAATCCGATCCCGCAGGAATCATGATAGTTTTTCGCACGCGGTCCCGGATTGTAGTTGCTATCAAGATCCTGCTGCACGATGGTGTACTTGGCTTTGATTCTTCGCGACTCACGAATATAGGGTTGTGCAGCGGTTCCATCGCTCGTGCCGAACTCGTCGGGACGAACTCTGAGACTGGGGTAGCCGCTTCCGCTGCCATCGTCGCGCGGGCATTCCGTTTGTAGCCAGTACACGAATGCGAGCGATGCCGTACGTGCCGCCTCGATAATGGCTGAATCTCGCGAAGCGTCGCCGGTGGGAATCGTCGCTCCCTGATAATCGTTCGCGCCCATATTAAGCATGCTGAGATCGTACTGAAACACCGGATCATCGAAATCGGCGGCGTCGATGTAGCGACGGTAAGTCCACAGGTCGATGGGCGTCTGAAAGACTTTGCTGATGTATCCGTCAACGCAGGTGTACCGTTGCGTGGTTTTTAGCTGCTCGTAATTTGCCGGTTTCTCAATTGTGTGATTTTCATTCGCTGGACGCCGTTCAAGAGCGACCACCATGGTAATCGGTTGAATCCACTCGGGATGCGGCTGGTTTGGTGCGTCGGGTTCGTTCGTCTGCGCTTTGCTTTCGGCTCCAACCACATGTTCCACGTGGGCAAGCGGCAAGACGTCGCCCAGATCGGTCGCATCCAGAAAGTATTTTGCGTTGTATGTCGCGGGATAGCCGTGCTCATCCACCGTGCTCAGGCTTGTTATCGTGTCACTCTGAACGTTCGCGCCGGTGACGCGAGTGTTCAAGCGGACGTGAACCTTCGGTAGCGCTTGCAGTTGCTGCAGCAGCACTTGATGCGCGACGCGGGGCTGTGTAGCGAATCCCGGATAAGCGCCGCCGGGATTGAACGCCGGCTGGTTCGAGCCGGCCGGTGAGAGCCGGTAGTTGTTCCTATAGAAAGCGCGAACATTGTGTTGAAACGAGCGATATGCGGCAGTGCTGCCCACGCTGGCCGTGTAGCGGCTTTCGTCCGGCTTTGTTACGCCTTGCGCCGAATACTGTCCACCGAGCCATCCCGACGGCTCGAGCAGGCATACCGAATGCGTTCCGGCGCCCGCGGAAATTGCAGCGGCGCACCCGCCGAGACTACCGCCGACGATAACGATGTCGTAGGTAACCATACACCATTCTACAACGACGCTCGCCGGCAACTTTGCGGTCAAAGCTAATAACTTTGTAACGCAAAGTATCGCGCCGTGCAATGGGTGGTGCTCGTTATGAGGTTTCGGATGCTCGATCTATGCTGGTTGCCGCATCCCAAGCGAACGTGGGCAGCCAGTGTGTTTCGCTATAGTATCCGTTGACTGCGCGCCGCGCGCTTGCGTCATACAAAATGCGCGCATGTTCAAGAAGTGCCGGCTCTTGCAGCGTCTCGGCGATACGTGCCAGCGCGCCGGCACGCGAGAGGTTCAGCCCGTGAAGATGAACGACTTGACCATCATTAACGTCGGGAAGCCCCACAACGGAGATCCCCGACGCCATCGAGTTTGCGGACAAGAAATTATTCCACCAGGCTGCAAATTCGTTGCGCTCGAGAATGCGCCGCATGAGACCGGATTCCTCGAGTCCAGGCGAGAGAAAATCGTTGCCGCTGCGCTCAAAGTGTGCCGGCCAATGGCGGTCGTTGCTAAACCATTCGCGCGCTCGAGCTTCAATCGTTCGTTGGAGTTCGGAAAAACGCAATGTTTTCGACGCATCGTGCATCAGCCCAAGCGCGAAGGCAGTGTTGGAGTGAACGCCGTGGCGTACCGGGATCGGCAGAATCCTCAGCCAATTGATGGCCTCTGCCGCAATCCACTCGGCAAGGGCACGAAGCGACGGCGAGGATTCGCGTATCGAATCTTGCTTGGAGCTGTGCGCTGCCGCTGCGAGTGCGAGTGCCCAACCCCAGCCGTACGGGCGTTCGTAAGATCGATGTCCGCGAAGATATGCAACTTCCGCTTCGACGTTAGCAATGCTAAGATTCTGCGCGATCGCGTGTTCAAGTGCCGATAGTTGTTCCGGTTTTCGGTCGTGGTGATCCCGAAAATACTCGATGAGTTGGAGTCCTGTCCAGTGTGAATGCACGCTCGAATGCCAGTCGAACGAATTGCCGAAAGCGGGATGAACCGCTATCGGATCGTGAGGAGGTTCCCCGGCTTGCATTAGGTGGACGTCGTGATACGGATAATGTGTCGTGACATTTGCCAAGATGACGGGGATGATTTCTGATGCTAATTGGCGGCGCAGGTCGCTCAACGGTGCGGGCTCCATTCAATCAGCGAAACGGGAAGATAAGCATAAAGACGATATTGACTGCGAGCAACGCGATCGCGGTTGGTATCTGTACTTTGATCTGGCCGTACTTGTCGCGCATCTCCAAAAGCGCGGGTGGGACCAAATTGAAGTTGGCCGCCATCGGCGTACAGAGCGTGCCGCAGAATCCCGAAAGCATGCCGATGGCAAACAGTGGCGCCGGATTTGCACCCATGCGCAACACGAGCAGTGGCCAGCCGATCGCTGCCGTCATGATGGGAAACGCTGCAAACGCGTTGCCCATTACGATCGTAAACGCCGCCATGCCAATTGCGTAGGCAATTACGGCAAGTACGCGAGAATGTTCGGGAACGATGTTGTGCGCAATCGCTCCGACCTGCGTTCCGACGCCGGCCTGCGTAAAGAGCAAACCCAGCGTTGCGAGCATCTGAGGAAGGAGCGTTGCCCAACCGATCGATTCCAGCAATCGCCGGCCTTCGGTAATCGCCACTGCCGGATTCTTCGGCTGCAGAAGAATCGACGCAACGATCAACGCCACAACGGCCGCGATGCCCAACCCAACAAGTGTTTGCGAACCCGTTGCGAAAAGCGGATGCCCTCCTATCGAGAGTCGCCCTGCACCCGCCGAAACAAGCACGGTAACGGCCGGTATCGTCAGCGCGGGCACGAATAAAAGATTGCCTTTACGTGCAGCGCTTGCCGAACGCTCGGACTCGTTTGCCGTGCGAACCGTTCCATGTGAGGTAAGACCGGAACCGCCGATTAGAGCCATCGCAATGACTGCAACGCCGAGCGGCCACGCCGGCAATGCCGGAATAAAACTACCGTACCAGAGTGAAGCGCCGAACATGCACCAAAACGCGGCACTCGTCCAACGCTTTCGATGGTCGCGGTCGAGCGCAATTTGCACGCCGACCGTAAAGAAGAAGATTCCGCACAGCCAATAGATCCAATCGGCGGTAATCAAGGATGATTCGCCCGATTGCTCTGAACGATCAACGCAAGGTGGCGATCGAGGCGTAATAACCGGAAACCGTGAATTACGAATGCCGCAATTGCGGTCGGTACGGCCCAAACGGCGATCTGCAGCGGATCAAGTTTCAGATGATAACTTGCGTTAACATAGCTGGCGATCAAGAGAACCGAACCGATTGCTACGAAGCAGTCTTCGCCGAAGAAGACACCCACTGTGTCGGCAGCCGCCGCGTGCGCTTTGATGGTTTCCGTGGCGTCCTCCGGCAGTTCACCATACGTGCGCAATGCGGCGCCTTCAGCCATCGGATAAATGACCGGGCGCACCATCTGAGCCGGTCCGCCGATGCTGGTCAATCCGAGTGCAGCGGTAAGCTGCCGAAGGAAGAGATAGAGGAGCAGCAATCGCCCCGCGGTTAGTCCGGCAGCCTGTGAGATAAGCACCTTTGCGCGTTGCTGCAAGCCATAGCGTTCCAATAACCCGATAACCGGAAGCACGACGAACACAATCGTAATCGAGCGGCTGCTGGCAAATCCCGTTCCGAAAGCGTCGAGAATATGCAACGGACTGATGCCGCCCAACAACGCGGAAACGACGCCCGCGACCGTAACGACGAGCAACGGATTCACGCGCAGCGCGAAGCCTGCAACGACAAGCAGCACCCCGAGCAATACGATCATGCGCACCTCATAGACGAGTTGTAATAACTTGTGCTTTCGTCTTGACCCAATCTTCCCTCGATCGGGTCAAATGTGGCGCGTAGAAGACCGGAAGCCCGGGGTTTAGCTTTTACAGCCTGGACATAAGGCGAGCAATTCGATATTGCTCGTACTCGTGAATCGTCGCGACACCGAAGCCGGCTGCGGTCAAAAGAAGCGGAATTTGGACATAGGGACCTGTGGGCAGCAGCGTCATCAAAAAGACGACGAAGCCGCGAAACAACAGATGCTTTGCCCTTTTTGCATGCCGGATGGCATCGACCTCAGCTTCGCTTGGCTGCATAGCGACATGCGGCGATAGCGGCGTTGCCTTACGCCGCAGCGGCTGAATTCTCCAAGCGCGATTCCTTATGTCGCTCACGCCGTAACTGTACCGCAATTGCAACGGCAACGAAAGGCTCAGTTCACGCGGACGTTACTTCGTGAAGTTCGCACGTGCAATCGCCGACAAGGTCCTGAAATCGACGGGTCCACTGCAGCGCTTCTTCACGATCGGCCACTTCGAACAAAGCGAAGCCGCCTACGATCTCTTTCGACTCGGTAAAGGGACCGTCGGTCACCGTGTCTTTGCCGTTCTTTCGCGCCACTCTCAGCTCGAGTTGGCCCGGCATTGCGCCGCCGGTATCGATCAACACGCCTTTGCTCTTCATTTCCTCAATGAGCCGGCCCATTTTTTCGAAATCTTCCTGCGTCGGCTGAGGCATGTTAGTGGCATCGTGCTTTAAGATCGAAAGTACTCGCATGAAATCTCCTATTCGCTTCGATGAATTCTATCTATACGTCGAACGGCGTCCTAAAAAATCGACACGCTCAAAAAGAAAAGAGCTGCGCCGGGAACCGTGGGGCACCTGCTTGGTTGCCGTTGCCGGTCGGTCGTAGGTTGGCACGCTAAACGGAACTAAATGACCCGTGGTGGTGTCGCACGTAACGGAAAGGCGCCGTCACGCGATTACATCCGGCGGAGGAGATACTCGATGCAACTCAGTCCGACCTTATTTTTTACCGGCAATGCCGAAGAAGCGCTCGAATTTTACCGTGACGCCCTTGGGGGAAGAATCGCGATTCAACGCTATAAGGACGCGCCGCCGGAGAGCGGCCAATCGTCACCGGACTTCGCCGACAAAGTGATGTACGGCACGCTGACCTCGCCGTTCGGTACGATTTCGGCAATGGACGCACCGCCGGATCGCGCCGGTACGCCGGGCGATAATTTCGGCATCTCGATTTCCGGCGAAGATGAGAACCTGATGTCGAAAGCGTTCACGAAGCTCGCAGAGAGTGGTCGCGTGATAATGCCTTACGGCAAAACATTTTTTGCGGCAAACTTCGGAATGACGAAAGATAAATTCGGCATCACCTGGCTAGTCTCGAGCCAACTCGTCGCCATGCCGACGTAATTCCGAACCAAACGGCTTTGAGTCCCGGCGTCATTTGCAACGTTGCAACTTCGCCGGGACTTGTTCTTTTTCAGGGAGGACGCGTGGATCGTCAGTTTCCAAAAGGCTTTTATTGGGGCGTTGCGACGGCGTCGTACCAGATCGAGGGCGCCGTAAAAGAGGATGGCCGCGGCGCATCGATTTGGGATACCTATGCCCACACTGCCGGGAAAACGCGCAACGGTGAAACGGGCGATGTAGCAAACGATCACTACCATCGCTACAGAGAAGACGTCCAGTTGATAAAAGACGTGGGCGCGAACGCATACCGTTTTTCGATTGCGTGGCCGCGGATCTTCCCTAGCGGCACCGGCGATCCAAATCCGAAAGGCGTAGATTTCTATAGCCGCCTTGTGGACGAATTGCTTACTGCAGGGATCGAGCCATTTCCAACATTGTATCATTGGGATCTTCCGCAGCAGCTGCAAGACAAGTACGGCGGCTGGCAATCGCGCGAAACCGCGAAAGCATTCGCCGAATACGCCGGCTACATTACCTCGAAACTGAGCGATCGTGTGAAACAATTCTTCACGATCAACGAGTTCTATTCGTTCGTGGACATGGGGTATCAGGGCATTGAAATGCCGATCGGCGGGAAGAGCGTTCCAATGGAACTAGCGCCGGGCCTGCACCTAGATGCACGTACTATGAACCAAGTGCGGCACAATGCCGTGCTTGGTCATGGGCTTGCAGTTCAAGCGATCCGCGCAATGGGAAGAGCCGGAACGAAGTGTGGGCCGGCCGATAATATCAATTGCGCGGTCCCGGCGATCGATGACGACGCCAACGTAGAAGCGGCACTTCACGCGACGCGAGAACTCAACGCGAGCTATCTGACCGTCATGCTTGAGGGCGAGTATACCGACGCCTTTCTACGCGCGGCCGGCGATGACGCACCGCAAATCGCTCCGGGAGATTTCGAAATAATCGCGTCGCCCGTTGACTTCGTTGGAATCAACGTCTACCGTCCGGCCGTCTACGTTATTCGTTCGGACGAGGATCCCGGTTATCGCGCAATTCCATATAGCTCCTCGCATCCGAAGATGTTTGCGAAATGGCATGTGCTTGTGCCGGAAGTTTTGTACTGGGCGCCGCGTCAAGTTCAATCGTTGTGGAAACCGAAAGAGATCCTTATCACCGAGAACGGGTCCGGCTCGGGCGACGAGGTTACCCCGGACGGGACCGTGTACGATTCCGATCGCATCATGTTTATGCGCAATAGCCTTGCATGGTTGCAGCGTGCAACGGCTGAAGGCATTCCGGTTTCCGCTTATTTTCACTGGAGTCTGATGGATAATTTCGAATGGGGCGACGGCTTCGGCAACCGCTTTGGGCTGTACTACGTCGACTTCGAAACTCAGCGGAGAACACCGAAGCTGAGCGCTTCCTATTTTCGCGAGGCTGCATCGCGAAACGCGGTGGTGTAGCGCTATGGCGGTCGTAATCCGGCGTGCAAACTTGGACGATGCCG
>CAZJLJ010000050.1:0-7589 GCA_964546935.1 uncultured bacterium | reverse complement strand
TGCCAACGATGAGGGGCAGTTCGACGACGTGGTCTATGCGTTTGACGATCTAGGCGTGCTGGCTGCCGCTGCATCGAAACGATAACGTCTCGACAGCGATCGACACGGATGCGCCTGCCTGGACGGAGAACAGCGGTGCATGGGAATCTCGCGCGCATTTAATATCGCGGATTTGAGACTGCTTGCTAAGCGCCGTTTGCCGCGCGTGGTTTTCGATTATATCGACGGCGCAGCCGACGATGAAGTGACGCTTCGCGAGAACTGCCGTGCGTTTAATACCGTCGAGTTTCGCCCTCGCAATGCCGTGGAGTGTCCCGCTCCAAGTTTGCGAACCAAGGTGCTGGGGAGCGAATTGGCACTGCCGTTTCTTCTGGCGCCCGTAGGTAGTTCGCGACTCTTCTATCCGCGTGGTGAAAGCGTGGCGGCGCACCAAGCCGGCGAGGCGGGCACCGGCTACATTCTCTCAACGCTCTCCGGAACGCGTCTCGAAGAAGTAAAGGCGGCGACAAGCGGCCCAGCATGGTATCAGCTTTATTTAATTGGCGGCCGCGATGTCGCGACGGCGACGATCCTACGAGCGCGAGCCGCGGGCTTCAACGCGCTGGTTGTTACCATCGACACGCCGGTTGCGGGCCTGCGCGAACGCGACTTGCGTAATGGCGCCAAAGAGCTCGTAAGCCGGCGATTCTTCGCGACGTTACCCCATGCGCCTCAGTTGCTGCTTCGCCCGCGCTGGCTTATCGATTTTTTCCGCGACGGCGGCATGATGGAATTTCCCAATATCGTTCTTCGGGGTCAAGGTGCAATGCCATATGCGGACATCGGTGCAGCGCTCGAACAGTCCACCGTCTCGTGGAAGGACTTGCAATGGATCCGTGAAGTTTGGGACGGTCCTATCGTCATCAAAGGGGTGCTCTCGACCGAAGACGCGCGACGAGCGGTCGATGCCGGAGCCGCCGCCATCGTGGTTTCCAATCACGGCGGACGTCAACTCGATACGGTTGCGCCGACGTTGAGTGTGTTGCCCGATATCATCGCCGCGGTAGGAGATCGCACGGAAGTACTGCTCGACGGCGGCATTCGGCGCGGGAGCGATGTTGTCAAAGCGTTATGCCTGGGAGCACGTGCAGTGCTAATCGGCCGTGCGTACGCATACGGTTTAGGAGCGGCAGGCGGCGCCGGCGTAGCAAAGGCAATCGAAATTTTACGGAACGATATCGTTCGCACGTTACGGCTTTTGGGTTGCCCGGATATTTCAGCGCTAGACCGCTCGTATGTGAGGTTCCCCGCTTCGTGGATAGCGTGAAGGAGAAAGTCAACTTGGAGGAAGCTCGACCGGCGCATCTTTTGCAGCGCCTTGGCGTTGTCGATCTCACGCTGATTACGATCGGTGCGGTGATTGGTTCGGGAATCTTCAGAAATCCGGCCGTCGTTGCGCAGCGCGCGCACGTGCCGGCGTTGATCGTCGGCTGTTGGATCGCCGGCGGATTCATGGCGATGATTGCCGCATTCGTTTTTGCGGAGCTGGCGGCGCGCCGCCCCGTCGGCGGCGGACTCTATGCGTACTTGCGCGATGCATACAATCCGCTTGTTGCGTTTCTGCTTGGCTGGACGGTTCTGGCAATCGCCTACACCGGAAGCACAGCTGCTTCGGCCGTTCTCTTCTCCGGCTATTTTTTGCCGCTACTTGGTTTGCATGCCGATCCGAGGATCGTCGCAGTCACTGCAATCGCCGCAGTTACGCTGATCAACGTGCTTGGAGTTCGGCAAGGCAGCACGTGGCAAAACCTCCTCGTTGCGCTCAAGGTTTTCGGGATAGGCGGCGTCATCGTGGCGGGATCGATCGCCCATCCCGTGCTTTCCCGCGCACCCGTTTTTGTGTCGCTTAACACGCCGTTGGCCTGGGTCGGTGCCGCGGGCGTCGCAATGTTGCCCGTGCTCTTTGCCTACAACGGGTTTCAATCCGCAACGTATATGACCGGAGAAGCGCGCAATCCCGGAAGAACGATTCCGCTGGGGCAGCTGCTCGGCGTGGCGTTCGTGGTTGCGATTTACGTGCTCGTAAATATTGCGTGTCTGCGCGTGCTTGGACAACACGGACTTGCAGCAACGAAGACGCCTGCCGCCGACGTAATGAGCGTTGCCTTCGGTCCGATAGGTGCGGTCATCATCGCGGCGGCAATCGCGACTTCAACCCTCGGATACATGAGCACCGGCGTATTGCTCGCGCCGCGGCTCTATTTTCAGATGTCGGCCGACGGATTGTTCTTCAAACAAATCGCATGGATCAGCCCAAGAACGCACGTGCCGGTAATCGCAATTGTCTTGCACGGCACGATTGCCGCTATTATTGCGGCGAGCGGTACGTTCGAACAGATCGTTAACTGGGTGACGCTGCCCGATTGGCTCTTCATCATGCTCGCGGCAATTGCGATCTTCATTTTTCGCAAGCGGGAAGCCAATCTACCGCGACCCGCGTTTACGGTGCCGTGGCATCCGTGGTCGACTCTGCTCTTGATTGCTGCGGTTGTGGCCGTCGGAATCTCGGTGATCGCGATTTATCCGTGGGACAGCCTATACGGAGCTATCGTGCTCGCAACCGGCGCGGCATTTTTCTATATTTGGAAAGCGCTGCACGCATCGCCGGCTACGGCCGGCCCGGAAGTAGTCCCTTGATACGCACGTTTTGCAAAACAAAGTTGAAGATGCCCGCGGCCAAACCGTGGCCACCGATTAAAATTCCGCGTCCGTGACGGCAACTGCCGGTGGGAATTCGCGGCGCCGTATTTCCGGTTGGATCGGGCGCCGTTGAACCGGTATTCGGCGGCGCAGCCACTGTAGAAGCAGTGGAATCGTTGCGCGGAACGGGCGCAGCGGCAACGGCTGCCGCTTTTGCACGAGCGCGGTCCTGCGCGCGTGCGTGAGCCTGCGCTTGTAACCAGAATCTTGCCTGAGCTTGCGCTTGTGCGTTCGCCTGCGCAACCGCTACGGCGCGCGCATGCGATGGGGCTACTCTCTGCGGCTGCAAAATGGGCAGCGGCGCTTCAACCGGGCGATACCTGCGGGGAGCGAGCGGCGCAACAACGTGCTGCTGCGGTAACGAATGATGCACGCCGATTGGAGCCGCGTGGCTCACGTGAACGTGAGTTGCGACGGCGTGAGATCGGTGCGGCGCGAAGATTGACGACCCTATCGCATAGCCGGCAAAAATTGATGTAATTCCGGCAATCGCGAAGATTTTGGAGTACGAAGAACGCGCACGCGGATAGAGTCCGGGATGTTCGTTACGTAAACGCGCTGCGAGTTCGGGATCATCCGGTAATGCGAGCCCCTGGTTGGGTGGCTCAGAATTCGGGCGAGGCGAGATGATCATGCGCAGGCCTCCTGCGGTAGTGAATCCACTCACTAGAGTAACCCGCTTGCCGCCTCAATGCATTAACGGATGAGTTCTTCGATAGATCCGTTCATGCGCATAACCCGCGTCTTTATCGGCGCGCTTCCGTCCAAGGTGTGAAAAAGAAAACCTGCACGTTCGAATGTTGGGTGCAGCGGCACACGCGAGTACGACCTCAGAAGCCACTGGGAAAACGGAGTCGGAGACGTGCATGCAACAGTGTCCGCCCAATGAATTGCCTGCGCGCAATGGACGTGTCCGCAAAGAACGCGTTGCACGTTCGGATGTTGCTTCAGAAGCTCTGCGAGAGCGTCACGGTTTACGAAACGAAACGTATCCATCGGCCAAACGCCGGTTCTAAACGGCGGCTGGTGCAGCGCTAGCATCACGGGTCTCGCAGACGCGTCTTCCAATTGCCGGCGAAGCCAGTACAGGCGCGGTTCGTCTAAGTACCCGCCGATCCGCCTGCCCTCGGTTGAGTCCAGCGCAATGATCCGAACGTCGCCTACGTTGACCGTATAAGCAATGTGAGGCGACGTTTCGAAAAGGTACGAGTGATCGGAAAAGACGCGCCGCAAGGCATCGCGGCTGTCGTGATTGCCGGGCAACAAGAAATAGGGAATGCGGAGGGCGTTTAAGATCGCGCGTAGCCGGACGTACTCGTCGTCGCGTCCGGTATGCGTCAGATCGCCGGTCGCGATCACAACGTCGGGGCGCATGCTGTTGATTCGGTCGACGCATCGAACGAGCGCCTCGCCGCGGTCCTTTCGGCGAGATGACGCGGCCCGCTTCACTTCGACGTGCAGATCGCTAATTTGAGCAATCGCGACAGAATGCATGCGGAGTGCGTTATACGCCGGACCGCCGCCGAGTCCGTTGCGGGGGCAGGCAGGACGATTTATTGAGCCGCCTAAGCGCTCGAAACCGACGACGCAGCTAAAAGAGCGCCGTAGCGTTGCCAATTGTGGGCTAATTTCTCGTGAGGAGTCCTATGCTTCGTTTTTCTTCGTCTTCTAAAAGAGTGGCCACCGCCTTAGCGGTCTCCCTCTGCGTTCTTAACGTTGGTGGCACCGCCGTCGCGACGACGGCCGCACCGGCAAGCGCGAATCCGTTTCTCCAGCCGAGCACGCTTCCGTTCGGAGCGCCACAGTTCGATCGCATCAAGGACAGCGATTACCAACCGGCGTTCGAGGCCGGTATGGCGCGTCAGCTTACCGAGATTCAAAAGATTGCGAATAATCCGGCTCCGCCGACATTCGAAAATACGATCTTGGCGATGGAAAAGTCCGGCCGGCTGCTGGATCGCGTTTCCACCACGTTCGATGCGGTTTCACAAGCGAACACGAATGACGTGCTGCAGAAGGTCGAAGAAGTGGAGGCTCCCCGCCTCGCCGCGCATGAAGATGCGATCTACCTGAATCCGAAACTCTTCGCGCGCGTGCAGAGCATTTATGACAAGCGCGAAAGCCTGCACTTGGATCCCGAGTCGCTCCAGCTTGTAAATATTTATTACCAGCAATTCGTGCGGTCAGGCGCGCGGCTCTCCAGCGCCGACAAACTAAAGTTGAGCGAAATCGACAAGCAACTCTCCACGCTTCAAGCCGCCTTCGAACGCAAACTGCTTGCGGGAACCGCCGCCGGTGCGCTCGTCGTCGACGACAAATCCAAGCTTGCTGGAATGAGCGATACGACAATCGCCAACGCCGCCCATGCCGCCGAGGCGCGCGGTCTTAAGGGCAAGTGGTTGATTCCGCTGCAAAATACGACGCAGCAGCCGGCATTGCAAATGCTGAACGATCGGTCCGTGCGCCGGCAGCTCTTCGAAAATTCATGGATCCGGACTAGCAAGAACGACGCCAACGACACGCGCGACACGATTGCGACAATTGCAAATTTGCGTGCCGAGAAAGCGCAGCTGCTGGGATATTCGAACTACGCGGCCTACGTGCTGGAAGACCAAATGGCCAAGACGCCGCAAGCGGTGCAGCAATTCATGGCGCAGTTAATCGAGCCGACAAACGCCGCCGCGGAAAGCGAAGCCAAATCGCTTCAGCAGATGGTCGATAAGGACGGCCAACACTTCGATCTTGCACCCTACGACTGGCAACTCTATGCAGAGCAATTACGGAAGTCGAAGTACAATCTAGATGAAAACGAAGTACGGCCCTACTTCGAACTCAATAATGTCCTGAAGAACGGCTTATTCTACGCCGCGAACCAGCTTTACGGGCTTACGTTCAAAGAGCGTAAAGATATCCCGGTGTATCAAGCCGACGTGCGCGTCTTCCAAGTCTTCGATAAAGACGGATCGCCGCTTGGTCTCATGTACTTCGATTTCTTTAAACGGGATAACAAAGCGGGCGGCGCCTGGATGAACAGCTTCGTTCAGCAGTCGAAGCTGCTCGGAACGAAACCCGTTATTTACAACGTCGAAAACATCCCGAAACCGGCGCCGGGTCAGCCCGCATTGCTGAGCGCTTCTGAAGTGACCGGAATGTTCCACGAATTCGGTCACGCGCTTCACGGATTTTTCGCGAACGAGGAATACCAAACGCTCTCCGGCACGAACGTCGCTCGCGATTTCGTCGAGTTCCCTTCGCAGTTCAACGAACACTGGGCAACTTATCCGGCGGTGCTCAAGCACTACGCCGTGAATTACAAGACGGGCCAGCCTATGCCGCAAGCTTTGGCCGACAAAATTCAAAAGGCTTCAAAGTTTAACACGGGCTACGCGCTCGGCGAAGCTCTAGCGGCAGCCGAGCTTGACATGCAGTGGCATACTTTACTGGCCGGCGCACCCAAGGAAAATGTTGATACTTTCGAATCCGAGGCACTGAAGAAGACGCACATGGATCTCTCCGATGTGCCGCCACGGTATCGCTCTAGCTACTTTCTACACATTTGGTCGAACGGTTACGCTGCGGGTTATTACGCATATCTGTGGAGCGAGATGCTCGATGACGACATTTACCAGTGGTTCCTGGATCACGGCGGCCTAACGCGTGCGAACGGACAGCGCTTCCGCGATCTGATTCTTTCCCGCGGACACACCGAAGATTACGGACAGATGTTCCGTGCGTTCTACGGAAACGATCCGCAAATCGGTCCGTTGCTGAAGCAGCGCGGATTAGCCGGCGGAAATGGCTGATCGTTCTTGTCTTCCTGACAGAGTGTTGCGCAAACCAAGTAGCGAGCTCGCGGAGTCGTTCATACGATTCCGCGATGCCGTTCTTGCCAAAGGCGACGGCGGATGGATCGCGCCTGGAACTGCGATCGCACTAACCGACGTCCATGCGTATATCGAAGCAGCCGGCGCGTGGAGCGTTGGAAAAGATGTTCCGAATGGCTGGGTCCCGTCGAGCATCTACTGGATCCTCGAAAGCGGCGAAATCGTCGGCGAGTTGGTGGTGCGTCATTCGTTGACCGAACATCTGCGCGAAATCGGCGGACACATCGGATACCTGACGCACCCGGCTTACCGAAATCGCGGCATCGGCACTTTCGCTCTACGCGAAGGTTTGAAACTCTTAGCAGATATGGGCGTGAAAGAAGCGCTCGTCACGTGCCTCGATGAGAACACCGCGTCCGTGCGTGTCATCGAAAAATGCGGCGGCCTTCGCGTCAACGACGCAGCGAACGGGCCGAAACGCCGCCGATACCTGTTTGCCCTATAACCAACCTGGGATAGGTTTTATCGAGCGTGTCACAGGAGCCGTCACGAAACGATTCAAACGGTTACGCGGGCCGTCGTGCCCTAAATTTTGTTTCGTCTCGTGATGTAGAAAGTCGTTTGGAAATGTACATTTCCGTAGTATCGCTCTTCGTTAACGATATCGATCGGGCCGTCAGTTTTTACACGCAAAAGCTTGGTTGGGAAAAGACCATGGACGTCCCGATGGGGGACGACACGCGTTGGGTTACGATCGCGCCTCCGGGCGAAAAGACTTCGTTCGTGCTTACGAAGGGCGGTCCGATGTGGTCGCCGGAAAGAGTCGGCGGCTTCAGCGGCGTGATTATCGAAGTCGACGATGTGTTCAAAGCCTTCGACCGGTTGAAGAGTGCCGGCGTCGAATTCGAGGAAGAGCCGCGCACCGAACCGTGGGGCGGCTGGGCGATGTTCAAAGATTCCGAAGGCAACATCCACGGCTTCCATTCACCCGCACCCGCCACCGTCGGCAGCAATTAGTTTTGTCAT
>CAZJLJ010000049.1:4945-23058 GCA_964546935.1 uncultured bacterium | reverse complement strand
TTGATCGAGCCCGGCTTCGCAAGCACTTGGCCGCGCTCGATGTCGTTGCGGTCTACGCCGCGGAGCAGCACGCCGATGTTGTCGCCGGCGATACCGACGTCGAGCAGCTTACGGAACATTTCGATGCCCGTAACGACCGACTTACGCGCTTCGTCTTGGAGACCGACGATTTCGATTTCCTCGCCGACTTTGACCTGACCGCGTTCCACGCGACCGGTGCCGACCGTACCACGACCAGTGATCGTGAACACGTCTTCAACCGGCATCAGGAACGGCTTGTCGATCTGGCGCTCCGGATCCGGGATGTACGAATCGACGGTGTCCATGAGCTTGAAGATAGCGTCGGTCTCTGCGTCGCCACGACGGCCGCTCGATTGGAGCGCCTTGAGCGCCGAGCCACGAATGATCGGCGTGTCGTCGCCCGGGAACTCGTACTGGCTCAGAAGTTCGCGAACTTCCATTTCAACGAGTTCGAGGAGCTCTTCGTCATCGACGAGGTCGACTTTGTTCAAGAACACGACGATACGCGGAACGCCGACTTGCTTCATCAGAAGGATGTGCTCGCGCGTTTGCGGCATCGGGCCGTCGGTTGCAGCGACGACGAGAATTGCGCCGTCCATCTGCGCCGCGCCGGTGATCATGTTCTTGATGTAGTCAGCGTGGCCCGGGCAGTCGACGTGCGCATAGTGACGCTTCGGCGTCTCGTACTCTTGGTGCGAGATCGCAATCGTAATACCGCGCTCTTTTTCTTCGGGCGCGTTATCGATTTCGTCAACGCCACGCGCAGCCGCGAGACCTTCGGTCGCGAGACAGTGCGTGATCGCTGCCGTGAGCGTCGTTTTGCCGTGGTCGACGTGTCCCGTCGTACCGATATTGACGTGCGGCTTAGTACGTTCGAACTTTGCCTTTGCCATTTTCTACTATTTGTTTCCTCATTAGACCCGTCGATTTACTCGACGGCTATCGCTAGTTGTTTTTTACGATCCTCGTAGCTGTTGCCGTCGAGGTTATGCGGGAGTCGCTTTTTTGCCGGCCGATTTGGCAACGATTTCCTCTTCGACCGATTTCGGAGCTTTCTCGTAATGGGAAAACTCCATGGTGTATGTTGCGCGGCCTTGCGTTGCAGAACGCATGTCGGTCGCGTAACCGAACATCTCCGAGAGCGGAACGTGCGCCATGATGACCTGCGCGCCGCCCGGAGCCTCTTCCGTCGCTTGGATCATGCCGCGACGGCGATTGAGATCGCCCGTGATCGCGCCCATGTAATCTTTGGGCGTCGTCACTTCGACTTTCATGATCGGCTCGAGCAAAATCGGGCCGGCTGCGCGATTGGCTTCTTTCCAGCCCATCGATGCAGCGATCTTGAACGCCATTTCCGACGAGTCGACGTCGTGGTACGAACCGTCGAATGCGGTGACCTTGAAGTCGAGCACCGGGAAGCCGGCGAGCACGCCGTTTGCAGACGACTCTTCAATGCCTTGCTGAACGGCCTTCGCGTATTCTTTCGGAACCGCGCCGCCGACGATCTTCCACTCGAATTGGAAGCCGCTGCCGGGTTCGAGCGGTTCAACTCGCAGCCAAACGTCGCCGTATTGGCCTTTACCACCGGACTGACGGACGAACTTGCCCTGTTTTTCAACAGTCTTCGTGATCGCTTCTTTGTAAGCGACCTGCGGCTTACCAACGTTCGCTTCGACTTTGAACTCGCGACGCAAACGGTCGAGAATGATCTCGAGATGCAACTCGCCCATGCCGGCGATGATCGTCTGCTGCGTCTCTTCATCGGTACGCATGCGGAACGTCGGATCTTCCTGAGCTAGACGCGCAAGGCCCTTACCGAGCTGATCCTGGTCGGCTTTCGACTTCGGCTCGATGGCCTGCGAAATAACCGGTTCCGGGAACGTGATCGATTCGAGAACGATCGGATTCTTTTCGTCGCAGAGCGTGTCGCCGGTGCGCGTGTCGGTTAAACCGACTGCCGCCGCGATGTCGCCCGCGCCGATGGAATCGATGTCTTCGCGATGGTTCGCGTGCATCCGCAAAATGCGTCCGATACGTTCTTTGCGACCCGAACGTGCATTGTACACGTACGTGCCTTTGTCGAGCGTGCCGGAGTAAACGCGGAAGTACGTCAAGTTGCCGTACGGATCGGTCGCGATCTTGAACGCGAGCGCACTGAAGGGCTCGTTGTCGTCCGGCTTGCGCGTGATTTCCGCATCCGTCTTCGGATCGATACCGGTGATGGGCTTCGCGTCGATCGGCGACGGCAAGTATTCGACGATAGCGTCGAGCAACGGCTGCACGCCTTTGTTCTTGAACGCGGAACCGCAAAGCATTGGAAGCACCGTGCCGGCGATCGTCGCTTTACGCAACGCTGCCTTCATGCGCTCAACCGGGAGATCTTCGCCGTTGAAGAACATCTCGAGCAGCGCATCGTCTTGCTCGGCGATCGCTTCGACCAATTCTTGGCGCCACTTTTCGGCAAGCGTCTTGAGCTCGCCGTCGGCTTCCGTAACCGGATCGAGAGAACTCGTCGAACCGAGGTCGTCGGTGTAGATGATCTTCTTCATCGTGAAGAGATCTACGACGCCCTGGAAGTTATCTTCGGCACCGATCGGAACTTGAACGGGAACGGCATGCGCACCCAGACGTTCGCGGATCTTGTCCACGACGTTGAAGAAGTCGGCGCCCATGCGGTCCATCTTGTTGACGAAGATGATGCGCGGAACTTTGTACTTGTTGGCCTGGCGCCACACCGTCTCGGACTGCGGCTGAACCGCGGCGACCGAGTCGAAGAGCGCGACCAAACCATCGAGCACGCGAAGCGAACGTTCCACTTCAACGGTGAAGTCCACGTGGCCAGGCGTATCGATAATATTGATCCGGTGTTCGCGCCACGTCGCAGCCGTAGCGGCAGACGTGATCGTGATGCCGCGTTCCTGTTCCTGGACCATCCAGTCCATCGTTGCGGCGCCGTCGTGGACTTCGCCGATCTTATGGACGCGGCCCGTATAGAACAGGATGCGTTCGGTGCAGGTGGTCTTACCGGCATCGATGTGAGCAGCGATGCCGATGTTACGCGTACGTTCGAGGGAGAATTCTCTTGCAGCCATTGATTACCAGCGATAGTGGGCAAAGGCTTTGTTCGCCTCGGCCATTTTATGGGTGTCTTCGCGCTTCTTGATCGTCGCGCCGGTGTTGTTCGACGCATCGAGCAGCTCGCCGGCGAGCTTTTCTTCAAATGAACGGCCGCCGCGCGCACGAGCGTAACCGATCAGCCAACGCATGGCCATCGCCTGACGGCGGTCCGGACGGACCTCCATCGGCACCTGGTAGGTAGCACCACCGACGCGGCGCGGACGAACTTCGACCAGCGGCATCGCGTTCGAAAGCGCCTGCTGGAAGATTTCGTACGGATCCCGACCGGTCTTCTCGGCGATGATGTCGAGCGCGCCGTAGGTGACCTGTTCGGCGGTCGACTTCTTCCCCTTGAGCATCACCTTATTGATGAAGCGCGAGAGAATCTTCGAGTTGTACTTCGGATCGGGCAGAATCTGCCGCTTGGGGGCCGGACCTTTACGTGGCATTGGTTAAAATTGTTCCTTACTTCTTCGTTGCGCGCTTTGCGCCGTATTTCGAACGGCCTTGCTTACGGTTTGCAGTGCCGGCGGTATCTAGCGTACCGCGAATGATGTGGTAGCGGACGCCCGGGAGATCTTTTACACGGCCACCGCGTACGAGCACGACTGAGTGCTCTTGCAGGTTGTGGCCGATGCCCGGGATGTACGCCGTCACTTCTTCGCCGTTGGTCAAACGGACGCGAGCGACCTTACGGAGTGCCGAGTTCGGCTTCTTGGGCGTAACCGTCTTCACTTGCGTGCAGACGCCGCGGCGCTGCGGATTGCCCGCGACTTCGAATTGACGCGTCGGCAGATCCGGGTGGCCAGGCTTCGGTCCGGTGAGGATCACGCGGAAAGCGCGGGTCTTGACCTTCTTCTCGGTCTTGGCCCGGCCCTTACGCACGAGCTGATTAATAGTGGGCACTCAAACTCCTAAAGCACGCTCTTTGACAACACACACAAAGTCGGCCGCACCTGCGGGTGGGCCTGAACTACGGCAGTATAGCAGGGAGCGCTTTGAGCGTCAATGCGAGTTTCAGCCGCCCTTGTGCGCCATCGAATCCGAGACCAGGGTAAGGTCTACAATAGAGTTTCCGTAGTTGGACGAGCCCTCGACAGCTGTGCTCAGGTGCACCGACCGCGGAATCTGCATCGCTGAATCGTACACGAGCGTGCCCGAGCTCGTGGACTTGTAGCCGCCGTTCCGGATTTGCTTGGCTACCGCCATGGTGATCAGGTCGCCGTTTGTTTGCGTTATCGAGAAATCGTTTGTGATCTTCGTCACGGTGCGGAGACTCGGCACGGCCTGCCAGTGCTGATTTTCATCGAGCTTCGACGGGTCATAAAAGAAACGCCCGAGATAGCTTAAGAGCACGGTTTCTTCGGCTGACGGAGTCAAGCTCTGGTCGCAAATGACGTCGATCGTCCGGCCATAGACGGCGCAGCGAATCGTTTGCTGCCGCCGGTACGCCCGGTCGATCTCTTCGCTCACATCAACCACTAGACCGCCGTCTTGGGTTGCAGACTGGACGCTGACGGTGATCTTGCCGGTGCGCCCATCCGTGCCGGCGTCCGTCATTTCGTTTACGATGCCGTGCTCGACCGCTTCCGCTGACGTATTGAAACCGGCGCCGGTGTAGCCGAACCGGTAGACGAGGACGCGCAGTGGATCGGCAGACACGCTGCCGGCGCAAAGAGTCACAGCTAAAAGACAAGCGCCCACAAACTTTGCCGCCATGGAAGCTTCTACGAGGCGCCTGCTACCTCGCCCTGCGACTAAAGTTAACTTCTGCCTGCCACGGGTCGCTGAATCAGAACGATTCCAGTCCAGACGGTCCACATTCCGTAGAGAACCAATGCGACCAAAACAATGCCGGTGTTCGGGCGCAGCGGACCCTCTCTAAAGAAGATGGATAGCGTACTGAGCGCCAGCATTGCGGCCGTCAGGTAGCCGAACCACGAGAAGAATAATGGGAAGCTGTGATGGCGGAGCGCACTATAGCTTGCTGCGTACGTGTAGATCGCCAGCGGAGCGAAGAGCAAGACCCCGGAGAGCGCAAACGCGTCGTAGAGGATGCGGATTTCCGCCCCGGAGAGTTCGGCTGCCCGGTATCCGAGCATCCCCTGGAAAAACGCATTGAGCAGGGCGAAGGCCCCTGCTATGACGCCCGCGATCATGAAGTAAGTGCCCAACCCTTCGTTCTGGCCGGGTGCCGCCATCAGGTGCGCGCGTAATCCGACCACGTACCAAAGGAAGAACGCAAGTCCCGGAAACGACAGCCACGAGGCAAAGAGCAACGGCGCTTGATGCGTCGTGACCCAGGCGGCAATGTCGGTGGGGGCCTCGTTGACCGCGGGCGGACTACCAGGGACTAAGCCCGCGATCAGCACGACAATGACGTAAGCGAATGCAGACCACCCGGCCGAATGCTCGGCACGAACGTCGATCGACGAATCACTCTCTCGCATGGCTGCTACTTTTGTATGGCGCGAGAAAACTCCGCCGCGATCTCCGCGGGTGTAAATCCTCGATGCTTAAGGTTCTCGACGAAACGCGACACTGCTTCGGTTAACGCGCTCATTCGTGCGCGGCGCTCGGCCATCGGAATACGGCTGGCAACGCGAGTGCCGCGGCGGCCTTCGCTAACAAGCCATCCTTCGTTTTGTAAATCGGCGTAGGCCCGCGCAACGGTGTTTGGTGCGACGCCGAGATCGCCGGCGAGTTGACGCACCGTCGGCAGCGCAACATCCGGCGCGAGCTCGCCCCTTTCGATCGCCGCACGAATTTGTTCGAAGATCTGAACGTATGGCGGCGTTTCGAATTCCGGGTCTACAGCGATCAACGGATCCGCGGCCATTATGCGCGCAGTCTCAACGGACCACGGAAATAGCAACGTACCACAAACCAAGAAAAGTACGCGAGCCAAAATGCGCCGCACCATGCGAACGCAAAGCTTTGATAGAACGCGGTTTCTTTTCCGCCGCCGATTCCGAAGAAAACAAACGGAACCGTGTACGCAAAGCAGAGTAACGTTGCGACACGCGCCGTGCGCAAGCGTTCGTCGATTAGCAGCTCCAATTCGTTGTCCTCGCCGGTAAGGATCGACGCCATGGTTGCGGTTCGCACCGACATCGCCAAAATGGAGAGCGACGAAAGCGTCACAAGCACGGCGGCGAGCCTCATCGCAGGCATCCCCAGAAAAATCAGCGGTAGCAACGAAGAGACTGCGGCGCAGCCGTACCAAATCGGGTTAATGGCCGTGCCCGGTGACCTTGGAGAAAGCGCGGCTGCGCGGCGTATGCCTCTGTTGCGCATGCGCGCAAAAACAACGGCCGCGGTACCGGCCAGCACGAAACAAACATTTGCGTACGCGACCACGGGCAACACCAGTTTCAACGCCGTCAAAACGCCGAACGCGATCGAAACGCCGCCAACGACCGTATACGCGATGCCCGGGAAACCTTCGATGGCTCGACGCCGATCCAGCACGGCCTTAAAACGGCTCCCAAGCTCGCAATCTCTTATTTCGCGCTTGAAAAAGTACGCCGGATCACCGAACCGATCGACCTGCGCAACTACCGCGATTCCAAACCCAATGAGAAACGCGCTGATAAACCAAACATCGAATGAATCATGGACTAAATGCAGCAGGCCGGTCATCTAGCACCTCAGTTTGGCCGGAGCGATTGTATCAGCAGCTTAATACAAAACAGCCTTTTGTGTCAAGCGATTAATACAAAACTGAAAATGATATAGCGGCGCCATTCTACAAGCTGAAGCTGAACGTATGAAGGACCGGCTGGGAGTTTTGGACGGCCTGCGGGGAATTGCAGTGCTTCTCGTGCTTTGGTACCACGTGTGGGAAATTTCGTGGCTGCCCGCGCCATGGTATCAGTACCTTCAGTTCATTCCGGAAACCGGCTTCATCGGCGTCCATCTGTTCTTCTTCTTGAGCGGCTTCGTCATCACGTATCCGTTCCTGCGCGCTCTAGAAAAAGGCCAGCCGCTTCCAACGTGGGGACACTTTGCGTGGCGGCGCTTCATCAAGATCGTTCCGTCGTACGTTCTTTCTATCGTCATCGCGTACGCCGTCGGTTATGCCGGGATCGAACGGATCGGCGCCGCACCCTGGCAAGAGATCGTTTCGCATCTGCTCTTCATTCACACATGGTGGCAAAGCACGTATGGGTCGATCAACGGTGTGCTTTGGACGCTTGCTGTTGAAGTAGAATTCTACTGCGTCTTTCCGCTGATCTGGTGGTGTTTCCGCAGGCAGCCGTGGCTTACGGCGCTCGCTATGTTCGCGATCGCCTTTGCATGGCGCGCGTGGTTGCATCATTGTTGCTACGCGACGCTCTTTCCCGAGTGGTCCGAAAATCTTCCCGGGTACCTGGACATCTTTGCGAGCGGTATGCTCTCGGCGTATATCTTCGTCCGAATCGGCCATCAGGTCCGTGAGTCGCGTTGGAAGGCAGCTGCGCCCGTCGTTGCCCTCGCCGGCATGACGATGACGGCCATGCTGCTTCAGAATTTCTATGAGTTTCGGAATGCAGATCAATGGCAGGCGGTCTGGCAAGTGAATTGGCGCGGCCTTTTCGGCATTGCGTTTGGGATAGTTGCGGTGGCTTCATTGTGCGCGCCGCGATGGTGGGAAGTACTGCTGGCTAATCGGCCGCTGCGCTTCCTCGCCATCATTTCCTACAATCTTTACCTCTACCATCAAATGGTTGCGCGCCAACTCGTGAGCCTGCACGTTCCGCCCTATCACGGCGATCCGCACACGAGCGTAACGTGGCAGTTGCAATACACCGTCGTTGCGTTTGTGGTAACGATTGCGCAGGCCGCCTTGGTGACGTATTTGGTTGAACGTCCGCTCCTGCAGCTTCCGGAGCCGCGTCGCTTGAAACGCGTCTTTGGGCACTCGCCCAGTATGTGAGCGATTCCCAACGCGGCGATAGTTTGATCGAAGTTGTAGTCGCCGTCGCAATTGTTGCCATCGCATCGGCGGCGTTACTTTCCGGAACGTTGGGCGCAGCGCGCCATTTCGGGCCGGATGCCGTTAGTGAAGCACTTCAGCGATACGTTCAGCGCGAGATGCGAATTGCCGTCGATCTTCTGAAGTACCAGGGTGCATCGCTTTCCCCCGCCACCGTTGCAACGACGATCCCGCTACCCGGCGCGTCACCGGTTGCCGTTCAAGTAACCATTGCCGTATCACCGATGCCGCAAGGCGGGACGGCGGTAGCGATCACGGCACAAAGCGCTACCGACCAAACGAAAACGTTCTCGATGCAAACCATGATCGCACACCCGGCGCCGTTGCCGTCGTCGACGGTGGAATCCGGTCTTTCCGTGCCAGCGCCCGCGGCTGCGCAATAGTGCTGCTGCGAACCATGTTTCTCTTGGCATTGCTTTCGTTGATCGGCGAAACGATCGTCCATGGTGCCGGCGCGCTTGCTCGAACTACGTTGCATTATCGCGCGCTTGGGGCATTGCGAGCGCAGCTTATTTCAACGGTGAGCCTGGAACAAGCAACGATTGCGCGGGCCATTGCCGCAAACCAAGATCCGCGCTCCGTGCCCGTACCAACGCCGAGCGCAACATGTGTTTTAAGCGATGCCACAGGATGCCGGCTGCTTGCGCACGCCGAAATTGCCCTTCCAAGCGCAGCGCCGTTAGCAACTCCAAGCGCCTGTCCGGGAAGCGATTGCACTGCTTATTTGCAAGCGAATGACAGCGTCGCTGAGGGACGCATTCCGGTAACCGTTTCGGCAAAGGTTACATCGATGGACGGAACGGTTCTGGCAACCCGCAATGCATCGGTAACTTTCCGCACGTTTAATACGGCGCCATACGCCGTTCTTGCAGGTTCTCTGGATGCAACGCTGGACGATATTGCGCGCAAACAAAATGACGATGACGGCGGCGCAACTAGCGGTGCGACGACATTAGTGAATGTCGAATATGTAAATGCCGCGAACCCGGCGGCAACGCCAATTCCGGGCAATGTCTGGCGGCCGCAGGACGAAAATCCTGCGACCACCGCAACGACATGGGATTATTGAACCGACGTTAGTTGAGAACCGAAAAATCGCATCGTCAGATCGGCGATGAACGGAAGCCGCACTTCTTTACCCTGGAACGCGGTAATCCACGTGTACAACCATGCGATCAGCGCGAGGATGCCGAGGAGCATCGAAATGATTCCCATGATCGGCCACAGCACCCAAAGATGCGCCACGCCGAGGAACATATCGATGATGTCGATGACGATCCACGCCGCAATATATGTGCCCCAGAGAGTTATAGATTGCGCCGCGGACCACTTGACGAAGCGGTTCGTTCCGCCGCCTACCAGCATGATGATCCCGCCAATGAGGCCCAACAGATATGCAAGGCCTGCTGCGAGATTGGGTTCCAAGCCGAATGGCGTGTCCTTTGGAGGCTGACTTACCATTACGAGACCCTTTCGTAGACCGGTGTAGCGTTTTTTCTGCTACGGAGGCCTCCTTCGGCGTCTCTACGAGCTGCTACTTCAGTCGAAATGCCTAGACGGAGAATCGCTCAACGGCGGCCGCGATCTCGCCGGGAGCCTCGACCGGCAGATTGTGGCCGGCGTTGCGGAGCATCACGAAGAGCGCTCCTTGGAGAGCCTCCACGACGTACCGCTTTACGCCCGGTGGAGGGGCGAGCGGATCCTTGGCGCCCGCAATGACCAGAGCCGGGGCATCGACCAAGTGCAGCCGATCTGCGAAATCGATGCCTCGGCCGCGGTCGTACCACCCGATCCAATGTTCGTGTTGTGCAATCAACGCATCATCTACAAGACGCTCCATCGTTTCCGGATCCAGTTCCCGTGCCATCGCGGCACGTTGAAACCGTTCGATCCGCTCGCGAAATCCGAAAGCATCGAGCGTCATCTGACGATGTTTCTCCGGAAATTTCGTTGCGCGCGCGGCGCCCGGTGCGACCAAAATGAGTCGCGATAAGTTTGCCGGCCGTTCAGCGGCGATATACTGCGCTAACTTTGCACCCATGGAGTGCGCCGCGATAGTTACCGGCGCCTCGATCTGCGCGAGCGCGAAACGCAAATCGGAAGCGTAGCCTTCCAAGTCGTGTCCGTGCGGCGGACGATCCGATAATCCGCAGCCGCGAAAGTCGAGCAGATATAGCGTGAATTGCGTGAGATCGAGCCGTTCAGCGACGTCGTACCACATGCGTCGCGAACTGATCCAACCGTGCGCAAAAAGCACGTGCCGCGCGCCGCTTCCCCTGCGCTCGATGCACAAACGCACGCCGTCGTTGTCGACAAACTGCCGGACCGATTCGATCATGACCGGTCCGAGGTGCGGCGTTCCAAAGCTTCACGCCTTCCCCAGATCGACAGGGCACGCGCTGGAATCCGACAAAAGGCGCTCGCGATGGCAAAACGCGTTTGGTACACGCTGCTCGTGCTTCCGTTTGTCGGGACGTTGATACCGCAACTTTACAATCACGCCGAGCCCGCGCTTTTCGGACTCCCTTTCTTCTACTGGTACCAGCTGTTGTGGGTCGTTATCACTTCGGCGTTGCTCGGTATTGTTTTCGTCGCGACGCGGGAGCCCGAAGACGATGTCTAGCGCTACAATTATTCTCGTCGCGCTTGTCGTAGCGGTTACGATTCTCGGATTTCTCGCCGCACGCTGGGGATCGTCGGGCAATCTGGCAACGCTTGATGATTGGGCTTTGGGCGGAAGACGCTTCGGCACGATCGTTTCGTGGTTCTTACTCGGCGGCGATCTTTACACCGCGTACACCTTCATTGCCGTCCCTGCGTTGGTCTATGGAGTCGGCGCCCTCGGGTTTTTCGCCGTGCCGTACGCGACCGTGGCCTATCCGATAGCGTTCGTCGTTTTGAGCCGTTTCTATAGAATCGCAAAAGCGCGCGGCTACGTAACAACGGCCGACTTCGTACGCGAACGATTCGGCAGCCGTACTTTAGAAGTGGTCATTGCACTCACCGGTGTGCTCGCGGCCATGCCCTACATCGCGCTGCAGCTCGATGGAATGCAGGCGGTTTTCGCGCATATCGGCGGCGTCTTCTCTGCGGGCGGCGGAATGCTCGCGCTCGCGATTTCGTTCGTATTGCTCGCTGCGTATACGTACACGAGCGGACTGCGCGCACCGGCACTCATCGCGTTTGTAAAAGATACTCTAATTTACGTCACGGTGATCGCTGCGATCGCGATCATTCCGGCGAAACTAGGCGGATGGGGCCACATCTTTGCAACGTCGCAAGCCGTGCTTGCGTCACGCCCGAAACCTGGAAACACGTTCCTGCTGCCATCACAGTATTTCGCGTACGCGACTATGGCTTTCGGCTCTGCGCTCTCGCTCTTTATCTATCCGCATTCCATAACAAGCATCCTCGCCGCGAAGAATACAACGGTGATTCGGCGGAACGCGGCACTTCTGCCCGTCTATTCGCTGTTGCTCGGGCTCCTAGCGCTATTAGGCTACTGCGGACTAGCCGCCGGCATCAAAACTACGGCTTCGAGTTCCGTCGTTCCGCAGCTCATTTCGATGTTTTTCCCCGACTGGCTAGCCGGTGTTGCGGAAGCCGCAATTGTGATCGGCGCGCTGGTCCCCGCCGCCATCATGGCTATCGGCTCCGCGAATCTCTTCGCGAGCAATATCTTCAATGAGTTTTCAGCCCAACGCAGCCGCAGCGAAACGCGGACGGCAAAACTGTTGACGCTGGCCTTTTGCGCGGTAGCGCTCTTGCTCGTGCTCTTTCTGCCGGTGCAGTATGCGATCTACTTCCAGCTGCTGGGCGGCGCGTGGATGCTCCAGATCTTTCCTGCGTTCGTTCTCGGCATGTACACGAAGTGGTTCGACCGGCGCGCTCTGGTTGCAGGATGGGCGTGCGGCATGATCGCAGCTGCTGCGATGGCAGTCTCAACCGGATTTACGCCGAACATTAGCGTACATCTCGGAAGCTTCACGGTTACCGGTTTTATCGCGCTCTATGCGCTGGCCATCAACCTAATCGTGAGCGCCGCTGGTACGCTGATATTAGGTGGAGATCGTGCGATTCATCAATCCTGAGTCCTGGCCAAAACCGCGAGGCTACAGTAACGGTATTCTTGCGGAAGGGCGTTTTCTGGCAGTCGCAGGGCAAATCGGCTGGAATGAAAAGGGCGAATTCGTCTCGGATCAATTCCTGGACCAAGCGATTCTTGCACTTCAGAACGTTGTCGAAGTGGTCCGAGCAGCCGGCGGGACTCCCGAAAATATCGTACGGCTCACGTGGTATGTCACCGATCGCCGAGACTATATCGCGGTATCGGGCGCCCTCGGTGTTGCATACAAAGAAATCATGGGTGGTTACTATCCCGCGATGACGCTTATCGAAGTAGCGGCACTCTTGGAAGAGCGAGCCAAGCTGGAAATTGAAGCGACCGCCGTGATCCCCTAAGTCGGCGTCGAACGCGATCGTTCCAGCAGCGACCAGATTCCAATCGCGATAGCGGCGATCAGCGCGGCGAGAAATCCGACGACGCGCGCGTACGGCCAAATGACGCCGCCGAAGCCGCCGATAACGGCAAGAAACACCGTCGCGCTAAGCGCTCGTTGCTGAATAGACTTTTCTTTTGCGAGCGAAGCGGCAGCAACCAGCACCACTGCATATGCAACGAAGATGCCCCAAAGAACGCTATTCGGCGGAAGCACGGTGCCTCAATTTATAACGCTGAACCTTTCCGGTCTCGGTTCTCGGCAGCTCGGTTACGAATTCGATTTCGCGCGGCGCTTTGAACGGCGCAATAAGCGTTTTACAATGTTCGCGCAGCTCGTCGACCTTCGTGACCGATGCCGTCGCCGCGTCTTGCAGAACGACGTAGGCTTTGACAATATGCGTGTCGTGCTGCGGATCGGGTTTCGCGACGACCGCGCACTCTTTCACCTCGAGATGCGCAAGCAACGCCTGTTCCACTTCCGGGCCCGAAATATTGTAGCCGGCCGAAACGATCATGTCGTCGGTGCGCGCGACGTAGTAAAAATAGCCTTCGCCGTCCATCCGGTAGGCATCACCGGGATAGTTCCACCCGTTTTGAACGTACGTCGTCTGCCGCGAATCGTCCAGGTACTTGCATCCCGTTGGGCCTTTCACCGCGAGGCGTCCAACCTCGCCGTTCGGAAGCGGACTTCCGTCTTCGTCGTGGATTTCGGCCGTGTAGCCGGGCACAACGCGCCCGGTGGAACCAGCGCGGACGTGCTCGGAATCGCTGCCGACGAAGATGTGCAACATCTCCGTGCTGCCGATTCCGTCGAGAATTTTCACGCCCGTCGCGTTATAGAACGCGTCCCAAACCGGCTTAGGCAACGTTTCTCCGGCGGACACACACGTTCGCAGCGTACGTATATCGTACTTTTCCGCTAGCGCCGCCATGGTGCGATAGGCGATGGGCGCCGTAAAAACCGTCGTGGCGCCGAACTCTTCAATGTTTCGCAACAGCTCTTCCGGACCGGCCTTCTCGAGCAGTAGCGTAGCCGCTCCGGCGTACAAAGGGAACAGCAATAATCCGCCAAGCCCGAACGTAAACGCGAGCGGAGGGCTGCCGCAAAAGAGATCGTCATGCTTCGGCTTCAGAACGAGTTTGCCGTACGTATCGCAAGTCGCCAGCAGATCACGATGGTAATGCATCGCCGCCTTCGGCGTTCCAGTGGTACCCGAGGTGAACGCAATTAGGGCAATATCTTCCGCGCCGGTTTCGACCGTATCAAAATGCGCCGGCTTCTTCTCCATTCGCGCTTCCAAACCGTCGGGGGCATCGGATTGGAAATGCACCGTCGTGATATCGGTGTTGCCGTTGCACGCAGAAGCGAGTTCACCGGCAAGCCGCGAGTCGCAAAGCGCCAGGCCGATACGCGCCTTCTCGATCATGTATCGCAATTCGTTGGCGCGATAGAGCGGCATCGTACTCACGGCGATCGCTCCAGCCTTCAAAACGGCGAACCAGCACGCGGCCATCATCGGCGAGTTCGGCGCTCGCAGTAGCACGCGTGCGCCGGGGACCACCCCCAAGTCGTCTTTTAGAACGTGCGCGATCCGGTTTGCCGTGTGATACAGATCTTCGTACGTCCAATCGATGCCGCCGGGAGCAACGATGCAGCGACGGCTGCCGTTCCCTTCGTGAACGTGCCGGTCTAATAAATGTACGACGGCATTCAGTTTTTCCGGATAGTGCAGCGACGGTAAATCGAAACGTAATTCCGGCATAAGTTCCGCCGGCGGTAGATGTTCCTCGGCAAAACGATCGACATGCCCGCTAAACCGCACCCTGTTCCTCCAATGTTTGCCGTGCGATGACGATCTGTTGAATCTCACTTGCGCCTTCGTAGATGCGCAGTGCGCGAACGTCTCGATAAATGCGTTCAATTATTTCGCCGCGCGTTACACCCCGTCCGCCGAAAAGCTGAACTGCGCGATCGCAGATTCGTCCGGCCGCCTCGGTCGCGAAGAGTTTCGCCATCGCGGCTTCTCGTGTGATGCGCTCGGCACCGCTGTCTTTGGTCCAAGCGGCTCGATAGACAAGCAATGCGCTCGCATCGATATCGGTCGCCATTTGGGCGATAGCTGCTTGCGTTAGCTGCAACGCGGAGAGTGGTGCTCCGAAGAGCTGCCGCGAGCTGGTATGGGATATCGTCTCATCCATCGCTCGCCGTGAAAAACCCAGCGCAGCCGCGCCGACCGTGCTCCGAAAAACATCGAGCGTGGCCATCGCGATCTTGAAGCCCTGCCCTTCTTCACCGATTCGGTGAGACGCCGCTATCCGGCAGTTCGTAAACTTTAGCGTCCCGAGCGGGTGCGGCGAGATCGTTTCGATGCGTTCGACGATTTCAAATCCCGGATGGTACGCATCGAGCACGAAGGCGCTGAGGCCTTTCGCGCCATTCTCGCTCGTGCGAGCAAAGACGACGTAGAAGTCGGCGATACCGGCGTTTGAGATCCACGTTTTTTCGCCGTTAAGGACATATTCGTCGCCGTCACGCCTTGCGTTGGTCTTCAGGGCCGCGACATCCGAGCCGGCCTCACTTTCGGAAAGCGCGAAAGCCGCGATTGCATCGCCGTTCGCAACCTGCTGCAAATACTTTTCGCGCAGCATTTCTGAACCGAAGAGGGTAATCGCACCCGCGCCCAAGCCCTGCATGGCAAATGCGAAGTCGGCAAGCGCGGAACGGTACGCGAGCGTTTCACGTGCGAGACATAAAGTGCGTACGTCGAGCGAATCGCGAAGGCCACCGTACTGCTTTGGCACGCATGCCTTTAGCCAACCGGCGTCGCCCAAGGCGCGAACCCACGCTTGCGTACTGCTGTCGGCATCCTCTTCATCGTCGAAGACGTCCGCCGATTCGACCCAGCGGTGAAGAGCCGGCGCGAACTCGCGATGTTCCCGCTCGAAAAACGGCCAAGCGAGATCGCGTTCTTTCACCTTAGTTCCCTTCGAAGCGAGGTTCTTGTTTGTTGATAAACGCTTCGTATGCGCGACGGAAATCGTTGGTTTCCATGCAAACCGCTTGCGCTTTTGCTTCGGCGTCGATAGCCGCGTCGAGCGGCATCGCCCACTCTTCGTGAAGCATCTTCTTCGTCATTGCATGCGCGAACGTCGGGCCGTGTGCAAGCGTTCGCGCCATTTCGGTGGCGCGATACTTTACGTCACCCGGATCGCAGAGATCGTTATAAAAACCCCAATCAAACGCCTGCGTTCCGCTCAACGTGCGGCCCGTGAAAAGCAATTCGGAGGCTCTGCCTAAGCCGATGATGCGTGGCAGTATCGCGCATGCACCCATGTCGCAACCCGCAAGACCGACACGAACGAACAGAAAGGCGACCTTCGACCGTGCGGTGCCATATCGCAAATCGGACGCCATTGCCAGAATAGCGCCCGCGCCGGCGCAAATGCCGTCGACGGCGGCAACGATAGGTTGTGGAGCAGCTCGCATAGCTTTGACCAGATCGCCGGTCATCTGAGTAAATTCGAGAAGTTGTTCGGGCGTGCGTTGCGTTAGCGGGCCGATGATATCTCGCACATCCCCGCCGGAGCAGAAGTTTTCGCCTTCACCTGTAAGGACGACGGCTTTGATGCCATCGTGCCGCGGCAAAGCTCGAAACCAATCACGCAGCTCGGCGTAGAGCTCGAACGTCAGCGGATTCTTGCGTTCCGCACGATCGAGGGTTATCGTCGCGACTCGGTCGGCGATTTCGTATCTTGCTTTGGTCATCGTGACTACCGTATCTGAAACGGAAGATCTTCTTCCGTTTCGGCGCCGGCGCTGTTACGTGCGATCACGCGCAAATCGTAGCCCCGAATGAAGATCGGCGGCAAATCCAATACGTCGACTTTGAAATTGAAGTGGCCGTAATCCGAGCGGCGGGCGTTGATTGAAAAAAGATTGTTGCGAACTTCGACGCTGGCGACGTTAGTGCTGGTATCGATCTGTCCTTCCCAAACGCCTCCGCGACGCACATCAAGAGCATTGAACCAAATACGCTCAATCGCGGGGGCGGCGGCGTTCGATCTTACCGGTGCCGCAGCCCTCGAACGGGGCAGCGTACCAACGTGCACGTTGGCCGGCGCGGGCGGCGCCGCCGAACTGCACGCAGCAAGTGCTCCGGCGGTCATAGCAGCCATGGCGCGCAGCAATCGGTTCATTCCTCGCAATGGGTCGTCAATTCGGTTGCGCGATTCCTGCTCGTAAAGAACAGGGCGCAATTAAGGCATCCTCGTAAGCCAGCGGCATGACGCGTACCGTTCCACGCAGCCTAAGCTTCGACTATGCGGTGGGCATTTGCAGCGTCTGGATCTCGGCCGGATTCTTCCTCGACGCCTGGGCGCATGGGCACGTTCCGGTAGAATCTTTCTTTACGCCTTACCACGGCGTCTTTTACTCCGGCATGCTCGCAATGGTGATCGTGCTGGCGGCATTCTGGCTCCGTCATCGCGGACTGCCTCCAGGCTACCGTTTTGCAATCATTGGTATTCCCGTTTTCATTCTCGCCGGAATCGGCGATCTGTGCTGGCATTTACTCCTTGGGATCGAAGAGGGCGTCGACGCACTTCTCAGCCCGACGCACCAAAGCTTGGGGCTGGGAATTTTTATCCTTTCCTCGGGTCCGATCCGTTCCGTCATCCACGACCGCCTCAACTCCACGACGCTTGGGAAGCAGTTTCCGCTCGTGCTGAGTCTGGCAACGTGGTTGATTCTCGTGCATTTTGGGACCGCGTATGCATTCGATCCGGGTGCGGGACGTACCAATACGCCGCCGCCTGCCGATGCAATGAGCGGCCAGTATCTCACCGCGCTCGCGATCGGCTACTACAAAATTTCGATCGGCGTGCTGATTGCGATTTTTCAAGCGATCGTCATGACGGGCTTCGCGCTTTGGACCGTGGGGCGCATTCGGTTGCAGCCGGGCAGCTTCACTGCCTTTTATCTGCTCGGCAACGTCCCGGCCGCTGCCGCTTTCACCAATCACACACCGCTGCTCGGCGTTACGATTCTCCAATCGTTGGTCACAGGCGTCCTCGCGGACACGCTTGTAGCGCGTTACGATCCTCAACCTGAGAATCGCAAGTGGTACCGCATTTTTGCCGTCGCTGTACCGCTCTCGTACATGGGTACCTACCTTCTGGCGACGCTCGCAGCTGACGGCTTATGGTGGGACTGGAATGAATCGCTTGGTGCCTGGATGTGGTGCGGAGTCGTAGGGTTTGCATTGAGCATCATCGCTACCGCGCGACGCACTCCCGCATGATACGATGCCTCATCGCCGGCGCCACCTTTGCGATGCACATTGCGACGGCGTGGCGGTACGGTTACTTTCGCGATGAGCTGTACTTCATTGCGTGTTCGAAGCATTTGGCGTGGGGGTATGTCGATCAGCCGCCGCTAGTGGCGATTGCGGCTTTGGTCTCGGCACCGTTTCACTACAACCTCATACTCCTGCGGTT
>CAZJLJ010000049.1:0-4845 GCA_964546935.1 uncultured bacterium | reverse complement strand
TATGGCAAGCGCAGCACGGATGGCCGTTCTTCGAAGTGCTGCAGCAAGACGCGGCCCATCGCCACGCGTTCAACACCGGGCTGACGCTGGAGTACCAAAGTATTGTTCCAAACGCGTTAGCGTTCGCCGGCGAACAACTGCTCTATACCAATCCCGTTGCGGTTCCGTTGTGGCTTGCCGGCATTATCGCGCCGTTTGCCCGGCGCGAATTGCGACAGCTACGTTTTATTAGCATCGCGTATATCGTGCTTTTCGTTGCTGCCGTTTTGCTGGAAGCGAAGGGCTACTACATCATCGGCATCTACGGCTCGCTATTCGCGATCGGTGCCGTGGTGGTGGAACGCGCACCGGCGTGGATAAGAACCGCACAGTTTGCAACCTTGGCGCTGGTTGCGGTTCTAATTCTACCGCTCTCGCTGCCCGTGCTTCGCATTTCCGATTTCATTGCATATACCGCGCTGCTCGGGATGACGGGACGCGACGGACAACCGCCTCGGCTCGTCCAGCCCGTTTATGCTGAGGAGTTCGGATGGGACCGTTTAGCCCGCGATGTTTCGAAGTTTTATAACGTTCTTGCGCCTGGAACACGTTCGCTCACCGGCATTTACGCGGATACTTATGCGGATGCCGGTGCGATCGACCTGTTCGGCCCGAGGTATGGGCTTCCACCGGCCATCAGCAGTCAAAACACATACTGGTTGTGGGGCACGCACGGTTACGACGGAAAAACGCTCATTGCAATCGGCGCCTCGCGCATCGATCTACTGAAACGTTATTATCGCAGCGTGCAGTTGATACGTACGTCCAACGAACCCTTGAAATGGGCTGTTGAAGGTCCCGCACCGATTTATCTCTGCACCGATCCCATTTTGCCGTTCGATCAAATTTGGCCGCATCTGCGGTGGTACGGTGCATAGCTGCTACGAAAGGTTGAAATGCCCGTCACGACAATCGATCCCGCTGCCGCTCTGGTCGTCATCGACATTCAAAAAGGCATCGTCGGTATTCCGTTCGCGCACCCGGTCGACGGTGTGGTTAAAAATGTCGTGCATCTAGTCGAAGCGTTTCGCGCAAGGAACCGTCCAATTGCATTCGTGCACGTCGCATTCTCGGTGCGGCCGGCAGGCCGGACTCAAGCGCCCGCACCAAGCGCTGCACGACCCGACGATTTTTCGGAGTTCCTCGAAGTGCTAAGTGTCAATCCCGAGACCGACATTACGATTTTGAAGCGGCAATGGGGTGCGTTCTACGGCACAGATCTCGATCTTCAGCTTCGGCGCCGCGGCATCACCAACATTGTCCTGTGCGGGATCGCAACCGGCAGAGGCGTGGAATCGACTGCACGCGACGCTTGGGAACGCAACTATAATTTGACGTTCGCGTCCGATGCGATGACCGACGCCAGTATCGAAGCACACGATCGCGCGATCGAGTTCATCTTCCCTCGCCTCGGCGAGATCGGCACCACTAACGAGATCCTAGCTAAGCTGTAGGTTAGGCGACGGCGAGGCCAGGGACGACTAAAGAGATTCCGGTTCGTTCGCCGCAGATGAGATCGAGTGCGGCGCCGGCGACTTCTTCCACGGTAGCAAGGCGGCCCTCGGGGTTCATCTGCGCGAGCGTTGCACGGGCTTGTTCTTCGCTTGCGCCGGTATGCTGTCGAATTTTTCCGATGGCTTGATGCATCATGTCGGTTTCGGTGTACCCCGGACACAGCGCATTCGCCGTGATTCCGTTGCCGGCGAGCTCCGCGGCGATCGCTCGCGTGAATCCGATCACGCCGTGCTTACTTGCTGTATACGCGGAGATGTACGGCGCGCCCATCAAGCCCGCGATGCTCGCAACACTAAGAATGCGTCCCCATTTGCCGGCAATCATATCGGTAGCCGCTATGCGCGAGCAGAGAAACGTTCCGGTCAAATTCGTTGCGATGATCTTGTCCCAGAACTCTTTCGTCGTGCGAACCAACGGCGCGGAATCGGAGATGCCGGAGTTGTTCACGAGAATTTCGATCGGCCCATTGACTTTGCGGCACGCGTTGAAAGCGGTTTGAACCTGTGCTTCATCGGTTACATCGGCCGCAGCTATCGTGAAGCCGTCGCGTTCGCCAGGACGCCGGCTTACGATGCTGACTCGAGCACCATGTGTCGCCAATGCCTCCGCGATGCCGAGACCGATTCCACGCGCGCCGCCGGTCACAACAGCGTGCTTGCCTGCGAGAACCGACGGATCAAATGGCATGCGAGGCCTCCTGTGCGCGCGCGATGAGACGTTCGAGTTGCGTCTTGCCCGGTAAATACTGCACCGGCCATTCGGCACCCGTGTAACCGAGTTGCGCTGCAGCGTGCAGCGTCCATGCCGGATCCGCTAAGTGCGGGCGCCCAAGCGCAACCAAATCGGCGCGTCCCGCGGCAACAATTGCATTGACTTGATCCGCCTCTGTTACGTTGCCGACAGCCATTGTTGCGATTCCAACCTCGTTCCGAATTCGGTCGGCATACGGCGTTTGGAACATGCGCCCATACACGGGCTTCGCATCCGGATGCGTTTGACCGGTCGACACGTCGATCAAATCCGCGCCGGCGTTCTTGAACGCACGCGCGATTTCCACAGCATCTTCGCCCGTGATGCCTCCCTCGTACCAATCCGTCGCGGAGATACGAACCGACATCGGGCGCTCTTGCGGCCAAATAGCACGCATCGCCGAAAACACTTCGAGCGGATAGCGAAGGCGATTCTGGAGCGATCCGCCGTACTCGTCGGTACGTTGATTGCTCAGCGGCGTCATAAAACTCGAAAGCAGATAGCCGTGTGCGCAATGCAGCTCGAGCATATCGAAGCCCGCTTCGATTGCCATGCGCGTGGCGCGCTCGAACTCTCCACGAATCGCGTCCATGTCCACGCGATCCAACTCACGCGGTATTTGATTTACGGGCGAGTACGGGATCGGCGATGGCCCGCAAACTTCCCAATTGCCATCTGGAAGCGGTTCATCCATGCCTTCCCACATGAGACGCGTCGAGCCCTTACGGCCGGAGTGCCCCAGCTGTAGACAGATTTTCGCGCCGCTCCAAGCATGCACGAAGTCGACGATGCGCTTAAACGCCGGGACGTGATCGGGAAGATACATGCCGCAACAGCCGGGCGAGATTCGCCCTTCACGCGACACGCACGCCATCTCGGTAAAGACCAAAGCGGCGCCGCCAAGCGCGCGAGCGCCAAGATGGACGAGATGAAAATCGTTGGGCATACCGTCGACCGCGCTGTACATGTCCATGGGCGAGACAACAACGCGGTTGCGCAAGACCAGCTCACGCAAGCGGATGGACGTGAACATTGGCGGGACCGGCGCTTCGAGCGTCATCTCGCCGTTGACCCGTGCAGCGGCATGGGCCCGCTGCGCGAACCATCCCTCCATCCGCTCGACATATGTACTATCGCGTAGACGCAGGTTCTCGTGACCGATGCGCTGGCTGCGGGTCAGTAGACTGTAAGCGAACTGCTCGGGCGGCAAAGTAGCGTACCGGGCGACGCTTTCGAACCACTCGGTAGAATTGCGCGCGGCGTTTTGAAGCTTCAGAACCTCTATCTTCCGAAGCTCTTCATACTCGTGTAATGCAGACGGTAAGTCGCTATGACGTTCCAGTGAATCAACGAGCGCGATTGCGTCTTCCAACGCAAGCTTCGTTCCGGATCCGACGGAGAAATGCGCAGTATGCGCCGCGTCACCCAGAAGCACGACGTTTTCGTGGACCCATGACTCGTTGCCGACACGGACGAAGTTGATCCAATCGCGGCCGCGCAAGTGCGCGCTGTTGGCCATCAGCGAATGACCTTGAAGGTAGCGAGCGAAAAGTTGTTCGCAAAACCGGATCGTATCTTCGGTATCGGCCTTATCTAAGCCGTGAGCGAGCCACGTTTCTTCGCGGCACTCCACGATAAACGTGCTCGTCGTTTCATCGAAACGATACGCATGCACGGTGAACCAACCGTGCTGCGTTTCTTCGAAGAGAAACGTAAAGGCATCGAGCGGTAACGTCGTTCCAAGCCAGACGAACCGGCAGATGCGCCGATCTAAGTTCGGGCGAAACGCATCTGCGTACGTGCTTCGGATGCGGCTGTTGATTCCGTCGCTTGCGATAAGAAGATCGCAAGCCTCGCGAAAAGCCGCGACGTTGTCGATTTCGGTTTCAAAGTTTAACCGCACGCCAAGCTCGGCGGCGCGGTCTTGCAAAATGTTTAAGAGCCGCTTCCGTGCGATTCCAGAAAAGCCGTGACCACCCGAGACGGTTTTCGTTCCCTTGAAATAAATATCGATATCATCCCAATGCGCAAACGAAGACGTGATCGCGGCGTGCGTCGGTGCATCGGCGTCCCGCAGATTGTCCAGCGTCGCATCGGAAAAAACGACGCCCCACCCGAACGTGTCGTGGGGGCGGTTGCGCTCGACTACCTGCACTTCCCAGGTTGGGAAGCGTTTTTTCGCCAGAATTGCCGCGTACAGGCCGGCGGGACCACCGCCGGCACACGTTACGCGAAGTGAACTGGAAAGCGTCATTCCCCCGCTATGTAATCCAAAAGCAATTCTTAGCCTTCTTTTTGCACGGCACCAACTCCATTTGCGGCACGCCCGTGAAGCATCTCGAAGACTGCGTCGGCACCTTCCGGAGATGTACCGAATCCGACGCTTAGGCGATTCCAGGCGTTGATCGTATTGATCGCCAGCGTCAGATACACGATTTCACGATCGGCGAATTGCGCCTTAACCCGCGGCAGCACTTCGACGTTCGGATGTCCTTCGGGGAGCAACGTAAGCGCCTCGGTCCACTCGAGCGCTGCGCGTTC
>CAZJLJ010000048.1:0-23663 GCA_964546935.1 uncultured bacterium | reverse complement strand
CAATCACATCCAGCAGGCCCGCGGCGCGCATGTGCGCTTGAGTTGCTTGCACCACCTATCGAATCTCGAGACGCTGTGTCTCTCGTGCCATAAGGCCGAGACAAAGAAGCAACGCGCTGTCATCCTGAGCGCAGGTGCGAAGCACCGGAGTCGAAGGACCGCAACGCATCAACGCTCGCAGCCCCAACTCCCAAAATAATCCACCAGATCACTCCGACTTTCGGATAGATCACAATACAGTCAACGATTTGATGAAAGGCAAGCGCCGTCGACGCGCCGATCGCGCCCAGCGCAAACGGGTTGTCGAGTCTGCGAAGAAAAACGCCGACAGATGCGGCTGTCACGGCGAGGAACGCGAGTAGTCCGAGCACGCCTTGCTCCGCGAGCGTTTGAAAGAACATCCCGTTCGCGTGCGTGTGCAACCCGGCTACATAGTGTCCAATTGCAAGTTCGTAATTTCCGGGCCCAATGCCAAAGAGTTGGTGCGCTCGCCACATCGCGTACGCGCTCTGCCATAAATCGAGCCGCGAGCCGAGCCCATTGTTGAAATCATGGCTTTGACCGGCGCCGAGTGCAGCCGCAACGGCGTGGGGAGCTGAACCAGCAAAAACGAGAAACGCAAGCATGCTTATGACAACATACGTTCCGAGAGCGATTGCGAACGTTTTCCGCGGTGCTTTCGCCGCATGCACTGCACCGATGACGAGCAGGCCCGCGGCGAGCCCCACCATGCCGCCTCGCGAGAACGTAACGATGCACGCAAGAATGCCTACGAGAATTGCTAGGCCTTCTGCTGGCAGACGGGGACGAAGGCACCAGAAAGCGACGAGCACCGGCATGACAATGCCGAGAAAACCGGCGAGCTGATTCGGCCCGTCGAGCGGCCCGGCGATGCGCGCAACGGTATATCCCGCAATTATTTCCGCTTCGCGCGCACCGGCACGCTCTTGCAGCAGCGCCGGAACTGCGACGGCGAACGTGAGTGCGAGAATCGCAAACCGCACTGCGCGTTCGTTCGGATCTACTCGATACGCCGCGTATGCCACGAGTAATGTCGCGGCGTACTCCATTGCTTTCAGCGTTTCGCGCATCGCAGCGCCATGGTTATGCGCGTGTATGGAGGCCAAAAGCATTGTGGCGATATACGCCGTCTGCGCGCCGAGTAGAATGAGAAGAGCACGGTTACGAGCGAGTTCTTTGGAGTGGCAAAGCGGCGGGATAAGTCCGAGCGCCACCGCCGCGATGGCAACCTTTGGCAACGTCAACGTCGTGCCGTGGATGTAAACGCCTAGGAGAAACGGATCGGTCACGATCAGCGCGCAGAGCCCATATACCGGACTGCGCAGCGTGATGGAAAAAATCGCGACGCCAAGAAACGCAAGGAGCGTGAAGAGTACCGGGCGCGGCAGCTGTGGTTCGTCTCCGACCGGCGTGCCGTGGGGCGTGTCGAAGGCGAACGCGCGCACGAGCACGCTCAAGTGGCGCGGATCCTGATTCATTCCGAGTTGCGCGGGCACGAACGTATACGCGGCGTTCATGCGCACGAGAAGCGGCGGTTTCGGATGCGCGGGAAGCTTTACGACGAGTTCGTGCTCGCCGACCGTAAGCGGCGACGATAGCTGATCGCGATCGCTCCCGATCCGTACACGCAGCCGCTGCGGCTGCCGGCGTAAGGCGTACGGAGGGATGACGACGTTGATGAGTAGCGCGCGTGCATCTGCGGGCGGCGAGACGCGAACGACTCCCGCGTCGCCCAACCAACAGCACGCGCCCTTCGTGTCGGACGGATAGATTCCTGAGACAAGGTCCTGCGATTCGACGCCGTCAGGCACGAACGACTCTTGCGCCGTCGCGCTTGCAGCGACGCCGACGAAAAGTAGCCCGAGCACGACCAGCGTGCCAAAAATGACTCTAATCATCATAGGAAAAGCAATAAAGGGTTCGGCCGCTACCTTTCGCTAACATTTGTGTTGCGGGTGAATTTCATTATCCGGAGCGGATATGTCGCTGGTTGCGTTAGAACCGCGGGTTGTTTCAGTTGTTCTCAACTGGAACGGATGGCTGGACACTATAGAGTGCCTGGAGAGTTTGCTGCGCGGTGAAATGCGCGGGCATCAAATCATCGTTTGTGATAACGGCTCGCAAGATCACTCCATCGAGCGGCTCACCGAGTGGGCCGACGGATTGCTCGAAGTAAAGACAGCGTTCGAGGAGGGCACGTCCTGGCATTATCGCCCGGTGACGAAGCCGATCTCGTACGCTCTATTTGTATCGCCCGAACACGCGACCACAAATAGCGACGACGTCAAAGACGTTCCGCTCATTTTTATCCGCACGGGCGAAAATCTGGGCTATGCCGGTGGAAACAATGTCGGCATCCGGTTCGCGATTGAACAGCTCCATGCTGATTACGTGTGGCTGCTCAACAACGACACGATCGTCGAACGCCACGCGCTCGCGCGTCTGACGGATGCGATGGCCTTGAGCAGCGACGTGGCGGTCCTGGGATCGCGTCTGATGCAGTACTCGTCTCCCGACACGATTCAAGCCCTAGGCGGCGGCCTTTTGGATCCGCGGTACGGCCGCGAAACGCAAGTCGGCCGCGGGTGCACCGAACACGATGCAATCGACCGCGCGATGGAGCTGGAACACGTCGTGGGCGCGAGTATGTTCGTGCGCGTTGAAGCCGTTCGTGAAGCGGGTCTTCTCGATGAGTCGTATTTCTTGTACCGGGAAGAAACCGATTGGTGCATCGAGCTGCGTAAGCGCGGCTGGCGGTTATTTTACTGCCCGAAAAGCATCGTGTGGCACAAAGAAGGCCGCTCAGTGGGTTACAAGAGCCCGCTACATGACTACTACGCAGTTCGCAACATGCTGTTTTTGATCGCAAAGCACTATCCCGAGCATCTTACCTCGGCGTTTCTTGCGTCGTTGTGGCGCTCGGTAACGCCGAAGCTTGCGCGCCTCCAACTGCGCCGCTTGTATTACGTGCTGAAGGCGTACTGCGACTTTTTAAGCGGAGTGCGCGGTAAGTCGGACGTCAACCCCGATTTTGCTCGGTTGATGTTCGAGCGCAACGCGTAACGCCGTTTCCACAAGCGGACGAACCGCGGCGGGAGTATACTGTTCAGCGACTTTTAGTCCGCACGACGCCATGGCCTTCCAGGCGCGCTCGTCGTTGTAAAGGTCCACCAAGGCTTGCGCAAGGCCTTCGGCGCTGTTGCGGATCCAGGCGCTCTCGCCATCGATCAAGCCGATCCCCTCTGCGCCGATCTCCGTCGTAACGACTGGCAAGCCGTGCGCGAGACTCTGCACGATTTTGCCTTTCATGCCGCCACCGAAACGGAGCGGCGCCGCGAAGACGCGCGCATTGTCGAAGAGTTGACGGATGTCAGGAACAAAGCCGGTAACCGTAACGTGTTCGTCTGCAAGCCTCTCGACAGCGGTGGTCGGATCCGCTCCTGCGAGAACGAGGCGCGTGTTTGGCATGCGTTCCCACACGAACGGCATGATTTCCCGAGCGAGCCACAGCGCGGCATCCGCATTCGGCGCATGCGTGTAGTTTCCCAGAAAGAGAATATCGCGACGCGCACCGTACGATACCCGCGTTTCAACGGTCGGCTCGATGATCGGGACAACGCTTGCGTCGATTCCGGCTTCGCTTAAGAGCCCGCGCTCGGTTTCGCTCGCCACGACGACATGCTCGACGCGCCGCGCTAAATCGAGTTCGATCGAACGCATCGCCTTCCACTCCGTCGGATGGCACGTGATCTGCTCTTCTCGCTGAAGACGCAGATAGTGCAGATCGACGGTATCGTAGATAATCGATGCCGTCGTGTTCTCCCGAAGGGCCGCTAGATACCGTTTCAGCACGTCAGGCCGCGAAATCCATGCTGCGCTGATGTCGACTGGAAGCGAACGAATGGCTTTCGCCGCATCGCCCCGGTGTGCGATAACCTCGATTCCGTAGCGCCGAGCGCGCGAGGTGTACGGCGGGTACTCGCCCGCGTCATGCGCAAGGAACATCACATGCCACCCCGCTTCGCGCATTAACCGCATGATCGATAGCAGGCGACGGGCTCCCGCTGAGCGGTCATCGAACGGAATGAAGCTGTCCATCACGAGGACTGTACGCGTTCCGGCGACGCGTCGCGCCGCGCGTTCCAGGAGCTGTTCGTCCGGTGGATAGTGGCTTCGTAGCTCGTCTTTCCAGCGTTCGGCGAAGCGTGTGCGATTGATGGACTGATAGCGCTTCACGCCAAACTCGGGGTTCGTACCGCATGTCGCGCCCTCGAAATGCATGACCACGGAATCCGGTTGATATACGACCCGATAGCCCGCGGCTCGAGCTCGAAAACAGAGGTCGGCGTCTTCGTAATACGCCGGCTGATAGTGTGTCGAGAAGCCGCCGAGTTCGCGAAAGACGTCCGCACGAATCATCATGCTCGCACCGGAACAGTAGTCGACGTCACGCGGAAAACTCACGCGCGGGTCGCTCGCCTTGCGTCCGCGACCGTAGTTACTTCCGCTGCCGTCGCGCCAGATGACTGCGCCGGCTTCCGAGATGGTCCCATCCGGCGCGCGCAGTTGCGAGCCAACCGCTCCCACGCAATCCTGGAAATCGAACGTTCGAAGCAACGGAGCTAACCAGCGCGGTGTTACGATCGTGTCGTTGTTGAGAAAGTGGATGAACCGACCACGAGCCGCGGTAGCTCCGGCGTTCGCGCTCTCTACGAATCCACGGTTTTCCGTGTGGCGTAGCACGCGAATGCCGGAGCACGAGTTCAAATAGGCGGAAGTCTCATCTGTAGAGCCATCATCGACGACGATGATTTCGCAAGCCAGCGAATCGAGTTCGCGTAGGACGGCATTCAGGCACCGAGCGGTGAGGGCGACGTTATTGAACACGGGGATAACAATGGAAACGAGCGGCTTGTCGTGCCGGGGAAAGAAAACGGGCCCCGATTTTGTTTGACCGACCAGGACCTGCCAGGCGCGCATCTGAGCGCGCCTATTTCGGCGCGCCGATGCCGCCATCGATATTCTTGTCAGGCCACGCCGCCACACGCCACTCACGCCATGCGTGTGCCAAATGTTGATGATTTTCGCGCTCAGTCGAACCGGCGCTAGTCGCAACCGCATCTCTCCAGCGTGAGGCGAGAGATGCAAATGCCGAGATGCCTTTCATCGGTACTGATGCTGAATCGCGCGGGCTGATCCGCGTCGGGGAACAACAGCACGACGCGGAAAAAGTGATTGTCAGGAGCCGACCGCGGTAATGGAATAGCTATTTTCGTCTGTTCCGCACACTCGAATTCGCCCGCAAACCGGCCGTTAACGACCGCGAACACTCGCTGTCGCACAAGCGTACCCTTGGCGATGAGCGGCCTCGCATCAAGGACCAACCTCAGTGATTCTTTGCTAACGGCGCGGAAACAAATAACTGCTGAACTTGCGATGCTCCACGTTCCGTGCGCTTCCGCGCCGCCGAATCCATACCGTAAATAGCGTCGTGACCAATCGCCCGCGACGGTTCGAACGCTTCCGGTGAAGAGCCTCGCATACTCGTAGATTCCGCCGTCGTGATCCGCTTGGCGTTCTCTACGCTCCTCGGTTGCCCGAAACGTACCCGATTTTCGCCACGAAGCTGCGGACTCGTGATCTGGCCGGGCGATGATCAGATCGAACATCGAGCGCGTGGGGAAGCGCTTTAGATATTGTCCATCGGCATCGAGAATCGCGCGCACGACCTCATTGCGAGCATCATCGGGTAGTTCGCGGATTCCCTGATTGTGTGTGAGCAGCGGATAGGCGAGCGCTCCGCCAGCTCGCGAATGATGCTCAATTGAAAAATAGCGTCGAGTTGTTTCGAGAATGAGACCGGAGTGAACGGCTTCCGTTGGATCGGTGCTAAGCATCGTAGCATGATCGGGATATCGTAGGTCTTGGCGCGCTTGAGCCGGCAATGTATCGTTCAGTGCGCGGATCGCTTCCCACTGGCTTGCGGCGTATTGGTTGCGGGATGGTCCGACGTAATCGTATTGGAGAAAATAACCGTCTTTCGGCAGCAACTCGGCCAGTGCGCAATATACGCGATCGATCCAACGGATATGATGGCCCGATGCGTGATTCACGACAAGATCGAATCCCGTTTCGCCGAAATCCAACGTATTCACGTCCATCACGCGATAGCGTATGGCCCGTGTGCCTGCGGCCTCTTTGGCGGTCGCAATGAGATCGGCGCCGCAATCGACTCCCAGTGCTTCATCAAAAACGCCGCTATCATACATAGCGCGCTCGACCCATCCATTGCCGCAGTTGAGGATGAGCGCTTTGCGAAATCTGCGCCCGCCGACCCTTTCGTGAAAGAATTTATACCACTGCATGGCGGGATCGCCGGTAAGGCGCTGGTTTATCTCAGCGCGTACGGCCGGAAAGTCGTTCCAATACTTCCCGCTGTAATAGACGGAACTCGAAGGCGCATATTGCGCCGATGCCGCATTCACCGTACCCACTTACTTACACATCGGCAGGTGTAGAACCCGGCTACTGTGCATCGTGCCATGCGATTACGTCGTAGACCTCATTCGAAAGATGCGCAAGGTCAATAGTCATCGCGTCGTCCCATGTAGCGCCCGTAGCGACGTACAGTGCGCAACCTCCGGCCGGTACCCCTGGGTCCGCAGGATTCAAGAAGATCTCCGCCTCGCTATCCCATCTGCCGACGCTCGTAGCGACGGCTTTTTCGCCGCCAGGCGAAAAGCACAGCCCGCGTAAGTACCCCGGGAAGGTCGGCATTTCCCCGCCACGGAGCAACCCGCGAGCCGATTCGCAAACGTACAGCTGATTGTCAACGATGGTGAGCGAGTGGGGATGGTAGAGTCCCCGAGCGACATACGAACCAGAAGTTACGTCATAGACATAGCCATCGTCGGCGCTGCTCCAGCGCTCCCCTCGCTTTGGTCCGAAGCCTGTACAGAGCACGCGACCGTTCGAAAGGGCGATCGAATTCAAGTGATGGGTATCGGAGAGGGTAGAGCTCGCGCGCCACACCGTTTCGCCGGCGTTTGGATCCGCCAAAGGGGCGCGAACGATTTCGTCCGTCCCCGTTGAAACCAAGTAGATTGCGTTACCGTCTATGGCAATTGAATGAACGTCGCGCACATGATCCAGCGGCAAGAACTGCGAAATCGCCAAGGTTTTTCCATCGAAGATTGCAAGATATGACGTATCGGCGATATTGCAAGCGGAATACAAGGAACCGCCACTGATGGCGAGCCCACACGCTGACGAAACATCGTCGCGTCCGTAGTCCACGAACGATATCTCCCGAGTGACTGAATCTACGATCGCCAGTAAATGTCCATGACGATCGACAGCATTACAGAACGAAACGACAAACTTCACAATACGTGTTCCGGCGGCGAAGGGTCTAGAGGATTTCGGTGATTTCAGAACGGCGCATTTGCTACCTGCATATCGGCACGCATAAAACCGGTACCTCCGCTATTCAAAAATTCGTGATGACGAATGCGGACATGCTGCAAACACGCGGCCTTTTCATACCGAAATTTGGATTTGACGAGGACTTCTTGCTTGGCGGGCATGCCAATATCGCGCGGCAGTTCTCCGGCGACGTCTTGTACAATCCGCGGTTCGGATCTCTGGGCGATTTACTTGAGGTCATGATTGACGACGAACTTACGGCGGTTCTGTTGACTTCCGAGTTGTTTGAATTTTGGCATCGCCAACCGTGGGTCATCAAATCCTTCGCCGACGCGATATTCGATGCCGGATATATCTTAAAGATAATTGTTTATGTTCGCTCGCGGGAGCGCTACGCCGAGTCTCTTTACGCGCAGCAACTGCGCCATGGGTTCGACTGCCCGTTTGACGAGTACTTGAAGTACATTTTAGATCACGGATGCTATGAAAGCACGGATTTCGCAACGTGCTTTCAGTTTGAGTATGCGAAGATTATAGATGCATTTGCTCGATACGCGGGGGACGAGAACATTATTATCAAGCGCTATGGCGAGACGTTCGGAAACGAGTTCGTTCATGACTTCCTTGATACGATTTGCTATCCACGCTCGGCACGTTTCGATTTGGATTTTGACCCCGTGGAAAACGCGACGCTACCATTCCAGGAAGCTCTAGAAGCGCTGTACGCCAACGCTCAAATGTACGCCGGAGCAGACGGTCCGGCGCCTGCGGCGCTCCTCGAATCAATTGCTGGCGACGATGTGCGCGTCGGTAGCGGCACGTTTGCCGTGGTCGATCACGGCGATATGTCGTCCTTTTCTATGAGGTTTGCTTCGGATACGCTGAGTCTGTCCCGGCGATACGACGCGCACGTACCTCTCGTTCAACCGCTGACCGACCAAGACGCTCGAAAGAAGCGCCGTCACATACTGCGAGAAGCGGCGAGAGTTTGGGGACTCGGCGACTATCGGCGCCGCTGTCAGATTCGTTTTCGGGCAGGAATGCTCCCCGAAAATATTGTCACGGCCCCGGAAGCCGAAGCAGCACGGCTCGCTACGGAATATCGGTCGAAACGCCGAACACTTTCTTGAATCGAAACCAGACGTTGCGAAGCTGCCAAAACTTGCTCTTGCGCATTTCCTCAAGAAAATATTCCGCGTAGTCCGCTCGAATTACGGCTTCTCTCATTTCTGCCTTGAGCGCACGCAGTTCCGATTCCTTGGCTTCCACAGCTTGCGTCTCGCGGTTTTCGATGCCCGCTAAATAGTTGCCTAACGCCTCGATTTCCGACTGAGCTGTTTTAAGGCGTTCGGTGAGCGTGTCGCGATCAGCCCGGAACTGATCCCGCTCGATCGTTCGTTGCTTCAACTGCTCGAGTTCGTGTTGCAGGACAGCATGAAGGTGCTCATGTTGTTCGTCGCGTTTCTTTCCGCGCTCGCGTTCGAATTCGATGGCTTCGTTCGCATTGGAAAGAAGGATCTCAAGCTTTGAGCGTTCGGCTCCGGCGATCTCCATCGATGACGCCAGAATCTGAATTTCACCCGTTAGCCGCGCGTTGTGTTCGAGATTCTTGTGCATTTCGGACAGCGTTGAATCAAGCCGCTCTCGATACTCGATCGACGCTTGAACGGCGGAGGCCGCTGTCTCTTGCGCGCTTTCCAGTTCCAGCGTAACCTCATGTAGCCGCTGGAGCACCGACTCGTGGTGCAATTGCGAAGGAACCGTCAGCTTTTGGTTCAGCTCGATCTTCGCTTTATTGAGCTCAGCTTCTAGATCTTGAACGCGGCGTTCGAGGCGAGCGACCCGGCGTTTTGCGACCGAACGTGGCGCCGTCGATGCCGGCATTGCCTTTACGATAAACTGGAGCGTTTCAGAATCGGGATCGTTGCGAAGTTGTTCTTTGATTGCATCGGAAACCGACGCAGGATCGATTGCCGGCACGAGCGTTCCTGAGGGTTCAAAGATCGGGGCGATAGTGCGCGACACGTTCTCGATGACGAGGCCCGCCTTCTCGAAGAACGCTTCCATGCTCCTACGCGTAAAGAAGCGCACGTGCGTGTCGTCAAGAATCCCGATCGACTGATAGTCGAATTCGCCCTCGAGGAGCGATAGACGAACGGCGCCGTGTGCAACGTTTGGAATAGAAGCAATAACGCAGCCGCCCGGACGAAGAATCGCGGTTACGCCGGCAAGCACGCGTTCCGGGTTTCGAAGGTGTTCGAGAATATCGGCAAAAATCGCGACGTCGAATCGCTGCGTTGGAAATAGATCGGCAAGGGATGCGGACTCCAGATCGGCGGTGATGACGGATGCGCAATATTCTTGCGCCATCGCGGCATGGTCGGGGTTGACATCCACGCCCGTGATCGAAGAGCCGCGCTCGGAGAGCAATCGGGCAAGATTCCCCGGACCGCACCCGAAATCGACGATGTCCTTCGGGCCGTCGATGAACGTCAAAATCTGCGCGTAGCTGGAGTTGCCATCGAGCGCGTCGTCCACCGAAGCAATTGCCGCGTACGTTTTCATGTAAGCGCGATCCATGTGAAGCAGTACAACGGGCTCGCCATCAGTACCCGCCTAACAGGTGCGAAAAGTCAAAGATATAACGCTAGTCGTGGATGGTCGAAACAAAGTGATACCGGAGATGAACGAGGACGCGCTGAAGAAGCAGGTCGAGATACTGAAGGCTGTGATCGAAAAGCGTGACGAGGAGATCCGTCATCTTCGGGCCCAGGTCTCGGCGCTCGGCGAACACGGGAAGCGCGAACTTCAGCTTCAAAGATCGATGCTCACGTCTTTGCACTCGGAGCGCAGCGCGTTTCTCGATCAGATCGATGCGCTTCGGGCGCAGCTCGCGGAAGCCGGGGCGGACTCCGCTCGGGTCGCCATCTCTCGCGCCGCACGGTTACTCGTGCGCGCAGTCCGCAGGCGCGTACGGCTTACCCCCTAGAGTGAGTCGAGAATGTCGCGCCATGTCGGCTGCGTCGCGAGAAAATCGGGCATTAGGCTAGCTGACTCTGTCCGTCGGCTCAACCAGTACGCTTCGTCGGTTGCGAGCCGGACGATGGCCGATGCAAACGCTTCAGGCTCATCGGCGACGTCGATGAGCGCCCGCATAGGTGCAGGCAGGCCCTCTGCGCCGATCGCCGTCGCTACGATCGGCACCGCGTGTTGCAAACTCTCCACCGTTTTCACTTTCGTCCCCGCCCCGATGACGACCGGCGCAATCATCACCCGCGCGCTATTGTACACGTCCGAAATATCATCGACGTTACCAGTGAAGGATAGCTGTGGGCTTGCGAGTGCGAGCGCTTCCGCGGGCGGGTTGCGGCCGCTGACACGAACGCGAAGGCTCGGAGCGTGCGCCCGCAGATATGGTAAGACTTGATTGACGAACCACTCCAGCGCCGCGAGGTTCGGGGAATCGCTGCCGCCTAACCATCCGGCCGCGAACGCAACGCCGGAGCGCCGCGCGAAGGGCGCCGCTGTGGGCGTTATCGCTCGGTTGAGCGGCAATTGCAAAATCGTCCTTTTCGCACCCAGAGAGCGAATGACCATCTCTTCATCAGCGGACGTGCATACAACCAGATCTGCGTTTCCGACGATGCGCCGTTCTATTGCGCGCATCTCCTCTGCGGCTTTGATTATCTGTTTTTGTTTCCCAGCGTTTTCTTCACGAGCGGCTTTGCGCGCTAGACGAAGGTGAAAGAGTGCCTCGGCATCATAAACCCTGAGCATGTCGCGGCCCCGTTGCGCGCGCTCGACGTATCGAACGTAGTTATGCGGGCGCGAAGCGATGACGACATCAAACGGCCCTATCGCGGAAATTGATGGCACGTGCGAGGTTGTTTCGATGCCAAAATCCGTCAGGCAGTGTGCAGCGCGGGCCCGCTCTGCGGTCGCTAAGAACGTTGTGGCAAACGAACTGCCTTCAAGATCTTTGCCAATATCCCCGAATCGCCCGAAGCCAGAGCCTAACGACGCGTCAGGAAAACGGTCATCGACAAAAAGGACCGTCGTATCGACCTTTCGCGTGTGAAACACGGCACGGCGTAGGCCGGTCGATGGCGGCAGATATGCGGTTAGCTCGTTGCTCCATTTCGAGACGAAATACTCTTGTTGTTTTTTGAAAAGGAAGGCACGAAAGGCGGCTTCAGAGCTACGCGACTCTTCGTGAACGATTACGGATCGCGGCTCGTACAGTACTTTTCGGCCGAACCGATGGCGAAGGTTGAAGCAAAGATCGACGTCCTCGTAATATGCGGGATAAAACTGCTCGTCAAATCCGTTAACTGCTAACCAGTCCGAGGTTCGAACCAAGAGTCCGTTTGCGGAGCAGAAGTCCGTTTCTCGCACCGCGTTGTAATGGTTGCCCTGCACGGGAAGGCCTCGCCCGACAGGGGCGGTTGATCCGTCGCACCACACAACAGATCCGGCTTCTTGAAGAATCCCGCCGGGGAAAAGGATTCGGCTTCCAATCGCCGCGCTTTCGCGCGATCTGTCGGCGCAAGAAATCAGCGCGCGCAGCCAGCCGCGCGTCACTACCGCATCATCGTTGATGAACGCTAGGAATTCGGTCTGCGCGTTGCGCGCTGCATGGTTGCATCCGCCGCCAAATCCGAGATTTACATCCGAGGCAATAACCGTTGCGGTATCGTAGCGCTTACGGATTTCCTCACATTCGTCGCCTGCCACCGCATTGAGAAGGATGCGAATTTTAAACTCAGGTGCTGAGTCGTCCGCGAGCAGCGAGTCAATGCAACGCTTGAGGTGATCCGTATTCTTGTACGCGAGAACGATGACGGTAACCCGAGGCTCCATACCCGTCAGCAGGGCGCGAGGTTGCGGTATCGTCGCACGACTTCGGCTGGCGAGCCCGAAGCGATGACCTTGCCACGTTCTAACCAGAGTGCGGTGTCGCAGAACGAGTCGATCACCGATAGATCGTGTGAGACGAGAACCATCGTTTTTCCGGAGTCGCGGAGCCGTTCCATGTGCGCGCGGCATTTATCGTTGAACGACGCATCACCCACCGCAAAAACTTCGTCTAGTAGCATGACGTCGGGGTCGACGCCGATGGCAACGGCGAAAGCGAGTCGCATGTACATGCCTGTCGAATACATGCGTACCGGTGTGTCGATGAATTCGCCTAATTCCGCGAATCCGACGGTGGCTTCCATTCTCGCTTCGACTTCCGCCGGATGAAGCCCGAGCATCAGTCCGCTGATCCGTGCATTTTCGCGGCCGGTTAGATCGGGGTGAAAGCCGACGCCTAAGCTGAGCAACGGCGCCACGCGGCCCGACATTTCTATGCGACCCTCATCGGGCGACATCACGCCCGCAAGCAAACGCATGAGCGTGCTCTTCCCCGAACCGTTGCTCCCAACGATTCCGATGCTGCCCCCGGCGCGTACTTCGAAGCTGACATCGTCGAGTGCTTGGATGTGGCGGACCGTCGAACTGCGGGAAAAGATCGTCCCGCGTACGATCGCCTCTTTTAATGTAGCCTGCTTCGGGATGACAACTGATCGGAACCGTTTCGAGATCGATTGGACCCGTATCGCCACGGTATTCGTATTCATCACAGATACTCGGCGAACGCATCCCGGTGACGGTTGAAGACATATTGCCCGAGCGCGTAGACGAGAATTGCGCATGCCGCCGCATACGCGAGCGGTAATGGAGCAGGCCAAGTCCCGCGATAGAAAATGTCTTGGTATCCAAGAATCAAAGGCGTGACCGGATCGAGCGATGCAAAGAGCCGCAGCTTCTGCGGTATCCGGTCAAGCGGATAGAATATCGGGTTCAGGTAGAACACGAACATCACGAGGATCCCGATTATCTGTTGCAAATCGCGATAGAAGACGTTGTAGGTTGCTACGATAAGCAAGATACCGACCGTAAGGATGCATTGGATCGCGACTATCAGCGGAAGTATCAGTACCGACGGCCCCGGCGCCATTCGAAAAGCGAGCTCAATAATAACGAGCAGCGGGAGCGACAGGACGAAGTTCAGCATGTTCGAGAGCACGGGAACAGCTATCAGAACCTCGGTTGGAAACACCGTCTTGCCGACGTACATCCGCCCATCTTGAATAGAGGTCGCGCCTTGAAGAATCGACATCGAGAACCACGACCATGGAACCAAACCGCTCAGGAGAAAGACCGGATAACGCTCGGTGCCAACGTTGAGAAATACGCCAAAGACCAACGCGTAAATCCCCATGAACAGCACCGGATTCAGGACGGTCCATAAGAATCCGGCAATCGAGCCACGATATCGTAGTCGCAGATCGCGGACAATGAATTCAACGATTAACCAGCGGAACCGGAAGAGGTTGCGGAGAGTTAGGTCATCGGCGAAAGCCGTGACTTGGGGCGTGACCATCGCCGCCGCTTGTTCACCAGCCGTAAAGCATTCTACTCCCGTGACTGTATAGCGTTCGTAAGAGCTCGTAAATGGAGGGGCCTCGCAGGGGCGACGGTCGAACGAAACCGGCTGTGGACAGTGACCGGATAATGCCATTGTTTGATGAGCAATGGTACGTTTCGACGGGTCCCTCGTTTGAGGGAAACGCGCTAGAGCATTTTGTCAGCTCTGGTTGGCGGCAGGGCCGCAGTCCTCACCCGCTCTTCGACGTGCCGTTCTACATATCGCAGCTCGAAGGCTCGCTGCCGATCGGCGTTGACCCTCTTACGCACTACTGCGAAAACGGCGCCGAGGAAGGCCTCGATCCGCACCCGCTATTTTTAACATCAGACTATCTCGCAGCATACGGCGATGTCGTTGGTTCCGCAAATCCGCTCGCGCACTACCTTGTTGAGGGCGGCTTCGCCGGGTTCGAACCGCACCCGTTCTTCAGCTCGAGCCACTACCTGTCCGAAAATGCCGAGGTGCGCGAAGCGGCGATCAGTCCGCTCGTGCACTACGTCATGTTCGGAGCATCGCAAGGGCGTTCTCCGCATCCGTTTTTTGACGGGCAGAACTACTCGCGACGCTGGGGACTGAGAGATGATGACAATCCGTTGCGCCATTTTGCCGAGCGCCTGCGCCGATCATCATACCATGTCGCATCGAGCGCTCCGCGCTGCTCGATCGTAATACTAAACTGGAATCGCGCGCACATGACCGTGCAATGCATCATCGATGCAATGGAAACGCGCGGAATCGACTTTGAAATTGTCGTCGTTGATAATGGAAGTCGACCTGAAGAGTTTGCCGCGCTCACAAAGCTCTCGCCCGCGAGTGCGCGGATCGTTCGTTTGTCGGAAAACCGGTACTTCGGTGAGGGAAACAACATTGGCGTCGAGGCATCGAGTGGCGAATATGTCCTACTGCTGAATAACGATGCCTTCATCGGACCGGATACCGTTTCGTTGCTCGTTGATACATTAGATCGGTACCCTGATGCGGGCATAGTTGGCCCGAAATTCATTTATCCGGACGGACGGATCCAGGAGGCGGGCGGCCTCGTCAGTGGTTGCGGCACCGTGACGCAGCGCGGAAAATTTCTCGAGGATTCCGCCGATTACTACGGCCGTACGGAGGTGGTTGATTACGTCTCTGCTGCGTGTCTCCTCATTCGACGCTCGCTCTTCGATAGACTCGGCGGTTTCGATTTGACGTGGGACCCCGCATACTACGAAGATGTCGATTTGTGCCTCAAGGCGCTCCTCGGTGGTAAGAAGACGTATTACTGTGGTGGCGTTAGCGTAACGCATATCGAAAACGGAACTTCTAGCGATCCGTCGCACGGATTACGTTTGAACAACATCGTTGCGCTCAATCGCGAAAAATTCATCGCGCGCTGGGGCGCCTACTTGGACGGCGATCACGATTCGACTGCCGTTCGTACGGCTCTGCCGGCGCAACTCTCCACATACGGTTCGTCGCTTTCGGGACTTGCCTTGCTGTACACGCCCTATCCGCTCGTTCCCGGCGGTGGCGAGCGGTATCTGCTCACCATGGCAGAGATCCTTTCATCGCGTTGCCGCACCGTCTTACTCACGCCCGAGCGCTACAGCTCGCATCGGCTGCGCACGATGGGACAAGAGCTCGGTCTCGATCTTTCCTGTGTAGAGCTGAGAACGACTGAAAATCTCGTCGAATTAGCGCAGGCGGATGTGCTGATCGCGATGGGAAATGAGGCGCTGCCTCCGATCGCTCCCTTTGCGCGCGAGAACATCTTCGTGTGCCAGTTTCCTTTCCCCATGCACCCCAATCATGTTGCCAATTCGTGGGGCCGGCTCGATGGATACGACACGATCGTTGCGTATTCAGAATTCGCTGCGTTTCATGTTCGCGGTCGCTTGCGAAGATACGCCCGTCGTCTACCGCCCGTTCGCGTTCTTGCGCCGCCGGTGCCGAATTATTTCAGTTCTCTTCCCCCGCCGCGCATTGCGGGGCGTATCGTCAACGTCGGGCGATTTACCCCGCACGGGCACTGCAAGCGGCAAGACACGTTAGTCCAGGCGTTTTGCAAATTGGTCGATTCGACCAACCGGGACGATCTTGAGTTGCACCTGGTCGGTACCGTAGGAGCAGATCCCGATTCGCGCGAGTTTCTTCTTGACGTCCGCAAACTTGCGAAGCAATATCCCGTGTATTTCCACCTGTCCGCCGCGCCGCAAACGGTCGCGCATCTGTATCAGACGGCAGCGCTCTATTGGCACGCAACCGGCTTTGGTGCTTCCGCGCGGCATATGCCCGAACGTATGGAGCACTTCGGGATCTCGGTTCTGGAAGCGATGTCGGCGGGCGCGATTCCGCTCGTCTATCATGAAGGGGGGCCCGCGGATCTCGTGCAGGACACCGTTACGGGATTTCATTGGGATTCGACCGATACGCTCTCGGCGCGAAGTGCGAGGGCGCTTGACCTGCCGGAGGTGATCTCGGAGTCGATGCGCGCCGCCGCTCGTGCTCAGGCGCGACGGTTCGATAGCGCAAGTTTCGAGAGCGAGTTTCTCCGCCTCTTGAATGAGGGCGCGAAAAGCAGAAGCAGCATCGCGTTCGCCTTCAACTCATGATGGGCACGCGAGAAGGAACAATGGCGCCGGCATACTGCGTTGAGTGCGGTGCCGACGTACGCGGCAAATATTGCTGGCACTGCGGTACGTTGCTTGGCCCAGAGAACCGAGAAACCGCCGCGCCTGCCGACAATACCGCGCCTCGCCGAAAAAAAGCCGCGGTCCGCTCAGACCTATGGCGAATTGCAGCGAGAGTTGTCCTTGGTCTCGCGCTCGGCTTCGCGGTGTATTTGATACCGCTCGCTGGCGCCGCTATGGCGCTGATCGCCGTAGTCATTGTCGCTCGATCGCAGTATCGAAAGGGCCTAAACGGGTGAGCGTGCGGGTCGCGTTGATGGTAACGCTTCTTATGACTGTGTTTCTTCCCGGGTGTTACACCGGTGCCGGTACCGCCTCGAAGGGCGATGCGGCGCTCGTCGTCGCAACTCCATTCCAAGGCGATGTCCCGGCGGGCGTCGTGACACCACGGCCGGTTATCGGCGCGTACGAGGGCATCTACAAGCAGCAGGGCGACGAGCCGTGCTGTTGGATCACGCAAGACGCATCGTTTCAGACGCGAGTTTCGCCGCATGCGAAGACCCTGCTCGTTACGGTGATCCTGCCGGACGTGGCGCTGTACAAAGAACGGCCGCAAGCCCTGACGGTGAGGATCTCAGGGCAGAGCGCGATTACGTTTCCGAACCTTGCTGTCGGCGAGTCAACACTTCGCGTGCCGCTGAAGGCAAAGACAGGCCACAGTATCGTGAACGTTAGGCTGCACGCGGCCTACGCCTTTGTTCCCAAACGTGAGAATCTCAACGACGACACCCGGCTGCTTTCGATGTATCTCACCGACGTCCACGGCCAGTAGCAGATGATCGCGCTACGTGATTTGACCCTCGGCCTTCTGATCGCGCATGCTGCCTGCGCTTATTTTTTCATTTGCGGTTCGATGCTCTATGTTTTCAAACGCCGGGAGCTATCGACACGAGAAGGTAGCGTAAACCCGCTCATAACCGTCGTGCTCACCATTGCTTCCGGTATGGCGATAACGGGGTTTGCGACCTTTTTAGCGGGACTTCTGCATCTCATTTATCCCGTCACGGCGCTTGCATGGCTGTGCTGCATGGCCATCTTCTTTGCGCTCCGCGGCGATTCGCCCTTACGTGCTGATTTCTGGGTTGCCCGTGCCGCTCTTTGGAAGTCGGCGTTTGCCTCGCCGTTCGCGCTTGGGCTCTATGCGTTGGTGCTCGCGCTGTCGGTCCCGGCCTACATACCGGATACTGGATCCGACGCGACATCGTATCACGTCGCGTACGCATTCGATTGGGCGACGTCTCACTACTTGAACGTCGACCCTTGGTTGCGTCTGCCGTATTACGCGAATAATTGGCTTCTGCTCGACACATGGATGATTGAATTCGGTCAAATAAATGCTATTGCGTTTTTGACCTGGCTCTCCGGTGCGTTATCGGTCATTCTTACGTATGCTGCCATTGTTGAGTTCGCGCCGCAACCACGAGCGCGATCGGCCGCAACGCAATTCGTCGCCGTCGTCGGCGCTTTGGCGATCGCCATCTGTCCGGTCTTCCTCGCTTGGCTTTACAACGGGATGATCGATGTGCAGATTGGTTTCTTCTTCCTCGTGTTTGTCGTCGCGGTCACGGCTCTGTCGAAGTACCGCTCGCGAACCGTTCTGCTCGTTGCAATCATCTGCGGGTCGTTTCTCGTGGGGATGAAGGTTTCGCTTATCGCGCTCCTACCATTGGTCGTGTTCGGGGTTTCGGCGGCGTTGTGCAGTGGGGCGGTTACAAAACGCGTCGTAGCGATCGCGGCATTGACGATAGTCGTCCTGAGTTCGCCGTGGTACGTAAAGAACTTCATACAGGCCGGTGATCCGATTGCGCCCACGCTGAATTTGGCGTTACATGGCGTTGATAGCAAGTGGAGCAAAGCGGACATGAAGGACGTTCTCGGAGACCTCCGCACCGATGCGTCGCCGGCGGCGTTGCTGCGTATGCCCTTGGCGGTTATCCTTACACCAAACGCGCGTGCGTATCGCGCGCTCGGAATCACGCTGCTCATTGCGGCGATCTTCGTGCCCGGGCTCATCATCGGTTTGTCGCTTACCAACGCTATGCGCGTGCCCATAGAACTTCAGCTCGCTGCCGCGGCCGTCGTGTATGCGATTGCGTATTGGAATTTGACGTCGAATCTTACTCGATACGCGCTGCTGTTCTATGCAGCTTTGGCGGTCGTCGTCGGGATATCTCTGTTGCACCTTTCCAAGAGAAGGTGGCAGTGGGCGGCTTTGCCGGTGGCGATCCTGCTGGCTCTACCGGCACCAGCCTCGGCGGCGTGGTACCGGTCGCTCTGGTATAACGACTACGTCTACCAATGGACGTGGTACAAGGGCCATGATGTTTGGATGGAGCCGCGGTGCGCGGCATACCGTCAGATGCAATACATCGTCGATCGGTTCGCTAAAAGGGGCCGCAAGGATCTGGTTGTCTACGGCGTTCAAACGAATTACATGACGTTGTACTTCAAGGAAAACGGCGTGACGGAAATTGGCGATCAATTCGGACCGGAACGCGCCGTCGACTTTGCTTACGCGATTCGAACGCACACGTTAGGGACATACATCGCGCGATTTAATATCGGCGCGTTCCTCGTTCCCGCGGCGGCATCGTTAGCGGTAAGCGCCCGCGGCTTGGACTACGATGATTTACACATGCTGGACCAGGAGACGGCTGCGCTCGGGTACGTCAGGAAAGATTTTCCCGACAACCGCTATGTGGTCTATCTCTCGCCTCTCGCGCAATGAGCGAATTTGCGCGGGTCGCTGGGGACGTGGACTACCGTCTGGAGTTGATCCAATCTAGCGAGCGGATTCGCGAGCGGCAGGCATCTCTGTTGCACAACGTGTTCCCGAATGCTCATCAATACACCGTGGAGTACTTACGCTGGGAGTATGACGAGAATCCGTTCGGTGGCGTCGTTGGATTCGATGCGTACTCCGGCGACGAGCTCTGCGCTCACTACGCGACCCAGCCGCTCGAGGCGATCCTTTTCGGAAAGCCGTCCCGTGGATTGCTTTCCTTCAATACTGCGACGGACCCAGCTCACCAAGGCCGAGGCTTATTCACGCGCCTCGCTCGTGAAACATATCGGTATGCTGCCGAAGCGGGATACGAATTCGTCATCGGAGTGGCAAACGCGAACAGTACGCCCGGGTTCATCACAAAGCTCGGTTTTCAACTCGTGTGCCCCTTGGACGTTCGCGTCGGCATAGGCAATCCGGCCTCGTTGCACATGACGAACTGCGATTTCCAGCGTGTATGGAGCGTCACGACACGACGGTGGCGCCTGCAAAACCCAAAGGCATCATATAAGCAGCGCGGCGGAAGGGTCAGTTGCGATGCGGGTATTCCATTCCTCGAGGTTGCGCTCACGGACCGCGGATGGGCCCCCGATCTCCCGGTATCGCGAAGCCGTTTGCGGCCCGCGACGTTGTGGATCGGACTGCCGTCCGAACGCTGGTACGGCGTTTCGATACCGCTACCGCGAGCGCTGCGGCCTTCGCCGCTCAATTTCATCTTTCTCGATTTGACCGGAAACGCGAGGCAGCTCGATCCTACGCGCGTCGTCTTCAGTGCAATCGATTTCGACGCGTACTGATCCACGTATCGCGCTATTCCTATTCGCGCATCAGGACGACGAATATGCAGCCGTTCCGTGGCTTCTCAACGAGCTTTCCGCAGGCGCGATCGTTCGTTGCATCTACTTGACGGACGGTGCATCGCGTACGCCGGCTGCCATCCGCGATGCGGAATCATCGCTCGTTCTGACATCCCTCGGCGTCGAAGAGAAAGATGTCGTCTTTCTTCAAGAGAGATGCCGCGACGGCGCGCTCGCACGACACATTGATCGCACGTACCGTGCGCTCGAGCAATGGCTCGCTGAAGAAAGCGAGGAGCCCGATATCGTGTATGTGCCGGATTGGGAGGGCGGGCATCCCGACCATGATGCAACGCATCTTATCGGCCTGCGTATCGCAGCAGCGCACGACGCGTGCGACATATGGTCGTTCTCGCTCTACAATGCGTACCGTTGTGTGAGGCCGTTTTTCTCCTCTCTGCGCTTGTTACCCGGCGGCGAGCGACGCACGCTCCGTCACCGTCCATCGGACGGATGGCGTTGGGCGATGCTGTGCTGGCGCTATCCCTCGCAGAGGCGCACCTGGCTCGGCCTGTTCCCCGGAGCGTTTTTTCAGCGCGTCGTCGCGCGTCGCGAAAGCCTTAGGCGATGCGATGTCTCACGGGTGTACGTACGACCGCATGAAGGTCAGTTGCTGTATGAACGAATGTTTGCCACGCCGTATGAGGCGTTCGCGCAGATCACCGGCCCTTTCATCAATCGGCTTCGCGCCGGCGAGCAAGAAGAACGAGCGAATCGCTTCGTCTAAACACTGCTTCACAAATATTCAGGATCGCGACAATTGGAAGCGAGACTGCGGCCCTCCAGCGTGAGATCGTGCGGTCCATCGAGAGCCGCGCGAACGCCGAAGATAACGGAATCGCGGGGAAATACACGGCGCCGACAGGTTCAAATCCATGTGCGGAAAGGAAACTCTTCGCACTCTTCTCGTTGAAATAGACGCAATGAGGTGATGCGAACCGCAAGAGCCAAAGCCGTTCGATGAACGGCCATGTTTGTTTCGGAAGAAGGCGTGCAACAAGATGCGTTGCACGATAAAACGGGCCGTCGCTCGATGGCACCTTGATGAGCCAGATGCCGTCGGATGCAAGCCGCTCTCGGACGCTCCTCGCCGTGTTTGTTAGTTCGTCCGCCGGTATGTGCTCGAGCACGTCGAGCATCGAGACTACGCCTGCGTTCTCAATATTCTGCGGAAGCTGGGAAAGGTCGGACCCGACGGCCGAGGACGGATTTGTTGATTCCGCACGTTCGCGAGCAAGTGGGTCCGGCTCAACGCCCCACGTCGTATAGCCCTGTTCTCGGGCCGCCGACATGAGAAGCCCTACGCCGCAGCCTATGTCGATCCACGACCGCTGCGTCGGGTTCGCTCTATTGACAAGTTCGATCAGCCTCGACGCCTCGGCTGCCCGAAGACGACCAACGGATCGATCGTACGCCGCCATATCGAGGCGATCGTAACCAGCATCCGGTCCTACGCGCCGTGTCACGTCGCCGATTAGGAATCCGCACGACTCGCACCGCTGCCATGCGAATCGATCGAGGATCGTATGATACGTGAACGCGTGCGCTTCGCAGCAAGGACAGGTCAACTGTGCGTATGTTTCCGGTCACGTGCCGGCATTCGTCGACCGCGATGCACTTTCAATTCTTGCCGGGTTCGCGTCGAGAATTGGACGTCGTACATCAGTGCATTTAGGAGCAACTGAAAGCCCATCAAAGTGGGGAGCACCGCTAGCATCACCGTCCCTGTTGTGCGCGGCTGCTGTGTGATGATGGTTTGGAGCCACTCATAGCCACCAAACGTCACGCCGAAGAGCGCGAGCATACACCCGAAGAGGAAATAGATTGTGCCGAGATTGACATCAAATACGAAATATTGAAGCAAAGCTCGGCGTAGCAGTCGTTTGAAAAGGCGCGGCGGAAATTCGAACATAACGCGCGGGAGCGACAACGAGCTTGGTGCAGAGGTATATATGGTAGGCATTTCGACCTCGACGACCGGAAGCCGTTTGAGCCCTATTTCACATAAGACCGAAAGCTCAAAGAAATACGAATCCGCGAACGTTTGCCAATCAAGTGCGTCGAGCACATCAGCATTGAACGCAAGGTAGCCGTTCGTCGGATCGATGATATTCCAATATCCCGACGCCCATTTCGAAAGCAGCGACAGAACTGCATTTCCGGCGAAGCGGACCTTCGGCATCTTCTGGAGGACACTGGCGTCGAAAAAGCGGTTGCCCTTCACGAATGCAATCGCTGCGTCTTCTAGGAAGAGCGCTCGAATGTCTTCGATATGCGATGCATCCATTTGTCCATCGGCATCAAGCTTGATGATGATGTCCGCGTCCCACTCGAGCGCCGCTCCAATACCGCTTTTCGTCGCCGCACCTACGCCGCCGTTTAGTTCCCGCATAATGACTCGCACATTCGGATGGCCATCGAACGCTGAAGCGACGAGCGTGCCGGACGACTCCGGACACGCATCATCAACGACTATCACGGTATCAGCGTAAAGAAGTGCTTGCTGCACTACCGCGACGATTGTATGCGAGGCGCGATATGTAGGGATTACGCAACAAATGCGAAGATCACGACCCTGATAAGGGGTCGCGAGCGATCCAGGCTGCGATCCCTCGATCATCATCTGCAAAATTATATTTACGCCGTGACCGGCACTTGCGCCTTCGGCGGATCATTCGCCTGGGCCGCGAATTGACGGCGAGTGCGTGTTATTGCACTGTACATCGCGGTGGGCATCTGTACGACGATCATCGATTTTGGACTCTTGCGTCTGGGTATTGCGTGCGGTCTCGTTCAGCCGTTGGCCGTATCAGTCGCAATTGTCACGGCTGGTGTCTTTCAATTTAGCATGTATCGGTTCGTAGTGTTCCGCGCGCGTGAACGTCCCGTGGGACTACAGGCCGGCGGCTATTTTGCGACGTTGGCAGTGGCTTGGTGGTCGACGGTGCTTCTTGTCGAAGGTTTTACGCATTGGCTTCTGGTCGGGACGCTCGTAGCCAAAATGATGACGATCCCTATCGTCTTGCCCGTCGGGTTTTTGGTGAATCGCTACATCGTGTTCCACCGGTGAAAGTCACGTCTCCGCTAAGGTCCGGGTAGCCGCGCTTTGGTATAACAATCGGCGTGTGTGATCCATCTGTATAGGACGCTATATTTCGCAATCCGCTCAATGCGTGTGGCCAGTAGCTCTACAGGCGTGTGGACTCTCCCGTTGTGCGGTCCTTCACATCGTCGAACTTTTTTATGTGAGTCTGCATAGCGCGGATAGGTCTTGTGGCCTTTTCGCACGACGGAAAACAAAAGAACGCGGCGCGGACGGGCGGTCTACTGGGGAACCAGCGGGCCCCGTACCTTTGCACGTGACATTACCTAGCCGCTAGGTTCGAGCACGCGTGCCCTGGTATAACAGGGGCCGTATGCAATCCGTTACC
>CAZJLJ010000047.1:0-23966 GCA_964546935.1 uncultured bacterium | reverse complement strand
CGACGCGCCGTATGAAGCCCAATGTATTGATGATCTCGGGCGGAACGTTTCCTACTGCATCGGCGGGTGGAGGTAGGAGCGGAAGAAGAGCGATGAGGGCGATAGCACGACGGTAGGATCGCATTGGAGTTGAACTCCTCTCATCAGCTATTTAGTGGCGACCAAATAGATTTCGTAAGGGTGAGGAGCGATGATCTCGACGTTGGAGCGAGCGTTCCGCACCAACGGTTCGAGTTCGCCGATACGCTGTTCCGACGTCTGAACGACGATCACTGGAAACGAATCGGCGTTGGAGAGAATCGATGCGATCGCGCGCGAGTAAGACGGCGCGTCGGCCGCGCGAGCGCCCAGCAGCGAATCACGATAGGCGTGCTCGATCGTGAAATACGGATTGCCTTGCCACCACGCTTCCCACATCCAAATGCGGGCATCCGCGCTGCGGAACGAATTGCGCGCGGGCGGCGAGAGAAAAAGCGCGTCGGCGGTTTGCGCGCCCATCGTCGCAAGAACGTCACCCTGGCGAACGGTATTGCGGCGAAGATTTCCGGCTACCCATTGCTCGGTCTGGCGGATGTAACTCCACGCGAGTTCGCTCGGCGGAATATCCTGCATGTCGTCGGCGAATTGGGCCTTTTGCAACCAGTAACAGAACGCGCGCCACAGACCAAGAATAGCAAGTCCCGTTTGCTGGTCGCTGCGCAAGTTACGCACGTTGTCGTGCCAGACGCCGAGATAGACACACTGTTCTTCGCTGAAGAAGACGCCTTCCCACGCTTTGAACGTGTCGAGCGAATAGATGCGGCCGGGAAGCATCTCCACGATTTCGGCGACTTCGCTATCGCGAAGAATCGTCAGATCGTTCACAACGATCCCTTCGCCGACGCGAACGAACCATTCGAGCAAATCTCCGCCGTGAACTGAAATACCGTGACGCTTCAGATAATTCAAGTGCGTCGGCAATCCCATGAACGGATCGACGACACTGTTGCAGCCCCGGGACAAAAGAATCTCGTGAATGCGTGAAGGGGAGATACGCCGCGTGCGCTCTTGAAGCTCGATCACGCTCGCGCCTTCGCTACTTCCAACAACGCGCGAACGACGCGAGGATCGAATTGCGTGCCGGCTGCCGTATCGAGCCGTTCGCCGCGATCCAACCGGTCGTAGGCAATCGCGGCGGCCAAAACGGCTGCGCCGCGGGGAATTTTCTTGCCTCCCAAGCCGTCCGGTTTTCCCGTGCCGTCGAACCATTCAGCACGCGAAGAAAGAATCTCGCGTGCGCCTTGCAGCGTCGGTTTCGCATTGACTAAAGCTGCGGCGCCGGCCGCATTGGCGGCGCGTGCAGCGACGCCGAGTCGCGAAAGCGGATCGAATTGCGAATCCTCTGCGCTCCGCGCTGCGACTTCACCGCTTCCGAAAAGCCGGGTTGCGAGCGCCAGCGCTTGCAGCGTCTCGCCGTCGCAATCCAACGCACGTGCGGCGGAAAGCGCTAACGTTTCTATACGGCGCCAGCGTCCGGCTACGCCGTTGTGTTCATCGATGGCATCTGCGAACTCGTCCAGCAGCGGCGACGGCGGCGTTTTCTCTGCATCCAGTGCGTCCAACGGAATCTCCACCGGCGCTTGCTCACCGCGGGTTAAATGAAACCAGCTGACAAACGTACGGACGCACTCCGGGCCGAACGCGCGGCCGCTCTGCATGCCGATCGCGCCAAGCGCTTCTTCGGGATCGCCGGCGCGCAAGAATGCATCTGCTATAGCTAAATACTGCGCGTGCTTCGGAATGCCGTGCCAACGAAGCTGATCGGGGAAGCCGGTCCCATCCCAGCACTCGTTCTCCCAGCGCACAACGTCCGGCGTTGTGGCCGGTAGGGCTGATATTCCCGCGCAAACGCGGGCGCCTTGCGCGGGAATATCCCAACGCTGCGTCCGTGCCGTACGTTCATCGAGCTCGCGCGCCTTGGAGTAAGCGCGATTGCCGATCGTTCCGATTGCATGCAGCAGTCCGGCAAAGTATGCCGCATTGCGATCTTCCGGTAGCACCTCGGGTTCCATAGACGCGAGCGCGACAGCAATAGAAGCTTTGCGCAATGCAAAACCAGGCGCATTACCGAAAGCGGCATCGCCTACAGCGCCATACCACGCGAGAACATCGGCAAGTTGTGCCGAGGCGACCCGAGGATCGCCGCCCGTGTGCTGGAATAGCGTCATTGCTTACGCCCGTTTACATATTACCGTGCAGAAACCCTCACACATCGCCTCCGATGGGACCATTTCGATGGTTGACGTGTCGGAGAAACCGATCTCAACGCGTACCGCCAGGGCGCAAGCTCGCGTGCGGATGACAGCCGAAGCGCGTAAAGTGCTACAAGAAGCGACATTGCCGAAGGGCGATGCATTCGTCGCGGCACAACTTGCAGGCATCATGGCGGCCAAGCAAACTGCGAACCTGATTCCTCTGGCTCATCCTCTTCCGCTTTCGCAAGTCGACGTGGTGCTTTCGTGGGCCGCCGACGGCGCGCTTCAAATTGAAGCCACTGCGCGAACGAGCGCGCAGACCGGCGTAGAGATGGAGGCGATGGTCGCTGCAAGCGTTGCGGCACTCACGATCTACGACATGGCGAAGGCCATCGACAAGGGCATCGTAATCGAGAACGTGCGGCTGCTGGAGAAGACCGGCGGCAAGAGCGGTCACTGGACAGCCTCACCGTGACATACACCGCTGCGCTAATCGTGCTTTCGGACCGCGCCGCGTCCGGAACGCGGCCGGACGGCTGCATTCCGGTAATGAAAGAGCGGCTTGGCGGTGCCTACGAAATCGTTCGCGAGGTGGTCCTGCCCGACGACCCGGCGGCGCTTCAGGCGGAGTTGATCGACATCGCCGACTCTTCAGCTGCGTCGCTGATCCTTACCAGCGGCGGAACGGGGCTAGCTCCGCGCGACCGGACACCGCAGGCGACCGCCGCGGTGCTGGATTACGAAGTCCCCGGAATCGCCGAAGCGATCCGCGCCGCTTCAGTCGCGATCGTACCGACCGCGATGCTCTCGCGAGCCGTTACCGGAGTCCGGCATCGAACCCTGATCGTAAATCTTCCGGGCAGCCCTAAAGCCGTTCGTGAATCCCTGGACGTTATACTGAACGTGCTGCCGCATGCGATGGAATTGCTGAACGATAACGTGACAGACGGATAATGAGCTTCGATTACTCCGCGGCCGAGAGCTACCTGATCGGCACTATCAACGAAACGATCTCGCGCCGGATGCCGATCCGGCTCGAACGCATGCATGCGTTCTTGCGCGAACTCGGCGATCCACAAAACCGGTACCCCAGCATCCACGTCGGCGGAACAAGTGGAAAGGGTTCGACCTGCACGATGACGGCCGCAGCGTTGCAAGCCTCCGGTTTGCGCGTCGGGCTTCACACCAAGCCGCACCTTCGCTCGATGACCGAGCGCGCGCGAATCAATGGTGCTCCTGTTTCCGAAGAACGTTTTGCCGAGTTGCTGAACGGCATGATGCCCGCGATCGAAACCACCGTAACGGAGCACGGACGTCCCACGTACTATGAAACGTTGCTCGCGCTTGCGTTCCGTTACTTCGCGGAAGAGGACGTCGACATCGCAGTGATAGAGGTCGGTCTTGGCGGACGTCTCGACGGAACGAACGTTATCGTGCCGGAAGTCTCTACGATTACCTCGATCGGCTTCGATCACATGGATGTGCTGGGCGACTCGTTGGAGGCGATTGCGGCCGAAAAGGCGGGCATCATAAAGCCCGGCGTTCCGATCGTCAGCGGCGTCGACGAAAGCAGCGCGCGAGCCGTCATCGAGCAAGAAGCACAGCGCCAGAACGCTCCGCTGATCCGCGTGAGCGACGCTGCGCAAATCGAAAGCTCGGGCGGCGAACGGTACGGACAGTCATTTAGCGTAACGACCGCAAACGCGACCTATGACATCTCGATGCCGGTGTTGGGGATCTTTCAGCGCCGCAACGCCGCGACAGCTATTCTCACGCTAGAGCAATTGCGCGCAGGGTTGCGTCCGCCGGTTGATGCCGTTGAGCGCGGACTCTCGCAAGTCGCGATTCCGGGACGCATGGAAGTTTTTCCCGGACACCCCCCTGTCGTCTTCGACATCGCGCACAATGCGGAAAAGGCCCAACATCTCGTCGCGTCGCTTGCCGAGCGATTCCCCGACCGGCACTGTACGTTCGTCGTAGCCATCGGGGAAAGCAAGGACGCGGCGGAAATCATACGCGCGTTCAGTGCGCTGCCGGGAAGCTTTATTTTTACGTCTTTTTCAACGGCCGGCCGGGAGGCCACGAAACCGCAGCGGCTTGCCAGCATCGCGGAATCGATCGGCGCGTGGGGCCGTTCGATTGCCGATCCCGTGGAAGCGCTTTCGATTGCCCGCCGCAACGCGTCCTCGGACGACGTGATCGTTGTCACTGGTTCCACGTTCATCGTTGCAGAGTTGCGTGCATGGTGGCTCGAAAACGTTAGCGATGCACGGCCGAACTTCGCTTAGTCGCGGCGCGCTAAATCTGCGCGGACGCAAAATTGCTTGGGGTGAGCGTACGTTTCTAATGGCGATCGTGAACGTAACGCCCGATTCGTTTTCCGGCGACGGCCGCAGCGACACCGACCTTGCAATCGAATATGCAGTTCGTCAGTGGCATCACGGCGCCGATATTTTGGATATCGGCGGTGAATCGACGCGGCCCGGTTATCAACCGGTCGATATTGCGACCGAGATCGAACGGGTCGTTCCCGTTGTAGAAGAAGTCCGCAAACGATTGCCGACAGCTATCATCTCGGTCGACACGTACAAACCCGAAGTTGCACGAGAAGCGCACAGCGCCGGTGCGGACATGATCAATTCCGTCTGGGGCGCACCCGACGACCTCATCGACGTCGCGGTAGAGTTGCGAATGCCGCTGGCAGCCATGCACAATCAAGCCGGCACGCATTACGACGGCGACGTCGTCGAAGCCGTCGCTTCGTTTCTCGAGGATTGCGCACAACGAGCGATGGCGCGTGGGTTGGCACGCGAATCGATCGTGTTGGATCCTGGAATCGGGTTCGGCAAAACGCCGAACCACAACATTCGCATCTTGCGCCGTCTTTCACGCATCTGCGAGCTGGGCTTTCCGACGCTGCTTGGCACATCGCGAAAATCCACTATCGGAAAATTGACGCAGCGCCAGCCGCACGAGCGGATTTACGGAACCGCTGCGACGACTGCCCTTGGCGTCGCAGCCGGAATCGATATGGTTCGCGTTCACGACGTCGCGCAGAATCGCGACGTTATCAGCGTTTCGGACGCAATCGTGCGCGACTGGAGACCGCAGGGTTGGACCGGATAAGCCTGCGCAACGTCGTTGCGTATGGCCGACATGGCGCGAATCCCGGCGAACGGGATCGCCGCCAGCCCTTCGAAATCGATGTGGATTTCGACGTCGATCTCCACAAAGCACAGCAATCCGATCGCCTCAGCGACACCATAGATTACGCCAAGATCCATCGCGAGATGACCCGAATCGTCGAGCGCGAGTCGTTCGAGTTGTTGGAGCGCCTGGCCGGCGCGCTGCTGGAAGTAATTTTTGAAGACGAACGTGTCGTGCGGGCGGAACTACGAGTTGGAAAGCCGCGCTTGCTGGACGGTGCAACGCCGTCGGTTACACTCTTACGTGAGAACCCGAAATACAGGGAGTTCCGCTGATGGCTCAGGTGTACATCGGAATCGGCTCGAACGTCGGCAACCCTCGGGAGAACGTAGAACGCGCGATCGAAGAGTTGGTGCGCTTCGGTACGGTGCGCGCGCGATCGTCGCTGTATCGAACGGCGCCGTGGGGCAACACCGAGCAACCGGCGTTCATCAACGCGGTAGTGGATCTCGAGACCGATCTCACGCCGCACGCTCTGCTCGATTCGTTGAAATCGCTCGAGCACGAATTTGGGCGTAACCCGCGTGCGCCGCTGTGGGGACCTCGCGTTATCGATCTCGACATCCTGACCTACGACGAGCTCGAGCTGCAAGAACCGCACCTCACCATTCCCCACGCTCGCCTGCACGATCGCGCGTTCGTGCTTGTGCCGCTCTCCGAACTCGACGACCGGTTTGCCGATTCTGTGGAGGCGCTCTCCACCCACGATCTGAGCGGAGTGACCAAAGTCTAAGCGAGCAGCCTGTTCCTCTCGGCCGGAGGCCACCCTCCGGACAGCGAATCGGTAGCGCTCATGTCCGACGATCCAATCCCCACCGGGCTCGCCGAGCGTGTCCGGCGGCTTGCCGACCTGTTTGTCACGACCGATCTGATGCGCATTCGCATAGAACGCGAACACGAGCAGATCGAGTTGGGACGCCGTGCATCACAAGCCCCGATCTCAGCAGAGAGCTACAGCGAACTGGTCCAGGCGCTCGAGGCGGCACCTGTGCGGCTAGATGCCATCAAGGCCGATCTGGTCGGTATCTTTCACTTCAGCCGGCCGCTTCCGAACGAGGGTGATTTGCTCGACGGCGACCGCGAACTCGCGTTTATCGAGGCGCTCGGTATTCGAAATCCGGTTCGGAGTCTCGGAGCGGGCAGAATCGCGTCGATCAAACGAAGTGAGGGCGATCCCGTCGAATACGGACAGGTACTCTTCGAGATCGATCGCGGCTAACAGGCTTAATAAGGTAGATCACCATTTTCAAAAAGGTTCTCATCGCCAACCGTGGCGAGATCGCGCTGCGCATCAACCGCGCGTGTCAAGAGCTCGGCGTAAAAACCGTGGCCGTCTTCTCCGAAGCCGACCGCGAGTCGTTGCACGTGCGCCAGGCAGATGAAGCGTTTTGCGTCGGCCCGGGGCCGGTACCGCGTTCGTATTTAAACATCCCGAACATTATTTCAACCGCGCTTATCACGGGATGCGACGCCGTTCATCCCGGTTACGGCTTTCTCGCCGAGAACGCCCGGTTCGCGGAAATTTGTGCCGATCACGGGCTCGTGTTCATCGGTCCGAAGCCTGCAGTGATTGCGGCGATGGGCGATAAAGCGACCGCGAAGCGCGTCATGAAAGATGCGGGCGTTGCGACCACTCCCGGAACCGACATTCTTGATTCGGTCGAAGATGCGCGAGCAGCGGCGGAACAAATCGGCTATCCGGTGTTATTGAAAGCTACGGCGGGCGGCGGCGGTAAAGGCATGCGCGTCGTGGAGCGTCCCGAAGACCTGGAGCGCGCTTATGCAAGTGCGACTGCCGAAGCCGAGGCAAGTTTCAAAGACGGACGCGTTTACATGGAAAAGCTGATCCTGAATCCGCGTCACATCGAAGTGCAAGTGCTCGGAGATGAATTCGGCACTGTGGTTCATTTAGGCGAACGCGATTGCTCCGTTCAAAAACCGTCGCATCAAAAGCTCATCGAAGAAGCGCCCGCGCCGAACCTTTCCGGGCAAGTGCGCGAAACGCTGCACGATATGGCGGTTCGCGCGTGCAAACACGTGGGCTACAGCAACGCCGGAACCCTCGAGTTTCTGGTGAGCGGCGACAACGTGTATTTCATGGAGATGAACACGCGCATCCAGGTCGAGCACCCCGTTACCGAGATGGTGTACGGAATCGATCTCGTGAAGGAACAGATCCGAATCGCGGCCGGCGAACAGCTTGGCTACACGCAAAAGGAGCTGGTGCCACGCGGACACGCGATAGAATGCCGCATCAACGCGGAAGATCCGCGCAATAATTTTGCGCCGCAGGCCGGACAATTGGACAAGGTGCTCTTCCCGGGTGGTCCGGGCATTCGTGTGGATACGCAGATTTACGCCGGCGCCATGGTTCCACCGTACTACGATTCGATGCTTGCGAAGATCATCGCGTACGGAGACACGCGTGATGCAGCAATTGCGCGGATGGAACGTGCACTTCGCGAAACGGTCGTCGAAGGCGTGAACACTACGATCGAACAGTGCCTGGAGATCCTTGCGACGCCGCAATTCCGCGAGGGCCGTTACGATATCGGCTTTTTGCCGGCGTTGCTTACCGCGGAGGCGGTGCACTGATGGCATCCCGCAGGATGGGGCGCGAACAGGCACTGCAAGCGTTGTACTCGATTTTGGTCGGCCATCGCGATCCAAGCGACGCGTTGACCGAAGTCGTCGGCGAGCGCGCCGACTCGGAACATCGCGCGTTCGTCAAAGATCTCGTCCTAGGCACCCTCGATTACGCTCAGGAAGCCGACAACGCGGTCAAGCCCCTGCTCGAGGGGTGGACGCTAGAACGTTTGCCTACGATCGACCGTTTGTTATTGGAGATGGGAACGTTCGAATTACGCTGCCGTCCCGAAACGCCCACCGCCGTCGTTATCAACGAAGCGGTGGAGCTTGCGAAAAAATTCTCGACCGAAGAGTCGAACCGCTTTGTTAATGGTGTATTGAATGCAGTCGCGCAAGAGGCAGCGAGCCGGTAGGAAGGGTGGCACGTCGCGATTTATTCGCGGCGTGTTTGTCATCTTTTTACTGCTCGTTTTATTTGCAGCCGGCACGATCGCCGGCATGGTTGCCGCCTACTCCCGGAATTTGCCGGACATCAATCGGATGGCCGACTATCAGCCGGCAAGTTCGACGCGCATTTTCGCTCGCGACGGCACGCAAATCGGATCGGTTTATCGTGAAAATCGCGTCTGGGTTCCCCTCGCGAAAATTCCGCCGATCGTACGTGAAGCCGTAATCGCAAACGAAGATCACAATTTCTACAGCCACCACGGCGTGGATTTCGGCGGCATCATGCGCGCCGGTGTGGCGGACCTGACGCATCAGCAGTTTCAGGGCGCCTCTACGATCACGCAACAGCTTGCGCGCAAACTTTTCTTGAACAATGAAGTCTCGATCTCACGCAAGATTCAAGAAGCGCTGCTCGCCATGGAGATCGAGCGCTACTACACCAAGGACGAGATCCTCGAACGCTATCTCAACATGGTGTATCTCGGCTCGGGCGCGTACGGCGTCGACGCGGCCGCGCACACGTATTTCTCGCGCCCGGTCGATAAGCTGACGCTGCCGCAAGCGGCAATGATCGCCGGCGTGATCGCCGCGCCATCGGATTACTCGCCCTTTGCGAACCTAAGTCTGGCTAAGGAGCGTCAGGCTCACGTTCTCGATCGCATGGCGGAAAGCGGTTACATCAGCCGCACGCAAGCGGAAGAGGCAAAAACCGCGCCCCTAGAGCTGGGCCAAGAACGCGCCTCGGGTTTGCAAGGGTATCTGTATCCCTATTACACCACTTTCGTCGTTTCGCAACTCGAGAAGCTATTCGGAAAGCAAGCCGTTGAAGAAGGCGGCCTTCAGGTCTATACCGCGCTCGACACGCGCATGGAAAAACTCGCGCAAGAAGCCGTCGATTGGGGTGTCGACCGCGCGAAACAAGAAGGCATAAACGCGCACCAGGCCGCGCTCGTTTCGATCCGACCCTCGACGGGTGAAATCGTCGCAATGGTGGGCGGGACGCACTTCTCGCTCGATAACCAATTCAATCGCGCGTGGCAAGCACATCGCCAGCCCGGCTCGTCGTTCAAAGTGTATATTTATACGGCCGCTATCGACGGCGGTATGCCGGCGAATACCATCATGGATGACACGCCGGTCGGGTATCCGATGGGCGACGGATCGATGTGGTATCCGAGAGACGACGACAACAGTTACATGGGTGCGATCACGCTGCGCACTGCGCTTGCGCAGTCGCGTAACATCGTCGCCGTGAAGCTCGCCGATCGCATTGGCCTAGACAAAGTAATCGAATACGCACACCGCATGGGCGTGAGCTCGCCCTTGGAAGCGAATCTTTCGCTGGCACTTGGGTCGTCGGTCATCTCGCCGCTCGATCAGGCAACGGGGTATGCCACGCTCGCGAATCAAGGAATTCACATCGATTCTTCGGCGATTCGAGTCGTGAAGGATTCGCTCGGAAATATCGTGCTGGACGATCAGTATCCGCAAGCCAACGAAGTCGTTAGCGAAGGCGCCGCATTCATTATGACGACGATGATGGAAGATGTGATCAATCACGGCACTGGTTATCCGAATGCAATCATCGGGCGTCCGGCAGCCGGCAAAACCGGGACGACGTCGGATTTCCGCGACGCCTGGTTCGTCGGTTTCACGCCGGATCTGGTGACGGCCGTATGGTTAGGCAACGACAACTATTCGCGCATGAACGAATCATATGGCGGTAACATTCCCGCGCGAGTCTGGTCGCGTTACATGAAAGCCGCGCTTTCATTAACGCCAAAGCACGATTTCACGATTCCGATGGATCAAGTGGTGAAACTCGCTTGCGGCGGCGCACCGGAATATTACATCAATGGGACGCAGCCCGAATCGTGCGGGTACCACAATTACGCGGCGCAATCGACAGCGGAACCACTCGACGCGAATTTGCAGTCGCCCGCCGCTGAGGTCGATTCGCCCGCACCCGCCGACACGCCGGCCCCCGATCCCACGCAGCCACCCAATAGCGTGGGCGACGGAACGAATTACGTACCGTTAGGGAGCGCTGCACCAGGCGCTACGCCCAAGCCGAAGCGACTACGTTGAATCAGCTCGCGCCGGGTACCGTCGTTCGTACGGTTAGTGAATTCATTAACGGTCTCGAGCGGTGGTTCAGCAATCAGCCGGCGTTCAAAGGCGCGGCGATTAGTGGAGAAGTTTCGGGGCTGAAGGATGTGACGGGCGGTCACGTGAGTTTCACGCTGAAAGACCGGAACGCGGTTTTGAATTGTATCGTGTGGCAAAGCAAAGTCGCGGCGCTGCCTTTGCTTAAGAACGGAGCCGCGATCGTCGCCGTCGGCGATGTTCGTTTGCGAAGAGAGCAAAGTTCGTATCAGATGATCGTCGAGAGCGTAAGTCTGACGGGCATCGGCGAGCTGTATGCGCGGTTTGAAGCCCTGAAGGAACGCTTTCGGCTCGAGGGACTCTTTGATACCGCTCGCAAGCGCAAGATTCCCCAATTCGTAAGAAAAGTCGCGCTAATTTCGGCGGCGGGCAGCAAAGCATCGGAAGATTTTTTAGCGACGATGCGTGGCAAGGCGCCCTTTGTTGAAGTCGTTTTTGTGCCTTCGCGAGTGCAGGGTACCGGTGCGGAGGTAGACATCCGCGAGGCCTTCGATAAAGCCGAGCGCATGGATGTCGACGTGATCGTCGTAACTCGTGGCGGCGGGTCGTACGAAGACTTATTCACCTTCAATGAAGAGGTGGTCGTGCGTGCAATCGCCCGCTCAAGACATCCTGTCATTACCGCGATCGGTCACCAAGAAGACCACCATCTTGCCGACGACGTGGCTGACGCTTCTTACGGAACGCCTTCAAAAGCTGCAGAAGCGATCGCTTATGTTTGGGTTTCAACTCGGGAGCGCATTGCGCGCGCGAACCTAGACTTAAGACGCGCGATCGAAAATGCTGTCGGGCGCAGCACCCAGCGCCTTGTGCTTTCGCGTTCCCTTCTGGAAGGCGCGATGCAATCGCGCGCATCGGTAGCCGAGCGCACCTTGATCGCGTTGGAGCGACGGCTAAATGCACAAAATCCGGCGCAGCGATTGTCAAATCGTTTGCAGCGCGTCGCCGCGTTACGCGGGCGTCTAGATGCCTGGCCTAGACGCGCCATGGAAGCTTGGCGTGGACACGCGCAGTCGCACGAGACACGCCTTCTGCCCGCGTTTGGAAGTCTAGTCCGCCATCGCACCCACCGCTTGGAAGTTGCCGGGACACGGTTGGACGCCGTCGATCCGAATGCGCCGTTAGGCCGCGGTTATGCAATGATTTTGCGCGACGGGCACCTCGTTCGTGATGCCGGCGAAGTACGTCCGGGCGATGCTATCAACGCACGCCTGGGGCACGGAACGATCGACGCACGCGTCGAAGCGGTGCACCCTGATGAGTAACGGAGTTCCGAAAACCTTCGAGGAGAAGCTCGAGCGGATCGACGCAATCGTAAAAGAGTTGGAAACCGGCCGCGTCGAGTTGGACCGCGCGATCGAGCTTTTCAAAGAAGGTAAAGTGCTCGCGCGCGAATGCGAAGCGCTCTTGCGTAACGCGCAAGAGCAAGTCGATCGCGCCATGAACGACGCTCCGGCTCAGTAGGCAGTGTGGCGGAGCGGCTCGATGAGGTGGTCGCTGCACGTACGGGCATGACGCGCTCGCAGGCGCGCAGCCTAATCATGGAAGGTCGCGTGCGCGTCAACGGTGCGCCGGCTAGCAAAGCGGGACAAAGCGTGCGCGCCGACGCGAATATCGAAATCGAACAGCCGCGTCGCTTCGTTAGCCGTGGCGGCGAAAAACTCGATCATGCACTGAATGTCTTCGGCATCGACGTGTCCGGAATGGACGCGCTCGACATCGGTGCATCGACCGGCGGCTTCACCGATTGTTTGTTGCAACGCGGTGTACGACACGTGACGTCGGTAGATGTTGGTTACGGTCAGCTGGATTGGAAGCTGCGCAATGATTCGCGCGTAACCGTCGTGGAGCGAACGAATTTCCGCCATCTTCCCAACGATGCGTTTCCCGGCGGCTTCGACATCGAAGTGGTAGATGCGTCGTTTATTTCACTGCGAACGATTCTCGCACGCGCCATCGCCTATTTGCGCCCAAACGGCGTTATCGTTGCCCTCGTAAAACCGCAGTTCGAAGCCGGGCGCGAACGCCTTGGTGCGGGCGGCGTAGTTCGCGACGCCGCGGTGCACCGGGCAGTGTTGCGCGAGGTGCGAGATGCTGCGGGAGCGCTCGGATTGGTAGCCGTAGCCCTCGTCGCCTCGCCGTTGACCGGGCCGGCGGGCAACCGGGAATTCCTGATGGAGTTCCGGCGCGACGGTTCGCTTGTGGACGACGCACGAATCGACGACGTGGTTGGCGAAGGGATTACCGCATGACGAAGCTCGCCCTCGAACGCAAGGTCATTACCCTCTACGTCGATGTGGAGAGAGAGACGGCCCGCGTCCTTGCAGCCGAGGTCGCCGAATCGTTTCGGTCCCGCGGCTATTCGATCGCCGTCTGGAAGAATCAAAACGACACGCTCAATTTTTCGTGCGACGGCATCAGCGCTGAAGCGTCGCTGTTCATTACGGTTGGAGGTGACGGGACGCTGCTACGTGCGGCCCGCGTTGCGACCGAATGCGGTGCGCCGCTCCTTGGAATCAATACCGGCCGGCTCGGCTTCCTAACCGAACTCGATGCCGGCGACGATCGCATTCCACTGCTCCCGCAGCTTGTGGAGTCGGGACTGATCATCGATGAACGCGTTGCGCTCGAGGCGGAGTACGACGGTCGCCGTTACTTTGCTTTGAACGATGTCGTTGTTCGCAAAGGCGATGTATCGCGGATCGTTCCGTTTGGTTTACGCTTGAACGACGAACACGTTGCCGACGTGCCGGCGGACGGAGTATGCGTTGCAACGCCGACCGGTTCGACCGCCTATTTTCTCTCCGCAGGTGGATCGATTATTTCGCCGCGCGTCGACGCGTTCGGCATCGTTCCGCTGCTGCCGCACACGCTCTTTTCGCGGCCGCTCATTGTCCCGGCAACTTCGATGATCGAAATCAGCTGCGACTCCGAAATCGCTCATGCGCACCTGGAATGCGACGGAGACGTGCTTGCCGAGATCGGCCCCGACTCGTCGGTTATGGTGCGCAGACACCCCAAGAAAGTGCGTTTTGCGCGTCTGACGGACTTACGTTTCTTCGAACGCCTCAAAGAAAAGATGCGCTGGGGTGTTTCCATCAAGGCAGCTCCGCGGTAAGAGACCCGCAAAGCATGCTGCGACGCTTGGAGATCGAGAACTACGGGCTGATCGAACGCGCGGAAATTTCGTTTGCCGACGGCGCGACGATTTTTACGGGCGAGACGGGTTCCGGAAAGACGATGATTCTAGGCGCGCTGGCGTTCGCGTTAGGCTCGCGTGCAAGTGCAGATATCGTGCGGCGTGGCGCGTCGAAAGCCGTGGTTACGCTTGCGTTCGACGCGGATGACTCGCTTGCGATGCTGCTAAACGATGGCGGATTCGAATTAGATCCCGGCGAGGAAGCCACGATCGTTCGCGAAGTCGCGGAAAACGGAAAGTCAGGCGTTCGCGTCAACGGCCGTGCGGCTACGGCGTCGTACGTCCGCGAGATTGCGCATCGCATCGGTGAGATCGTCGGCCAGCACGAAGCGCAACGTTTGCTCGCGCCGGCGTATCATTTGGAGTTGCTGGATCGTTTCGGCGGCAGCGACGCTGCGCTAGCGCGTGAAGCGGTTGCCGCCACCCATGCATTGGTGGCGCAACGCGCTCGCGAGCTGCACGCGCTGCAGGGCAACGAACGCAAAGCGCACGAGCGCTACGAAGACGCGCGCTACGCCGTCGAAGAAATTGACGCCGCCGCGCCGGAGCGGGGCGAAGACGTGCGCTTAACCGAACGGCGCCGGTACTTGGATAACATCGAGCGAATCGCTGCTGCGTTACGGACTGCGCACGAAGCGCTGGCCGGCGATGAAGGCTCTGCCAGCGGAGCCTTTGGCGTTGCAAGCGTTGCGCTCGAAGGCATCGCGGATATCGGCAGCGAGCTCGCGGAGATGGCTTCGCAGGCCGGCGCACTGCAAAGCGAAGCTACGGAGCTGGCCGTTCGCCTTACACGTGAGCTCGATGCGAGCGAATTCGATCCCGCTGAGCTCGAAGCGATCAATGCACGACTGGATATTCTCGACCGCTTGAAACGCCGGTACGGCGGCACCCTTGAAGCGGCTCTCGAACAGGTAGAAGAAGCGCGCCGAATCGTTTCGGATTACGAGAATCGGGACGAACGAACGGCCGAGTTGAGCCGCGCGCTCGCGCAAGCCGAGACGCAACTTGCCGCCGACGCGCAGCGCCTCACCGCGATTCGCAAAAAATCAGCGCAAAAGCTTTCACGCGGCGTTGTGACGGAGTTGAAAGATCTTGCATTGGCCTCCGCGCGGTTCGACGTTGCCTTTACGCCGCTCGAACGAATCGGCGCCGACGGCGCTGAATCCGTAGAGTTTGTTTTTGCCGCCAACGCCGGCGAATCGCTTCGTCCGCTTGGCCGCGTCGCATCGGGCGGTGAACTCTCTCGAGTCCTATTGGCGTTGGTGGTAGTATTGGCCGCCGCGCGAGAACGCAACGCTCTTGTCTTCGACGAGATCGATGCCGGTATCGGCGGCGCCACCGCTTCGGCGGTAGGTGCTCGTTTGGGGCGTTTGGCCCGCGATGGACAAATCGTCTGCGTGACGCACCTTGCGCAGCTCGCCACCTGGGCCGATCGCCACTACGTTCTAGAGAAACGCGAAACGAAGGAGACGACGACGATTTCGGTTCGCGAAATCAGCGGCGACGAAAAACGTGCCGAAGAGCTTGCGCGGATGCTTTCCGGTGAAGCGCACGATGCCGCGCTGGAACATGCAAGAACGCTGTTGCGTTCCGCCATACGAGTGCAAGCCTAAAATGGCCGGGGTAGAGATTCCTCGCGGCGTAGAAAATGCGACGATAAAGTTAGGTCGCAAAACCGTCGCCGTAACGAATCTCAGCAAAGTATTCTTCCCGAAGATCGCCGCTACGAAGCGTGACCTGCTTCAATACTACGCCGACGTCTCGCCGTATTTGCTCCCGCACATCGAGCGCCGCGCGATGGTGATGAAGCGATATCCGCACGGTGCAGAAGGCGAGTTCTTCTTCATGAAGCGCACGCCGTCTCCGCATCCGGATTGGCTGGAAACGTGCCGCATCGAACATCGCTCCGGCAACGTCATCGATTTCCCGATGGCAAACGACCTGGCGTCGCTTCTTTGGATCGTAAACCTGGGTTGTATCGACCTGAATCAATGGTATGCCACGTGCGATGACATCGACCGGCCGGATTACGTACATTTCGATCTGGACCCAGGCAGTGCGCCGTTCGAGCGGGTTTGTGAAGTCGCGTTGCTCGTTCGCGACGGACTCACCGGGCTCGGCATGAAGAGCTACGCGAAAACGTCGGGTTCCAAAGGCATTCACGTCTACGTTCCGATCGTACGCGGTCCGCTGCAAAAAGAAGTTTGGACGTTCGCGAAATCTTTTGCGCAGGCCGTCGCTCGCACGGATCCGGACGTCACAACGGCGGAGTATCGAAAAGAGAAACGCCCACCAGGCCGCGTTTTGGTGGACTACAACCAAAACCGGTGGGGCTCGACGCTTGCTTCAGTTTATTCCGTTCGCCCAACGCCGGTAGCAAGCGTTTCGGCACCGGTAACGTGGGACGAAATAGAACGTGGCATAAAAATTGAGGACTTTCGCATGGACAACATGCTGCAGCGAATCGATGACGCGGGTGATTTATGGGCACCGCTCGCGGCTAAACGAGGCCGTTTCGATCTCTCGGAAGTACTCGAAACGCTTTAAGTCTTTTTCCTGGGCGCCGTTAGGACGTTCAGTCCCTAGCGTGCACCCCAGTCGGTAATCGGTGCAACTGCGAGCTGGTTGATACACTGATGCTCCGTGCATCTATTACCAATTGGGGTGGCACAAGCATGAAAGCTTCGCAGTTTGCGCTCTCCGCTGCAATTGCTCTAGCGCTAGTTGCGTGCGGTGGCGGGGATGACCGATCCTCATCCGGCCGTGGGGTAGTTCCAGACGCGCTCGGCGCGGCGACTCCGGCGCCCGTTCAGAGCTTTCCGCCCTCGATTATTCCCAGTACTTGGGGACGCATCGGCTTAGCGCAAATTTTCGATTACTTCCCAAGTACCGGCACGTTCATGCCCACCTCGCAAGTCGCGAGCGATGCTAAACGCTACGACTTGGTGTGGGGATCGTTCAATTACAACGGAGATAACGATCCAACTACGTGGAGAGCGAACTCGAAAGCCCTCGTTTCGCGGTATTACATCATCACCGAAGACAACACGCTGATTTCAGGTCATGATCTAAACTACTGGCGTCAGAATTTTCCGACTTGGATCCTTTACGCTTGCGATTCGAGTGGAAACCCGACGAAGGACCTAGCGTATACGCCGGGCGACGGGTTTAAGGACGTTGCGCTCAACATTCATGACCAGAGCGTAATCAACTACCAGGTCGCGAGTCTAACAAATTACGTGCTGAAACACGGGTACAATGCGCTCGCCCTGGACGAAGTTATCTTTACCGATTTTATGATTGGCGGAAATCCGGCATGGGGGCAAACGAGAAACACCACCGAGTATGCCTGCGGAACGTGGAATTCCACTTTCACGCAGTTTACTAAGATCTACAGTGGCCGCACTGACCCAACTTGGACGGCAGACGTTGTAAATTGGGTGAAGACCGCACGGCAGGTAGCAACCACAAATCATTTAGCGGTTATTGTGAATCATCCGGCGGGAAGAGTCGGCGACCCAAATGAGAAGTCGCTGCTCTCAAACGTCGACGTAACGATGAACGAGTCGGGATTCTCCGATTACGGCAACGCGACGCGGTCTAGCTTCTTCGTCGGCACACAAAGCTGGATGAAATACGTTCAGTCGTTGGGCAGGGCGTTCGTCCTTATCAACAAGTATCAGCACGATTCGCCGGTAGTAACGACCGATCACTTGGAGTATTCGATCGGGACGTATCTTATGGGCAACGAAGGTTCAGCGGATCTTTTCACCGTTGGGGGCAACGGTGCGGGAACGGGATACGGCGCGGAACAGTACTATAAAGAGTATGCGATTGCTTTCGGAACGCCGTGCGGCGAAATGTACCGCGACACCGTTAGCACCGACATCTACTATCGACGTTTCACGCACGGTTTGTCGGTTGTAAACGCGGGCGATACGCAAACCGAAAAGGCGACTTTACCGAGCAATCATCAATATACGGATATCCGCCGCGGCGCGGTTGGAAGCACTTTGATGGTTCCTATAAACGACGCGTACGTACTTACGACCACCACTAACGGTTGCCAATAGACGTTTGACGGCGTCGCAAACGCGTAGCTTCGAAAGGCCGTTAGTAGCCTAGCGCGTTTTTGCATCGGTCTTTTTACTTGGGGACTATTAGGACGTTCAGCCCCCCGCATGCACCCTAGTCGGGAATCCGTGCGAGTGCACGGTGATTGGTACACTCAAATTCCGTTGCACATGTTTACGAATTAGGGTGGGATAACCATGAAAGCGTCGCTGTTCGCGGTTTTCGCCGTATTTGCACTTTTGCTCGCCGCTTGCGGCGGGGGTGGAGGCGGCGGATCGTCCTCGGGAGGCGGCGTTATTCCAAACGGCCCGGGTGGAAATCCGGGCTCTTCGAGTTCGCCGAATCCGGGACCATCCTCGTCGCCGGGTTCTTCCGCGAGTCCGGCACCAACTTCGAAACCCACCGGCCCAACGCCAAAGCCAACCGGCCCGACGCCGGCGCCAGTACATTCGCCAACCAATCCACCTACGAACCCGCCTACAAATCCACCAACGAATCCGCCGACAAATCCGCCTACGAGTCCGCCGACGCCGCCGCCCGGATCGCCGACAATTCGTTTGGCGCAAATCTTCGATTACTTCCCGTCGACTGGGACATCGATGAGCACATCGCAAGTGGCAAGCGATGCCGGACGCTACGACTTGGTCTGGGGGTCCTTCAATAACAACGGCGATAACGATCCGTCGACGTGGAGGCAGAATTCGAACGCGCTGGTTTCGCGCTACTATATCATCACTGAAGACAACACGATTATTTCAGGCAACAATCTGCAGTATTGGCAGACCAATCACCCGGACTGGATGCTGTACGCGTGTGATTCGAGCGGAAATCCGACACGGGATCTGGCGTATACGCCCGGCGACGGTTTCAAAGATATCGCGCTGAACATTCACAATCAGGCGGCGGTCAACTGGCAGGTTAACAGCCTGGTTGGCTACGTGCTGCAGAATGGATACAACACGCTTGCGCTCGATGAAGTAATTTTCAGCGACTTCATGGTCGGCGGAAATCCGGCCTGGGGACAAACGAAGAACAACAGTGAATTCGCGTGCGGAACGTGGGATTCGACATTCACGAACTTCACGAAGATTTATAACGGCCGGAACGATCCTACGTGGATCGCCGACGTTTTAAATTGGGTCCAGACTGCGCACAATGCAGCTGCTCAGAACGGCCTCAAAGTCATCGTGAATCATCCGGCGAATTCTAACATTAAGGACCCCAATGAGAACGCGTTGCTTTCAAATATCGACGTTACGATGAACGAAGCGGGTTTCTCCGACTACGGCCTTAATCCGACTTCGACGGGGTACTTCACGGGCACGCTTAGGTACATGCAGCACGTTCAAGCGCAAGGCAAGAAGTTCGTGCTTATCAACAAGTTCAATAACGATGGCGGGGGCCGCGTTACTCGGGCTCACTTGGAGTACTCCATCGCGACGTACCTTATCGGCAATAATGGCAACGCCGATCTGTTCACGGTTGGACCGAATGGCGTAGGTCAAGGATATGGCGCAGAGCAGTATTACCAAGAGTATGGCATCAATTTTGGTAACCCGTGCCCGGCTGGAGTGTTAAACGGCGGTGTTAACAATCCCGACATCTACTACCGGGCCTACACCAACGGGCTGGCTATCGTAAATGCGGGCAATACAAGAACCGAGACCATGACGCTGCCGAACCATCAGTATACCGATATCGAGAATCAAACCATAAGTGGGAATACTGTATCGGTGAACCCGAACAGTGCCTACGTCCTAACGACGAATGGCGGTAACGGTTGTCAATAAATGACGCTGCCGATCGAACCTCCCGTAGCGCCGATGGAATGCACTCAGACGGAGCGCATTCCTGATGGCCCGCAATGGCAGTACGAACCGAAGTGGGACGGATTTCGCTGTCTCGCGTTCCGGGATGGCAACGAGATCTTCTTGCAATCGAAATCCGCACAACCGCTTGCTCGATACTTTCCCGAAGTTGTCGCGAATCTAAAGAAGCTCAAAGCTAAGCAGTTCGTGCTCGACGGGGAGTTAATGGTCGAGCGTGGTGGCGAACTGGACTTCGACGCACTTTTACAACGCATTCACCCGGCCGAGAGCCGGGTGAAACGCCTTGCAGAGGAAACGCCGGCGACCTACGTTGTTTTCGACCTGCTCGTCGATGCAAAGGGAAACGACATAACCGGAACGCCGCTGCGCGATCGACGGCCGTTGCTCGAAGAATTTGCAGCAACGTATTTCAAAAGCGATGCAATCCGGCTTTCGCCTGCAAGTCCGGAACGCGCCGTTGTCGACAAATGGTTTGCGCACGTCGGCAACGCCCTTGACGGCGTTGTTGCGAAGCGCACGGATCTCCCTTATGCGGCCGGCATTCGAAGTGCGGCAGTAAAAATAAAACATTTACGCACAGCCGATTGTGTAGTCGGTGGATACCGGCTCAACAAAGATAAAACCGGCGTCGGCTCGCTTCTTTTAGGCCTGTACGATGAAGAAGGGCTTCTAAACCATGTCGGCTTTACGTCGGGATTTACAACGCGCGAGCGTAGCCCGTTGCTAAAACAGCTTCGCGAAATCGAACAGCCGCCCGGGTTTACCGGCAGCGCTCCCGGCGGACCGAGCCGCTGGAAAGCTACCGAGGAACCGTGGTTTCCGGTAGCACCCAAACTTGTCGTCGAAGTGCAGTTCGACCACGTTACGGGAAGCCGGTTCCGGCATGGCACGAAACTGCTGCGTTGGCGCCCCGATAAAGCACCCCGCGCGTGCACTATGAGCCAACTCTATATCGCCGAAGCAGCGTCACCGCTCGATCTACTTACGCAGTAGAGCGTTAAGGAATCTCGTGGATTTTGAGGACGTTGGTGCCGCCGGCACCGACGGGCATGCCGGTGGTGAACGCGATGCGATCGCCGCCGCGGACCAGTCCCGCCTGCGTCATCACTTGTTCGGTCATATACAACAGCACATCGATCGACGAATAACGATCGATCAGCAGCGATTCCGTTCCCCATAGGAGCGCTAAGCGGCGCGCGACTTCCGCGTGCGGCGTGAGCGCGACAATCCGCGCTTTCGGACGGAACGCGGTAATGTGATGTGCCGTGTTTCCGGTCGTCGTACCGGTGACGATGAACGGAAGCGAAAGTTCTTCGCTGGCCCGAGTAGCAGCTTCGGCGATCGAGGTTGCCGTCGTGGCCTTCACGCCTGCGAGACGGCGATCGCGTAACATCGCGTGCGGATAGCTCTTTTCAACTTCACGCGCAATTTCTGCCATCGTACGCACCGCTTCGGTCGGATATGCACCGCGCGCGCTTTCGCCCGAAAGCATTACCGCGTCGGTTCCATCGAGAATCGCGTTCGCGACGTCGGTAACTTCCGCGCGAGTCGGCCGGGAGCTGTACGTCATGGATTCGAGCATCTGTGTCGCGGTAACGACCGGTTTGCTAGCGCGATTGCATTTCGCAATGACGGTCTTTTGCACGAGCGGAACTTGTTCGATCGGAATTTCGATGCCCAAGTCACCGCGTGCCACCATGATTCCGTCGGCCGCGTCAATGATGTTGTCGATGTCTTCCAGCGCTTCATGCTTTTCGATTTTTGCAAGGACCGGAACCGATCGTCCGCGTTCGTTCATGAACGCTTTGACGCGATTGATGTCTTCGGCGGAACGAACGAACGAAACGGCAACGTAGTCAACTTTGTGTTCCAGGCCGAATGCGAGATATTCGAAATCACGTTCCGTAACCGACGTAATGTTCAGCGAGCCGTCGGGATAATTGATCCCTTGAGTCGACCGTAAGTCGCCGCCGAATTCAACCGTCGTTTCGATATCGGTCGTGGTTTTGCCGATAATGCGCAGCGTAATCGAACCGTCTTGCAAGTAGATGCGATTGCCGATTGCGACGTCGTGCGGGAGATCCTTGTAGCCGACACTTACGCGTTCCGCATTTCCCGGCACATCGTTGGTTGTTAGAACGAACCTCGCTCCGCGTTCCAATCGCACCGAAGAGACGGAATCTTCCAGCTTTCCGGTGCGTACCTTCGGGCCTGGAAGATCCTGAAGAACCGCTGTATGAATTCCTAATTCTTCCGATATTGCACGCGCGTTACGAATAACTTCCGCATGTTCTTCCGGCGTGCCGTGCGAAAAATTGAGTCGCAACACATTGGCGCCTGAGATGAAGAGTGACCGCATAATGGCGGGCTCGCGCGACGCAGGGCCGATGGTCGCGACGATCTTCGTGCGTTTTTGCAATACCGTTTCCATGATCGGGTTTGCCATGCGCGGCTGCACTAGCAGGCTCCTGCGCTTCCTTAACAGCATTAAAGGATTGCAATGGCACCGCGTGATTCCAAGGACCGGCGCTATCCTGAGAGACTCGCGGGAAGTTATCTTGCGTCGCTCATTTTACACGCGTTTCTTGCGCTATCTCTATTTTCGGTCGTATCGAATTCATCACAAGAAGGTGCGAGCGAAAATGTTAGCGGCGGGCAACTCGTAACGCTGGAACAACGCGCACCCGCAGTCGCGCAAGTACCTGCGCCCGCGCAGCCTGCAGCGCCGCTGCCGAACGCGCCGCGTATTGCACCGGTACAGCATGCGCCGGCTGCACGTCCCGCGCACCAATTGCGCCCGCCCGCGCGCCCCGAACTCTCGAAATTCGCACCGACCGCGCCGCCGAATCCAACGCCGCTGCCGCAGGCAACGCCTGAGCCGAACGTTCAGCCGACGCAGGCGGTCTACGAAACGAAGCCGCAGCCGGCCGTCCCCGAAGTGCCGACGGCGGTTCCGGCGCAAGTCGCCGCCGTGACGGTGAAAGTTCCACCCACCGCCGCGCCGACGCCGGCGCCAACGCTCGCGCCGACTGCGAGCCCAACGCCGCGTCCTCCCGCGCCGACTGCCGCGCCGACCGCAAAGCCGCAAACGCCGGCGCCAGCAGCCGCGAGCCCGAGCCCGCTACCGAGCGCGGTCGCGGCAGTGCCGAAGGCGACCGTCGCGCCCTCGGCTACACCTGCCCCCGCCGCAGCTCCGAGTCAATCGCCGGCGGCACAGCAAGGCGTACCGAGTCCGAGTCCTACTAAGGCCGCAGTAATTGCGAAGACCGCCGGTAATGCGCCGAGTCCGGGACCGACGGGAGTCGGTGCAGCCGGACCGCGCCCCGGGAATGCCGCCGTTTCACGGCCCGGCCCGGCGCGACCCGTGAATGTACGTCCCACACCCGCCGTTGCGTCTGCAGGCGTACCGAAACCGAAGGGCGCCGGCATCGACATCAATGCAAAATTGCGTTCGATGCTTCCAAATAATCCGGTGAATCCGTCGTTCAAACAAATTAGACAACAAGTTCGATTGCAAGGAGGGTTGGAACCGACACCGCCGCCCGAGATCGTTGCGATTACGAAATACATTTTCCAAGAGAACGGTTCAGGTCACGAAGCGCGCATAAAAATGTGGGTTACGAACATCCGAAAGGTCGGACTCATTACAATGTGCGATGGATGGCTTTTGCGTTATCCGCATGCGCCCGGACCGCCGGTGATACAAGCTCCAAATGCAAATGTGCCTGTCAGCAACGGCGGCCAAATCGGCGGTGTTCCCGGCGGTACGCTTCCGCCGATCGTTGAAGCGAATACATCGACTGCATGTAGCGAACGCGATCTCATACCGTTCGCTGCGTCGCCCGCTCCGTCGCCGTGATATGTTCTATTCCCGCTTGAAGTGCGATATTAGTATGAGTACGATTGAGTAACCGGAACGAAAAGTACCGGCTTCGGGATACACACCCGATGAGCGATGGGTTTACCAAAAGTGAACCTTAGGAGGGCGGTTGGAACTGCAAGATCCACCGGGCTACATAGCCAGCGAAGAACGCGCATAACGGGCGTACCATTCGCGCCCACGGCTGCCGGACGTTAACCGGACGCGCGTAGTCGCAAAATACGGACAAAGCAAGACTAGGAGCCGCCGCCACGATTTATGGCTAGCGGCTTCTCGTCAATTTGCGGCGACTTAAATAGGGGGACCCAAACGCTCCGCGTTTGGGGGCGCGCAGTCCGAAG
>CAZJLJ010000046.1:0-24744 GCA_964546935.1 uncultured bacterium | reverse complement strand
TCAGGATGACAACTAGGCTTCGACGCGTTCCTCGATTGAAACGTTGTAGAGGAACAAGAACTTGCCCCATTCATCGGGCAAGGTGTTCCGTTTGATCTGAATCCACGGAATGTACTTCGGCTGCCGCGGTTTGCGTTTCAGATCCATTCTTGCTTCATCGGGCGTGCGGTTATTTTTGCGATTGTTGCACCGCATGCACGCGCAGACCAGATTCTCCCACGTTGAGGGACCGCCGCGGCTTCGCGGAACGACGTGATCGACCGTCATCAGCTTCTCGCCGCGGAGTCCGCAGTACTGACACGTGTGATCGTCCCGAATAAGAACGTTTTTCTTCGTTAGCGCGACCTTTTGCATTGGGCGCCGGATGTAATACAGCATGCGGATGATCGAGGGCATGCGCATTTCGTATTTCGTTGACGCGAGAATACGATCGCGGTTGTGAACGATCTCCGCCTTGCCGCTGAAGAGCAGCTTAACGGCACGCTGAAAACTGGTTATATTCAGCGCCTCATAAGTGAAATTCAAGACGAGCACGTCGCTCACAGTTGGCGTCCTCCTCCAGCTGTATCGGGCGGCGATAAAAATTCCAGCCATAAAAGAAGAAAGCGGGGCAACATCAGCCTCGCTTCCTTACGAATGTCATCCGGGTTTCGGTCAGCATCTGAGTGATGGCTAACCTCTCGTCCGGCCGCAACCTTTCTTTCACCCTATCGAAAGCCATCGTGGCTACATCGATGGCTACCTCGGAGGAGGCAAAATCCGGTTGCTTTCCGTCGTCGTCCGCGAGATAGGCATGCGCAGCCAGCGCCAGAGTTGCTATCACTTCCGTGAGCAACGGTTCCAGCGGTGGGATCTGCCCTTGGAATCCAGACGCTTGCGCGTCTGAATTGGCCGCCTGCGGACTCATTGCGCCATGATTTACGCGGCGGTGGAGGTCTTCCCTACGTTTGCCTTCGCTTCTTCGACAAGTTTCAGAAAGTACGCGTGCACGCGTGCGTCGTTTGAGAGCTCCGGATGGAACGACGTTCCAAGCACGTTTCCTTGGCGCACCATCACGCCGTGGCCGTCGCGCTCGGCCAGCAATTGGACCGAGGGGCCCACGCGTTCGATCCACGGAGCGCGGATGAAAATCGCCGGAAACGGCTTCTCGCCAAGAACGGCGATGGAAAGCTCGACCTCCGCGGATTCATTTTGTCTTCCGAACGCGTTACGGCGCACCGTTACATCAAGCAGATCAAGCGTCGGCTGTTCGAGCCCCGCGACGTCGTGCGCGGCCACGATCATTCCCATACAGGTTCCCCACAGCGGCATGCCGGCGTGAACCCGCTCTTTGATAGGATCGCCCAGACCGAAGCGCGCTAGCAGCTTCATTACTGTCGTCGACTCACCGCCCGGAATAACGAGGCCGTCTACGCGATCCAGATCGGCGCGCGTCTTGACGGGGATCGCGGCGGCGCCCGCAGCGTTTAGCGCGGCGATATGCTCGACCACGTCGCCCTGAAGTGCCAGAACGCCGATGACGGGTTTGCTCATGTTAGTTTCCGCGGCTTGCGAGCAACTCGGATTCGGCCAGCTTGCGAACGTCGATACCCGGCATCGCATCCGACGTCCCGAGCGAACGGCACGCCTCCGCGACGATTTTCGGATCGTTGAAATGCGTCGTCGCGTCGACGATTGCTTTTGCGAACTTCTTCGGATCGTTCGACTTGAAGATGCCGCTGCCGACGAAGATGCCTTCGGCGCCAAGCTGCATCATCAGGGCGGCGTCGGCGGGCGTTGAAACGCCGCCGGCGCAGAACAGCACAACGGGAAGCTTTCCGTTTTCCGCGACGTTCTTCACGAGCTCGAGCGGCGCACCGAGATCGCGCGCGCGTGCAACTAGTTCTTCCTTCGGAGCGACGGTCAGCATCGAGATCGCGTCGCGAATCGCGCGAATGTGACGTACCGCCTCTACGATATTTCCGCTGCCGGCTTCACCCTTGCTGCGAATCATCGCCGCACCTTCTGCGAGACGGCGAAGCGCTTCACCCAGGTCACGAGCGCCGCAGACGAACGGCGTTGTGAATTCGTGCTTGTCAACGTGGTACAAATCGTCGGCCGGCGTTAGAACTTCCGATTCGTCGATGTAATCAACGCCGATCGATTGCAACACTTGCGCTTCCGCGAAGTGGCCGATGCGCACTTTGGCCATTACGGGAATCGTGACCGCGTCCATGATGCCTTGGATCAGCTCGATCGAGCTCATACGCGCAACGCCGCCTGCCGCCCGGATGTCGGACGGAATGCGCTCCAGCGCCATCACGGCAACAGCACCGGCTTCTTGAGCGACGACTGCCTGTTCCGGCGTAACGACGTCCATGATGACGCCGCCCTTGAGCATCTGCGCGAGACCGCGCTTGACGGTAAGCGTGCCTTTTTCCTGATCTGCCACGGTAACTTAAACTCCCAATCGGCGAATGCGCCCTATGTTCCCATCGTATCAGTCGATTCCAATGGGGACATTAGATACAACCCCTAGTAGGGAAGAGGCGATGCGTCTAGGTTCTTCGTTCCCGCACTGGGTGACGGGGAAACGCTCGGTTCCGTGCTTGCAGTCGGACTAGGCGAGAGCGATCGGAAAGGCTGCTGGTCCCAAACCGGCAGATTGGGATTGTACGTCGGAGAGGGCGATGGCTTCGGGGGCGCGGGCTTCGGCGTCGGCGGCAAGGTCGGCAGCGGCTTCGGAGGAACGCGCGGGTCCGGAAAGGCGGGATCTGGCGCGGCGGCGAGCGTTTGGACGCGCTTCCAGTCCGGGCCGTACGGCGCGACCGTTGAAGTTGGCACCGGGGTAACGATCGGCATGGCTTCGGGTCCGGAACTTGCCGCCTGGCCGAGGACATGGTCTCCCATGTGTTCGCCGATCGCAATTGCGGCGATCAAGACGGCTACGCCAACCGCAAGGACAAGTGTCAGAAAACGCTTAGATCGGTCCATCGAGGACCGCTAACATTCGGCGCAAGTGGGCCGCTGACTCCTGCGCCTCCTAAACGCGGCTCATCGCCGGCACAACGTCGAGCTTCGTCGAGCGCGCTCTGCGATCGGTCGGTTCGCCGATCAAGTTGACTTCCCGCAGTTCTCCCGCTTCCATCTCTACGCGTGCCGTGTGGCCGCGAAACTCGACAACAACGTGCCGCTGCCGATCGAGCATGTTGCACAAGAAAATGCGAACCGCGCCGTTGTCGTCCTCGAACGCAATTGCACCGACTTCAACCGGCGAAACCATTACTTCGCTGCTCACGTCGCGGCCGGCGTAGATGCATGTAAACGGTTCTTCCGCTGAAAGCTCCGGCATGTCGCCATAAATCACGTCGTTGTTGAAATCGATGACATAACTGCAGCGGCGTCCGCCCCAATGCACCGATCCCGCCCCCATCCATTGCCAATTCTTTGGACGCATCGGCGCGAGGTGCGGACGTCCGCTCGTGCGGTAGCCGTCTAGACCGCCGATCGTTTCCGCGACGGTCCATAGATATTTCGCCCCCGTCCACGGTGAGAGATACATGCCACGGTTCGAAAGCGATCCGCCGTCGAACCATTCGCCGAATTCACCCGGCACGGTGTTTCGCGGACTGCCGCCTTCCATTGCTTCGTACACGACGGCCAAGAAATGCGCGCAATCGTCGACAAATCCGTTACGGGCCAGCGCGTACGCGAACCACAACGTCAAGTCGGGCCAAATACCGCCGAGCAAGCCGAATCCATACGACGGGAAATACCAGGCGTCGGCCGTCGAGATCGTGCGCAATCCAACGGGCGTAACAAAATCCGCTTCGAGCAGGCGTTTCAACATCGCACGGCGTTGATCGGGATTTGCAACGTTGAATAAGATCGGGAAGACCTCATCCGCCGTGAAGTTATCCTGATAATTGCGATCCTGATCGTAGTTCAATACGAACGCACCCGTGTCGTCGTTGAAGAGGTAGTCCATCATCGCTTTGCGCAGCTGCTGCGCCTGTTCCGAGTACTTCTCCCAGTGTTCGTTGTCGCCGGCGACGGCACACAACATCGCCGCCGCCTCAAGAGCAAATACACCTTCGGCGTTGATTTCCGTCACGGCGCCGTCGAGCGTGTAGTACGGAATGATGTTGCGCCACGACGAGATCCCGTACATGTCGACGCCTTTGGCCTTACAGAAAATCAAGCCTTGATCGTCGACCTGCGTCATCATGTAGTCGGTAATCTTGATGATCAATTGGAGCCGTTCGCGAACCCACGAATCATCCAAGGTCGCGTTGTAATGGTGCAGCATCGCGATAAGATGCAAAGGCGTGTCGTCGTTGATATTCAGGTCGTAGGCCGTTTTATAACCATTGACTCCGCGCACGTATTCGATCATCAACCCGCTCTCGTCCACGAAGTCGTTGAAGACTTCCAACGCGTCGCGACTGAATTGCGGCCAGAAGTAGTCGAACCCATGAACGAACCAAGAGGTGTCGCGCGACACGAGAATGTCCGACGGCGGTGAATTCGTCGATCCCCAGCCTTGCGGATAGTCCTTGACGATGCGCAGCATGTTGGCTTTCGCCCACACCACGCCGCGGCTGATCGCGGGCGACGGCGTTAAGAAACGCGCATCTGCCAAGCGCGTACCGTAATAACGCTGCGTATCGTGCAGCGCGCGTTTATCGACAAGGAGGCGTTCCAACACAGGACGGCTCTTCTCGGTGCCGTCTTTATGGTAGACGACCGCCAGGCGCAACGATTCACGCGAACCCGGCGCCACTTTGATGCGGTATTCGAATGCACCGAAGATACGCCGGCTCACGAACTTGGCGAGCTCCGGGGTTACGTGACCGAAACCCGGAACGTCTTCGGGCACAAGCGTTGAGCGGCGCATATTTTCCAACAACACCTGCTCGCGAAGCGATAACTCCATCGCAACCGGTTCGCGCGAGCCGCCCCACCAACGCTCGGCCCCGGTTTCGACGTTGCGCGAGCAAATGAAGCGGTCTTCCGACCACGCACTTACTTCGTGTTCCGGCTCACCATAGAACCGTTGGCCCACAAGCATCGCCCAAGGGAAAACAGTGACTTCAAGCTCTTTTCCGCCCGGGTTGTACAACGTGATGTCCAGAACGAACGCAACCGTACGATCGAAAGCCGCGCCATGTGGAACGAAAAAGGCTTCCGTTACGTGAAGCCGGTGCTCGATCGTAAACTCGGAGATTTGCGCGTACGGCAAAAACGTGAATTCGCGCGTAATATGCTGCGGAAAAAGCGTGCGCTCTCCGTCGGCCAAACGATATGCAACTTGGTGCGTACCGAAAATGATTTGATCGGTGTCTGCGTCCCACAAACCACGCACGCCGCCTTTTGCGGTCGATTGTGCGTAGGCTTTATAGTTGCCCAGAAGCAGCCCGTAAGGAGTCTGCGATTCCGGAACAACATACGCGCAAAATTCATTCCGCTGTGCGTCGTAACTCGGCCCCATGGCCGTTGCACTACGCCTTCCGCGCAGGCTCACCTTTGGAGCAACCGGAATACGGCTCGAGCTTACATGAAGCTCCTTTGCCCCGCAAAAATCAATTTGACTCTTGAAGTGCTGCAACGACGCCCGGATGGGTATCATGCGTTGCGCAGCGTCATGGTCCCGATCGCCCTCTACGATGAACTCGTGATTGAGCCGGCTGGCGCGTTTTCGTTTTCATGCGATGAGCAGAATTTGAACGGCGAGGATAATTTGGTCGTGCGTGCAGCCCGAGCGGTCGGTACTGTCGGCGACGTTCGGCTGACGCTTTCGAAGTCGATCCCCTCGCAGGCCGGGTTGGGCGGCGGATCGAGCGATGCTGCCGCCGTCCTGCGCGCTGCAATGGCAGGGGCTTTTGGCGGCGCGCCGGCGCTGGATTGGGTTGCCACTGCGCGCTCGCTCGGGTCGGACGTTCCTTTTTTCCTTACCGGCAGTGCCGCTTTGGTTGAGGGAACGGGTGAGCGGGTGACAGCCCTGGGAGCGCTGCCCGCATGGCATGTCCTAGTGGTGAAACCGCCTGCCGCCGTTTCGACCGCTGCTGCGTACGCGGAACTGGACAGGCACGAACGTCCGAGCAGGCCTCGCAACACGTCCGATTCTCTGGAAATGGTCGCAGCGTTGCAGCGCGGGGAGTTCAGCGCCGTCGAACGTTTGATGAGCAACGATTTTCACGACGTCATCTGCTCTTCAACCCCTGAAGTTGCGCGTGCCGTTGATGCTTTGCGTAACGCGGGCGCAACAAACGCTCTCCTCTCGGGGTCCGGTTCGGCGGTGTTCACGCTCGCGAGCGATGCAGCAACGATCGCATCGATTGCGGAATGCGTTGATTTACCTGAGGAGTATAGGCGCTTCCAAGTTTCGTTCGCTACAACGCCGGATTGGCGCGGCGCCGTCTCATGACCACGGCCATCGTTCTCGCCGGCGGACCGCCGGATGAAGTCGCACGCACGCAATCCGCGGTCAACAAGGCATTCATTCGAATTGGAGGCATTACGCTCGTCGAACGAACGCTGCAGCCGCTGAAGGACAGTACAAGCGTGGATCGCATTCGCGTCGTTGCGCCCGCGAGCGCGCACGGCGATCCGGCGTTACAACTAGCCGATGAAAAACGTCCCGACGGCGTGAAGATTCGAATGAGCCTGCGAAACGGGCTCGCGGATTTGCCGCCGGACGATCTTGCGATCGTCGTTGCCTCGGATCTCCCGATCCTTTCTACTGCCGCGGTCGACGACTTTATCTCGCGCGCAAAGGACATCGATCCCGATATCGGTTATGGTTGTCTCGAGAAATCCGTGCACATGGCCAGATTTCCCGAAGTACCGCACACGTGGGCTCGCTTGCAGGACGGAACGTTTTGCGGCGGCGGCATAATCGCTATAAAGCCGCGCGTGCTGCCGCATCTTGAGCGTTTCATCGAAAAGCTCGGCCACGCGCGTAAGAATCCATTGCGACTCGCTTCGCTTTTCGGATGGGATATGGTTCTCCGGTTCGCGCTCGGGCGCTTAAGCATCGCGCAAGCTGAACAACGCGCGTCGCGACTCTTAGGCTCCCCTGCGCGCGCCATCGTTTCGCCTTACGCGGAGACCGGAGTCAACGTGGATAGGATCAGCGATATTGAACTCGCCGAAAAACTTGTTACGTCGGCGTACGCCAACGCTTGAAGAGCTCGTTAGGAATACCGAATTGATCGAGCGCCTTGCCGACGGTGTGGGCGATGATGTCGTCGACGCTTTGCGGGTTAGTGTACATCGCCGGGATGGGCGGTAGAATCACGGCGCCGATTTCCGCTAGTTGGGTGAGCGTTCGCAAATGGCCCAGGTGCAACGGCGTTTCGCGCACCACTAAGACGACTTTGCGTTTCTCTTTCAAACACACGTCGGCGGCGCGAACGAGAAGATTGTCGTTTAGCGAATAAGCAATGGCGCTCGCCGTTTTGATCGAACACGGAATAATAAGAATTCCGTCGGTCAAGAACGATCCGCTGGAGATCGCCGACGCCAAATCGTCGTCGCGATGAACGACGTCGGCCAGCGATTCAAAATCGTCGACCGTCATGTCCATCTCGAGCGACATAGTACGCCTTGCCGCCTCGCTGACGACCAAATGCGTCTCCACGCCGCCGATTGCGCGCAGAGCCTGCAGCGCCATATAACCGTACGCGCTGCCGCTTGCACCGCTAATCCCAACAATGATACGCCGCATAGTAACGCGTTTAGACCTCCTATGCAGGGGTGCCTGGTGGAACCCCTAACACGTATTCGTCTATCGTGGATGCTCTCAACCGTGCATTCGTTACCGACCTTACGACGTGGTGCCGTACCGGTAACGATGCGTTCCTTATTCGCGCACTGCGTTCTCCGCGCTCCGGAGTGCCTCATGATGTGGCGGCCGCTTATGCGACCGTCGCGCAGCGCGTCGGCCCGCTTCTCGACGCGATCGCCCGCCAGCGGCTTGCATTGCCCGCGGAAGAACGAGAGGCGATCCTTCATTTCGCCGATGGTGCCGGCGCCGCGCGCTCTTACGGCGAAGCCGAGCCCCGCAACGAGCTGCTCGCGCAGTACATCGAAGAGAAATTTGCGTCATTTGCCGTTGAGCCGACGGCAACCACTTCTTCCGATGCAATCGGGTTCGCGGACGCGGGCGACGTTGAACGCGGCGGTGGGGTGCGCGCTCGGCAATCGCATTTCAGCGCATCTGCGCTCAACGCGTACGTAGAATGCGCACGGAAATGGTACTACCGTTACGTCTGCTCGGCCGTCGAGGACAAAGGCTCGTCGGCTTCGACGTATGGAACGGCGTTTCACGCGGCACTCGAAGACTTTCACGGTGAATTCCCACAGCCGGCCCCCGCAGACGAACCCGAGATGCGAAAGAAAATCGAGGGCTACGTCAACTGGGCGTTCGAGCGTTTCCGTAATGAGTTCGAGACGGCAGTGGAAGTGGAGTTGCACAAACGGCGCGCGCAGCGAACGGCGCAACGCTACGTCGATTGGTTGCTTTCGGAAGCACGGCGTGCACCGTTTACCGTAGTCGGACGCGAGCTCTCCGCGAATCTCGAGCTGGGCGGCTACGCATTCGTCGGCTACATCGACCGTCTGGACCGCGACGACCAAACCGGCGCCGTTACTATCATCGACTATAAAACTGGAACCATCGCGACGACCGCAGCCGAGTACCGCCAAAAAGTTCAGCGCTTCAAAGATTTTCAATTGCCGTTCTATTACTGGGCGAGAACCGCCGAAGGCGATCGTGTGTCGCGCTTGGCGTTGATTCCATTGAAAGACGCATTACTCGATGTTGAGCCTGTTTCGCTGGAGGTCGTGCCCGTTGCGGCGCCGCCAAGAAGAGACGATGCGCCTTCGGGAACCATTGCGATTGCGGATTTGGAACGTGCTCGCACTCGCATGATCGAAATCTGCAGCGAACTCACCTCAGGCGAGCTCCGGAACTTTCCCGTAACCGAAGATCCCTCCGCATGCACGTATTGCGCGTATCAACTCGCCTGTATCAACCGGCCATACGATGGGCGCGAGAAATTTGGAAGATGATTTCATCCGAAATCGACGCTGCTCAACATGAAGCGGTAGCCGCTGCCTGGGATATCTGCGTCGCGATTACCGGCGCACCCGGGACAGGCAAGTCGACGGCGCTGGCACGCCGTATCGAACGCGCGAGGTGCGAATTTTCCGACGGAGAGTTCCTCGTAGTTGCCCGGCCCGACCGATTGGCACACCTCGCGCGGGAAGTGCTAAATGCCGCTGGCGAAACGTTCGATCTAATTGACGACGTCGAAGCGGAATTGCTCTTCGAAGCCGCAGCGCAAAAGCTCTTCGCGCTTGAGTGGGACGAATTTACCGCGGGCCAGCTCGATCCCGAGATTCCGGGTCTGCGTTCACCCGAGCGGTTTCTCTCCTCGGCGTTCCGGCTATTCCGCAAACTTCGCGACGCCGCGATCGAACCCGCCGAGTTTTTGGAACGCTCGCTTTCAGGTGCGACGAATTTTTATGCGAAACCGCCTAATTTCGCACATCCCGACCTCATTCACGGAACGAAAGATGCGTACCGCGATTCGCTGGATGTCGATCTGACGGAACTGCGCCGCCAGTACCAACGTGAAATCGATTTAGCAAAGATCCTCGCGCAGCTTTATGAAACCTACATCGGAACACTGCAGAAACGGCACGCCTTTACGGCTCGCGACGCGGTTGCATTCGCGCGCGAGCGGCTAACACAAGACGTTGCGGTGGCGGTCCGTAAAAAGGCTCCGCTCGCGTTTATCGATGAAGCGCAAGATCTTACGCCGGCACAAATTGTTTTACTAGAGGCGATCTATGGCCCAGAACTCCGCGGCGTTACCTTGGCCGGCGATCTTGGCAGTCTCACGAATGCCTTTCGCGGCGCTCGTCCCGAACGCGCATTCAAGGCTGCAAAAGTCACGGTTACGCTCCGCGAGCAGCACCGTTCTCCGCTTGCGATAGAGATAGCGTGCCGGCGTCTGTGCGTTGAGACGGAACGCAACAACGCGAGCAACGTTCCGAATTCGATCGTCATGCATCGGACGAAAACGGAAGCCGACGAGGCTAAATTCATCGCCGAACGGGTTCGATACGCCATCGATGACGGAACGCCGATAGATCAAATTGCGCTAATCTTCCGTTCGACTGCCGACGTGTATTTATATGAAGAAGCGTTGCTCGAACGCAACGTGCCGGTGATGGTCGCCGGTGACTACAACATCTTCACCGATCATCGAGCGCTCGACGCACTGGCGTTGCTGTGGAACGTATGGGATCCGTTCAAGCACGAGTGGCTGTTGCGAACGCTTTCCGGCCATGCCATGGCGCTTGCCGATTCAAGCGTCGCAGCGCTTTGCAGCGAGCCGCCCACGGCGCAAACGGCACTCTTTCCTTTTGACGAGGAGAATGCGCCCACTGTTCGCACGGGACGGTGGGATCCCAAACGCGACTTGCGATTGGGGTGGAACGTGATACGCGGCGAACAAGATGCATCGCTGAGCGATGTTGCACGCGAGCGAATCATTCGTTTTCGTTCGATGCGCGAAAAATGGATCGAAGCGATGAATGCGCTTCCGTTCGCGCAGTTGGCGCGACGCGTGTGGCGCGAGGGACTAGCGGCGGAAGGGCCACCGGACTCCGCTAGAGCCAAGGCGCAACGGCTTTTACTTCAGCGGCTCCTCGATCGATTGACGCAGTTTTCCGAGCGCAATCCTTCGGCGACGTTGGGCGATATTCTCTCGTATGCAAGCCAACGTGCGGCTAGCGATCTCGAGGATTGCGAAAATGCACCCGCGAGCGGCTTCGTGAGAATTCTCTCGATCGACGCCGCGCAAGGACGCTCTTTCAAATTCGTCGCGATCCCAGATGCGAGGGCCGGCTCGTTTCCGCGGTGGTACGTGCCGGACTCGTTCATGTTCAGCCCGTCGCTGGGGATGATTCCTAAAGACAACGTGGGCGAGGCACGCGCGTCACGCACGGCAAAGTTCAGCTACTATGTCTTCCGGACCAAAGCTCGGGAAAACTACAACGCGGAAGAAAGGCGCGCGTTCGTTTATGCGATGCGGCGGTCTTCCGGAGAATTGCTCGTGACGGCTTCGGGTCGAGCGACCCGCGGAACGTCGGCACCGGAGTTTGCCGAAGAATTGCGTAACGCTAGATTACCGGGCGTGACTATTATCGAATGATGCGACTCGCCGACATTCCGTTCGACGACTACGCACGCGAAGTGCTCCCGCAAACGGCCGAATTATGGGCCGGCCGCCGCAGTTTCGAACACTACGTTTCGCAGACCAAAGAGATTGCGCGTAGCGGGTACGGCAAGCGGCATTACCGCACGGTGGGCTTCTACGATGGAAAACAGTTAGTCGCGTCGATCAAACGGTACGAACGTGTAATCCATTTCGGCGCATATCGATTGAAGGCCGTGGGGATCGGGGCCGTTTTTACGCCCTCCGAACTTCGTGGGCGCGGCTACGCGAGCGCGATGCTGGCCTCTTTTCTCGATGCGTCGCGCGCCGAGGAGTACGACGTAGCGTATTTATTTTCCGATATCCGGCCCGAGTTTTATCAAGATATCGGTTTCGTCGTACTCCCCTCACGCGCAATTTCTTTGCGCGCCGATGGACTCCCGAAGTCACGCATCGAGGTGAAGCGTCTGGAAGAGGAAGATTGGAACGGCGTACGCCGCTGCTTCGATCTCGCGGAACGGACTCGTCCTTGGGGATTCGTCCGCACGCCGCTAGTATGGGAGTGGATTCGTCTGCGCATGCGCCACAGGTCCGAGCATCCCACCGGCGTACAAACCAATCTAGTCGTTCGGCGAGGACGCGGAATTGCGGCTTACGTTCTGGGGCTTCGCGCGCCCGAGCACGACGCGTATATCCTTGAAGAATACGGGTTTGCCGATGCAGAGGCTGCGCATCTCGTCGGCCCGCTTCTACGCAGTGCAGCCGCCGATTTGCAACGCATTACGGGATGGCTGCCGCCCGAGGGCGCACGCGAGGTTCTTCCAAAGGCGTCGGTTCGGAAACGCAAAGATGCAATTTTCATGGCTGCTCCGCTTTCACGTAACGGATCCCGTTGGATCGAACACGCTACGACAGCTCGCGCCGGCGACGGCGTTTGGAGCCCCGATCACATTTAGGCCAAACCAGTGATTGCGGGAATGTACCAGCAGGCCGCAACCGTACAGGCGTGCGGAGATACGTTTTTGCTCGGCGCGATTATTGTGTCGGTGTCGATTCCGCTGGCGCTTTTTCTTGCACCGCATCAAAAAAGCTAATCTGTTTCGGTTCTCCTAAAGAAAGCGAAGCGACACGAAGGCCCAGCAACCGTACCGGCGTTCCGTGAAGTCCGGCGCGCCGCAAGCAGTGCATCGCTGCACGGAAGATCCGGCGCGCATCACGCGTAGGTTCGAGCAGGTGCGTTTGCCGCCCGAAGACGCGGAAATCTGCGCGCTTGATTTTTATCCCGACCGTCGATGCGCTGCAGTCTTCGCGTTCCAGTTTATCCGCGAGCTCCCGTGCTTGCTCTTTAAGCAATTCGATAAGACGGCGCTCATCACGGACGTCGTATTCGAAAGTCTCCTCGGTGGAGATCGATTTCGTTTCACGCTCCGGCTCGACCGTTCGGCGGTCTATTCCGCGAGCCAGATCGCGCACTTCCGGTCCCCAGCTTCCGAAGATTTCACGCGCACGCAAATCGTCCAACGCGGCAACCTCGCCGATCGACGAGATTCCAAGCGTCTGCAAACGCAGTGCAGTTTTCGGACCGATTCCCCACAGACGTCCAACGGGCATCGGCGCTAGAAAAGCAGCTTCGTCTCCCGGCGCGATCGATAGTAAGCCGTTGGGTTTGCAACTGTCGGAGGCGATCTTTGCAATCAATTTCCCGCTCGCAACTCCACCGCTGACAGTCAATCGCGTCGCTTCGAGAACTTCTGCGCGAATTGCTGCCGCAAGTTCTGTTGCCTCATCGAGTGAGACGTCGCCAAAATCCACAAAGGCCTCGTCCATCGAAAGCCCTTCAACCGCATGCCCGCGCGATGAAAAAATCGCGAAGACCTCGCGCGAGACCATTTTATATTTCGCCATGTCCGGCGGAACGACGGTCAACTCCGGGCAGAGTTCCAATGCGCGATAGAGCGGAATGGCGGATTTCACGCCAAAGGAACGCGCTTCATAGGAAGCGGTGAGCACGACGGAGCGGCGATGACTGCCGGCAACCGCAACAGGCTTTCCACGGAGCGCCGGGTTGTCGCGCACAGCGACGCTTGCATAAAAAGCATCGATGTCGAAATGCGCGACGAACATTAGCGTTTACGCAGCTCGAAGACCGCGCTCGATGGCAAGAATCGTTTCTACGTTGCGTGCGTCATCGGCGTCTTCGCCGGGTGTTTCAAGAATCGCGGTCTTATTGCGAAGTTCGCGGTGGGCGAGAAGCGCGCGAAAACCTTCGAAGCCGATGTGCCCTTCACCGATGTGATGGTGGCGGTCGCGTGCACCGCCGAGCGGAACTTCCGTATCGTTGAAATGGAACATGTACAGCCGGTCGAGCCCGATCTTTTCTTCTGCCTCGCCGATAAACTCGTCCACGCCGGCTTTCGAATTGATTTCGTAACCGGCGGCCCACGCATGGGCCGTGTCTAGACAAACGCCGAGCTGCGGATGATCCACAGCACGCAACAACGCGCCAAGCTCCTCAATTGTGCCGCCGGCGAGACTGCCCGCACCCGCGGAGTTTTCAAGAATCAAAAAGACCTTGGGATCTATCTCCGCGAGCACCGTTTCGAGCGCGGAACAGATAGCCGCGAAGCCTTCGTTGCGATCGCGTTTGCCGTACGAACCCAAATGCGTATTGACGTACTTGATTTCGCCTTCAGCCGCGACCGCGAGATCGGCTTTCAAAAGCGTGATCGAACCCGCCAAGACCTTTGGATCTTCGCTAGCCAGATTGATGAGGTAGGGCGTATGAATCACGCACGGATCCAGTCCGGCCTCTTTGCGCATCGCTGCAAAAGCTTGCAATGCGGGCACGTCGACTTTCGCGGGACGGTAGCTGCGCGGATTGCTCGAAAAAATCTGCATCGCCGTGCAGCCAAGGGCCTTGGCGCGCGCAACGGCAGCGGCATGGCCGCCCGACATGCGGACGTGCAGACCGATCCTCATCCGAGCTACTTCTTTCCGAGGTAAAGGTAATGCGTGTACGTTAGCGTTAAAAACGGATCGCCGTCGCCGAATTTTTCGTGCAGGCGGTTTTCGAGTTCCGAGTAGTAACGCTCCGCCTTGCTGCCTAGTACGTCGACGATACTCTTTCGCGAACATTCGTACTTCATATACTTCGAAAGCGGAATGCTCGAACGCCACGGAATCACACGAAGGCTGTGCTCGCGCAGCGGTGCACCGTAGAATTCGCGAAAACCGCCTTTGAGTCCGGAAACCGGAGGCTCGGCGCCGAGCTCGCGAATCAGTTCTTCGCGCAGCAACTTCACTGCATCGTCATTGAGCAAATGCTTCCACCAAATCGCGATGATGCCGTTGGGGCGTAACACGCGAAGCATTTCGCGAATTGCAGCGGCGCGATCGAGATGATGGAAGGCCTGTGCCGAAAGTGCAACGTCGAAACTTTCCGCATCGAACGGCAGCTTTTCGGCGGCGGCCTGCACGAAGCGGCCTTCTGGAAAACGCATGCGCGCGTGGGCCAGCATCGGCTCCGCGACGTCGACGCCCGTCACATCGTAGTTGTTTTCGACGAACGGGCCGCTAGCGAGACCCGTGCCGCATGCGACGTCGAGAATCTTGTGCGACGGTTGAAGACCGAACGAGACAAGCGTGGTGTAGACTTCGTTCGAATAGCCTAGACGGCCGGCGTCGTAACTTTCCGATAGCGTATCGTAGGTACTCATTGTTCCGATTCGGGTTGTGTTTGTGATTCCGGTTCTTCTGATTCTGACTCAGGTTCCGATTCGAGCCGCGGCTCTTCGGTTGAAGTATCGGCAGAAACTTCGCTGTTTTGCGCTCCCGGAGACGGCGGCACGAGCAGATTGAGCTCCAGCGGTTGGCCGGGTTCCAGCTCGAGCTGCGGCAAGTCCTCGAGCGAATTCAAGCCGAACGATTCAAGAAAGACTGCCGTCGTCTTGTACTGCATCGGCCGGCCTACGACGTCCTTACGTCCGGCTTCGGCGATCAAATTGCGGTCGATGAGCGTGTTTACGACGCTGTCCGAATTGACGCCGCGAATAGCTTCGATTTCGCTTTTGGTCACCGGCTGCATGTGCGCGACGATGGCGAGCGTCTCGAGCGCGGGTGCGGAAAGCGACGTCTTCGGCGGCAAGAGATACGCTTCCACGACATCGCGGACGCTTGACGACGTTGCGAAGCGATAACCGCCCGCGACTTCGCGAAGAACGATGCCGCCTTCGCTGTAGCGCTCTTCGAGCCGTTGAATCGCAAGCGCGATCGCCTTTTCGTCTTCGCCCGTCAGCTTCGCGATGCGTTTGGTTTCTAGCGGTTCGCTTGCGACAAACAGCAGCGCCTCAACCGCGGGCAGCACCGCATCGGCAGCGGCGTGCAACGCTTCGGCTTCGTCGACTTCGGCTTCGCCGTTGGGTTCTTCGATAATAGGTTGTTCGTCCACAGGCTCTTGCGAGTCCATTTCGTTTTCCAGAACGTCGGTTTCCACGGGTTACCCTTCGGTGGGAGCGGGGATCGGAAAGAGCCGGATATCGTCGAAGAGGTCCGGTTGTTCGAACGCAACGCGGTTGCGGCGCACGAGCTCTAAAATCGCAAGGAATGTGACGATGATGACTTCTCTCGTCATGCCGAGATCGCGGCACAGTGTAGAGAACATCACTTCGCCATGTTCTTTGATTTGGCGCGAAATGTAATCCATTTGCGCGATCAGTGAGACCCGTTCGCGCACGATCTCGCGTTTTTCCGGACGCGCTTGGCTGAGCATTGCCATGAAGGCGCGCTTCAGTTTCTCCGGATCGACGCGATAGCGTTGCATTACTTCGCTAGTCGGATCGCCCGAGTCGCGGAAGTAGTATCCGCTTGCCTCGTCTTGGCGCGCCTTCAACTGCACGCCCAGCTCGCGATACTTGGAGTATGCGATCAAGCGGCGGCGCAAACGCTCTTCCACTTGTTCCGGCGTCTCTTCGGTTTCGTCGACGAACTCTTGCGGAATCGGCGGCAGCAGCGCCTTTGACTTCAAAAAGACCAGCGTCGCGGCGATAACCAGATATTCCGCGGCGACCTCGACGTCGAGATCTTCCATCATGCGGACGTAGGTTAGGTATTGTTCGGCAACGCTTGCAAGGGGGACGGTCGCAATGTCAAGCTGCTGCTCCTTGATCAGACTCAGCAGCAGGTCCAGAGGACCGTCGAAAATGTCGAGTTGAACGCGACAGGGTTGGCCCTGAGCGGTTTCGGTTTCTGCCGAATCCGTCAGAGCAGCCGTGGTAATAACTTCGCTCAAGAGCTCTTCTGTTCGGCCGTTCGAGCGACGATCGGAAGATCGCCGAAAGCGGCGGGATTAGCGTTGATGTAATCCAGCGCCATGTCGACGAGGCGTTTTTCGTTGACGTACTTCAGGGCTTTGCGCGCCGCCATCACTTCAAACCAGCGCGCTTCATCGACCTCGTGGTCGTGATTCGCAGTGTCGCCCGAAAGGTAGCGCATAAGGAAGAAGGTCACCGATTTTTTGTGTTTCGCTTTGCCGACATAGAACCAGTATGAGATTTCATTTAAACGGGTGATGATCTCGCCCCAGCACCCTGTCTCTTCGCGCACTTCGCGAAGCCCCGCTTGTTCGTTGGATTCGCGAGCTTCGACATGCCCCTTCGGTAATGTCCAAATTCGCGGAGTTCCACGACCGATCAATAGCGCATCGAAACCGGAATCGCGACGTCGCAAGACCAGCCCACCCGCCGACACCTCGTATTTGATCCGCATGTCGTTATCAACCCCGCAGGGACGTGGAAGGGGGCCCGATGTGCGCCCCCTGATTACCACCATTATAGGCCCCGGCCCCAAGAAGCGCCTGCCGAGAGGATATACCTTTTCGGGTATACCTGTGGCTGTGACAGAGAACCCTATAGAGGTTGCCCGGCAGGCTGGTCTCCGTTACGTTTCAGACGAGCTGCCGGGCATCCGCCGAGTCGCCAATGGAAAGCATTTCGCGTACTTCGACCCGCACGGAAAGCCGATCGCGGATGAGGGCGAGCTGCAGCGGATCCGCTCGCTGGCGGTTCCGCCGGCATATACCGATGTCTGGATCTGTCCGATTCCTAACGGCCACATCCAAGCCACGGGTCGCGATGCTCGGGGACGCAAGCAATACCGCTACCATTCCAAGTGGCGCGAGGTCCGCGATGAGACGAAGTACCACCGCATGCTCGACTTCGCGGCCGCACTGCCGCGCATTCGCGCGCGGGTGACCGCGGATTTGGCGCGCAGAGGTTTGCCGCGAGAAAAAGTGATGGCCGCCGTCGTTCAGCTTCTCGAGACAACCACGATTCGTGTCGGAAACGATGAGTACGCCCGCGACAACGACTCCTACGGTCTCACGACGATGCTGAGTCGTCACGCAAAGGTACAAGGTGATACAGTGCGGTTCAGCTTCAAAGGGAAGAGCGGCGTGAAACATGCCGTCTCTTTGCGCGATCGGCGATTGGCGCGAATCGTACGGGCGTGCCAAGACTTGCCCGGACAAGAACTTTTTGCATACGTTGATGAGGATGGAGTTACGCGCGACGTTTCATCGGCCGAGGTGAACGAGTACATTCGCGAAATTTCAGGTGGCGATTTCACCGCAAAAGATTTTCGCACGTGGGTTGGTACTGTTCAGTGCGGATTGATACTCGCAGCTTCTGAACCTGCAGAAACTCAGGCCGAGCGAAAACGTCAATTAGTAGAAGCAATCAAGCAAGTCGCGGAGCGGCTTGGAAATACGCCGGCGGTCTGCAAAAAGAGTTACATTCACCCCGAAATTCTGGAAGCGTACACCGAGGAAGGTGTTATCGGTACCATGTTGCGCGGAAGCCGGCGAAAAGGGCTGCTGCCGGAAGAACGTTTTGTTGTCGAATTTCTGAAACGCCGCGCAAAAGAAACTCCGCAAAAGCGCACCGTACGCAAGTTGCGAGAGAGTTTGGCATCGGGCCGCGTGGCCTGAAGTGCTATACTTAGTACGAAAAAGCTCCCCCGCAGAGGTAACCCGTATGGAGTCTCCGCCATCGGGGAATTGGATACTGGAATCGCTTCAGGCCGATGAACGCGAAGCGCTTTTTGGCGTCTCTACGCACAAGGAACTCAAAACCGGCGATACGCTTTACCAGCCAAACGCGCGGATCACAGATGTCTACTTCCCTGTAACTGCCGTATTATCTAATATCATCGTCATGCTCAACGGTGCGCTGGTCGAGATCGGTACGATCGGCTGGGAAGGCATGAGCGCAATCCAAGTAATTTTGGGCGCAGAAAGCCTTCCGTGGGAAATGATTTGTCAGATCAAAGGCGTCGCATATACTATGCCCGTCGAGAGCTTTGTCACCCGCATGCGTGAGAACGGCGAATTCGTCCACCGTGTCCGGTCATATGCCGTCGCGACGTTTGCCATGATGGGACAAAGCATTGCGTGCAACCGTTTGCATTCGATCGCTCAGCGATGTGCGCGCTGGCTCCTAACTACCAGCGATCGTGCCCGCGCCGAGGAGTTCGCACTGACGCAAGAGTTTCTCGCCATCATGTTGGGCGTTCATCGTCCGGCCGTTACGACCGCTGCACTCGCGCTTCAAGATGCCGGTTGCATAAAGTACCGGCACGGTAGGATTAGCATCACTGACCGTGCCGGTTTGGAAACTGCATCCTGCGAGTGCTATCGTATCTCGTCGGACCACTTGAAACGCTTGGTTGCCGCAAGCGCGTAAAAGACCGCTAGCTGCGCGCCGGCTCCCACTTCAGGTCGGGCTGCCGCGCGGCCCGCGTTTCATCGACGCGTCCCACCACCGTCGTTACCGGCGCGGCGAGAATCTCGTCCGGATTCGATTTTGCGGTTTCGACGATTTCGCGTAACACGGCGATGAACTGATCGAGCGTCTCCTTCGATTCCGTTTCCGTTGGTTCGATCATCAAACACTCCGGAACGATCAACGGGAAGTACATCGTCGGTGCCATCATGCCGTGGTCGAGCAACGCCTTGGCGATATCGAGTGCCTTCACGCCCGTCTGCTTCTTCAGCTCTTGCGCCGAAGCCACGAATTCGTGACGGCAGATCTCCGGATACGGAGTCTCCAAAAAGTCGGCGACCTTCACGCGAATGTAATTGGCGTTCAACACCGCAAGCTGCGAAACGCGCTTCAATCCCTCCGCACCGTTTGCGTAGATGTACGAAAGCGCGCGAACCGCGTGCGCAAAGTTCGACCAGAACGAACGCATCGGTCCAATCGACTTCGGGCGATGGAAATCAAGTGAGAACGTCATCCGATCGCTCGGCGCGGCGTTCGGATCACCGTTTTGTTTCGGCGTCGCACGAACGAACGGCGTCGGCAGGTAATCGACCAAATGCGCCGCTACACCGACCGGGCCGTGACCCGCACCACCACCGCCGTGCGGGATGGTGAACGTCTTGTGCGTGTTCAAATGCATAAGATCGAAGCCCATGTCGCCCGGACGAACGTTGCCCATAATGGCATTCCCGTTCGCGCCGTCGTAGTACATGAGTCCGCCCGCTTCGTGCACCGCTGCGGCGATTTCGTGGATGTGATCTTCGAAGAGCCCCAGCGTGTTCGGATTCGTCATCATGCAGACGGCCGTATCAGGGCCGACGACCTTCTTGATCTCTTCGACGCTTACGCGTCCGCGTTCATCGGATGGGAGGCTGATGACTTTGAATCCGCACATCGCTGCCGACGCCGGGTTCGTACCGTGCGCGGTGTCCGGCACGATAACTTTGTCGCGCTGCGTCTCGCCGCGTTCTTTGAAGTACTTCTTCGCGATCAGCAACGCTGCAAGCTCGGCGTGAGCGCCGGCCGATGGATTCAACGAAAACGCCGCCATCCCGAAGAGCGAACTCAAGGTGCGCTCCAGCTCGTACATTACTTGCAGTGCGCCTTGTGCGAGCTCGTCCGGCGTGTACGGATGCAGTTGCGCAAACTCGCGCTTTCCGGCCATCTGGTCGTTGATGCGCGGATTGTACTTCATCGTGCACGATCCGAGCGGATAAAAGCCCATATCGATGCCGAACGTACGCTGCGAAAGCTTCGTGAAGTGACGAACGACGTCTAGTTCGCTGTTATCCGGAAGCGGCAGCTCTTCGCGGAGCAACGACTTCGGTAAGAATGTGTCGAGCGGCTTTCCGGGCTCAACGTACTGGTTCGCGCGCCCTTTCTGTCCGAGATCGAAGATCAGCGGGCTTTGCGTGCGATCAAACGTTTGCGTGGACATGTACAACCTCGGAGAGAGCCGTCGCGAGTTTTTCGATCTCACCGCTGGTGGTGAGCTCCGTCGCGTTCATCAAAATGCAGTTCTTGAGTTCGGGGTAGAAGCGCCCTAGGTCGACGCCGCCCAAAATGTTGCGTTTCTTCAACTCTTCCAGAACATCGGCCGCCGGCTGATGCACGTCGACGACGATCTCGTTGAAGAACGGTGCGTTGAACTTCAGGTCCACGCCGTCGAGCGAAGAAACCGCGGTCGCCAGTTCGCGCGAACGCTCCAAGTTCAGCGCGGCCACGTCGCGCAGGCCCGTTTGTCCCATCAGTTCGAGATACATGGTAGCGATGAGCGCACAATGCGCTTGATTCGTGCAGATGTTCGAAGTCGCGCGTTCGCGGCGAATGTGCTGTTCGCGCGCTTGCAACGTGAGTACGTATGCTGTTTTGCCGTCGTTGTCCACGGTGCGTCCCACCAAACGTCCCGGGATCCGGCGCATGTGTTCTTTGGTAGAAGCAATGAAGCCGACGTACGGACCGCCGTATGCTAGTGCAACGCCGAAGCTTTGCGCCTCACCGACGACGATCTCTGCACCCCACGATGCCGGCGTTGCCAGAGCGGCGAGCGAAATCGCTTCCGTAACGACCGCGATCGGCACGGTTTGGCTCTCGTGAACGGCGGCGAGTGCGCCGGCGCTGAGTGCTTCGATGTTTCCGAAGAAGTTCGGCGTTCCGAGTGCGACGGCGGCGTATTCTTTTGTGACGACCGCATCACGCAACGCCGCCATGTCCGTTACACCGTCGGCGGTATACGGGATTTCGTCGATTTCAACGTCGAGTCCGTCGCAGTAAGTCTTCAAAACGGCGCGATAGTTCGGATCGACCGTGCGAGACACGAGGATCTTCTTGCGACCGTTTGTGTTTAGCGCCATGATCGCCGCTTCAGCCAGCGCCGTTGCGCCGTCGTAGACGGATGCGTTGGCGATATGCATCCCGGTGAGCATGCAGATGTACGTCTGCCACTCGTAAATCGCCTGAAGGTAGCCTTGCGAGACCTCCGCTTGATATGGCGTATACGCAGTCAGAAATTCGCCGCGCATCGCAAGCGCTGTAATCGCCGGAGGCGCGTAATGGCGATACGCGCCTGCGCCGAGAAACGAAGCGTAATTAACGCCCGTGTTCTTTGCTGCGAATTGATCGAAGCGACGCGCGATCTGATATTCCGGCAACGCCGGAACGACGTCGAGCGGCGCTTTTAAGGCGACGGCATCGGGGACCTTGAGCAGTTCTTCGAGCGAGCCGACGCCGATGGCATCTAGCATCTCGCGAATATCCCGCTCCGTATGCGGAGTGTACATCTACTTTTCTTTGCTACCTATTGCTTTTGGTTTCGTAAATTACTCGACGGCGATCTTTTCGTAGTCTAAGGCGGAGAGCAAGTTGCTCTGCTCGTTCTTGTCTTTGAGTTTCACTTTGAAGAGCCAGCCCTCGCCATACGGGTCGCGATTGACCGCGGCGGGATCGCCATCCAGCGCAGTGTTGACTTCGGTGATTTCGCCCCCGATCGGCGTGAAGAGATCCGACACCGCCTTCACCGATTCGACGACACCGATGTTGCCGAATTGATCGACTTGCTTGCCGATGCGCGGCAGTTCGACGTAGACGATGTCGCCGAGCGAATTCTGCGCGTAATCGGTAATGCCGACGACGGCGCTATCGCCGTCGATTTTGACCCACTCGTGCTCTTTGCTGTAAAGCAGATTTTCGGGCTGAGCCACGCTACGTTATCTCCTTCAGTAACAACTATTTGGCGCGCTTGTAAAACGGGAGCGGAACCACGACTGCTTCGTGTTTCGTTCCGCGGATTTCGACCTCGAGCTTGGTGCCCTCGGTTGCGGCGTCGCGATCCACAAGCGCCGTCGCAATATTTTTGCCTTGAACGGATGGAGCCATCGAACCACTGCGGATGTCGCCGACAACCCGGTCGTTCAAGTAGACTAAGTAGCCGTCGCGAGCAGGCGCGCGACCGTGCATCATTAGACCGGCGATGCGTTTGTAATCGCCCTTGTCCATCTGTTCGATCAGAGCGTTGCGGCCGATGAATTCGGGCTTCGCGGTTTTGATGGCCCAGTTCATGCCGGCTTGCACGGGCGTTATATGCTCGGTCAGCTCGTGGCCGTAGAGCGGCATACCGGCTTCGAGGCGCAACACATCGCGTGAGCCCAGACCACAAGGCTCAAGGCCTTTGTCTTTGTTTGCGTCGAGCAAACCGCGCCAAATCTCCGGCGCATGTTCGCCGAAGCAGAAAATCTCGAATCCGTCTTCACCGGTGTAACCCGTGCGTGCAACCACCGCGGGACGCCCGAAAACTTCACCTTCCGCGCAGAAGTAATACTTCACGGTTGAAAGATCGACGTTGATGTGCGGCTGCAGCATCTCGACCGACTTCGGACCTTGTATCGCAATCAATGCGTTGCGGCCATGCAGGTTTTGAAGCTTCACGCCCTCGGCGAGATTGGCGTTCAAGTGATCCCACATTTTGTCGGCGTTCGCGCCGTTGACCACCAGAAGCCACCGCTTTTCCAAACGATAGAAAATCGTGTCGTCATGCGCACCGCCCTGCGGATTGCAAAAGATGTTATAGCGTGCTTGCATCGGTTTCATCGATGCAATGGCGTTGGTCGTGAGCGTCTCCGCCCATTCGGCAACGTTCGGGCCTTCGAGAATGAACTGGCCCATGTGCGAAAGGTCGAACAAACCGGCACGATGACGCACCGCATCGTGTTCTTTCAAAATTCCGGCATACTGCACGGGCATCTCGAAGCCGGCATACGGAACCATGCGTCCCCCAAGCCGGACGTGTTCTTCATACAGCGCGGTGCGCCGCAAATCGGTCGTTGCCGTCATTTACTTCTGTTTCGGTGCCTCGTCGGGATATGAATTAAGGAAGTTCAGCGTCGCATGCGCCACGAGCTTGTTGTTGCTTTTTACTTGGACCTCGCCGTAGCAGATGCGCCGGCCGGCGCGTAGCACGGTTGCTTCAGCAATCAAGTCATGGGGCGGCAATGCGGGTGCCAGAAAGTTGCATTGGAGAGACGCGGTCACCGTGTCCTGTTCGCGCCCGTAAATGGAAGCAAGCGCCACATAGAATACCGTGTCGCACAAGCTGACGATTGCGCCGCCATGAACGGCGCCTGCTCCGTTCGCAATTTCCGGGCGAAACGGCATCCGCATTACCGCCTTGCCGTGCTCGACCTTTTCAAGCTTCAGGTCGAGGAGCGCTACGAAATGCGACTTTTCCTTTTCCCAGCGATGTGGGGCTGAGGCGAAATCGATGCTCATCGTTTTGATTCTAGCTGAAAACCGCCCCCGCAGCCGCCAGCATGCGTCGCAGGTAAAGCGGCAGGGAGAAAAGCCGGCGGTGCGTCTCGGCGTCGTAGAAGAAATTCTCGCCTTTCAAGCCGCGCACGTAGCGGTCGATCGTCTGCGCATCCAAGCCCGCAAGGTCGATCCTGTCGCTGCACGCCAGAAACGCCCAGTCGGTATCAAACGCCGGAACGTATTGAAAGAACGACGTGACATGCTTGTAATGGTTGCGCAGCGTACGCGACATTTTGCAGTGCAACGACGCGTTATGAAAGGCAGCGGTGCTCGCTTGAAGCACGTAGATTCCGCCGTCCGCTAAGCGCGATTTGATCAGCTTGAAAACATCTTCGTTGAACAAGATGTTGCTCGGCGAATCCTCAAGCGGCTCCGTTAGATCCGAGATGATAACGCCGTATTTGTCCCTGTCGTCGCGCATGAACTGAAGCGCATCGCCGATGATAACGCGCGCCCGCGGATCCTCGAATGCACCATCGCCCCACTCGGGCAAATACTTCTTCGAAAGCTCGACAACAAGCCCGTCGATATCGACCATCGTGCAACGGCGCACGGTCTCCTCGCGCAAAACTTCACGCAACGTTGCGCCCTCACCGCCGCCAAGAATCAAAACTTCGCTGCGATCGGCGGCACCGGCCATCGCCGGATGCACGAGCGACTCGTGATAAATCTTCTCGTCGCCCTGCGAACTCTGCGTGTCGCCGTCAAGAATCAACATCTTTCCGAAGACCGGAGTGCTGATTACGGAGACTTGTTGAAAGTCGGAGCGTCCCGCGAAAAAAACTTCTTCGATGGCGTGGTGGTGTTGTTCGGTCGGAGCGAACTCCTCGACGTACCATTGCCAGTGTTCGGTCTTCGGCATAGCGGGCACCAGGGTTCGCCAAGCACAAAGGGCGCCCCCGCGGGGACGCCCTTTT
>CAZJLJ010000045.1:16720-24927 GCA_964546935.1 uncultured bacterium | reverse complement strand
TGAACGTGCCGCGCAGCTTGTTGACGACGAGCGTCGCAAGCGCTTCACCTTCGACATCTTCCGCGATAATGAGCAACGGCTTCTGCATTTGAACGATCTTCTCGAGAAGCGGCAGAATGTCGGCGATCGCCGAGATCTTGCGCTCCGTCACGAGAATGTACGGATCGTCGAGAATCGCTTCCATGCGCTCGCTGTCGGTAGCCATGTACGGCGAGATGTAGCCCTTGTCGAACTGCATGCCGTCTTTGGTTTCCACTTCGGTCTTGAGCGTGCGCGATTCTTCAACCGTGATCACGCCGTCTTTGCCGACCTTCTCCATCGCTTCGGAGATCAGATCGCCGATTTCTTTATCATTTGCGGAGATCGACGCGACCTGAGCGATCTTTTCTTTCGTGTCGACGATCTGCTTGTTGGCTTCCATCGCTTCAACCGCGACTTCAACCGCCTTTTCGATGCCGCGCTTGATGAGCAGCGGATTGCTGCCGGCGGTCACGTTGCGGAGGCCTTCGCGAATGATCGCTTGCGCGAGAACCGTCGCCGTGGTCGTACCGTCGCCGGCGATGTCGTTCGTCTTGGAAGCAACTTCCTTGACGAGCTGGGCGCCCATATTCTCGAAAACATCGGGCAGTTCGATTTCTTTCGCGATCGTCACGCCGTCGTTGGTGATCGTCGGCGAACCGAACTTCTTATCGAGGACGACGTTGCGGCCTTTCGGTCCGAGCGTCACTTTGACCGCGTCGGCGAGCATGTTCGCACCACGCTCGAGCGCACGACGGGCGTTCTCGTCAAAAACTAATTGCTTTGCAGCCATAATCTATTTTCCTAAACTCCTTAAACGCCAGCCGGAACTTTGTCGACGATGGCGAGCACGTCTTTTTCAGAAACGATAAGGTACTCTTTGTTGTCGATTTTGATCTCGGAACCGGAGTACTTCGAATAAATGACGCGATCGCCGACCTTAACGGTCATCGGGAGCGTCTTGCCATCGTCGTTCACGCGGCCGGGTCCGACGGCACTGACAACACCCTCCTGGGGCTTCTCTTTCGCAGTGTCGGGCAAGAAGATGCCACTAGTGGTCTTCTCGTTCTGCTCCACGTGTTCGATGACCACGCGATCGGCCAAAGGCTTGAGATTCACTGAAACCTCCAAAACGCAATTGAAAAACTGGTAGTTGGCACTCACAGCAGTAGAGTGCCAGCCGTGAAATCTTAGCAAAGACGGTTGATGAGTGCAAGCGTCCTGCGAGGCGCTCGTAGCACGGGTTTTAGGAGGACGGAAGGTAGCCCGCTTAATGCCGGGCAGCAGAGCAAGCTAGGGGGTAAGGGTGCTGAAAATCGGGCCGCCCAGGAAAAACGCAATCAGCAACGTCGCTGCAAAGACTAACATGAATAACCGCGCGACAGGCTTCTGCGTTGCGAAACCCAGGCAGCCCGTTCCGGCGCCTAACGACGAAACGGCGGCTGTTAGCACGGCGCGCTCGGAAGTGCGGTGCAGTTGCGCCCACAGGACGAAGGCGAGGCCGATTGCGACGACTACGGCGAGCAGCGCGGTGGTTCCGAAGATGATGACTTCGGCCGGCTCGCGTGCCGGTTGCTCTCCCATCATTTCCCGATGGTACCGAGAACTTCTGAGCCTTTGCTTAGTAGTTGGTTAGGGCTTCTTCACATAAACGTTCGATTTATGTCGCAGTCGTGTAAAGCAACGAGCAAGCGAGGCTCGTTGAACACATTGGCGAAGGTCGGGCGACATGGCAACAGCACAACGCGTAAATTGGGGCAGCATTGCAAAACAAGCCGTCGCTGCCGGTATCGCCGGCGGCATTTCGATCGAAATCTATCTCTATCTAACGACGGTTCTTCCGCAACACGTCTCGATTTTGAGCGTCTGGCAGTTCATCGCATCCGTCGCCATCGGTAAAGTTGCTTTCACCAGCACGTCTTACGCGTGGCTTGGATTGTTACTCCACTTTATCGTGAGCATTTGTTGGGCGGGCGGCTACGCGTATCTCGCGACACGTCAGCGGTTTATGAACGAGCGCTGGGCAATCTCGGGCCTTGTGTACGGCGTGGTCGTGTATATGTTCATGCAGTTGATTCTGCTAGGCGCAAATGCGTTGAAGCCACCGGCTACGCCGAACGACTTCATCAACGCCGTGATCGCGCATTCGGTGTTCTTCGGGCTTCCGGTTGCATTTGTTGTGGCGCGGCTCAGCCGGCGGACATCCGCGCTATAAATTCTTTCGCGAATTTCGCGGCAACCGTTGCAGTTACGCCGTTGATATCCTGACGCGGATTGTATTCTACGATGTCGGCGCCAACGACGTCGCCGGGGATCGCTTTCACCAGTTCTAAAACGTCGCGCACCGAAAGCCCGCCCGGTTCACGATGCGAAACACCGGGGGCGAATGCCGGATCGAGAGCATCGAGATCGAGCGAAACATAAACGGGCCCATCGGGCAACGCGCGACGCGCTTCATCAAGTTGCCACGCGTTGAAGACTTGCACGCGGAAACGGTCTGCGACTTGCCGTTGCGGCGGCGTCATCGTGCGAATGCCGATTTGAACTAATCCTGCGACCGGTGTGTCTTCTAAAATGCGCGCAAACGGCGAAGCGTGCGAATACGGATTGCCTTGAAAGCTCGGATACATGTCCGGATGCGCATCGAAATGCACGATCGTCAAATTCGGAAACGCTTTTGTATATGCGCGCATGATCGGATAAGTGATCGAATGATCGCCGCCCAGCGAAAGGACGCGCTGCCCTTGGTCCAATTGTTCGGAGATCGCCGCTTCGATAGTCGCGCGATCGCTCGCGTCTTCACGCATCGGAACATCGCCGAAATCAACGAAAACGCCCGGCGATTTCAGACTCAAACCAGATTCAGCATATGGGTTTCCGGCGTCGCCAAGAAATTCGGAGCGAATAGCGGCCGGAGCATCTGCCGGCCCGCGCAAATGCGATGAGTTTAAATCGGTAGGGAAGCCGATGAGAGCGACCATGAGCGCCATTTCCGCATAGGGCACCGGAACCCGCTCTACCCTTACCGAAAAGCGGCACGGTGATCGGCCGGCTTCGTATTTCGCTCGGTGCGCTTAAACGCAACGCTCAAGCGCTGCGTGCGCTGGTAGCGCCCAAAGCCGCGGCATTCGTCGTAAAGGGCAATGCATACGGACACGGTTTGACCGAATGCGCGCTCGCAGTCGAGCCGTACGCATCAAAACTGTGCGTCTATTCCGTCGAAGAAGCGGTCACGTTGCGCGATGCGGGCGTTACCGCTGCGGTGCTCGTTCTCGGCCCGGTTCAACGAAAAGAGCTTGCGGCTGCCGCAGCATTGGATCTGGAAATTGCGCTGTGGAATATGGGCGAGTTCGCGCGATCGATTGCGACAACGGCGCATAGACAACAGCGGCGCATGAAAGTTCACGTAAAACTGAACACCGGCTTGAACCGCTTGGGAATGGAAGCCGATGAGCTTGCCGATGCGGTTGAAGATTTTCTACACATCCCGGAAATTGAAATCGCCGGCGTTTTTTCGCATCTCGCCTCGGCGGAAGAGATTGACTCGCCATACACGATGCAGCAGCTGGAGCGCTTTCGAAAAGCGTACACGCATGCGGAGCCGGTTTTCGCTTCACACGGCGTTAGACCGACTCGTCACATCGCTGCTTCCGCTGCCGCGATGCTCTGGCCGCAAACACGTTTAGACATGTCGCGTTTCGGCATCGCGCTATACGGGTTGTGGCCCTCACCGCAGACACGCGAGGCCATGAACTCCAGCAAACTTCCGCTCGAGCCGGTGATGAGCTACGAAACGTCCTTAACAGTCGTGCGCACGGTTGCTGCCGGGTCGCCGATCGGCTACGGCACCAGCTATCACGCTTCGCGCGAGATGCGCATCGGGGTCATCCCGCTCGGGTACGCCGACGGTATTCCGCGCGCGCTTTCGAATCGCGGCGCCGCGATCGTCGACGGTGCTCGATGCCCGATCGTTGGCCGCGTCGCGATGAACATGTCTTTTCTCGATCTGACGAACGCGCCGAAGGCCGAGGTCGACAACAAAGTAACGCTGATCGGGCGTGACGGCGATGCCGAGATTACGGCGGAAGATTGGGCCGGCTGGGCCGATACGATCAATTACGAGATCGTCACGCGAATGCCGCCGACGTTGCGCCGTGACTATTCCGGCGACTAAAGCGTTACACTAGTAGCTATGCTGGCGCTTTTGGCAGCGATCACCATTGCCGTGAACGATCGTCCCCTGGACGTCGCCGCGGTAGAGGATCGGGGCCGCATCATCGTGCCGATGCGTTCACTTTTCGAAGCACTCGGCGCAGCGGTGCAATACGATGGCTCGTCCCGGCGAATCACGGCCTCGACGGATACCCGGCACGTGTCGTTCGCCATTGGCGAAGACGGATCGCGCGTCATCGGCAATCGGACATACGTGCCGTTGCGCTTCGTCTCCGAATCGCTCGGTGCGCAGGTCGATTACGATACGCAGACGCAACTTGTAACGGTTCGCACGGATGCCGCGCAAACGCAAGTGGCAGTTCAGACTCGCGCGGTCGCATCGCCGCAACCCGTCGTTGCGCTTGCTCCGCCCTCGGGTGCGCGCGAAGCAACCGCGTTTCCAACCATCACCGCGAACATCGACGCGCCGATGCCGGTCAAAATCGCAACGTTGCATGTAACGGTTGACGGACGCGACGTAACGCCCGACGCTTCCTACGGCGGCACGTCGGTTACGTACATTCCGCGCCACGGCTTGGCCATCGGGACGCACCGGGTTGAAATCAGCGGAACGCTTACAAACGGAAAGTTTTTCAATCAGCAGTGGTCGTTTGAAACAACGGTGGCAGCGTTACAGAGCAACGGTCCGGCAACGAACGATTACGGCTCGCCTGGTGCGCTTCAATTGAGCGTTGCGGGTTCGACGTTCGGGCCGAATCAATACATGCCGATTCAGCTTATCGCACCGCCCGGCGGCCAGGCTTTTGCATTTGTCTGCAACTCACCGTGGCAGTATCCACTCTCCGCCTCGCCCTACTCGTCGTACTATTCGGCAACGTTGCAAGCGCCGTGGGGCGCGCAGATTTCGCAATGTCCGATTACGGCAATGTACATTGGTCCAAACGGCCAAGTCTTTTATGCGCCGTATCCCGTGTATGTGACGTTCCAGCCGGCATATCCGTACCAAACGCAATGGCCGCAGCCGCAAACGCCTGCGCCGGTGCCCACCGCGACGCCAATGCGAATGCGTCCCGGCCCAACCACTACGCGCGCACCTGAAGTTCCGCTGCCGCAACCGGCGACGGCAAGTACGCCGGCGCCCTCAACGATTACGACGCATCCGATGCCGCGTCCGATTTACCGTCCGCCGGTCCATATTATCCCGCGACCGATGCCGGTTCGCACGACGCATCCGTTAGGCGATATCCCATAACACGATAACGGGCACGTCGTAACTTTGCGTGTGGCCGTCGCGCAGAACCATGATGCGTTTCGACGTCTTCGGCAAGCCGCGCAGCAAATTGTGCACGTCGGAGATCCGGCGGTCGCTAACCGGCGTACCGTCCACGGAAACCAGCTGCGCACCGATGAGCTTTGCACGCACCGACGCGTACGCCGGATCATCTAAAATCTGCGCAATTCCATACGTTCCGTCGTCGTTCGGCGTAACAGTCAACGGGACGAGCGCGAGCGGATGCCCCGTCAGTCGATGCGCTGCGGAATCCAGATAGAGGCGCGAATTCGGATAATCGATGGTCATATGAAAGCGATGTAACACATTTCCGCCGAGCGAACCGACGATCGGTGCGGTCGTCAACGAGCTCATCCACTTTTCGAACGTTCCCTCCGGCCGTGACACGACCGTGACATCGGCAAGGGTTACGTCGGCGATTTGAATCTCGGGCAACAGCAACTCTTGCGCGTTTGCTTCGAACGTGCCGCCGAGCATATTGGCATCGTCGTACGCGCCGTGCACCGTTCGCCAATCGGGATGTTTCGTGCACAGATCCGTAATCAACGCTTGCGACAGCATCGTGCACGATGCACCGCTGTCCAATAAAACGTAGAAGGTTTCTCCCGCGATGCTAATCGGCAAGCGCGCAAAACCGGAGCGCTGCGAAATATCCACGCTGAGCTGCGTACCAGGCGGCGTGTCGACGTCGAGGCCAAAGCGATGGTTTAAGTAATCGAACGCGACGGCGTGATCGCGTAAAAGCCGAACGGGGAAAAGCACATCGGCTTCAACGCCCGAGATCATACGGTCCGAATCGAGCATGACCGTTTCGGCCGCCGACACCGGGACTCTCACGTCGCCGGCCATTATGCGTGGCGCATCGACGGGAATCAAACGTGCGCCGTTTTCACTTATCGCTGCGCCGGTTTCGCGAAGCCCTAGCTCCCTTGCAAAATCGCGTCGCAGAATCAATTGACCGCCGCCGGTATCAAACCAGCATGTGCCGGTGCGCGATTTTCCGTTCGGGCCGGTAAACGAAAGCGAAACGAAGGCGCGGTTCATTCCCACGCTCATCGGCAGCCACGTCCCCTTCGAAACGGGTGCGGCCGACGGCGCGGCGGTGAACGCCGACGCGAGCGCGAGAAACGTCGCGCGATCCAGAACTAAGCTCCCGTCGGAACCGCTCCGCCGGTACGCTGTTCGACCGGAACGTACGGTCCGGGCGGAGGACCAACGTAGGCGGCCTGCGGGCGGATCAACCGATTATCGTGCAGTTGTTCGAGAATGTGCGCGCTCCAGCCGGCGATCCGGCCGCACGCAAAAAGACACGTGAATTCATCGCCCGGGATTCCGAGATCCGCAAGCACGGGGGCCGTATAGAAATCGACGTTCGCATAGATCTTGCGGTCGGGTTTGGCCTCTTGCAACACTTTGTTGCTGGCATTTTCCAATTCGCGAGCAATCGCATACCAATTCGTGTCGCCGCGATACTCCGAAAGCTTTTTCGCAATCGTATCGAGATGTTTGGCACGCGGATCGCGGACGCGGTATTCGCGATGCCCCATCCCCATGATGCGATTTCCTTTGGCAAGTTCATCGCGCACGAACTTCTCGGCGTTTTCGGGCTTACCGATGGCCACCAGGTTGGTGTACGACGCGCTTGCAGCGCCACCGTGCAAATCGCCCGTCAGCGTTGCGAGCGCCGCCGTTACGGCCGCGTAAATATCGGCACGCGTCGAAGAAGTTACCCGCGCGGAGAAGGTCGAGGCGTTGTATGAGTGATCGGCGAGCAGCACCAGATACGTGTCGACCGCGTCTTCCTCGATCGCCGACGGCACTTTTCCCGTGCGCATATACAGAAAGTTCGCTGCATGTGAAAGATCGGAACGAGGTTCGATCGGATCGAGCCCGCGGCGAATGCGATCCCACGCCGCGAGAATCGTCGTCATCTTCGCAATCAGTTCGATCGCGCTGTGAACGTCGGAGACGTGTTCGCCTTTCCCGTTCACCGGCGAGAACAACGCAAGTCCGCTGACGATCGTGCGCATGACGTCCATTGGCCAAGCGGTTTTCGGAACGCTTTGCATCGCAGCGATGAGCGGCTGCGGCAACCCGGCGCGCGCGGCGAGTTCACGTTTGAGCGACTCTAGTTCTTCAGCCGTTGGAAGATGACCGTAAAGCAAGAGATGCACGATCTCTTCGAACGAGGCGTTCGGCGCAAGATCGTCGATGTCGTAACCGCGGTAGGTTAACCGACCGATCTGTCCTTCGACGTTACTGAGAACTGTAGACCCGACGACAACGCCTTCGAGCCCGCGATCGACAACCGTACCAGTGGTAGACAAGTGTTCCTCCAACGCAAACCCGCCCACGCAGGGACAGGCAAATCCTAAAGAGAGTTAAAGACCGGCGCCGACGGGCCTCCGTGCGACTTTTGGCGGCACTCTTCGCCCGAAAGCGAACCGAGTTGCCGCCCGCTCAAGGAAGCCCGCTCGCTCACAATAATTGAACGCTCGATGAAGCCGCTTAATCTCACAATCCAACCGCCGCGCAGTCCGCGCCACCGGCTCGGGGGCGTCGTCCTGCTCGCAAGAACGATCGATAAACTGCGTGCCACGCTGCCGGGCGGCGACTTGGGCGAGTACAAAATCGAGGGCTTCAGCGCGCGGCTTTTACGCGAACTTCAAATTGACCAAGAGGATTTGTGTAGCGTCATTGCTTTAGCGGCGGCGGAAGACGAAGT
>CAZJLJ010000045.1:0-16620 GCA_964546935.1 uncultured bacterium | reverse complement strand
GTGTGCGCGCGAATTACCGCCGGAAACGTCGCTCTTCGAAATGCTCGAAGAGGACGACCGGCGGATGTTCGCTCGCTAGAATAGACTACGCAAGGCTCGCGGGATCGATCCGTTTCCCGCCAAGCATCAGCAATGCCGGGGTGCTTTCGATTGCGCTGATGTTGCGCGACGGGTCGCCGTGGAATGCAACGACGTCGGCCAACTTGCCCGGAGCAAGCGATCCGCGGTCGGTTACGCCGATCAACGCGGCGGCATTGTGCGTTGCCGACTTCAATACATCGATAGGATGCATGCCCATCTTTGCGAGGAGCGCAAAGTCTTTGTTGTTCTCCTTGTGCGGAAAGACGCCGGCGTCCGTACCATAGGTAATGGTTACGCTGGATGCAACGGCACGTTGCATGCCCTCGTTGCGTACTGTTGCCGCATACTGTGCTTTCTGCACCGACTGCGCGCTGATTTTGTTCGGGTTGCCCGGCACGAGAATCGAATCCAGCGCCCAAATCGTGGGAACGAGATGCGTGTTTCGCTCTTGCATCTTCTTGAGCGTCGCTTCCGAAACGCCCGTGCAATGTTCGATCGAGTGGACGCCGCCTTCGACGGCGACAGAAATGCCTTTATCGCCGTGGCAATGCGCGGCAACTTTGCGATTGAACTTCGTTGCTTCGTCTACAACGGCTTGTATTTCGTCGAGATTGAATTGCGGAATGTCCCAAACGTCGCCGTAACTCAACACGCCGCCCGTCGCCAAGATTTTGATTACGTCAGCGTGGCGCTTCACGTGTTCGCGCACTTTTTGACGGAAGCCATACGGACCGTATGAAACGCCGCTTTCGATCGTTTCATCTTCGTGCACGAAGTCGGGCAAATCGTTTGAGTCGCCGTGGCCACCGGTAATCGAAAGCGCCGGACCCGCAGCGAAAATGCGCGGTCCGACAACGGCGCCTTCGTTGATCGCATCACGCACCGCCAGATCGACACCCCATCCGCCGCCGACATCACGCAGCGTTGTGAACCCATTGCGCAACATCGCTTGGGCGTTACGCACGCCGTAAATGGCCGCTTCGCCAACGCTATCGCTCGTGCGTCCCGGAACGGCGAGATAGCGCGACGGGACGATGAACGGTGCAACGTGCGTGTGGCAGTCGATCAATCCCGGCATCAGCGTTGCGTCGCCAAGATCGATAACCGCGGCGTCGCTTCCCGCATCGCCGGCGTTCATCGAAACGATGCGATCGCCGCGCAGAACGAGCACGCCCGGCGTGCGCATGGTGAGGCCATCGAAGAGTCGCGCGGCCTTCAAGACGGTCACGGTCTGCGCGGCGGCGCGTGCGCGCGAGGGCAGCAGCATTGCTGCGCCGGCGGCCGCAGCGCCCGCTAAGAAGGCGCGACGGCCTAATGCTAGTTTTGCTTCAGAAAAAAGACGTGATGAAAATCCGCTATGCGGACAACGACAATCGAACGCGTCGTCATGAACGTGCATGTAGGGTCCTCCACGTTTATGACGTTCGTCGTTACGCTCGTCAGTACTGCGACGAAACTAGTAGTAAACCGTTATCTACGCAACGTTTGCGACTTCGGCGCGAGCAAGTGCGTAGCCGATCAGGCGATCGACCAGCGCTTCGTACGAAATACCGATCGAAGCGCATGCGTCCGGAAACAGGCTAGTCGGCGTTAATCCCGGCAACGTATTGACTTCCAGTATTTGCGGACGGCCTTCTTTGCTCACGATGAAATCGGTGCGCGAGTAGTCGCGCAGACCTAATAGGCGGTGGACGGATAGCGCAAGCATTTGCAAACGCGCGGAGAGATCTTCATCGATCTTTGCAGGCACGATGTGCTGGCTGCCACCGGGGGCGTATTTTGCGTCGAACGTGTAGAATTCGTCTTCGTTCGGCACGATTTCGATAACGGGAAGCGCTTCTTCGCCGAGAACGCCGCACGTGAACTCGCGGCCCTCGATAAACTCTTCCGCCATGATTTGCGAATACGCTTTTGCAGCGGTGATCATCGCGTTCGTCCACTGTTCGTGCGTCTTTACGATCGTAACGCCGATTGCTGAGCCTTCGAAACGCGGTTTGATTACCAGCGGAAGATCGAGCGAACCCGGAAGCAACGGCAGCGTTCCACCGGAGAGATCGAACAAATCCCAAGCCGCCGTCGGAAGGCCTTCCGCAGCGACAAGTTTCTTCGTCAAATGCTTGTCCATCGCAAGCGCACATGCTTCAACAGCGCTTCCGGTATACGTAATGCCTAGAAAATCTAGAATCGCCTGGACTTGGCCGTCCTCCCCGCCCGGGCCGTGCAATGCGTTAAATACAACGTCGGGCGCAACTTCGCGAATAGCATCGACGAAACGGCGATCGTAGTCTAGCGACTGCGTTTCATAGCCGAGAGATTGCAAAGCGCGCATGACGCCGGATCCCGTTTTGATCGAGATCTCGCGTTCCGCACTGGACCCGCCCATGACAACGGCGACTTTAGCTTTTCTATTCACCATCACGCTTGCGTTTCATCGATAAAAACACCGACTAAATGCACTTCCAGCTGAAGCTCAACTCCGAATTGGTCGCGAACGGCTCGACGTACGCGTGCAAGGAGCGACGCGACATCTCGGGCGGTCGCACCTCCGACGTTGTTGATAAAGTTGGCGTGCAGTTGAGAGACTTCCGCGCCGCCTACCCGCCATCCCTTAGCACCGGCGGCCTCGATCAGCCGTGCGGCCTTATCGCCCTCGGGGTTCCGGAAACACGAGCCCGCATTCGGAAGCGCGATTGGCTGGGTCGACTTGCGGCGCACGAGGCGCGTCTGCATCTCGGTACGGACCGTCTTGGCGTCACCCCGTTCAAACTCGAGCGTGATTCTGGAAACGACCGCGTCACGTGCGAGCGTCGTGTGACGGTAGAAGTATTGAACGGTAATCGTGTGCGGTTCGGGTTTGGTGGGCGATTGCACCCATAATTCACGAACGAAGTCGCCCATCTCACGGTCGGTGCCGGCGTTCATGCGTAACGAGCCGCCGACGGTACCCGGAATTCCGGAGAGGGACCCGATGCCGAGAGCGCCCAGACTCGCCGCCTTGGCGGTTACTAGCGCCATGTTCGCCGACGCGCCCGCCTCGACAACAACTTTCTCGCCTTCGATCCGCGCTTCGATCTCGGCAAACGCTCCGCCAAGCCGTACGACGATTCCACGCAATCCACCGTCACCGATGAGCACGTTGCTTCCCGCACCAAGCACGAACCACGGTAAGCGCCGTTTGAAGCTGAGGCGCATTGCCGCGGCCAGCTCTTCTTCGCTTTCAACAACAGCTAGCGCATCGGCCGGGCCGCCGATTTTCCAAGACGTAAACGGTGCAAGTGAGGCATCGAACTCGACGCGATCGCCGAAGATCGCGAGGAGCTGAGACCGATCGTCGGGATCGAGGAGCGATTGGCAAGCGCGCGTCGTCGTCAGACTCACGCGCGAACGATGGCCTCTTCTACCCGATGGGCTAAGCGAGCCGCAACATCGGTAATGTTGCCCGCGCCCAACATCAAAACCAGCGCGCCTCGCGGTGCTTCATCGAAAATACGCTCTTCCAAATCGTCAACTCGCGGAACATATGTCACTCGCGTTCCGGCCGTTGCCAGCGGTTCGCCGATGGAGCGTTCGCTCACGCCGGGGATCGGCGCTTCGGATGCGGCATAAACGGGCGCCAAATACACCCGATCGCCGCCGCGCAGCGCATCCGCAAAATCACGAGCCAGATATGCAGTGCGCGTGTAACGGTGTGGCTGAAACGCCACGAATACCGGTCCTTGATGGTATTGACGCGCCGCGGCGATCGTGGCGCGCACGGCCGTTGGATGGTGCGCATAATCATCGACCACTATCAACCGATCGTTGCGCGTGAGAATATCGAAGCGGCGGCGCACGCCGCGAAACGCACGCAACCCCTCGGCGATTTGCGGGAACGGAATTTCGAGTTGGCGTGCGACGGCAACGGCGGCTAACGCATTTTGAACGTTGATCGCGCCGGGCACCGCAAGTTCGATCGTTCCAAGGCAAACATCGCCGACGATCGCATCAAAGCGTGTACCGAGGCGTTCGAAGCGCATGTTTGCCGCACGCACGTACGAACGCGGCCCAAAACCGAACGTCATCGTCGGGGCGCGTCGCGGGCGCTCTATCAAAGAAGCCGCCAATGGATCGTCGACGCCGATAATGGCAACGCCGTCCTCAGGAAGCTTGGCAAGAAACTCTTCGAACGCGTTCACCAGCTGCGGCAATTCGTCGTCGCTTTGCAAATGATCGTTTTCGATGTTGTTGAGGATCGCAATCGCCGGATCGAGCAGCGCAAACGAACCGTCGGATTCATCGGCTTCCGTAACGAACCACTGCGAGCTGCCGTCGTGTGCGTTCGTTCCGAGCGCACCATCGATTCCGCCCAGCACTAAACTCGCATCGACTTGTCCGGCGCGCAGAACGCTATGAACCATCGCAGTCGTGGTCGTTTTTCCGTGCGTGCCGCAAACCGCGATACCGCGCCGCTCGCGCACCAACCGCGCCAATAGCTCACCGCGGTGCAAGAGTGGAACGCCTAACCGCTGCGCCGCGACGTACTCGGGATTGCGTCGATCGATCGCCGAGCTCACGACAACCGTGGAGCCTTGGTCCACGTTCGCCGCATCGTGGCCGATTGTAACTTTTACGCCTTCGATTTTTAGGCGTTCGATGAGCGGCGTGGCGCGAACGTCGGAGCCCGACACGAAGTCTCCACGCGATACCAAAATGCGCGCAATCGCGCTCATGCCGATGCCGCCGATTCCCACGAAGTGCCAGTGCTGCCCCATCACGCGCCGCTCTTTCGAGCCGTCAAGGCTGCAATCCGCGCGAGAATTGTCGCAATCGGATCGATTGCGCGAAGCTGCGAAGCGCACGCGTGAAGCGATGCCAACCGTTCGCTTGCCGTTACTTCTGCAAGAATTCCGCGGAGTTTTCCGGCGCGCAATTCGCGGTCATCGACCACCACCGCAGCACCGGCTTCGGCGACGACCATTGCGTTATGTCGCTGATGATCGTCCGACGCATGCGGATACGGAACAAGAACCGCAGGCTTTCCCGTTGCGGCCAGTTCACCGAGCGTCGAAGCGCCGGCACGCGCGAGGATGAGGTCGGATGCGGCAAATGCATCCGAGACGTCATCCAAATACGGCCGCACAGCGGAGTCCGATGAACTTCCCAGCGCTGCACGGACGCGATCGTATTCGCGTTCACCGGTTACGTGAATCAGTTGCCAGCCTTCAGGCAATCCGCCGGTCTTTACGATCGAAGTCAACGCATCGTTGATCGAGCGCGCACCTTGGCTTCCGCCGATCGCAAGCAACGTACGACGATTGGCAGAGAGCCCAAGGCGCGCCAATGCATCTTCACGGTTCGGAAGATCGCGTAGCGCAGCGCGCACCGGAATGCCGGTATGCACGTATTTCGATGCGAAACGCGCATCCGGTTTTTCAAAGGCGCCCCAAACTTCGTCGACGAGCGGCGCCAACAGTCTGTTTGTCAATCCTGGGTGTGCGTTGGGCTCCAGCAGCACTATCGGCGCCTTAATGCGACGCAACACGCGAAGGATTCGTGCCGCAAGAACGACGGGAAAACAAACGTAGCCGCCCGTCGCGATCAGCAAGTCCGGCTTTAGCCGCGTAAGTTTCCCTAAACTCTGGAATGTGCCGGACGCGTTGGCGAAAAGCGTGCGAATTAGTTCGAGTGACGGTTTGCGCGTAAGCGGCCGGCTCGCAACCGTTTCCAAACGATATCCGGCTTTCGGAACGATCTTGCTTTCGAGCCGGTCGGCTGTACCGAAAAACGTAATCGAGCCGCGTTCGCCGCTTAGTGCGTCCGCAATCGCGATCGCCGGATAGAGATGTCCACCCGTCCCTCCGCCCGCGAAGACCACCTTCATTACTTCTTGCCGACGCGCCGGAAACGTCCGACGTTCACAATAAACGCGGCTGCTACGAGATTGACGATGAGCGAACTGCCGCCGAACGAAATGAACGGTAACGGAACGCCGGTTACGGGCCATGACGACGTCACCACGCCGATATTGATGAAAGCCTGGATGACGATGAGCGCGGCGCACCCGAGCGCCAAAAAGAACCCGAAGCGATCCGGTGCCGCAATCGCAATCTTCACGGCGCGATACGCGAAGACGATGAAGAGCGCCAGCACTACGAACGCGCCGACGAGTCCAAGCTCTTCGCCGAGTACCGAGAAGATGAAGTCCGTGTACTGCTCGGGCAGGTAGAAAAACTTCGCGCGCGACGCACCGAGTCCAACGCCGAAGAGCCCGCCGCTTCCCAGGGCAAGCAACGATTGAACGATGTGGAAGCCGGTGTTCTGCGCGTCTTTCCATGGATCGATGAACGCAAAGATGCGAGCGCGCTTATATGGACTGGCAAGAATCGCAAGCGCAACGGGCGGAACGATCGCGCCCAAAATGGCAAGCAAATGCGGAATGCGTGCTCCCGCTGCAAAGAACATCGCGAACGCCGTCATTACTAAGAGACTCGCGGTTCCCATGTCGGGTTCGGCAAGCACCAACATGGCCATAATGACGACGGGAACGCAGAGCGGGAAGAGCCCGTTCCACAGCGACGTGATGCGCTCGCCGCGTTGCGAAAGCATCGCGCCGAGATAAACAATCAGAGCCAGCTTCGCGAACTCTGACGGCTGAAAACTAACGGCGGATGCGCCGACCCATCGTCGCGCGCCGTTTACAACGATACCGACATGTGGAACCAGTACCAGTACGAGCGTCGCGATCGACGCCACCAAAATATACGGCGCGGCTTTCCTTAGTTTGTGGTAGTCCATCCGGTACGCGCCATATGCAAACCCAAGACCGACCAGCAACCACACGAACTGGCGTTTCGCGTAGTACGCGGTGTCGTGGTGTTCGGCGTATGCCGTTGCACTCGACGCCGAGAAAATCATCACCAGGCCGATACCGACCAACGCCGCGACCGCTGCAAAGAGGATCGTATCGGGCGGCGCTACGATGTACGAACGCAAGCTCGCGTGTTCGCGCGTGTCGTACCTCGGGCGTTCCGCTAGCCTCGCGGCATTACGCACCGGCAGGTTCTCGCAGGGCCGTCACGGCGGCTACGAATTTTTCTCCGCGATCTTCCGCCGAGCGGAACATATCGAACGATGCGCAGCCCGGTGAAAGCACGACAACGTCACCTCGAGAAGCAATCTCCTGGGCACGGCGCACCGCATCTTCCATCGACGTTGCCCGCACGGCTTTCATGCCTTTGGCGGCCTTTGCAATCTCCTCAGCCGCTTCGCCGATGACAATCAATGCCTTCGCGCGTTGTTTGATCGCAACACCGAGCTCCACGAAATCCGTGCCCTTGGAACGGCCGCCCGCAATGAGAATGACGGGACGATTGTACGAATGCAGAGCAGCGATGACCGAACCAGGGTTCGTCGACTTCGAGTCATCGACGTAAAGCACGCCGTCGATTTCGGTGACCGGTTCCAACCTATGCGGCATGGGACGGAACGTCGTAACCGCGTCGCGCAATCGAACCGGATCGCACCCGATAACCAGCGCAGCCAACAACGCGGCCATCGCATTTTGTATGTTGTGCTCGCCGGCCAGTGGGATATCGCTCCGGCGTGCGAGCGTAATCGGACGCGGATCTCCGGCGATCGGCGCGTACGTTATCGCGCCGCCGTGCAAATATACCGTCGCGTTATCGTGGCGGTCGTGCAGCGTGAACCAAAGCTGGCGCGAACGCATGCGCGGCTCGCCCTTTTCCACATCAAGCGAGGCAATACGCGCATCGTCGAGATTACCGACGAAGAAATCACCGGACGCTTGATTTGCAAAGATGCGATACTTGGCTTCCGCGTATTCGTCCATCGAATGGTAGCGGTCCAAATGATCGGGCGCAATGTTCAGCAGCACGGCGACACGTGGCTTGAACGAACGGATCGTTTCGAGCTGGAACGATGACACTTCGGCGACGACCCAGTCTTCGGGTCCCGCATCCAACACTTCGTTGATCAGCGGGTTGCCGATATTTCCGCCGACGTGCACGACATGACCGCATTCACGAAGCAAATGACCGATGAGAGCCGTCGTCGTCGACTTGCCCTTCGTTCCGGTCACCGCAATAATGGGAGCTTTGCATAGGCGGAACGCGACTTCGATTTCACCGAACACGGGAACGTTATGATCCTGCACCGCCCGGACAACCGGCGAATTCAGCGGCACGCCGGGAGACAACACCGCGGATGTGAGCGCAGGAAGGATCGACGCCAGCGAATCGGGCGCAACGAATGTCGCGCCATATCCGGAAATCTTCGAAATCGCGTCGTCCAACTCGGTCTGCGGCTTTTCGTCGGTGGCATAGACTGTGACGCCACGCGAACGCAACACTTGCGCGCAGGCAAGTCCGCTTTTGCCGAGGCCGATTACCAGCATGGTTTGTTGTGCGTCGAAAGTACCGAGATTCATCGAACGAGTACCCACCCAAGGAAAGAACAAAGGAGCGAGGCAAACCAGAACCGCGCGGTGACTTTCGTTTCGGGCCAACCGCCCAGTTCGAAATGATGATGTAGCGGCGACATACGGAAAATACGTTTGCCGTGCGTCGCCTTGAAGTAACCGACTTGCAGAATAACGGAAAGGGCTTCGGCAACGAAGACCGCGCCGATCAGAATCAGCAACAGCATCTCGCCTTCGAGAATCGCAACGCCGGAAAGCAGCGCACCGAGCGCCAGCGAACCGGTGTCGCCCATAAACATCTTCGCGGGGTGCCGGTTGTAAACGAGAAAGCCGATGCCTGCGCCGATTCCCAGCAACGACGCTTCGGTCGGTGCCGGCATCGCGAGTTCAAAACCAATCGCTGCAAGCACCGCGAGCGGCGGCAGCATCGTTCCGGTCGCGAGACCGTCCAATCCATCGGTCAAATTCACAGCATGAATCGTTCCGGTCACCGCAATGATACCCATGACCAACCACAGCCAATGCGGCACCACGAGTGCGTAAGTCCCGGCGTGAAACAACACATCTCGTGGAAACACGTTGTATGAATCCGAGATCATCCGCAAGAAGACGATCGCGAGCAGCGCGGTGGCGAGGAACTTCGTGCGAGCGCGCAACCCCAGATTTCTTCCGCGCCGGATCGCAAGAAAGTCGTCGACGAACCCCACCGCGCCGCAGGTAAGAATCAAAATCGCAAGCGGCAACGCGAACGGAGTTTTGTAGTTTCCGAGCAGCGGAAGCATCGCTAGGCCGAAGAGGATGCCGCCCATCGTGGGCGTGCCGGTTTTCTTCTGGTGCGTTTCCGGCGCGTCTTCGTACGCGTATTGCTTGAATTGCATTCGCCGGAGCAGCGGCAACAAGGCCGCCCCGCCAAAGAAGACGATCAGGAATCCGGCAACTAGCGAGAGCGCCATCGCGGTGTACGTCATGCAGCACCATCCTGCTTAACGAACAACGGATTCGCGCCGTTCGCACGCCACTTCAGGACAACAATGGGCGTTTGCTCGTCACCGTTGCCGTGAGGGTTGTCGAGCAGCGCTCGTTCCACGTTCTCACGGTGCACGTTGGTAGAGGCGCCTAGGACCTTGGCTTTCTCCAAATCGTTCGCGTCGACGACGACGCAGGCGACGCCCGTCCGTTCGAAGACCGATTGTGCGAATGCGTCCGGTTCACGCGGCGCAAACACGATGGCCCGCTCGTAGGGAGGCAGCGTTCCCGTGTAGCCGTCGATTGCCGTAATCGCATCGCCCATCACTTCATAGAACACGCCGCGACGCCCGCGTAGCCGTCCGATCACGTGCATGATCGCCGCGAAGAGCACTTTCCGCGAGCCCACTTGATCGATCACGAGCTGTAGAGATTCCGGTTGGTTGACCGTTGCCAATGCGCCGGCACGCCGCGAAAGCGCGTACGCGAGCTTGGACGGCCGTACATATTCGGCGGGAACGAACTCCCCTTGCGCAATTGCGACCGCCGTTTCGGAGATTGCCAACACATCACCCGGGCGAGCGATCCCACGAACTGCGTCGGCGACAATGCCAATTAGATCGTCTCCCATACGGACGAGACGAGTGCGAACCGGTAATGCAACGAGACCGGACGGTACTTCAGGACGGGTTACGGCAAGACTGCGGATCATCCGCGGAGCTCCTCGAGAATTTCTTCTAATTTGTATTTTCGGGAGCCCTTGAGTAAAACCGCATCTCCATCGCGTGCATTTTTACGAAGCCACTCCGCTGCTTCGGCGTTCGTCTCAAAGCGTACGATTCGCTCGGAGGAGAGGCCTGCGTTCTTTGCGCCAAGCGCTAACTCGTCTGCAAAATCGCCGCCGAACAACGCGACGTCTACATTTACTTGCGCGGCGTGCGCGCCTACAAGACGGTGCATCTCGGCCGCTTCGGAACCGAGCTCGGCCATGCTGGAGAGCAATGCAATCCGACGCTTTGCCGGCTCACCCGCAAACGCGTCGAGTGCCGCCATCGTTCCGCTTGTATTTGCGTTGTACGCATCGTAAATCAATCGAATGCCGTCGATCTCGATCGATTCGTAGCGCCCTTTCGGAAGTTGAATCGATTCCATAGCGTTCGCGATGTCTGCGAAGCCGGTGTCGAGTTCGAGCGCAGCTGCCGCCGCAGCAGCGAGATTCGCACGATTGTGTTCGCCCGGCACAATGACGTTCACGGCGCGCTCGTGCACGACGCCGTCGTAACGATGGATGAACCAGTCGCGGCCGAGCAACGCCGTAATGCGCGCACGCGGAGGAACGCTTTGGCCGGCGCCGGTCGCGAAGAACCAGTGGGCCGGCTTTGGGAGTTGCGGTGCCCGCCTGCGCGAAGCTTCGTCGCGCTCGTTGATGATCGCGTTGGCACCCGTTTCGAAGATCGCCCACTTCGTGGTTTCGAGCCGTTCGCGCGATCCCATGATTTCGAGATGCGCTTCACCGATATTCGTCAAGACCGCAACATCGGGCCGCGCAATCTGCGTCAGCGCAGCGATGTCGCCGAAGTGACGCGCGCCCATTTCCACAACGAGGACGTCTTGATCGTCGGAAGCACTTAGCAGTAACTTGCTGACGCCGATCTCGTTGTTTTCGTTCGCCGGTGAAGCCAGAACGCGATCGCCGTAGTGAGTAGCGAGGAGTTGCGCCGCAAAGAATTTCGTCGTCGTTTTGCCCGCGCTGCCGGTGATCGCGAGCACTCTGCCGCGGAAGCGACGACGGGCTTCGCCCGCGAGATTCATGTAGGCACGCAAGGTGTCTTTTACGACCAGCGTCGTCGTTCCGGCGACGCGAACCGATGCGTCGTCCACGATAAACGCTGTCGCGCCCTTACGTTTGGCTTCGGGAATGAAATCGTGACCGTTGAACCGCTCGCCGCGTAGCGCGAGAAACGTATCTCCCGGCTGCAACGACCGTGTATCGGTGGTTACGCTTACAAGCTCGGGCGCTTTTTCTGCGTCCAAAACGTCGGCGTGCGTGGCGGCAACGGACGCGGCAAAGGGAAGCGTCATGCACGCGATTCCTTGCGCTCTAGCGCCGCACGTGCCACTTCGGCATCGTCGAACGCAAACGTCTGATCGCCGACGATTTGGTAATCCTCATGGCCTTTCCCGGCGATTAGAACGACGTCGCCCGTGTCGGCGTCGGCGATGGCGCGAGCGATTGCAGCACGACGATCCGGTTCCACGACGTGCGCGTGCGAGCCGAGACCCTTTTCGATGTCATGAATGATGGAGAGCGGGTCTTCGCTGCGCGGATTGTCGTTGGTCAAGTAAACGCGATCGGCGAGGGCCGCGGCGACGCGTCCCATTTCCGGCCGTTTTCCGCGGTCGCGGTCGCCGCCGCAGCCGAACACGACGGCCAAGTGCTTCGGCGTCGTCGCACGCAATGCACCAAGCGCGTGTTCCAATGCATCGGGCGTGTGCGCGTAATCAACGACGACGTCTAGTCCCGCGGCGCCGATGTGCTCCATGCGGCCTGCCACGCGTTTCAGCGTCGCGAGTCCGTGCGCGCTACTCTTGTCTTCGATACCCAACATTCGCGCGGCGCCGATAGCGGCGAGCGCATTGCTGATATTGAACCGGCCGGGAATCGCAATCGAGAACATCGTGCCGTCGAGATTGAACTTGCTTCCGCTCGCCGTCGTTTCAATTTGCGAAGGGACCATATCCGCGCCGAGTTGCAAGCCGTACGTCGTAACCGGCACGCGGCCGCGTAGCTCGTGCGCCCAACGCGCGCCGTGTTCGTCGTCGTTGTTTAACACCGCGCCTTCGGCCATCGTGAACAAGCGATGCTTGGCCGCGGCGTACGCCTCAAGCGTTGCATGAAAATCCAGATGATCGCGCGTGATATTCGTCAACACCGCGACGCGAAAGCGAACGTCCTCGACGCGATCCAGTACGAGCGCGTGGGAACTCACTTCCATCGCCACGTCCTGGGCGCCGGCATCGCGCATCTCGCCCAGCAGTTCGTGTAACTCCGGCGGAAGCGGCGTCGTATTCGAAAGCGGCCACGTGCGGTCTTCGAACTCGGCGCCGACCGTACCGATGACGCCGCACGGCTGGCCTGCGGCATTACAAATTGCGGCGATCATGCGCGTGGTCGTCGTTTTGCCGTTCGTTCCTGTTACGCCGACGACGTTAAGCGTTTTCGACGGATCGCCGTAAAACGTCGCAGCGATCGTTGAAAGAGCGCGCCGTGTGTCGGGAACGTAAACAACCGTTGCGCCACGCGGATCGACGGCACGCCCGCGTTCAACAACCACGACCGAGGCGCCGTTCGCAATCGCTTGCGGCACGAACTGATGGCCGTCGACGTGTTCGCCTTTAAGCGCAACGAAAACTGAGCCGTCGCCGGCGGTGCGAGAGTCGAGCGTGACAGCCGTGACCGAACGCGAAGCATCACCGCTCACCTGCGTATCGGCGGGTAAGCGGCGAAGAATACTCTGCAGCTCGATCGCGTAGCTCATCGCCGCTTCGCGGCCTCTGTTGGGATCGGCGTAGGTGACGGAAGCACGCCGTTGTGCAGCATCGCCGCACGAGCGATACGCGTGAATGCCGGCGCAGCAACGATGCCGCCGTAGTAGGCGCCGATCGGGCGTTCGACTTTCACGTAAATCACGTAGCGCGGGCGATCGGCCGGAATCATTCCGATGAACGACGCGGCATACGATCCCGGCTCGTAACGGCCGTTTACGACCATTTGCGCGGTTCCGGTTTTTCCGGCCGTTGTGTAGCCTGGAATTTGCGCGCTTGGATCGCCCGTACCGGCAAGAACCACTTTTCGCAAGAATTCACGTAACGTCGCCGCGGTTTTCTCGGAGAAGACGCGGCGTTCGACTTCGCGCGGATACTGGTAAACGATGTGTCCCTGTTGATCTTCGATGGTGCGCAAAATGCGCGGACGCAACAGCAGGCCGCCGTTGGCGATCGCGCAATAGAAACGCGCCATCGCGAGCGGCGTTACGGAGACGCCCTGGCCGAAAGACATCGTCGCGAGCGATGAATCGCTCCAATCCGCGGGCGCCGGAACGATACCGGGATTCTCACCGGGAAGCCCAACTTCGCTCGGCGTTCCGAAGCCCGCTTTGCGTTCCATGTCGTAGAACGTTTGCGCACCGATGTACATGCCGACTTCGGCGGCGCCGACGTTGTGCGAGTATTGAATGATTTGCTCGAGCGTTTCGGTCGGTCCGGTATCGGGCATGTCGTCGTCGGCATTGTGAATCACGTTGCCGCCGACTGCAATCGTTTCACGCGCCGGAAAGCGCATCGCCGTCGAAACTTTCTTCGAATCGAGTGCAGCCGCCGCCGTGACGAGTTTGAAGGTCGATCCGGGTTCGTAAGCATCCATCACGGCGCGATCGCGGCGGGCGTTGTCGGGATACTTCCAAAAGTGGTTGGGATCGAACTTCGGCATATTTGCCATCGCCAAAATCTCGCCGGTCCAGGGATCCATCACGATCGCCGTTCCATCGAGTGCGTGATACTTCTTCACCTGTTCAGCGAGTGAATCTTCGGTGACGTACTGCAAGTATGAATCGAGCGTCAGTTGTAGACTCAGTCCGGGTTGCGCCGGTTTCACGACGGTTTCATGTCCGAAGGGTATAGGACGGCCGAATTCGTCGGTTTCCAGCGTTACGCGGCCCGAACTGCCTCTGAGCAAATTGTCGAAGGAGTATTCGGCGCCATCGAGTCCGTTCTCGTCCGTACCGACGAATCCCAAAACGGTCGACGCCGTTTCGCCCACCATGTTGATGCGGCGGCCCGTGTCTTCTTCTTTCAGTTGGACGCCGGCGAGATCCAGCGCGCGAACGCGATCCGCGACGTCGCTCGGGACCTTACGCGCGATCCACACGAACCAACGCGAGCGATCGTGCATCGCGCTCTGCACCGCCGGATCGAGCTTCCCGAAAATCTTCTGCAGCTTCGCAACCGCCGCATCGGCGTCCAAAATGTCGTGGGGCACGGCGTAGACGCTCTCGGACGGAAGGGAACGTACCAACACGGCGCCGTCGCGATCCGTAATGTTTCCGCGACGCGCAAAAACTTCAACCGTATCGGAGCGTTGTGCCAGTGCTTCGCGTGCAAGCACCGGGCCCTTCAAAACTTGAACGTCGTAAAGACGCCAAGTGAGGAAGAGACCGATTGCTGCGCATAGGTAGAAAAACACTTTCGCGCGCATCGGGCCGACGCGCGCGAATGTACGCTGGTGCATCAATATGCGACCCGTGGCTGTGCTCCGTTACCGCGCTCGTGCACGTGGTGAAGTCCCGAACCACCCCGCAATTGCCGTCCACGCCGGAAAGCCTCCGCTGTTTGCAACGGGTGGCAATCCAAGCTTGACGAGCGCAAATTGTTGCGCTTCGTGCATACCGAGCTTAGTCGCAACGCGTGCGAGACGTTCGTCGGAACGAAGCGCCGCAATGCGATCGTCGAGTCGTGCGGTTTCCTGTTGTAAATCGGTGCGCTGCTGATGAGCTTTGGCCACGGCATAGGTAAGGCTCGTTACATTCGACGTAAGCATCACGTATCCAAGCAGCAAAACCAGCACGGCTCCAAGTGCAACGCATACGCGAAAGAGGGCGCGATACCGGACGCGTGAATTGCGTACGATGCGCGTCTTTGTTGCTGTTCGCGCACTGCGCGGATTGCGAATGCGTGGCTGGATGTCGATATATTGCGGCTGAATCATGCGAATCCCTAACTGGCCTTCCGTTGCGCCGCGCGCATTTTTGCACTCCGCGCGCGGGGATTGTTCACCATCTCCTCGTCAGTCGGGATGATGGGCTTTTTCGTGAGCACGTTCAAACGCTCGTCGCCGCGAAACGCCTGCTTCACGATGCGATCTTCGAGCGAATGAAAACTGATAACGACGACGCGTCCGGCTTCACGCAACCGGTCGACAGCGGAATCGAGGCCCTCACGCAATGCGCCAAGCTCGTCGTTCACCGCAATCCGAAGCGCTTGGAAGACGCGTGTTGCGGGATGGATGCGCTCGCGCTTGCCCGGGCGATGAACGATGCCGGCAATCATTTGCGCGAACTCCGTCGTCGTGGTCGGCAGACGGCCGGAGTTGCGACGATCGACGATCGCACGCGCGATCCGCCGCGCCGCCCGTTCTTCACCGTAGTGAAAAAAGATGTCGGCGAGTTCGCTTTCGCTTGCGGTGTTGAGCACGTCGTAGGCGCTTTGCCCTTGCTGCGGGTTCATGCGCATATCGAGCGGAGCGGATTCTCTAAATGAAAAGCCGCGCGTGACATCATCCAGCTGCATCGACGAGACCCCCAAATCGAAGAGCACTCCGTCTACACGCTCGATCCCCAAGTCGTCGAGCACGCGACGAAGCTCCGAGAAGTTCGCTTGCACGAAGGTAAATGAAGGATGCGCGATCGCTCGCGCGCGTTCGACGGCTTCCGGGTCGGCGTCGATGGCAATGACACGGCCGGAATCCAAACGATCCAGGATCGCCCTCGTGTGCCCACCCGCACCGAAGGTCGCATCGACGTAGATCCCATCCGGCCGGATCGCAAGATACTCGAGCGCCGGCTCCAGCAAAACCGAAACGTGACTCATGCACACATACCATTAATAGAGTCCGAGGTCGGCCATGAACTCGGCCACCTCGCCCTCCGGCGCGGCATGTTCCGCGAAGCGTTCCTTGGCCCAAATCTCCACGCGGGTCAGCGCTCCAATCGAGACGACATCCCGATCGATGCCCGCGTACGCGCGTAAAGCGGAGGGAATGAGCAAACGTCCTTGAGCATCGCACGCTACCTCCTCGGTGTGAGCGAAGAGATGTCGCACGAGACGGCGGAAGCGCTCGTCTTTACGCGGAGCTTCCTCTAAACGTGCGCAAAACTCAGCCCAGGTGCCGGTGGGGTAGAGGGCTAGGCACGGATCGGGCTGCGCAATGGTAATGACGAAGCCGGCTCCCAGCCGCTCCCGGAAACGCGCAGGTACGATGAGCCGGCCCTTGTCATCCAAGGCATGCTCGACCGAACCCGTAAAGCGCGGGAGCTCCCCTGGCACAATTCCCCTCCCTGAAGCACCACCTTACACCACTTTGCACCACTATACGCCCCCGT
>CAZJLJ010000044.1:0-25022 GCA_964546935.1 uncultured bacterium | reverse complement strand
AGTGCGGCCCGAAATCCGATTTACGTAAAATCGCGCAACTTGTAGGGGTTTCCCAAAGCACGAGTTCATCGACCCCGGGTAAGTGCTCTTCCAGGTGGCGCCAAATCCACATCACGATATGCTCCGCAGTGGGATTTTCAATGATGTCGTTGAGCGTGTAGTGGTCCAGAACATCGATGATTTCGCGATGGACGATCTTTTTGATGACGTCGAAGTCTTCGATCATGCCGCGAGCCGGTCCGTCGGTTTGAATCGGTCCGCGAACGGAAACATCTAGCCGATACGAATGCCCGTGCATCCGGGAGCATTTTCCCTGATGGTACGGAAGCACGTGTGCCGCCTCAAAGCGGAAAGATTTTCGTATCTGCATGGAACGGGCGAAGCGTTCGCGGAAAGAACTCCGGTGGCCCTTCGAATCAATCAAGAAGAACTAGTAATGGCGGCCGTCGTTGGAGAGGCGGCGCCCATGCTGCTGAACACAGGACTCTACGAAGTGAGTTTCGAGGGAGAGCCCCAGATTCTACCTTCCGTCGGCGGTATTACGCCAAACGTCAGAGTCGGCGACTCCGCTTTCGCGTTCCGGGCCGATCACGTTGAGCCCGGAGTGACGATTCGTCATCCGGACGACCGCCAGAATGCCTCGCTTAACGTGATGTCTTGCGTCGGCAACGAGGCCGTTGTCGTTAGCGGCGATGCCAAAGGCGCTAAAGGCCGCGTTACGGGTAAGCATGGCGGCGTCGAACACGTCATGGTTGATTTTCCGCCCGAAGTGATGCTGAAAATGACGATTGGCGACAAAGTCCAGGTTTGGGGCTGCGGGCTTGGAATGCGACTGCTCGATGCGCCCAACGTGAAGGTTTTTAATGCCGATCCCGATTTGCTCGACGAGTGTGGTGCAGAGGTGCGCGATGGACGCGTGCAAATTTCCGTTTCTCGTACCGTACCGGCGGCGGTAATGGGCTCAGGTCTAGGCCGCCCAACAGTCGTTCGCGGTGATTATGACATCCAAACCTTCGACGACGCGATGGCGGCGGAGCATGGTTTGCGCGAACTCCGCTTGGGAGATCTTGTCGCAATAATCGATGCCGACAATTCATTTGGACGCATTTACCGCACCGGCGCAGTTTCGGTCGGTGTCGTCGTCCACGGCCGTTCGTTCGTCTCGGGACATGGCCCCGGCGTCACGACGTTGTTGACATCTGCTTCCGGTGCGATAGACGTAACGATAGATCGCGACGCAAATCTCGCGAACATCTTACATTTGCGTTAGCCCGCGTCATGGTCTTCGTATCTCCCTTGGAGTGAATCAGGCGCGTTTCAACGCTGAGTTCGTCGGGTGTCATTGCCGTGCGGTTTCGTCCCGGCGGGCGGTTCAACGCGCGCAACGATTAGCTTCATCGAACTGAAGTCCATCGTGAGCTGCGTAGAACGGAAGAACTCATGCGAAAGCGTCCCTCCAACCGCGAAGGGGAAGATTCGATACTGGTCGCCCTCTTGAGAGTAAAAGCCGGGAACGTTTTGCTGAACGAAATTTCCCAGCGTCACGGTTTGCGCGGTGAACGGCAAAACTTGCACCGGGCCCGCGGCGCCCGTAAACTGCTGCGGGTGCGTTTCATCGGGCATTATCGATGAAGCGTCGAGTTCGGCACGCGTTAGTTGAACGCCGACGCCCGCGCCGCCCGTATCGATGTTGAAAAGCGCAGGCTTCGCGTCGTTAACGCGGGCGCGCGCAAAGATGAAATGGTCGCCTATAAGCCACATCGGAACGATCGTCGCACCGCTCTTCGCCGATTGCGCCTCGAAGAGTGCCGACGAAACCTTGGGGCGCAACACCAGACGCCTGCCGGCGTAGTCTATGGTGGATAAAAAGTGGTATAAAAACGACGTTCCGATTGCGCCGTCCGCATGATGGCCCGCGATGTTGATCGGTGCCGCAAGCACGCTGCCAGGAACGCCGTGAACCGTTAGACCTTCAAGAGAAACGGTATCGATGCGCGCGATTTTGATCGGCGCCGTTTTGCCGCCTGCGAAAATCCCTTCGCCTTCATCTTGCGCGGCAATGCCCAATCGTTGAGCGGTATCGGGTCCGAGGTCTAACGATGCGCCGCCGGTGTCTACGAACAACGTTAACGGCTTTCCGTTCACGGTGGCACGAATCGTGGGCAACGGATCCGCGCTGATGAATGGAATCACCGCCGGACTGTCCATCGAGATTTGGAAGTTGTCGTTCGCCGGCAGGCGCCGCCGCACGGTGCCCAAACGAATGCGGGCAACCGTGTTTTGTGGATTCAACTGCACCGCACGCGAGAGATACGTTCTCGCATTTTTCAAATCGTTGCGGTAGAGGTCTAGCGTTCCGATTCCGAGATTGGCGTTTGCGTCGTTTGGTGACGCAGTCAGCGCGGTGTTATACGCCAGAAACGCTGCATCGAAGTCGCCGTCTTGAAATGCAAGGTCGCCCTCGCTCGGCCCCGTTGGGAGTGGAGCGGTCAGTGCCGCGACTAGGATACCAGCCAAAAGCGCATTCATCGTTCGAATCTCCGCCTCGCTAGAATATTGTAAGACTCTGGGGTTCGGCTTGACAGTTTCAAAATATAACCGTATGGTGTAATAACCAAATGGTTAACAATATCCAGAACCTCGACGCGGTTTTCTCCGCACTCTCCGACCCCACGCGGCGCAACATCGTGGAACGGCTTGCGCGTGGGCCGCTGACTGTCGGGCAAATCGCCTCGAACTTTTCGATTTCGCAGCCCGCGATTTCGAAACACGTTAGGATTCTCGAAGAATCGGGGTTGTTAACGCGTCAGATCGAGGGGCGAGTGCATCATTGTTATCTTTCACCGGGCGCAATCGAAGCTGCGGCCGGCTGGATTGAGACACAACGCCAATTTTGGAATGCCGCTCTTGACCGATTGGACACTCTTCTCGCACAGAACCCGGAAGGAAAGAAGAAACGGAAATGAGCCAAACTCAAACGTCAACGGTTCCGGCGCTCGTTATTCGCCGTACGTTCAAAGCACCGCGCGAACGCGTGTTTGCCGCTTGGACCACGCCCGATACGCTGCGTCAATTCATGTCGCCGGACGACGTGAAAATCGGCGATCTTCAGCTGGATGTACGCACCGGTGGAAAGTTCCGCATCGTCATGGTCCATGCCGACGGTGAACAAGTGCCCGCCTTCGGTGTGTACAAGGAAGTGCGCCCACCGGAACGTCTTGTTATGACATGGACGTGGGAAGAAGACGACAAATCCGAAGAACGTGAAACGTTACTGACGCTCGATTTCTTCGATCGCAACGGCGAAACCGAACTCGTTTTGACGCACGAGAACCTTCGCAGTGAGGAATCGCGCGGAAACCACGAGCACGGCTGGACGAGCATCCTCGAGAAACTTCCGAGCGTCCTCTAGTCCAAGGTGCGCCGGAGACGAAAAGTGGACGCGCAATGCGCGTCCACTTTTTCTGTGCTCCCGTAATACGCTCTCGCCTATAGAGCGCCGTCGGGTCCCATTTTTTCCAAGCGCTTCTTGAGATCTGCAAGGAAACCGCTTGCAACGTAGCCGTCGACGACACGATGATCGAGCGAGAGACACGAATTCATCATGAAGCGCGGTGCGAACGAATCGTCGTCGCGAACCATCATGCGTTTCTCCACCGTTTCCATCGTGACGATGCCGGCTTGCCCGCCGTTGATGATCGGAGCCGAAGCCCACGAACCATTTGCACCATTATTGTTCACGGTGAACGTTCCGCCCGCGAGATCGTCGACACCGAGCTTTCCACGACGCGCTTTGTCGATCAACTCCGCCGCCGCGATCGCGAGGCCTTTGATCGAAAGCTTGTCGGCATTCTTGATGACCGGCACGACGAGATTCGTCGGCAGGCCGATCGCAATACCGACGTTCACGTCCTTGTTGACGTAGATGCCTTCCGCGGTAAACTTTGCGTTCATCAACGGGAAGACCGACAGCGATTCGACGACTGCACGGATGAAGAACGGCAGAAGCGTGAGTTTGTAACCGGTTTCGCGTTCGAAACGGTCCTTTTCGCGTGCACGCCACTTCCACACGTTCGTCACGTCGATAGAAACCATCGACCACGCGTGCGGGGCAGTGTGCTTCGATTCGACCATGCGATCCGCGATGATGCGCCGCGCTTGCGTCAATGGAACAAGCGTGCCCGGAATCGGCTCGCCGTAGCTCGACGTTCCAACGCCGGCGGGTGCCGCGGGCGCTTTCGGCGGCGTGAAGCTCGGCGCCGCGGGCGCGCCGGTTGCGCCAAAGTTCGTTCCAACGCCGATTGCTTGACCGACTGCTGCTGCGGGACCCATGCGCGCCGCGGTGAGCACGTCTTCGGCCGTTACACGTCCGTTCGAGCCGCTTCCCCGAAGCGTACGAATGTCGATGTGATGTTCGCGCGCGAGCTTACGAACCGCGGGTGATGCTTTGCGCAACGCTTCTTCGGAGCCGGCTTCCGTATTGGCCAGCCCGCCCGATGCACCGTACGAACTTGGAATCACGTTTTCGCTGCGCGCATGACCGTTGGTAACCGCGCCGTTTGCAACTTGCACGCCCGGCGAGAACGATTCTTGACCCGCTGCAGAAGGTGCCGCGGGTGCTGCGGGAGCGGCCGGCGTTTCGGCTTGTGCCGCGCCGACTTCTTCAATCACCGCAATCGGCGCGCCGGTGGGAACCGTCTCGCCTTCTTTCACGAGCATCTCTTTGAGAACGCCCGTTACCGGAGCGGGAACTTCGGCGTTCACCTTATCGGTCGAAACTTCGACGAACGCTTCGTATTTTTCAACGGTGTCGCCGACTTTCTTCAGCCACTGTGCAACGGTGCCTTCGGTAACGGTTTCACCGAGCTGCGGCATCGTAATCGTCGTTGCCATTAGAACTTCACCATCTCTCGCATCGCCTCGGCCATTTCTTTCGGCGACGACATGAACTCGTGTTCAAGTGGTTCGGCGTAGCCCATTGCGGGAACGTCGGGCGCGCACAGACGCCGGATCGGTGCATCGAGGTGAAAGAGCGCTTCCTCCGCAACCATCGCGGAAATCTCCGCGCCAATACCGCCGAACTTGTTGTCTTCGTGGATGATCAGCAGTTTGCGCGTTTTCTCAACACTGTTCAGGATCGCTTGACGATCCATCGGGCGAATCGAACGCAGGTCGATTACTTCGACGGACATGCCTTCTTGTTCCAACTGATTGGCCGCGTCGAGCGCCCAGTGAACGTAAAGACCGTACGAAACGACCGTCAATTGATCGCCGGGTTTTTTGATATCGGCCTTACCGATCGGAATGGTGTAATGGCCATCGGGCACTTCGCCCTTGACCAAACGATATGTCTTCTTGTGTTCAAGGAAGAGCACCGGATCGGGATCGTCGATTGCGGCGTTTAGCAGGCCCTTGATGTCGGCCGGAAACGCGGGCGCCACGATCTTCAGACCGGGCACATGATAGAACAGCGCTTCGATGGAAACCGAGTGCGAAAGCGCGCCGCGAACGCCGCCACCGTAGGGCGTGCGAATCACGAGCGGACAGGTGTACTCGCCATTCGAGCGATAACGCGTCTTCGCGGCTTCGCCGACGATTTGATTGAACGCCGGATAGATGAAGTCGGCGAATTGAATCTCGGCGATCGGACGAAGGCCTTCCATTGCCATGCCAACCGCGATACCCACGATCGATGCTTCGGCAATCGGCGTGTCGATGACGCGCTGCGACCCGAACTCGTTGATGAAGTCTTTCGTGATCAGGAACACGTTGCCGCGGTTGCCGACGTCTTCGCCCAGAATGATCGTGCGGTCGTCGTTCTTCATCGCTTCATAGAGCGTCTCGCGAACGGCTTCAACGTTGTTGAGGACTTTGGACGGAGTGCTCACTGCCACGGCTGCCAGGCTCCTTCGTAGAGGTTCGTGTAGAGGTCGGAGGGTTGCGGATACGGCATCGCTTCGGCTTTGTCCGTCGCTTCGTTCGTCTCGCGCAGCACGTCTTTTCGCATCGCTTCGATATCGGCGTCCGTCATAACGCCGCTTTCGATCAGCGTGCGTTCGAAGTTTGGAACGGGATCGTTCTTGCGCGCTTCCGCAACGGTTTCTTTCGTGCGATACGTCATGTCGTTGTCGTCGGTCGAGTGCGCGAGGAAACGGTAGCAAGTCCCTTCGATCAGCGACGGGCCACCACCGGAACGCGCACGATCGAGCGCTTCCTTTACAACACCGTACGATTCGATCGGATCGAATCCGTTAAAGCGCTTCCCGGGCATCCCGTAACCGGCGGCACGTTTCCAAATTTCCGGTTGTGCCATTTGCTGGTCGAGCGGCGTGGAGATCGCCCAGAAGTTGTTCTCGACCAGCATCACGAGCGGCAGGTTGTGAATCGCCGCGAAGTTCATCGATTCGTGCCATTCGCCTTCGCTTGTTGTACCGTCGCCGCACGTTACCAGGACCGCGCGTCCGGTTTCGCCGCGGTATTTCATTGCATATGCTGCGCCGACCGCGTGCGGAATGTGAGCCGCGAGAATCGACGAGAATGACATCAGGCCGATCTCCTTGGACGAATAGTGATTCGGGAACTGACGTCCACCGTTATGATCCGCTGCGCGCGCGAAGAGCGAGAGCAAGATTTCATACGGCGTCAGCCCGATGCCGAGGCACAGACCAAGATCGCGATAGTAGGGCGCGAGAATGTCCTTCCCGCGCTCGAACGCCATCGCGGCGCCGGCTTGCAGCGCTTCGTGTCCTTCACTGCCCAGAGCGAAAGGAATTTTGCCTTGACGGTTGAGCTGGAAGCCGCGGTTGTCGAGCTGACGTTGCAGCAGCATGTTGCGAAAGATCGCTCGCAACTGCTCGTCGGTGAGCCCGAAGCGTTCCAGGGTCTTGGCCTTCGTATCGGTTTTAGCCATCCTGTCCTCGTGAATTAAAAAGAAGCGCCATGGATTTCGCGCACTACAAAGCGCTTCCGGCACGGCGCCGGAAACGCTTCTGAACTTAACCCTATTTTCCTAATTTTACCCTGGCCGGACTACTGCCAAGGTTGCCATCCGTCGGCGTAGACCTCGCGGTAGAGGTCCTCCGGCGGCGCGTAGGGCATCAGCTCCGCCCGGTCGGTGGCTTCATTCGCCTCCTCGAGGACCGAGCGCTTCAAGGCCTCTAGCCCCGCCGTTGTTAGGACGCCGTACTCCACTAGGGTCCGTTCGAACGTCGGAACCGGGTCTTCTTTCCGGCGCTCCTCGACCTCTTCGCGACTCCGGTAGGTCCGATCGTCATCATCGGTCGTGTGCGCCAGGAAGCGGTAGCACTTTCCTTCGACCAGCGTTGGTCCACCACCCGAGCGCGCTCGATCCATCGCCTCCTTGACGGCGGCATAGCAAGCAACGGGGTCCATTCCGTTGACCACAGCGCCGGGCATACCGTACCCCGCGGCGCGTTCGTAGACGTTCGGGTTTACCATTTGCTGGCGAATCGGCGTGGAAATTGCCCATTCGTTGTTTTCGCAGAGAAACACGATCGGCAGTTTGTGAACCGCCGCGAAGTTGAGGGACTCGTGCCATTCGCCTTCGCTCGTCGCGCCTTCGCCGAATGTCACCAGCACCGCGCGTCCTTTTTCATTACGATATTTCATCGCGTATGCCGCACCGACCGCGTGCGGAATTTGCGCTGCTAGAATCGAGCTGATGGTATAGAGTCCAAGCCGTTTGCTTGCATAGTGGTGCGGAAATTGCCGGCCGCCCGAGTGATCCGCGGCGCGAGCAAAAAGAGACAGCAGAACTTCGAACGGTGTAACGCCGATCCCCAGGTCCAATCCGAGATCCCGGTAGTACGGCACGAGAATATCTTTACCGCGCTCGAACGCCATTGCGGCACCCGCTTGCACCGCTTCGTGTCCTTCGCTCGCCGACGCGAACGGAATCTTGCCTTGGCGGTTCAGCTGGAAACCGCGGTTCTCGAGCGTTCGCTGCATCAGCATCGTGCGCAGCATCGCAACGAGCTGCTCGTCAGAGAGTCCGTGCCGTTCTAGGGCTTTCGCTTTGGTGGCCACGTGGGTTAGTCCGCAGCCCCGAACGGAAATCCTTTTCTTTTCGGGGGCTCGCCCGAATAGTCATATGTTCCTATCGCGAAGGTAGTCGTCACGTAGCGTGCGCAATGGGCCGGCATGCGTGTAAATACGCGCGTTATTGTTATCGCGGCGCTTTTCGGGTGTCTCTTCGTCAGCTCTCGTGGCAACGCGTACGCCATCACCGAATACTGCCGGGCGCGCGTTTCGGACGTCCGCGGGTTCGGGGATTTAACAACAATGCGCAGTCGCAGTTGCTTGGTTACCGCTTACGTCGAGGGTACTGCATTTTGCCATAAGGTCCCGGGCCTATACATTTTTCGCGCTGACTTTTACCCTGACAACTGATACCGGGAACCCCGAAGAAGGGCGCCGTAAGCTCGACGTATGGCCACCTCGATGACGCTCCAAGTCCCGCACGAAGAGCTCGTGCGGTATCGCCGCCACTTTCACGCCAATCCGGAACTCTCGCTGCAGGAACACAAAACCGCAGCGTTCATCGAACGCGAGTTGCGCGAATGTAATTTCGACGACATACGCACCGGTGTTGGACAAACCGGCATTCTTGCAACGCTGAAGGGCGGAAAGCCGGGTCCGGTGACGCTGCTGCGTGCCGATATGGATGCGTTGCCAATGCAAGAGCTTGCCGAACCGGAGTACCGCTCCAAGGTCGACGGCGTGATGCATTCATGCGGGCACGATGGCCACATGGCGATCCTGTTGACCGCGGCACGTGCGTTGTCACGAATGCGCGAACAGATTCCTGGAACGCTGGTTTTCTGTTTTCAACCTGCGGAAGAAGGGCCCGCCGGTAACAAGTTGATGATCGAAGATGGCGCGCTCGAGAATCCGCACGTCGATCGCACCTTTGCGTTACATCTCTACAGTGACCTTGACGTGGGAAAAATCGGCGTGCGTGACGGTGCGTTTTTTGCGTCGTCCGATCGATTCGAACTGGTGATCAACGGCAAAGGCGGGCATGGAGCGATGCCGCAGATGTCGCACGACCCGATCGTCGGTGCAGCGCAACTCGTGACGATGTTTCAAACGATTGCGAGCCGCGAGATCGCGCCAAAAGATCCCGTCGTAGTAACCGTCGGTAAACTTTCGTCGGGTACAACGTACAACGTTATTCCGGATTCGGCTCAAATGCTGGGCACGACGCGTGCAATGAATGACGAAGTTCGTAAATCGATTCCTCAACGCATGGAACGCATGACCGAAGGCGTTTGTGACGCGCTGGGCCTTGACTACGAATTTGAATACCTGTGGGGATATCCGCCGACGGTCAACGATCCGGTCATGAATGAAATCGTGCGAGAAGTCGGTGCGGAAGTGGTTGGGGAAGAAAACGTAATGTATCCGCACGACATCGTGATGTGGGCCGAAGACATGGCGTACATGCAAGAACTGCGGCCGGGTTCATATTTTATTGTCGGCGTGCGTGGTCCCGAACTTGGCGTCGAGCCGCAACACAGCGCACGCTACGATATAGACGAGAGAGCGCTGGACATCGGTTTCCGGATGATGATGGGATTAGCGCTTCACGGCTAACGCTTAAACGTCTTCGTTTTCGGTGACGGCCATCACCCAGCGAATCGCCCGGGCGTATTGGTCCATCTCGCGCAGCGCCCGGTCAAGAGCGCGAAAGGCGGCGTCTTCTCGCATCGGCAGATTCTTCGCGCGCTGTGCGCGCTTGCCGTACGTGACCGCGACCTCCAGCTGTTGTTCGATGCCCGGCCATTCTTCCCGCAAGGCTCGTTCGGAGGCCTCGCTCAGGCGATCGATTACCGGTGGCGCCGGGTACTGTGGCGCATGCATGGCGCACTCCAACCGCGTCAGCGCGTAGTCGCTGCGCGCGCTGATGAAGGAACCGAGAAGCTGCACCAACCGAACGTCCATTATTTCCTCGCAGGTGACGGCCGGAACACCCGCCTATTCACTTCCTAGAACGAAACTGCGAACGCAAAAGATGCGAAAGGAGCGTCCGCGTGCCGAATTCGGAAACGCGACGGTATGTGATCGTGGGAAATGGGTTTGCCGGCACGACGGCCGCCGAGCAACTGCGTAAACACGATCCCGAAAGCCACATAACTCTTTTCGGCGACGAACCGTATCCGCTGTACAACCGCATCTCGTTGCCTCCTATGCTTCGCAAGCAGATCCCCGAAGAAAAAGTCATGATGCGCGATCTTGCTTGGCACGAGGATCATAAAATCGAGCTGAAGCTGTTGACACGCGTCGAGACCGTGAACGTCGAGGACCAGACGGTACTCGCCGATGGTAAAGAGTATCCCTACGATGCGTTGCTGTTAGCAACCGGCGGACGTCCCAATTCCACTGGGGCTCCCGGTTCAGAGGCGGCACAGAATCTCTTCGGTTTCCAGTTTTTAGACGACACGCGGGCGATTTCCGAGCAAATCGACCGGTCCAAAGCTGCGGTATCGATCGGCGGTTCATTCATCGCGTACGAACTTGCCGAGGCGTTCGCATCGCGGAAAATCGAGACGCATTGGCTGATTCGTGGCCCGCACGTGCTCCATCGCCTATTGGACGAGGAGGCCGGCCAGCTTGTCGATTCGGCAGCCAAGGCCGACGGCGTACACATGCACTACGGCGAGGAAGTCGCCGAATTCATCCGCTCCAATGGCGTCATCACCAAAGTTCGCACGAAGAAGGGCCTCGAGATCGAAGCGCAATGCTTTGCGGCCGGCTTCGGGCTAACGATGAATACCGAGATTCTTGAAGGCACGCCGATCGAGACCAGCCGCAACGGAATCTTGTGCGACGATCACCTGGAAACCAACATAAAGGGCGTTTTTGCCGCCGGCGATGTCGCGGATTTTTATGACCCAATTTTAGAAATGCGCTATCGCACCGGAACGTGGAACAATGCCGGTGCCCACGGCAAAGTGGTTGCGGTCAACATGATGGGCGGAAGCGAAAAGTATCATGATGTACCCGAATACTCGTCGCTGCTTTTCAAAGGCCAAACGATCACGCAGTTTGGCCTATCGCCCGAGCTGCAACCCGAACTCGAAATGATCAAAAAAGTCGATCGGGATAAAGGCTGGTATCGCGCTCTTTATTTCTGGGAAGACCGGCTCGTCGGCGGCATTATGTTAGGCAAAGGCAACCGTGCCGGCAAGCGCAAGTACATCGAAGCTATCAAAAGCAAACAACGCTTTCCAAAACCCGAATGGCAATTAATGTTGGAGTGGACCGCATAATTTCAGAAATAATTTATGTCTTTTACCAAGACTGGAGCGTACGGTTACAACCGTGGAGGAAGTCCACTAAGAAAAGGGTCTCTCAATGGTTCCACTTGCGTTAACCTTGGCACTTGCAACAAACACATCGGTCGCTGTAACGAGCACAAATTGTGCTCACCCGAACGTCCCCGCTGCCATTTCCGAAGTGCTATATAGCGGGGTGCCAAGTATCGCTGATTCAGCGGACGAGCATGGCGTAACTCAGCTTCGCGTAAAACTCGCTGCCGCGACCGGGCGTCCGGAGCGAGTAAGCGTCGAACGTTCCAGCGGTTATCTCGCCGTTGACAGCCTCGCAATGAAGTTCGCAAATCACACGGTCTTTACGCCCGAAATCCAAAACTGCTCCACTATCGCGGGCGACTATTTCTACGAAGTAGAAAACTAAATAAGGCAAATAAAGAAAGATAAACTCCGTCGTTATGGGCTTGTCGAAGAGCGGCGCATACTACCAACGCTGATATGCGCTCTCATTCGACAAGCTCATGATGACAATTTCGCCTAGCATGCCTCTTCGATCGCGGATGCAAAAGCGTCGACATCGGATTCGGTTGTGGCCCAGTGCGTCATCCACCGCACTTCCGGCAGCCGTTCATCGAATAGATAAAAGAAGAAACGTTCCTGAATCCGTTCTATAGCGCCGCGATCGAGCGTTGCGAAGATGGCGTTGCAGCGCACGTTGTTTGTAATTCGGATGGCGGGCAGCTTGGCAATTCTCGCAAGCAACCGGCGCGTCATCTCGTTCGAATGCGCCGCATATTTCAACCACAGATCGTTCGTTAGCAGAGCTTCGAACTGTGCGGAGATGTAGCGCATCTTCGATGCTAGCTGCATTGCTTGCTTGCGTGCAAATGGCGCCGCGACCGCCGCAAGTTTAGGATCGAAGAAGCAGATCGCCTCGCCGAACATCAACCCGTTCTTCGTGCCGCCGAACGTGAGAATATCGACGCCGAGGTCTTTCGTGATTTGGCGCGGCGTCCGCCCTAGCGCTGCCGCCGCATTCGAAATGCGCGCACCGTCGACGTGCACCAGCAATTCGTGGCGATGGGCGAATTCACACAGCGCACGCACTTCGTCTGGTTCATAAACGTCGCCGTACTCGGTGGACTGGGAAATCGAAACCACGCGCGGCTGCGAATGATGTTCGTCGTGGCCTCCATGCAGGTGTGCGTCGAGTGCTTCGATGGTCAATTTGCCGTCGCTTGTCGCGATCGGGATAACTTTCGAGCCGGTGAACCGTTCGAATGCTCCGCATTCGTCTGTTTGCAGATGCGCGGTATCAGGACAGAGCACTGCTTCCCATGGTTTTACGACGCAGCTTAGAGCCGTGACGTTAGCTCCCGTGCCGTTGAACGCAAAGAAAACCTCCGTCTCGCTTCCGAAATGATCGCGGAAACGCTGGATGGCCCGTTCCGTGTATTCGTCGCGTCCATAGCCCACCGCGTCGCCGTCGTTTGCAGCCATGACAGCTTGCATGATTTCCGGGGCCACCGGCGCGTTGTTATCGCTTGCAAAACTTCGATCCATTCGTTACAGCTCCACTGATGTTCCGCGCATTGCTACCGTGGCGTCCCAGCCGTACGCCCCGTCGGCAAGCGCAACGAGCGCTGCAGCCGATTCCGCTTCCCCGTGGACGGCGTAGAGCTTGGGCTTCGTGGTGCACGTTCCGAGCCAACGTTTCAATCCCGGACGGTCCGCGTGCGCACTGAACCCGGAGAGGTGTACGATCGCCGCGTTCACCGGTAGTGCATCGCCATAGAGTCTCAAGGTGTGCGCGTTATGTACGAGCAGATATCCCAGCGTGCCGGCGCTTTGATAACCGCAGAAGAGAATCGTCGCGCTTTTGTCCGGTAGATGGTTATGCAAATGATGCAGGATACGACCGCCGGATGCCATGCCGCTCGATGCGATGATTATGTGCGGTCCGTCGACGTGGTTCAGTTCCTTCGATTCGCCGGTCGTTTCGTGAATGACGAGATGGCGAATTCCAAACGGCGTCGCGGTGCGCTCGTTCGGAATCGGTCTGTGGGCATCGGGAAATCGTTCGAAAAGTACATCGACTTTCTCGGCCATCGGGCTGTCGAGATGCACTGGTACGTTGGCAATTGTCGCGTCGCGGCTCTGCAACGTTGCAATCGCCAGCAGCATATCTTGCGTCCGTTCCACTGCGAAGGCGGGAATGACGATGGCGCCGCCGCGGGCGATGCCGGCCAGAATGGCGTTGCGCAAGTCCTCAATGGGATCCGGCGGATGCACGCGGTCCGCGTACGTCGATTCGCACACGATTGCATCGGCTGCACCAATCGGCGCCGGATCGAAAAGTAGCGGCCGGTCGTACCGCCCAAGATCGCCGGAAAATAAAACCCGGCGGCCATCGAGTTGCAACGATGCGAAAGCCGAGCCGAGAATATGCCCGGCGTTGTGATACGTCGCTTGCACGACGCCCGCAACGGTGAACGGCGTCTCTAAGGCTACGGGGTTGACGATTTTCATGGTGTTAGCGACATCGCGCTCGTCGTAATATGGGGGCGGTGCATGCGGGCGTTCGTGATGATAGCCGCGTTCGTGCAGCTCTTGCTGAAGATTCGCGGAATCCTCGAGCACGATCTGCATTACGCCTTGCGTCGGCGGCGTGCAAAAGATTTCGCCGCGAAAGCCATCCCGCACAAGCTTTGGAAGATACCCCACGTGATCCAAGTGTCCATGCGTCACCACGACTGCGTCGATGGTCTTTGGGGGAACGGGCATCGGAATGTCGTTTAGCGCACGCACGTCCGTTACGCCCTGAAAGAGGCCACAATCGATGAAAATGTGCTTGCCGTCGACCGTGAGCAGATGCTTGCTGCCTGTAACTGTCCCGGCAGCTCCGACAAAAGTTAATTCAGCCACGAGTTTCCTGCGTTACCGGCGGGCGGCGAAGTGGGAATTGCGAATCGCGGTTGAACACGACCGCGCTTGGAATATCCGTTTTTGCGTAGAGATCAAGGCACCGGTCGACGAGTTTTTCCGGATCGTCGTCGGCAATAATAATCGAACCTGTTTCTTTGTGCACGAGTTCGGCGATACGCTGAAACTCGTTTGAAATGCCGCCGGAATTCCTCAGAATGCCGATCAGCTTGCCCTCGTCGTAAGCGATGCAGAACTCACCGAGCGTTCCGCTTCTGCCGCCCACGAAAAGCACGAAGTCGGAGCTGTGGATGTTGTGCGTCTCGCGTCCCATAAGCCCGGAGCCCGTGAATACCATCGAGCTGTACGGCTGCAACGGTGAATTGTACATGTTCACGTGCTCCTCACGCGAAAGTGCCGGAGAGACTCCGAGGCTCTCTCCACCGGCTTCATGTGCACCGAGTACCGCGGCATGCGGCAAGCCGGGGCACGCACCGGTTACGATGGTGCATCCTCGTTCGCCGATACGGTGGCCGAGGCGGCGCGCAAGTGCGAGTTCAGCGTTGGTAATCCGTCCGCCGGCGGAACCCATTACGCCGATTTGAATTTTCATGCACAATGATGTTTATGCTGCCGGAGATGTCCACCTACCAAAACTTAGTGGCGCGTTGGAAGTCGTTGCGATCGTCGCATGATTTACGTGTGAGAGAAGTCGCATGCGCCGGTGCGCCGCGCACATTGCTATGCGCCGAAAGCGGCGATCCCGGCAAACCGGTAATTACGATATCGGCCGGCGTCCATGGTGACGAACGGTCCGGACCTGCGGCTTTGCTGTATCTCGTTGAGACGAGATCGCTTGACACGCGATTTGCGTACCGGTTTTGGCCTTGCACGAATCCGACCGGCTACGATCGCGGTACGCGCGAATCCATCGATGGAATAGACATCAATCGAACCTTCGGACGCGGCGGACAATCACCCGAAGCAAAGGCGATAATCATGGCGAATCGCGATTTCAAATTCGCGCTTGCGCTCGATTTGCACGAAGACTGCGATGAAGAAGAGTTTTATTTTTACGCGTACGGAGATGCCGCCGTTGCGACGGCAGTTCAAACACAGCTGCGTTGCGTTAGCGTTACGCCCGACCCGGTAGCCGAGGCCGAAGAGCTCGGTGGACTTTCCTATTCCCTGCTCTTGCGGCGCAACGCGGCGAGGCAGGTCTACACGTTCGAAGCGCCCGGGCGCCGGCCGTTTGCCGAACGCGTCGAATTGCACATGCGGGCCGTTCAAGCAGCTATTGGCACCTTGGAAAATGAAGCGATACCTTCCGATTCTCAGACTACTCGCAAATGATCATTTCGAGGTAACTCGAAAAAGCGGCGTATGGCACAGCGCGATCAACTCGAAGTCGATATCCTTTTTGTCGGTGCGGGCCCGGCAAGTTTAGCGGGCGCGATCCGTCTCGGACAGCTTGCAAAAGAGGCCGGTCGGGAGCTCGAAATTCTCGTCATCGAGAAGGCGGCCGAGATCGGTAATCACGGTCTCTCCGGCCTTGTTCTGGATCCGCGCGCCATCAACGAATTCATGCCGGATTGGCGCGAACGCGGCGGACCGGTCGAAGCTCCCGTCGGGCGCGATGAAATGTGGTTTCTTACCGCCGGCGGCAAGATTAAAGCTCCGTTCACGCCGCCTCCGCTAAACAACCACGGCAAGTACGTTTCGTCGCTGCAGAAGCTGACGAAGTGGATGGCCGAACGGGCGGAAGAACTGGGCGTTCAGGTCTTCGGTGAGTTTCCCGGCCAGGAACTGCTCTGGGAGGGCGACCGGGTCATCGGTGTGCGCACCGGCGACAAGGGTGTCGATCATAACGGAAACCCGAAAGCGAATTACGAGCCCGGCGCGGATCTGCTTGCGAAGATCGTCATTTTGGGCGAAGGCCCCCGCGGGACGCTTGCAAAGCAAGCCATTCCGCGTCTCAATTTGGATGCGGGAAAAGAACCGCAAGTTTACGCGGCCGGTGTGAAAGAGTTGTGGCAACTTCCCGACGACCGCTTCCCGGCGGGCTCCGTGATTCATACACTCGGCTATCCGCTGCCCGCCGAAACGTTTGGCGGCGGCTTCATCTACGGTATGGCCAACAACATTCTGGACATCGGCCTCGTCACGGGACTCGACTACAAGAATCCGACAACCGATCCGCACAACGAAATGCAGCGCATGAAAGAGCATCCCGTCATTCGCAAGATGCTCGAGGGCGGCAAGTTGATTCGTTATGGTGCGAAAGCGATTCCGGAAGGCGGGTTCTTCGCGATGCCGCGTCCGTACGCCGACGGGTTGATGATCCTTGGCGATTCAGCGGGATTCCTCAACGGTATGCGTTTGAAGGGCGTTCATCTCGCAATGAAATCCGGAATGATGGCCGCTGAAACGGCGTGGGACGCGTTGGAAGCTGAGAAGTACGACAGCGCGCAGCTCGCCGGATACGAAGAACGCTTCCGCAATTCGTGGGCATACGGCGAAATGCGCAGCGCACGCAACTTCCACCAAGCCTTCGAGCACGGCATGTGGCCCGGTGTCTTCAATGCCGGATTGGCAACGTTCACCGGTGGACGAGCGTTCGGCATCATCGACAAGTTGTCGTCGAAACCCGGCTACGAGCGGATGCAGAAAGCCGGATACAAACCGAAAGAGACGCCACGAGCAAAAATCGATAACGTCATTACGTTCGATAAGCTAACCGACGTCTACAACTCGGGCACGATTCACGAAGAAGATCAACCGAGTCATCTGAAAGTGGCCGATACGAACATCTGCAAAGACCGGTGCACGGTCGAATACGGAAATCCGTGCGCGTATTTCTGCCCGGCCGCAGTGTACGAACCGCTCTTCGAAAAGAACGACGGCAAAGTCGAAGGTAGGCTGCAAATTAACTTCACGAACTGCGTGCACTGTAAGACGTGCGACATTGCGGATCCGTATCAGATCATTACTTGGGTGCCGCCGCAGGGGGGTGAGGGGCCCGTCTACACGGGTATGTGAGATGGCTCGGTGGTGGCTGAAGAATCGGAAGAACGCCACGTTGGGGGACCGCTGGAAAAATCGCATCGTGCGATTTTTCCGCTACACGACTTTTTCGGGAAAACAAAGTTTTGAAGTTGCCATCCATGGCAAGCCCGAAAAAGTTCGAGTTCCCCCAACGTGGCGTTCTTCCGATTCTTCAGCCACCACCACGCTATTGGGGCGGTGTAGACGGGCTTGGGAAAAAGTGCAAGCCTGGGAGGCCGACAGATGAGGCAAAGATCAGGGGTGTGCGAGGATACAATGGTCAGGTGAGCCGGAGTCTGGGGGGCGATGTAGCGATTATCGGCGCGGGCCTGATAGGGTTGGCGACGGCATTTGAGCTTTCGGAGCGGGGGGCGGTCGTTCGTGTATACGAGCGAGGAGAGCCGGGGCGTGCGGCGTCGTGGGCTGGTGCGGGGATGCTTGCTCCGTATACCGAGGGTATTGAAGACGAATCGCTGCTGAGTTTGTGTGCGTCTTCGCTGGCGCTTTATCCGGCGTTTGTGGATCGAGTGCGCGAGGCGAGTCGTGTAGATCCGCATCTGCGGTTGGATGGGATCGTCAATGCGGCCTTCGATGATGAGCAGCTGGATCGGCTGAGGGCGCACAGTCGTGAACTGCGGCAGCGCGTTGTCCCGTTCGAGCTTTTGGATCGTAGCGAAACGTTGGCGTTGGAGCCGGCGCTCGGTAAACATGTGGTGGGAGCGCTGCTGGTACGCGATGAGGGCTACGTAGATAATCGCCGGCTTGGACGCGCGTTGGTGGCCGCTTGTGAATCGCGTGGTGTTTCGTTTGTGCGCGATGCACGCGAAGTTTCGGTTGAGTGCGACGAGCGCCGCGTGCGAGGAATACGCAGCAATCGTGGTTTTGCATCGGCATCGTACGTTGTAAATGCGGCCGGTGCGTGGGCTGCGCAGCTTCCAGGGATTCCCGAGTATTGCGTTCCGCAAGTCGAGCCGGTTAAGGGACAAATGCTTGCGCTTGCGATTCCAAATGGCTTCGTCAAACGCACGACGTGGGTTCCGGGTGCGTATCTCGTCCCGCGCGAAGATGGGCGGTTGTTGATTGGTGCGACCGTTGAGCATGCGGGTTTTGACGAACGCGTGACGGCGAACGGCATTCGCACGCTGCTCGATGCCGCGCTTTCAGCGGCGCCTGCACTGGCGAATTTTGCGCTCACGGAAACGTGGGCCGGGTTGCGCCCTGGAACGCCGCACGGGTTGCCCTACATCGGTCCCACGGCCCTCGAAGGGCTGCTCCTTGCAACCGGCCACTATCGAAACGGCATTTTGCTAACGCCGGTGACGGCACGTGCCATTGCGGATATCGTCGAAGGCTCAACCGGTGCAACGGCGCGAATGACGATGGCGTGAAAGCAACGGTCAATGGAGAGAAGCGCGAGTTACCGGACGGAATCACCGTCGCAGGCTTGCTCGATTTGCTCGGTGCGCCGCGAGCGGGAATTGCGGTGGCGCGAAACGAGCGTGTCGTGCGTCGCGCGGATTACGAGGAACACGCGCTGGAAGATGGCGACAACATCGAAATCATCAAGGCGGTCGCAGGCGGCTAATCTATGCAAGATGTTTTAAAAATCGGAAAATACGAACTTACTTCGCGGCTGATCGTTGGCACCGGGAAGTATCCGTCCCTGGAAGTGATGCAGGCCGCGCACGCGGCGAGCGGATCCGGGATGGTGACCGTTGCCATTCGACGCATCAATCTCGACGATGCAAGCGGAAAGACAATGCTTGATTTCATCGATCGCAAGCAGATGCAAATTCTTCCGAACACCGCGGGTTGCTACACTGCAAAAGATGCCGTCCTCACCGCTCAGCTTGCCCGCGAGTTGCTTGACACCGACCTGATCAAGCTTGAAGTAATCGGTGATGCGCAGACGCTGCACCCGGATACGCGAGAGACGTTGAAGGCAGCTGAGATCTTATTAAACGACGGGTTCACGGTGTTACCGTACATCGGCGATGACCCCGTTGCATGCAAACAATTGGAAGAGCTCGGATGCGCCGCCGTTATGCCGCTCGCCGCGCCGATCGGCAGCGGTCTTGGCGTGTGCAATCCGTATACCATTCGCATCATCAAAGAGCGCGCCGGTGTCCCGGTAATCGTCGACGCGGGTGTTGGAACCGCGTCGGATGCCGCGATCGCAATGGAGCTCGGCGTCGATGCATTATTGATGAACACGGGAATTGCAGCGTCCGGCAATCCCGTTCTTATGGCTGAAGCGATGAAAAATGCCGTGATTGCCGGACGTCAAGCGTACCTTGCCGGTCGCATGGAGAAGCGATTGTACGCCAATGCATCGAGCCCGATGCGAGACCTCATTTCAACGAAAGCCCCATAGTGATCAAAGAAATCGATGTTGAAGAACTCGCGCGCTGGCGCAGTGAAGGCAGAGCCTTCGTGTTGTTAGACGTGCGCGAGCCTCACGAAGTAGCGACGGCGGCGATTCCAGATTCGCACCATATTCCGATGCGCGAAATTCCGCAGCGCTTCGGCGAGTTGCCGCGCGAAGAGCCGATCGCGGTGCTCTGTCATCACGGCGGGCGCAGCGAACGGGTGGCGCATTTCTTAGCCGCGCAGGGTTTCTCCGACGTCGTAAACGTCGACGGTGGAATCGACGCCTACGCGCGCACGATCGATTCCTCGATCCCGCGCTATTAACGTTTTCGAAGACGGGCGAACCAATGGACGCTGTTTTTCAACGGCCGTTCTTGGTGCGCCCATGAACCGGCGACTTCATCCACGTCGTGCTCTTCCAAAGATTCGATAATCCAGTCGCCGGCAAGCAACACGCGTAGCTGCGATTCGTCGAAGTAAGTATGCGGCACACCGGCCTCATCGCCGTTCTCCGATGCGTACGTGTCGCGACCAAGCTGCTTTCCTTCGCCATAGCGAGCGTCGCGTTTCGAGCCAAAGGTCGCAAATAGCGGCGCATCGCGTTCAATTCGCCCGGAAATCTGCGAGAGGCGCTCGGCGATCGATACGGGCGTTCCGTGTAACAATGCATGCGTCGAAATGGCAGCCGCGCACGGCGCCGTTTGCCTTTCGCTGAGGTCGCTGACGTCGTGTCCGGCGGCTTCGAGCGCGCGACGGTTACGTCCACTTCCGCGACCGATTTCGAGAATGGGCGCGCCGGGGCGTCCCCGTAGGCGTTCGATCAGTTCAACAGCCAACGGGTGCGGCGGGCGGAGCGGTTCGTTCTTCGGCGAATCTGGCGACATCTATGGCGACCGAGACGCTCATTATCGTCGTCGGCGGAGACTACCTTGCCTACGAAATCTGCCGCGAGATTTTGAAGACGGCTGGGCAGCGCGTTGCCCTGGTTTGGAAGCATGAGGATGAGCGGGCGCAACGCCAGCTTACGAACGTCGTCGAATCGTTGACGCAAGAGTTTCCGCATACGTTTTTATTTTACAACGAAGACCCGGCCGATATGGGCGCCTTGCGAGCAGCCGGGTTACGGCCGCCGGCGGAATCGCTTGATACGCAATATTGCATCGTTGCCGTCTCGCAAGACGATCGTCTAAATCTGCGCGTCTCGCTTATGGCGCGGGACATCAACGAGCATGTCCGTGTTACCATCCGGCAATTCAATCCGGTCTTGGGGCACAAGATTCAAGAAGGTCTGCAGTACAATTGCACTGCAATCTCGCCTGCTGCGCACGCCGCAGCAACGTATGCAGCTGCCGCCGTCGATCCATCATGTTTCTACGCGCTCCCGTTTCCCACGCTGGAAACGATGGTAACTAAAGCCGTTCACCGGGTCGACGTTGCGCGTGACGTAAGCGAGCGCGGTATCAACTCGGCCGGACTCTTCGGCTTTTGCGAGCGAACCGCGGCGCAATTCGGCGTTGAGGGCCTAAAAATTGAAGAAGCCGAGGAGAAGCTGCATGGCCGTATCGTTGCCGTAGACGGCGTCGCACCCCACCTTTGCTGCGGAGAGGAGGATTGCGACGATAAAGAGTTGCTCGAAACTCCGTTGCACCCCGATGCGCAGTTGGTCGTCTTCGGACCGATGATTCATTTGAAAGAAACGTCGCCCGAGCGTAGGCACTTAAGCGAGAAATACGACTGGCGCGACCGCCTGGTGTTTTCGCTTCGAGACTTGCGCGTTTCTGCGCGCAGAACCGAGCCGATTCTAAGAACGGTTTTTTTCGCCGCAATCGTGGTGTTTGCACTTTTCGTAGCGTTCTTCGCCTGGAACTTGCACTTGAACGTGCTGACTTCGATGTATTACGTACTCTCAACCATGACGACCGTCGGATACGGAGATATCTCGCCATGCAAAGGTTGCACAACGCATCCTTTATCAGCGCGGGAAGCGGCGGGTATATTTGTGGCATTGTTCGTTATGTTGGTCGGAGTCGTGGTCTTTGCGGTGTTGACCGCAACGATTACGGCCGCGTTAAATGCGGCGACCACACGGCGCCTAATAGGTCTGCGCCGCGTTCACCGGGCCGGCCACGTTATCGTTTGTGGTGCCGGTAACGTGGGGTCGCTGGTCATCGATTACTTGCGTGAGCTTGGTGAAGACGTCGTAGTTATCGAACGGAACCCCGACGCGATCTTGATCGAACTTGCGCGCGACCGGAAAGTCGATCTGCTGACCGGCGATGCTACGAATGATGAAACTATCGCCTATTGCAATCCGGAGCGCGCGAAAGCCCTAATCGGCGTTACGAACAGCGACACCGCGAATTTGGAAGCGGCGCTCGGCGCAAAAACACGTATCCGGCGGCGACGGCAAAGCGACATTCATGTGGTTTTGCGCATCGACGATCTGGCGTTTGGGTCATCCATCAAACGCCACTTCGGTATCGCATCGTTCTCAACGACCGAGTTAACCGTACCGACCATCGCGGGGCTCGCACGCTTCGAAAGTACGCGAGGCCGTTTTGACATCTTCTCCGGTTCAGGGTATAGCCGCACGTTTCAACTGGCAGAGCGCTTTCAAGCAGCGGAGAATGCTCCGCCGCCCGCGCCGCCCGAACGCCCGGGTTACAAAGTTCAATGGATTCCGCTCTTTGTTTGGCGCGAACGCGAGCCGGGAGGCAGAGGAGTTGCACTGCCTGTACACAAGTTCGCCGATGATGTACGCCCCGGCGACCGGCTTTTGTTCATGGTTCCGCTGGATCAATTTGCTGAAGAGAGAGGATAGCGTGCTTACCGAAGGCGACAAGCTTCCGAAGCTCAAGGTTACGGATGACGAAGGAAATGCGATTTCGACGAGCGATCTGCTCGGCGAATCGCTTATCCTATATTTTTATCCAAAAGACGATACGCCCGGATGTACGAACGAGGCGTCGCAATTTCGCGATTTGCAAGCGAAGTTTAAACGCAAGAAGGCGCGCGTTGTCGGCGTTAGCCGGGATTCCGTCGCGTCACATCAGAAATTTAAAGCGAAATACGATATTCCGTTCACGCTGATTTCAGATACCGATTCGAAACTTTCCGACGCCTTCGGCGTGATCGTTGAAAAGAATATGTACGGAAAGAAATCGATGGGCGTCCAACGCTCGACGTTTTTGATCGATCCCGCCGGAAAAATCGTTCGCGTGTGGCCCAAGGTGAAAGTTGACGGCCACGCTGATGAGGTGCTCGCATCGCTACAGTAATGGCTGCTTCCATGCGCGTTCGCGTGGTGGGATCGAGTTCATCGGTTCCCCGCCCCGGACGCGCATGCAGTTGTCAGATGGTTCGCACGCGCGAGGCGAAAATCGTGATCGACTTTGGATCCGGAGCTCTTTCGAATCTGCGCGAGGCCATTGACTACCCGGACCTCGATGCGATCGTCATCACGCACATGCACGCGGATCACTTTCTCGATTTAATTCCGTTACGTTATGGTTTGAAGTACGGCCCGCTGCTCCGTGACGACCGCATGCCGTTGTGGCTGCCACCCGGCGGCGACGCGCAACTTCGTGCATTAACCGCTACTTTTGCACGCGACGACTCCGCTGACTTTCTAGACGAAGTCTACGACGTCCGCGAGTACGATCCGAAGGGCGAACTCCACGTCGGCAACATCACGCTGACATTCGCCAAGACGATCCACTACATCGACGCTTATGCCGTTCGCGCCGAACGCGATGGAGCGACCGTCGTTTACTCGAGCGATACCGCTCCGTGCGAGGCCGTCGAGAAACTCGCGCGCGGCTGCAGCCTTTTTCTGTGCGAAGCTTCTCTCGGTCTCGCATCCGAAACGGGTCCGTCACGCGGACATCTTTCCGCCGTCGAAGCGGGCCAAATGGCGCAAAATGCCGGAGCTCATCGCCTGGTCCTAACACATTACGGCACGGAGTACGCCCCAGGCGAGCTGGCCGATGCCGCTCGCAGCGTTTATCACGGCCCTACTGCGGCTGCAGATGACGGTACAGAATTAGCGGTATAGCTCGGGAGATGATAGACCTCACAGCAATCGACCCGCACGCGGTTGAAGAAGAACCGCTCGACGTCTCCCCCGATTGGCACAAACGTCGCCGCCTCGCTGCGCGCGAACGCCGTCTCGCAACCGCTGCACGCCGCCGCGCGCGCCGCGCAAGAAAACGCTCGAAGTAGTTCCATGCAGCAACGTCTCATCAGCCACATCGACCTCCGCGTCCGCGACGGCGCGGGCGCGCTCAAATTCTACGACGCTCTGCTCGCCGAGTTCGGCTTCTATCGCGTCCTCGAGCCACCGTTCGATGAAACCGAACCCACGTGGCGCCGCGCTCGCTGGAGAGCCAATGACGAATTCTTCGGCTTCGTCATCGAACCAAATTTCAGCCCGAACGAAGCCCGCATCGCGTTCCATGCAACAAATCCCGAACAAGTCGATCGCGTAACAACGCTTTTACATGCAATCGGCGCTTCAGAAATCGACGGACCGGCCAATTACGACGGCTACTACGCGACTTTCTTCGACGACCCCGACGGCAACCACTTAGAAGTCTGTTTCCTAATTCGCCACCAAGGCCTCACCGCCGACCCCGAAACTCGTACCTCGGACAACGATGAATAAAGCAGACACCATCCGCGCGCTTTTCGAAGCCTACCATTCAAAAAACCGCGACATCGCCGAGAAACTCCTCGCCGAAAACTTCACGTTCACCAGCCCTTACGACGGCACTATCGATCGAGCCACTTACTTCGAACGCTGCTGGCCAACCAGCGACTACATTCAACGCCAAGACATCGACAAAATCTGCGTCACCGCCGACGAAGCTTTCGTCCGCTACTTCGCAACAACTCGCGACGGCAAACAATTTTCAAACACCGAATTCTTCACTTTTACCGGCAACCAAATCTCATCCGTCACCGTCTACTTCGGCGCTTCTTACCGCGACGGCGTCTTTCTGCCGCAGGCACTCTCATAGTAGAGGTCTCGGTGAAGGTTCCGAAGTTGCGCGGCTGAAGGCTAATTTCATGGGCGAGCGCTTCGTGAGCAAGCCGATCCAACCAGCGGGCGAATTCGCTCCCGCGCCCGTAAACGGCGAACCGTCCTTGCCGGCAGCTTTCCATTTCGAAGGCGAAGATCTGCCTGTCAAAACCGTACTTCGCACTTGGCGCTCCACAAAGAACGACCGCGGCGACACCTACTTAAAGCGCCACTGGTACGAATTTGAAACCTACGACGGCCGCCGCGCCGTCGTCTATTACGACCGCAGCGCTTCTCGCAATCAATCGCACTGGTGGCTTTATAAAATCATGTCACCGGAGTCGCACGATAGCTGATATCCGCCCGTCCTT
>CAZJLJ010000043.1:10164-25319 GCA_964546935.1 uncultured bacterium | reverse complement strand
GAACCTCCTTCGAGCGCGCTCTTCACTTGAGCCGCGAGTGCAGGGGTCATGCCTTTTACTGCAGCGATCTCGTCGATCGTTGCCCGCTTGATGGCTGCGACAGAACCGAACGCAGCGAGCAATCGTTTCTTGCGAACCGGCCCGACGCCTGCGAGCGCATCCAACGCGGAACGCGTCATTGCCTTCGCCCGGCGTTGACGATGGTAGGTAATCGCGAAACGATGTGCTTCATCGCGAATTCGCATGACCAAATGCAGGCCGGCCGAGTTCGGCGGAAGCACGATCGGATCGCCTTGCCCGGGTAGGTAGAGCCACTCGTGCTCTTTTGCAAGTCCCGCTACCGGAATGCCCGTCATATCAAGTTCGTCCAGGACCTCGACGACCGCGTTCAATTGGCCCTTGCCGCCGTCGATCAGCAGCAGATCGGGCTTCTTATTGAACTTCTCTTTCTTTGCAAGTTCTTTATTCAGGTCGCCGTCCTCATCGGTTTCATGCCGAAGATATCGTAGACGGCGGCGCAGCGTTTCTTGCATCATCGCGAAGTCGTTTGGGCCGCGATCGTATTGAATTTTAAACTTTCGGTACTCGCTCTTCTTCGCGCGTCCCTCAACGAAGACGACCATCGACGAAACGGGATTCGTCCCCTGAATGTTCGAGATGTCATAACACTCGATGCGATGCGGCGGTTCAGGCAGTTCCAACGCATCGGCAAGCTCGGTGAGCGAGCGCGCCTGCGCGCTTTCCTGCAGTTCCTGATGCATAAGAAACGCCTTGAGATTCTGCTCTGCGTTCTTTTGCACCAGACGCATGTACTCGGCTCGCGACCCACGCTGCGGCTGCAGCACCCGCACCCGCTGGTCCTTCAGCTCGGATAGCCACGCTTCGATAACGTTGCGTTCGTCCGGCAAGACTTGGACGAGCACTTCTTTCGGAACGGCAGCGGCGCTCGTGCTGTTGTTGCGCGAACGCGCCTTCACCGGAACCGGAACCTGGTTGTCTCGAGCGATTCTCCCCGGTGCGGGCGATAGCACGTCGTTTTCCGGTGCGCTGGCCGTGCGTGCAGTGTAGAACTGCTTCAAGAACTCGTCCATCAGCATGGCATCGCTTTGCTCGTGAACGCCGTCGAGAATAAAGTGTTCTTGACCGATCAACTTTCCGCCACGAACCAAGAAAACTTGCATGCATGCCTGGCCTTGTGCGCGCGCGATGGCGATGAGGTCCATATCCAGACGCGAGGTCCACACGACCTTTTGCGATTCGGTGACACGCCGAACCTGAATGATGCGATCGCGGATGCGCGCCGCCGCCTCAAAATTAAAACCCTCCGCGGACTCCACCATTTCGCTTTGCAGCCGGCTGAGCAACGAGTCTTGCTTTCCTTCCAGGAAGAGCACCACTTCATTGATTAAGCGGTTGTACTCTTCTTCGCTCTGGTAACCGACGCACGGGGCCAGACACCGTTTGATGTGATATTGCAAACAGGGGCGCTTGCGCCGTCCGTCGATCGGCTCGCGACAAGTCCGTAGGGGAAAGACGAGACGAACGAGATCGATAAGCTCGCGCAGTCCGTGGGCGTTTGTGTATGGACCGAAATATTTTCCGCCGTCATCTTTTACGATGCGGGTGAAGACCACGCGTGGAAACGGCTCGTTCGTTACTTTGAGATATGGATAGCGCTTATCGTCGCGAAGCCGCACGTTGAACGGCGGCTGGTGGCGCTTGATGAGGTTCGCCTCGAGAATCAGCGCTTCGACTTCATTGTTGACGACGATTGTCCGGACGTCGGCAACGCGCTCCACCATTGCCTGCGTGCGAATCGTGTGCGCCGCGGAGTCCTGAAAATACGAACGCACGCGATTGCGCAACGAGACGGCCTTCCCGATATAAAGAATCGAGCCGTCTTGCGCGATCATCTGGTACACACCCGGTGCGTCGGGCACCTGAGCGAGCGTTTGTTCTAGGTTTCGTCCTTGTCCGGTTGTCGTCATGATATCGGTTTCACATTCCTTCGAGGCGCCGGCCCCGAAGGCTTTGAATCAGTGCGGCTGTCCCATGATGGAAGGTAAGCTAGGAGCATGGAGGCTCTCGTTACGGCGTTGGCAGCGCGAGGCATTCGACGCTTGGTGGTCGGAACAGCCACGCGACGCACTTGTCGTAGCGACGCCCGGGGCCGGGAAGACTCGATTTGCCGCAAGACTTGCGCACGCGGTGCTCGCCGAGCGCCGCGCGCGCCGCATTTTCGTGGTCGTTCCACGCGAACACTTGAAGGCGCAAACGGCAAGCGCGATGGCACAAGCCGGCCTTCGAATCGATCATCGCTTCGAGAACAGTTCGGGTGCGCTTGCGAACGACGTTCATGGCGCCGCGATCACGTACCAGCAAATAGCGGCCGCTCCACAACTATACAGGCAGCTTGCAAGTATACCGACACTTGTCGTGCTCGATGAGATTCACCACGCGGGCGACGCAGCAAGCTGGGGCGCCGCGCTGAAGGATGCATTCGGCGGCGCCGCCCACCGGATCAGTCTCTCCGGAACGCCGTTTCGCTCCGATGGAAGCGCAATTCCGTTTGTACGTTACCAGCGCGGCGAATGCATTGCGAATTACTCGTACGACTACGCGGATGCGCTCAAAGACGGCGTTTGCCGTCCCCTTGTTTTTCCGCTCCAAGGCGGTTACGCCGAATGGGTCAGCAAGGATGGCGAACTCCACGCCTCTTCTTTCGACCAGGCGCTTCGCTCGAAGAGCCGCATGAGCGAACGCTTGCGGACCGTTCTCGTTCACGAAGCTTGGATCGGCGACGTCATTTCGAAGGCGCATTTGCGTTTGATGCAGCTTCGGCGCGGCGAACACCCCAACGCCGGGGCGCTCGCGATCGCCATGAATCAAGAGCACGCGCGATTCCTAGCTGGTCTAGTGGAAGCGCGCACCGGATCGAAGCCGGTGATCGTGCTTTCCGATGAAGATAATGCGTCGCGAAAAATCACGTCGTTTTCGCGTAGCGACGAACCGTGGATCGTCGCGGTTCACATGGTCTCAGAAGGCGTCGATATTCCGCGACTGCGTGTCGGTGTTTATGCCAGCAATGTCGTTACGGAAATGTATTTCCGTCAATTCTGCGGCCGTTTCGTTCGCGCGCAAAAAGGCGGGATGCAACAGGCCTACGTCTACCTTCCCGACGATCAGCGTCTCCGCGAACTCGCAGCCCGCGTAACTGCCGACGTGCGCGGCGTGCTAAACGTGAAACGGGAACTCGACGAACTCGAACTGGCCCAACGCATACGCACGGAACGCACCGAAGTCGACAATCAATTTGCGGCAATAGCGGCAAATGTCGACGGCGAGCGCGTCTTGGATTACGGTCCACTCTTCAATCCCGATACGTATTTGGAAGAGCCGCCGCATGTTGCAATGACGGCTATCGAGATGGAACCCGAAGACGATCCGGAAGCCGATCCGGTCCTGAGCATTGCGGAAGAAAAAGAGTTACTTCGCTCTTCGCTCTCGTCGCTCGTCTCGCAAGTCTCACAGCGTTTCAAAGTCGAACACCGCAAAATTCACACGACATTGAATCAACGTTTCGGCGGCCCGATAGCACGCGCTACCGTTGAGAGTTTGCGCAAGCGCCGAGAAACGGCGCTGCGTTGGCTCGAGCGCGGTTACGACGGCCTCTTGTAAGCGACCGAGCTGTCGTCAGCTAACGCGACAATCCTGCAATTTCTGCGAAAAGCGCCGATAAGCATGACATGAAGATCATGCGGGCTATTTCGCTCGTCGCATTTCTTTGCGTTCTTACCGCGTGCGGCGGCGGTGCAGGTTCCGGGAATGTCGTTCCCGGCGGCAACGGCGGTTCATCAGGTGGCAGCGGAGGCGGTGGCGGCGGATCGATTTCGCCTCCGGGATTTTCGCCGACTGCACTTCAACATGCGTGTCCGCCGGCATCGACGGGATATATGACGTGTTACGCGCTGATTCGCAGTGACGCTGGATCGATTCAGCCCATGTTGGAACGGTTGCGCGTACAAGGCAACTCGAGCGCCGCTTACTCCGGGCCGCTTCGTCCCGCAGATATTGCTCGTGCCTACAATTTAACGCAATCGAGCGTTGGTTCGCCCACGATCGCAATCGTCGATGCGTTCGACGATCCGAACGCCGAAGCCGATCTCGCGCACTATCGCCAGTACTTTAATTTGCCGGTATGTTCCACCGCCAACGGCTGCTTCAAGAAGTTGAATCAGAGCGGCGCGCAATCCGGATACCCGCAAGCTAACACCGGTTGGGCGGGCGAAGTCGCGCTGGATCTCGACGTGGTTTCCGCAACTTGTCCAAACTGCAAAATCGCGTTGGTCGAAGCAAATGACAACAGCGCCCAGAGCCTAGCTTTGGCCGAAGACGCGGCCGCAGCTTTGAATCCCGCGGTGATTTCGAACTCTTACGGCGGGCCCGAGTACCAAGCGTCGAGCACGCACTACGCGCACCCCAATACAATGATCGTGGCGAGCACCGGTGACGACAGCTACTATGGCGGACCGCAACAGCCCGCGAGCTACAACACCGTCGTAGCGGTCGGCGGCACGTCGCTCTATCAGGATTCCGGTAAGGCGCGCGGGTTCGACGAATTTGCCTGGAGCAACGGCGGCAGCGGTTGCAGTAAGTTAGTCACGCGCCCCGCGTGGCAAGATCCAAACGTTACCAGCTGTCAAAACCGCATGGAAACCGATGTGTCGGCGTTCGCTGATCCGTTCAATCCCGGCGTGTGGGTCTGGAACACCTACACGGGAAGCGCGACAGATAATGGCGGCTGGTACATCGACGGCGGCACAAGCGCAGCTGCGCCGCTCGTTGCGTCGCTCTATGCGCTCGCAGGCAACGCGACTACGCTGGCACCGAACGCCGCGCAAAGCTTGTACACCGCTCCGCAATCGGACTTCTTCGACGTCACGCAAGGCAACAACGGCTACTGCACGCCGTCCGTGGCATGCGAAGCCGGAACGGGTTACGATGGACCGACGGGTGTTGGCACGCCTAACGGGCTGGGCGCGTTTTAGCACGCGCCCGCGTTACGAAGAAAACCGCAACGATTGCAACGACGGCGACCGAAAGCACGATCAATCCCGATTTGTGGACGAGCGGCAAAACCTCGTCGAGATGGCCGCCGAACGCTTCGCCTGCAAGAATTAGACCGCCGCAAAACCCGAGCGAGCCTAGAAAGTACCAAAAATAAAACGGCGCAAGATCCATTTCGGCAAGTCCCGCCGGAATCGAAACGATTCCGCGAATCACGGGGACAAAGCGGCAAATAAAGATCGCGAAGTTTCCGTACTTCTCGAAGAACGCGTGCACCCGATTCAAATTTTCGTGCGTTAAGTGCACGTATTTGCCGTAGTTGTCGACCAGCGGACGCCCACCAAAACGGCCGACCGCGTAACCGATCGTGCCGCCGACGAGTTCGCCGGCCACCGCAGTCAAGATCGTCAACCAGAGGAACGGCAGATGCCCTGTCGCGGTTAGTCCACCCGCAACGGGAAGCACGATTTCGCTGCCGATCGGCGCACCGATATTACCGAGGGCCATGCCGATGAAAAGGCCCGCGTATCCGAAGTGGTCGACGAGCGAGATGATCGTACTTTGCAGATGAGCCAACTTTTTAAACTACCTTATTAGAGCGCGGCGCGGTTCGCCGCAGCACTTCAGCTGCCAAGCTTCCGCCTTCAGCGCGAAGCGCGCGAAAAAGATCGAGCGGCTCAACTTGGCTTTCACCCGCTTGCTCTTCAGCCAACGCGATGATCTTCCGCACCCGTGGCGTCACCAAAATACCTTCCCAGAGGCGCTCCTCGCCCGTACCCAGGCTGCGCCGGACTTCGGCATGTACATCGCGGACGTCGATCCCGCTTTGCGTAAGCTCGTGAAGAATCTGCGGATCGCGGTCTTCAAGCAACGCAACCATCAGATGCTCGGCACCGACGTAGTAGTGATTATGGTTGCGGCACTCTTGTTCGGCGGCTCTTAGAACTCGCCATGAGGCCGGACTAAATCGCGAGAACACGCTGCAGCGTTACTACCCCAGGAAAGCTCCGGGGCTCGCGACGTTACTTCATCGCAAGCCCCGGACTAAAGAATATCGGGGCGACTGGATTCGAACCAGCGACCTCTACGTCCCGAACGTAGCGCTCTACCAAGCTGAGCCACGCCCCGACAAAACTCCCGCTTATTCTGATATTCAGGTTCACCTCCTGCCGCCAGGGGAAAAACTAAGGCGCTTGAACCCTACACGTCGCCCATGAGATATCTCATTGTCGGCTGCGGACGCGTCGGCTCCGCACTCGCAAAACTGCTCGACGCTGATGGAAACGAAATCATCGTCGTCGATGAAAATCCGGCGGCGTTCAAACGCCTCGGCCAAAAATTTAAAGGACACGTCGTCGTAGGCACCGGTATAGACTACGACGTGCTTAAGCGCGCAGGCGCTGCGTCGGCCGACGGCTTCGTCGCGTGCACCGACGGCGACAACCGCAACATTATGGCCGCCCTCATCGCGCAACGCATGTTCAAGATCAAGCGCATTGTCGCTCGCATTTACGATCCGCCGCGCGGCCAAATGTATCGCGAACTCGGGATTCAAACCGTCGTGCCGACGACCGTCGGCGCGAAACTCATCCGCGACACGTTAATGGAAGCGCCGTGGGATCCCGTTCACTCCTTTGATTTCGGAAAAGTAACGTCGCTCGCGGCGACGATTAGTGAAGCGGACGCGGGAAAGCGCGTCGCCGAAATCGAGCGTCCGGGCCGCATTCGTATCGCTGCGATTCGGCGAGGCTCGGCGGGCGTTATTGTTGCGCACAACGATTTAGTGCTCGAAGCGGGCGATGAAATCAACGCAATCGTCGCGCCGGAAGCAATCAGCGAATTCGCGCAAATATTCCAAGGGGCAACGCCCCAGGCAAAAACTGCATAGATGTTCATTCTTATCGTAGGCGGCGGCAAGGTCGGTTCGTATCTCACGAGGGCGCTTCTCAATCAAGGCCACGAAATCGTAGTGGTAGAGAAAGTAGAGAAAAAGGCGAAAGCCCTGGAATCGCTGATCGATCGGCAAGTTACCGTCGTCGGCGACGGCTGTGATCCGATGGTTCTGGAAGCCGCCGGCGTTGCACGCGCCGACGTAGTGGTTGCGGATACCGGTGATGACGAAGACAATCTGGTCGTCGTTCTGCTAACGAAGAAGAAATCGCAAGCACGCTGCATAGCACGCGTAAACAATCCACGAAATAAAGAGATCTTCGTCTCCCTCGATCCCGAAGATCCGATCACCGTCATTTCATCGACGGAAATCATTCTTGACGTGCTTAACGAGCACGTGAACGCCGCAAGCTACAAAGCGGCATTGGAAACGATGCACCTCTTCGGCAAGGGAAATCTAAGCCTCGTACGCATGTCCGTTCCGCCGGACTCACCGGTCGTGAACAAGCACCTCGCCGAACTGTCGCTGCCACGCAACAGCGTCATCGTCGCTATCGAACGCGGCGACGAAGACGAAATGGTCATTCCGACGGGCGACACTCAGTTACGCGTCGGCGATCGCATCGTGGCGGTTGTTAAGAATGGTGCTGCAGAAAAGCTTCACGCGATCTTTGGGGCGCCTCAGACTGTTCGCTGAAATTTAGCGTAGGGGCATATCGGGAAAACCGCTAGAAAAATTGCATCGTGCAATTTTTCTGCTCGCGCGACTTTTTCGCGACGACCAAAGGAATATGACATCCTGTCAATCGCGAAAAAGTTCGAGCGTTTTCCCAATACGCCCCTACGCTAAATCTCAGCAAACAGTCTTCGAGAGAATGTGGGCTCGCTGCGGCTCGCGCGAAAGGGTTCCTAGATCAAGCCGCGGCGTAAGGCGGTAACGGCGGCTTGGGTGCGGTCGGCGGCGGAGAGTTTTTCCAGGATGTCGCGGATGTGGCCCTTGACGGTGCCGAGGCCGATGTTGAGGTCGCTGGCGATTTCGGTGTTTGCACGGCCCTCGGCGATGAGGCGCAGAACGTCGGATTCGCGCGGCGTTAGTGGTGAAGAGATTTCAGGCGAAGTGCGGCGAGCGGTGAAGCGCGAGAGCACCACGTGGGCGATGCGCGGGTCGAAGTAAGCGCCGCCGTCGCGGGCGATGCGTACGGCATCGATGAGAGATTCCGTCGGTGCAGATTTGAGAGCATAAGCGTCTGCGCCCGCGGCAAGCGCGGCTAGCACTTCCTCTTGAACGTCGATCATCGTAATGATAACGACATGTAATTCTGGAAGCACTTCGCGGGCTCGTCTCGTTAGTTCCACACCGTCGATGCCGGGTAAACCGAGGTCGACCACTGCCACATCGGGGCGCTCGCGAACGATAGTTTGCAAACCGGCGACGCCGTCGGAGGCTTCGCCGACCACGTCGAAATCGCGAGACAGCGCCGTCTTCATTCCTTCGCGTGTCAGCCCGTGATCTTCTACGATTACTACGCGCGTGCGTGCATCGTTCATTGTCAGCCTCCCTCCGGCAATTCTATAAAGAACCGGCTTCCGCGCGATTCACGCGGTTCGTATCCGGCGCGACCGCCATACTTTTCCGCAATTCGGCGGACGATGTAGAGTCCGAGTCCCGTCCCGCCGCCGGCTCGCACACCGCCGAAACGCTCGAAGAGCGTTGCACGGCGCTCCACGGGCACACCGTAGCCGTCATCCAAAACGTCGATCGAAACGTGCCCGCCATTGTCGTGGACGGCAACCGATACGTGCCCTTGCGAGGGTGTCGCGTCGATCGCGTTCACGACAAGATTTGTAACTGCGCGCCGTATTTCATCGGCGTCGGCGACGACGGTTCCGTTTGAAGAGCTCTCCACGGTAAGCTCCACTCCCTTTGCATCTGCAATCGGAAGAAGCTCGTTTTTCACGCGCGTAACGAGCGGCAACACCGCCTCCCTTTGCCGTATCTGCGAATCTTCGCCGGATTCATAACGGGCAACGAGCAAAAGCGTTTCTACGAGCCTTCGCAAGTCGACGTTCGACACGAGCGCCGTTTTCAGAATCTCGCGATAACGCTCCGGAAGTTCGCCGTACGAGCCCTCCAAAGCCTGACGCATCGTTACATCGGCAGCGACCAGCGGCGTCCGCAAATCATGCGCCAGTGCATAAATGATGTCACGAATCACCTCACCGCGTGCCTGCAGCGCATCTTTTTGTTGAGCGATTTGGGCGTTTTGGTCTGCCAGACGAATGAAGAGGCGGGCTTGCTGAAGAGCAACTGCGAGGTTACGGGCGAAGTCGGCTACGCCCTCGCGATCTTCCGCGGATGGAGCAGCGTCGCCCCAACCGATAAAAAGGGCAACTTGCAGCGTGTCGACGTCGAAAGCGCAAATGAAGGCATGCTCACCGACTAAGCGGCCGAGCGGGTCTTCCTTGTTTACGGCGATAAGTCCGTCGGAGTCTCGTGCACGTTCAACGAGCGACGAAATCTCGGGTGAAAGCGGCGCGCGTTTGAGCGTTACCGATTCTTCACCCGTGTGAATCTCGTACATATCCGGGACGTCCAGAGAAGATGTTCGGACAATCAACGAAACGTGAGCGGCGCGCGTAAGACGCTCCGCCTCGCGCACCGCACTGCGCATAACAAGCTCGAGATTCAAACTCGCACGAACGTTTTCCATGGCGTGGCGAAGTGCGCGTTCCCGTTCGACACTACGCTGCCGTTCATCACTCTCACCGGCACGGCGCGCGCTTTCCTGGGCCCGAATCGTAAGGACACCGACCAACACAAAGGTCGCAGCCGAAATCGCACGATCGCCGAGCGCAATCGTGTCCCAGTGTCCGCCGGCCTGCATGCCGTTTACGTAGCCCGCAACAATATTCGCGATTTCCGCTAGAATGGTCAGCCGCAGGGTTAATCTTGAGTTCAAAGCAAGCGCGGAAAGCGCGATTGGACCGTTGAGCAAGATCGCCGCAACGAAAGATTGCGGCGTCAGCAAATCGACCACCCACGCAAGTATTAACAGCGCATAGCACAGTGCGGCTATCACGGTTTTCGCCTTCGCGACCGTACTGTGACCGCCTGCGGCGGGTATGTACTGCAGGCTACGGCGAAGCGTGCTCGCTCATGGATCGATCTGCGGATGCCCTCGAAGAACGTCGCCGCCGTTCCGCCGGTCAACTGCTGCGCGAGTTTGGAGAACACGCGCGCCTCATCGTTTATATTGCAGCCGCGCCAGGCGCCGGCAAGACGCGGCGTCTTCTCAACGATGCAAAGCGGCTTCAAAGCGCCGGCCGCCGAGTGGCAATCGGGTGGATCGAAACGAAGGGACGCCCCGATTTGGAACGTCTCGCGGAGGGATTTCCGCGCATTCCCACTCGCCAAGTCGATATGTGGGGCCAACAGTATGAGGAGTTCGATTTGGAAGCCGCGCTTGCGGCAAAACCCGACATAATCATATTAGACGAGTTGGCGCACGACAATCTCGGAAACGCCACCAACGGTAAGCGATGGCAGGACGCGCTGGCGTTGCGCGACGCGGGCATCACGGTTCTCGGCGCGTTCAACATTCAGCACTTGGAAACCGTCTCGGCAACCGCCGAAGCATTAACCGGGTATCCTGTTCGCGAGGTGATCCCGCTCTCGTTTCTGAAAGCAGCCGACGATGTAATCGCGCTCGATGCATCGCCCGAGCTGCTTCGCCAGCGGCTGCATCAGGGCAAAATCTTCCGCGATGCCGATATCGCGAGAGCCGACAACGGGATCTTCAAAGAATCCACGTTGATCATGTTGCGCGAATTGCTGTTGCGCACTATCGACGACCTGACGATTCCGATCGTTTCGGCGGCAGCCACGTCGACGGCCACGGCAATCATCATGCCGGGAATCGATACTTCCGCGTTCATCAGCCGCGCGGCTCCCGTTGCAGCCGCCTTCGATTTGGCGCTGGAAGTCATGTGCGCTTCCACATGCGATATGGATGAAGTCAGACGGATCGCGGCCGACAACGACGCCGACGTTCTGGCGCCGCAAGACCCTGAACGTGTCGATTTCAATGCCTTGCGCGCATCGATGATCGCCGTCCCAAACGGTAAATTCGCGGCGAAACTCGTAAACACGCCGGTCGAACGCGACATCTTCGTTATTGACGCCACTCAAAAGTATCTGGAACAATCGGTTTTTACAACGCCGTTGTCGGGTACGCTTGGCGATCGCATGAAGGTCGGCTACGGTAAGTTGACGGTGTATCTTGGTGCCGCGGCGGGCGCGGGCAAAACTTACGCAATGCTCGACCGCGGCCAGCAACTGTTGTCCGAAGGAGTCGACGTCGTCATAGGGTTTGTCGAGACGCACGGCCGCGCCGAAACCGAAGCGATGATCGACGGCCTCCCGATCATTGCGCGCAAAACAATCGCGCTAGACGGCATTACCTACACCGAAATGGATCGCGACGCGGTCCTCGCGCAAAAACCGCGGATCGTGTTGGTCGACGAACTCGCGCACACGAACGCGCCGGGCTCGTTGGCGCCGAAGCGCTACATGGATGTCCTGGCGTTCCTTCGGGCCGGCATCGACGTGATTACAACCTTGAACGTGCAGCATCTGGAAGCGCTAAGCGACGTCGTTTACCGGCTGACCGGAACGGTCGTCCGAGAAACGTTGCCCGACGGAATCTTGCCGCTCGCCGACGAGGTGATTCTCATCGACGTGTCACCGGATACGCTACGCGAACGGCTTCGTGCCGGCAAAATCTATCCACCCGAACGCATCGAAGCGGCACTTTCAAATTTCTTTCGTGTAGACAACCTTGCGTCGCTGCGCGAACTTGCCATCAGAGAAGCGATTCGTGCCGAAACGAGCGAGCGGATCTCGGCGCCCTTCGACCGCTTATTGGTCAGCGTCGTCGCCCGGCCCGAAGACCGGCTCCTCATAAAGAAGGCGTCACGCCTCGCCATGCGACTAGAAGTCGATTTCGGTATCGCTCATATTGCGGAACCACGCGATCGCGTCGATCCGGACATTCTAAATGAATTCGAACGCATAGCACAAACCGTCAACGCGGAATGGATCGACGAAAAGGCAAGCGACGCAGCTAAACGATTGATCGAGGTTGCGCGCATGAAGCCGGAAACGATCGTGGCGATCGGCGGCACGCATCGCACGCCCCGTTGGCCCGCCCGTAACTCCTTTGCACGGCGTATGCTGGATACGGGCGCACGCGAACTCATCGTTCTCGCCCGCCCGAAACCCGCTTCCGATGTCCCCACCGTGGATGTGGAATAGTTACTCGCTGTTGGTGTTAGCGTAAATTGTCGAGAGCTAAGTTGAGCTGAAGAACGTTGATACGCGGCTCACCAAGGAATCCGAGCGTTCTCGGCTTGATTTGCTGCGCGATAAGCGTATTTACTTCGGCGACACTGAGATGCCGTGCCGCAGCGACGCGCGGAGCCTCATAGTATGCGGCTTGCGGGCTGATGTCAGGATCGATGCCGCTTCCGCTCGACGTTACGAGGTCGATTGGAATCGGCACCGTTGCGTTCGGATTTTCTTTCCGAAGCGCGGCAATCGTCGCTTTCGTCGAGTCGATCAACTTCTTCGAGCTCGGCCCGTAGTTCGTACCGCCCGTTGCAGTCGGATCGTACCCGTTCTTTCCTGCGGCTGAGGGACGGCCGTGAAAGTATTGCGGCTTAGTCCAAAGCTGCCCGATGATTTCCGAACCCACCACTTTTCCGTTGTGCGTGACCAGCGAACCGTTGGCCTGATGCGGGAAGATCGCTTGCGCGATCCCGGTCATCAAGAGCGGATAGACGAGTCCGAAGAGGACGATGGTTACGATCGTGATCCGCAGAGCGGAATTCATATGTTTCAGCATGGTTACCTTAGGTCAAATGCAGCGCCGCGAGCAGCATGTCAATAAGCTTGATCCCGATGAACGGGACGACGATGCCGCCGAGCCCGTAGACGAGGACATTTTGTCTCAACACCGCGTTGGCGCCGCGCGGCTCGTACTTCACGCCGCGCAACGCAAGCGGGATCAACGCAACGATGATGAGCGCATTAAAGATGACTGCCGATAAGATTGCACTCTGCGGCGTCGTCAAACGCATCACGTTTAGCACGTTCATGGCGGGATAGGCGACCGCGAACATGGCCGGAAGAATGGCGAAGTACTTCGCGACGTCGTTTGCAATCGAGAACGTCGTTAACGACCCGCGTGTCATGAGCAACTGCTTCCCGATCTCCACGACCTCGATGAGTTTCGTCGGATCAGAGTCGAGATCGACCATATTCGCAGCCTCTTTGGCCGCCTGCGTTCCCGAATTCATCGCAACGCCTACGTCGGCTTGCGCCAACGCGGGAGCGTCATTCGTGCCGTCACCGGTCATTGCTACCAAACGGCCCGAATTTTGCTCGCGCTTAATTAGGTCCATCTTTGCTTCCGGCGTTGCCTCGGCGAGGAAATCGTCGACGCCGGCTTCTTTCGCAATCGCTGCGGCGGTAAGCGGGTTGTCGCCCGTAATCATGACGGTGCGAATGCCCATCGCACGCAACCGGTCGAACCGCTCGTACATGTTCGGCTTCAAGATGTCTTTGAGGTAAATAACTCCCAGCACGCTTTTGTTGCGCGCAAGCAATAGCGGGGTACCGCCTGCGCGAGCAATGCGCTCCACGTCCGCCGCGAGCTCCGGCGTGGGCGTCCCGCCCTGTTCGCGCACCCACGCCGTTACGGAATCGGGCGCGCCCTTGCGAATGCTCACACCGTCAAAATCGACGCCGCTCATACGCGTGTACGCACTGAACGGGACGAACGTGGCGTTCGTCGGTTGACCGTCCGTCACGCCCGATTGTTGAGCGAGCGTTACAATGGAACGGCCTTCCGGCGTTTCGTCGGAAAGCGACGACAGATACGCGATCTGTGCAGCTTCTTTCGGATCCACGCCCGGTGCGGCGATGATCTCCGTCGCTTGGCGATTGCCGAGCGTAATTGTTCCCGTCTTGTCCAACAACAACGTATCCACGTCGCCCGCGGCTTCGACAGCACGACCGCTCATAGCCAGCACATTGCGCTGCATCACGCGATCCATACCGGCAATCCCGATAGCCGAGAGTAACCCGCCTATCGTCGTCGGAATCAAGCAAACCAGTAGCGCGATCAACACGGTAAGGGTTTGATGCGCGCCCGCGTACAAGGAAAACGGCGAAAGCGTCGCAACGGCAATTAGGAATACGATCGTCAAGCCGGACAAGAGAATCGAAAGCGCAATTTCGTTCGGCGTCTTCTGCCGCGACGCGCCTTCGACCAAACCGATCATGCGATCGAGGAACGTTTCGCCGGGATTCGCGGTAATCTGAACCTCTATGCGGTCGCTAAGGACACGCGTGCCGCCGGTAACCGCGCTGCGATCGCCGCCGGCTTCGCGTACCACTGGAGCAGATTCACCGGTTATTGCCGACTCGTCCACCATCGCAGCGCCGTGCAGCACTTCCCCGTCGCCGGGGATCAAGTCGCCTGCATCAACGACAACAATATCGCCCTTACGTAGATCTGTTGACGGAACCGTTTCTATGACGCCGTTGCGTAGGCGCTTCGCAAGCGTATCGGTTTTGGTGCGTCGCAGGAAGTCGGCTTGCGCTTTTCCACGGCCTTCAGCGACCGCTTCGGCAAAATTCGCAAACAGCACGGTGAACCAGAGCCAAACCGCGATTGCAAAATCGAAACCGCCGTTCCCGGTGTGCCGAGCCAAATCGCGGATACAAAACAGTGTCGTAACGACTGCACCGATCTCGACGATGAACATTACCGGATTGCGCGCCATCCAACGTGGATCCAGCTTCTTCAGCGAATCCGTTACCGCACGCGTAACGATCGCGCGGTCGAAGAGCGAGCGCGATTTCGGCCGGCGCTCTAAGCGGCGTTGCGACAACATTAGTACGTTTTTCCTTGAAGGACGAGGAGATGTTCCACGATCGGGCCGAGTGCGTCGGCGGGCAAGAACGTCAGCGCACCCACGATGATGATGGTTCCGAGCAAAAGTGCAACGAAAATCCCCGAGTGAGTGGAGAACGTACCGACGCCCTCTGCAACGGCTTTCTTACCGGCGAGAGACCCGGCAAGTGCTAGTGCGGGAATCGCTACGGCAAAACGCCCGAACATCATGTTCACACC
>CAZJLJ010000043.1:0-10064 GCA_964546935.1 uncultured bacterium | reverse complement strand
TCTTTCACCATCTTGCCGTACATGTAAACAAGTCCGGCGGCGACCAAAAAGATGAGCAGCATCTCGAGGAGGTTGCTCAGAGGCGTCGGGTTTTCGTTTGGCGACGCGGAGTTCGCGTTGACGAAACCGCCTCCGTTCGTGCCGGCTTCCTTAATGACTTCCTGCGACGCCATCGGGCCACCGGTAATCGTTTGCGTAACGCCTTCCACCGTCGTGACGCTCTGATACGCGTGGAAGTTTTGCGGAACGCCCTGCCACATCAGCAACAGCGCGCCGACAAATGCGATGGGCAGAAAGACGTAAAAAAGCGAGCGCGTCAGATCGACCCAGAAATTTCCGAGCGTCTTCGAGCTCGTTCGGGCCACACCACGAACCACTGCGACAGCGACCGACACACCCACGGCAGCCGAAACAAAATTGTGCCAAGCCAAACCGGCCATTTGCGAGAGATAGCTCATCGTGCTTTCGCCGGAATAGAATTGCCAGTTCGTGTTTGTCAAGAAACTGACGGCGGTGTTCCACGCAAGGTCGGGTGCCAAGTTATCGAAGTGCTGCGGATTGAACGGCAGCCATTTCTGCGTGCGTAACAAGGCGTAGAGCCAAATCAGACCAATCACAGAAAACGCGAGCATCGAAAGCGCATAGGCGTACCACGTCATCTCATCGTCTTCGCGGATCCCGCACACGCGATAAACGAGCCGTTCAACTGGAACGAAGATCGGCGAAAGCCACGTGCGCTCGCCCTGAAAGACGCGCGCCATATACAGGCCGAGCGGCTTCGTCAGTGCCAGAACGATTAGAAAAAAAACGACGGCCTGAATCCAGCCGATTGCGCTCATTGAGGCTCCTAGAACTTTTCAGGACGCAGCATCGCGTAGACCAAATAAACCAACGCGGCTGCGGTTAAAACGAGGCCAAGGAGGTCGTCGATTTTCATGATGCTAGATCTTTTCACAGCCGGTGACGTAAAGGTCCAAAACCACGAAACAGACTACGGATAATAGTATCAGTCCGATTTCGAGCATATACACTAAGGATAGGCTGATGCACCGCAGCTCACCAGCCGCCGAACGGATGATCCGTTCGGACGGTTGCCCGAGGTGTCAATTTGGGCATACAGTCGCAACGATGAGGCCGCCGGCGCTGCTTATTTTCTCGCTTTGCCTGGTGTTGAGCACCGGTGCGGCTGTTGCCGCTCAGCCGTCTCCGTCGCCTTCACCCTCCCCGAGCGCTGTGCCGTATCCGTGCACGACCATAATTTCGATCGTGACGCGACCTTCCGTGACGACGTCGTCATGTACTGTTCCGGCGCGCAAAGTGCTTATCGAAAATGGCTACATGAACACCGTTACAACCGGAAGCTCCAGCGGAATCGCCGTCACCTATCCGCAATCGCTGCTACGGATCGGTAGCGGCTACGACAAGTTCGAATACGAAATCGAGCCGCCGTCCGTGCAGATTACGAATTTCGGTGGAACGATCGTTCGCGGCGCAACCGATATGGGCGCTGCGCTCAAGTATCTTGCCGGCTATACCAGTAACGCGAGTTGGGGCGTGGAAGCACTGGCTACCCTCCCGTCAGGGTCGCCGGCGTTTACAGCATCGATACCGCAGTATACGGGCGATCTTAATTGGACCTACACCGCAAATTCGCTGATCGGCTTTGGCGGAACGCTCAGCTTCAACTCATTTGGCGGAACGGACCCGAGCGGGAATATCAAGCGATACTTTTCTTTCATCCCATCAATCGACGCGACGATTGGATATCCGGCGCACTCTCAATTTTACGCGGAATATGCGTACTTCAGCCAAATCGCGCCGGGACTTGGAGGCCGTAGTCTTGTCGACTATGGATTCATTCACGATTTCGGTCCGCGTATCCAATTCGACGTAGAGAGCGGAGTGCAGCCGACGACCGTCAACGGCCAGCGACTGCACTACTTTGGCGTCGGTCTTTCGTTTATGAATTAGGGAGCGAAGCGCTACGGATTGCCGAAATTCAAGATTGCATCCATCCCAAACGTGCTTTGATATGACTTCGTGCCGTTATCGTACGGCGTTACACCGGCAGCAAACGCTTTCTCGGTACGGATCTCCGGCCGAATCATGAGGACCGGCGAAAACCGGTGGGTTACGCCGAGTGTCAGGCTGCCGTAAGCGGTGGCAAAACCCGAGCGCTCGCCACGAGGATCATTGATATAATCGGTGCGGAACGAAACAAAATCACGCTTCGAGAATTTAAACTCGAGATAATCGACAAGTCCAGTCGCGGTCGATAGCCCGGGAAGGAATGCTCCGGGACCGCCGCCCGCACCCAAGTACAACGGTCCACCCGTGGCGACATTATAATTGTTGATAGTTCCGCCGACGTACGCGTTGTTTTGGTAGAGATAGTAGGCCTCAAAATAGTTTACGAAGCCCGGATTGAACACGTGCGTCCAGGTGAGATTTTGTTGCTGTAAATTGTCGTGCCCCCACGTCAGCGGCAAAACTTGGCCGGTGCTCGCGTTGATATACGTACCCTTCGTCCAAGTCGTAAAGCTCTGGCCGTTGTGTGTACCGAGGGCCAACGAGTCTATGCCGAAAAGAATCGAGTCGCGGTTGGAATGCGACACCCAGCGTCCCATCAATACCAACGTTGGGAAATGCTGCGATCCATCCCAGGGCGCGATGTCGTTGCCGGAATGCAGGCCATACTGTATCGACCAGTAGTTGCTGAGCTTCGTCGAAAAGATAAAACCTGTCTGCGTGTAGCAATCGAAATCGAACATCAGCGAATGCGTGTACAGGAAGTTACTCGGAGCAAGTTGCGCTTCGATATCGGGCGGTGAAATGTATCTGCCGACTTGCAGAGTCGTCCCTTGGCCCCATCGAGGGAAATACGCAATGGCGTATGCTTCGGGCAGATCGTAGCCGTTGGTTTGGTTCCGCAACAGCAGCTGATTGCTTAGCACGCCCTGCTGTGTTGTCCAACGATAGTCCACGCCATACACGTTGGAAAGACGAAAGCCCCAATCGAAATGATCGGTCTGCACGGTATCGGGCTGGCGCTCGATGCGAAGCACCGCTTGATCCATCTGGATGCGGTTCGGAACATCGTTGTAGGTTAGTGGAAAATTTGATTGGTGAGAGGTGCTATATTCAACACCCGGATCGAGCCAGCCGTAAACACGAATACCTCGATCGGTAGGCACGCCAATCGTCGGTCCAACGAACTCCGAGCCGCCGCCTCCGGTAAAAAGCGGATCGATAGGCGCGGGAAGCGCTCGTCGCGTCGGCTCCGGTGCCGGTGTTGGCTGCAACTGCGTATTGACCGGAGCAGTTGCCTCGGGCGAAGGCATTACAGATGCGGACGGAATCGGTGAGGGCGACGGCATATCAAGCGCCGCGGCCAAAAGAATTGCGTGGAACATCCACGCTAGCATACGCTCCTACGGACCAAATGCGTACCCGCCGAATGGATGATCCGTTCGACGGCTTCCTATATCCGGTGTGATTTTCGTATGATCACGCAGAAAGAGGAACCTTGCATCCTAAATGATCGTTGGGGAATTAGCTCAGCACGGCGGACGATTCTGTGAAATCGCAACTCATAACGGCAAGTTTTTCGGCGTGCTCATTCGATTATCAACAGCAGTATTCTTGATACGTCCGCTTGCGGGGGCAAAAAGCATACCGCACGTCGTAGCCGCGAACGAGGTGCTGGAAGTCACGCCTTTGCCCGACTCGCATTTGTAGCGATGTGACGGGCCGTCGTCGAAAGCGTCATCCGACATGATCCGGAACGAGCAGGCCGCCTCGGACGCGTTTCGCCGTACTCCTTTCGGAATTGCCGACATTGCGGTCTTGCTCGGCGGGCTTACACTTGTAGCGATTTTTGCAAAAGTCGGTGCCGGAACGCTGATAAGCTTCGTCCCGAGCAGATCTGTCCCGCATATAGATCTCGACCCACGCAACCTGCCATACTATGCAGCGCGCTCGACGCTTCGGATGTTCGTCGCGTTGTCCTGGTCCGTTGCATTTACGCTGGTGTATGGCTATGCGGCCGCGCGCAACCGCCACGCCGAGCGCGTGCTCATTCCAGTGTTAGATGTCCTTCAATCCATTCCGGTTCTTGGATTTCTTTCGATAACCGTAACGGGCTTTATCGCATTTTTTCCCGGGAGACTTCTGGGTCTCGAAATGGCCTCTGTCTTTGCAATCTTCACAGCGCAAGCGTGGAATATGGCCTTCGCGTTCTATCAATCGCTGCGCTCCATTCCGACAGAGTTGAAGGAGGCCGCGCAACTCTATCGCCTTTCGGGATGGCAACGGTTCGTTCAACTCGATGTTCCGTCATCCATGATCGGCCTCGTTTGGAACGCCATGATGAGCTTTGGAGGCGGTTGGTTTTTCCTCGCAGCCAGTGAAGCGATCAGTGTTCTCAATCAGAATTACACATTACCGGGAGTGGGATCGTACGTCGCCGCTGCCGTTGTCTCTAAGAACCTGCAGGCACTTCTCCTCGCCGCCATAACGATTGCCGTGGTTATAGTAGTAGTCGACCAATTATTTTGGAAACCGCTCGTTGCGTGGTCGGACAAATTCCGAATGGAACAAAGCGCATCCGGCGCCGCGCCGCGCTCGTGGGTTTATGACTTGTTACGTGCTTCTTCTCTGCCCTCACGTTTATCTTGGCTTTGGCAGCCCGTAGCAGACTCAATCGGAACGCTACTTTCCGCCATGACTGCGTTTCGCTCTCTGCATCTATCAAGGAACGACAGTCGTCTTGGCGATCGCACCTATGACGCGATCCTGTTCTTGGTCGTAGCTGTCTTACTGGCGCTGGCGCTTTACTTCATTCTCAGCACGGTGGGAGTGCATGAAGTACTTCGCGTCTTCGCGTTGGGCCTGATCACGTTCGCGAGGGTGATTTTACTCTTGATCTTAGCCACTATGGTTTGGACGCCGATCGGCGTCGCGCTTGGATTGAACCCCAAGATCGCTCGTTCCGTGCAGCCACTGGTTCAGTTTCTAGCTTCTTTTCCTGCAAATGTGTTGTTTCCGTTTGCGACGCTCGTCTTTATCAGGTGGAACGTACCGATCAACTGGGGATGCGTATTGCTCATGGCGCTCGGCGCGCAATGGTACATCCTGTTTAATACTATTGCCGGTGCGCAAACAATCCCGACAGAGTTACGCGAAATGACCGCGGATTTGGAAGTAAAGGGCTGGCTTCGTTGGCGACGCCTCATCATACCGGCGATTTTCTCTTCGTGGGTCACCGGAGCGATTACGGCGAGCGGCGGAGCGTGGAACGCAAGTATCGTCTCCGAAATCGTCACGTGGGGAACGGCCACCTTAACCGCAACCGGCCTCGGAAGTTACATCGCCGAAGCGACATCGAAGGGAGACTGGCCGCGGGTCACTCTCGGAATAAGCATGATGAGCATCTTCGTAGTTACCGTAAATACTCTGGTTTGGCGACGGCTCTACCGTTACGCTGAGGAACGCTTCACGCTATGAGCGACGAGTTAATCGTTTGCGAACACGTTTCGAAGAGCTTTCCCGTCCCGAGCGGAAAAGGCGAGTTTGTTGCCCTCAACGACGTGAGCCTTGCGGTGAAACATGGCGAAGTCTTGGCTCTCCTCGGGCGAAGCGGAAGTGGAAAAAGTACGCTCCTGAGGACGATGGCCGGCTTGATTCGCCCAACGTCCGGAACGGTTCTCAGCGACGGCCGCCTCGTGAAGGGCGCAAATCCCGACGTCGCGATGGTCTTTCAAAGCTTTGCATTGCTTCCTTGGCTGACGGTTCTGGACAACGTCGAGATCGGATTGAAGGCGCTCGGCGTACCGCGTGCCGGCCGCTCACGGCGTGCGCTCAGTGCAATCGACATGGTCGGTCTTGATGGCTTCGAGGCTGCTTATCCAAAAGAGCTCTCGGGCGGAATGAAACAGCGAGTTGGAATTGCTCGAGCTTTGGTCGTCGAACCAAAAGTCTTGTTCATGGACGAGCCGTTTAGTGCGCTGGACGTATTGACGGCGGAAAACCTGCGCCATGAAATCGACACGCTGTGGAATTCAGGCGCCTTTCCGTCCGAAAGCGTCCTGCTTGTAACCCACAATATCGAAGAAGCAGTATTGCTCGCCGATCGCGTGATCGTCCTTGGCTCGAATCCCGGACACATTCGCGGTGAGGCACAAATCGATCTTCCACGCCCGCACGATCGAAACGGTCAACACTACAAGGATCTCGTGGATCACTTATATGCGGTAATGACCGATCCGAACCTTGACGTAAGCGTAGGAAAGCTGCAACCAAAACGCCTATCGCCTTTCGCACAACCGCTTCCGCACGTTCGCGTGGGTGGACTAAGCGGGCTCCTAGAGATACTCGACGACCGAACCGAAAGCAGCGAAGACATTTCCAGCCTGGCAGACCGCTTGGCCGTCACTACGGACGATCTGCTTGCAATCATCGAGGCCGCATCCACGCTCGGATTCGCGAAAGCTTCAGAGGGTCGCGTTTCGATCATGCCGCTGGGCGTTGAGTTCGTCGAAGCTTCGATATTGCACAGCAAAGATATCTTCCGCGATCAACTCCTCGCGCAGATTCCACTGTTTGATTCGATCGTCCGAACGTTGAGCGAGAAGCGAAGCAAATCGATGCGCGAGGATTTCTTTTTGGACCTTTGGGACGAATACTTTCCGCGAGAGGAAGCGCAGCGGCAGTTCGCCACCGCGGTAGACTGGGGTCGATACGCTGAACTGTTTGAGTACGATTCCGCCGAAGGGACTTTGTATCTTAACGAACAGCCCGCGGAACTGAAGCCCGGCCAGTAACTCGCCACATATCGATGAGACTCCAACACATACTGGCATTCGTGGCGATTGGCATCCTGTATGCCGTTATACAGCCGGGGCGCTTTGATTATGCGCTTGGCCACTCTACGTTGTACGTTTTTCTGCCTCCGCTGCTATTCGAAGCGGCGTGGAATTTGAACTATCGCGCGATCGCGCGTCAATGGCGCGCGATCGTAACGCTCGCGGGACCCGGCGTGATCCTGACCGCGCTTCTAATTGCCGCCGCCCTGGTCGCCGTCCGCGTACCGTTCGGCGTTGCGCTGCTTACCGGTGCCATCTTGAGCGCGACGGATCCGATTGCCGTGCTCGCCGTCTTCCGCCGGCTCAAAATTCCAAAATCACTCGCAACCATCGTGGAATGCGAGTCGTTATTCAACGACGCCGTTGCCGTTGTACTCTACCACGCCGTTCTGTTGCTGCTTTTTGCAAATGCAACGCCGGCTACGGTCGCAACGGTTAGCCTACTCTCGATAGCTGGAGCACTTGGCGGCGTCGCACTAGGTATCGCATGGGCGCTTCTCGCATCGCGTGTACTACGGAATTCAAGCGAAGCCGGCACACAAATCGCGGCAACCATCGTTTGCGCGTACGGATCATACTTCGCGGGCGATGAATTGCATCTCTCTGGAATTTTTGCCGTGATAGCGTGTGGAATCGCGCTGCGTTACTTCGAACGAAACTCCGTTGCGTTGAATATTGCCGAGGACGTAAACCGCTTCTGGGATGTTTCTGCGCTTTTCGCAAATGCCGCGGTCTTTTTCATGGTCGGCGCGGCGTTACAGCTTGCGTACATTACCCACAATGTCTTATTCGTTATGGCGACGCTCGTGGGCGTAGCGGCATCGCGTTTCGTAGTGGGCAGCCTTTTGTTGCGCGCGGGCTTCCCTCGCCAATGGCTAGACGTCATTCGTATCGCGGGGTTGCGAAGCGCGCTCTCCCTCGCACTGGCACTCGCTCTTCCTCCGGCTACGCCGTATCGCGAAGCAATCATCGGCGCAACGTTTGCCGTTGTTCTCGCCACACTTGCCGTGAGCGCCACATCCGTGCCGGCCGTCGTTTCTCGAAGCCGGAAGCGCGCGGTTTAACCGGATTAAAACGTTTTGCCTTGACCGATTAAAAGTTGCTCGGCAATCGGACCCAAAGCATCGGCAGGTAAGAACGTGAGCGCACCGACAAGGATGATGACGCCGCAAAGCAGCACGGCGAAAAAGGCATTATCGGTACGGAACGTGCCTTTGCTCAGCGTATTCGTCGGACGGGCGGCCAAAGACGATGCAAGCGCGAGCGTTGGAATCAAAACGAGAAAACGTCCACCCAGCATGGCGATTCCGAGCATTACACTGTAGAAAACATTTGGCCCCAGACCTGCGAATGCCGAGCCGTTGTTGGCAGAGCTCGACGTGAACGCGTAAAGAATTTCGGAGAATCCGTGAGGTCCCGCATTTCCAAGCGTTGCAAGTCCAGGCCGTACGAGCACCGATACTGCGGCTTCGATCAAAATAATCGCCGGAAAGACCAGCACTGCGAGCATCGAGTACTGGATTTCATGCCGCTCGATTTTCTTGCCTAGGTACTCAGGAGTTCGTCCAACCATCAACCCGCAAATAAATACCGTCAGTACGACGAACACGAGCATGCCGTAGATGCCGCTTCCGACACCGCCGAACAACACCTCCGCCAACTGCATAAACGACATTCCCACGAGCCCGCCGATCGGCATCAACGAGTCGTTTGTTGCGTTGTTTGCACCGGTGCCGGAGTTCATTGCCACCGCAATCGAAAGGCCGGCGTTGTGCACGCCGAAGCGCACCTCTTTGCCTTCCATATTTCCACCGGCAACGCCAAGTGAATGGACGAGCGGATTACCGGCTTGCTCTGCCAGTTGCGCAAACGCAAAGCCGATCATGGCTAGTGCGGTCATCGCGCCAAGGATTGCCCAGCCGGCACGTTGGTTATGGACCATTCTCCCAAAGGTCAATGGCAACGCCGCGGGCACGAGCCAAATAGCAAGGAGCTCGAGCAAATTTGAAAATCCGGTTGGATTTTCATTCGGTGCAGTGGTGTTCGCGCCGACGAATCCGCCGCCGTTTCCGCCCAGCAAACTAATCGCTTCCTGCGATGCCATTGGTCCGCCGGTAATGCTTTGTACGAATCGCTCCGCATTCGAAGCCGCGATGTAGGGAGCGAAATTCTGCGGGATGCCTTGCGAAACAAAAAGCAATCCAAACACGATGGAAAGCGGGAGCAGTACGTAGAGCAGGCTACGCGTAAGATCGACCCAAAAGTTTCCGAGCTTGTCGGTACCGCTGCGTGCGAAGCCGCGAATAACCGCAATGCCCGCCGCAAGACCCGTGGCGCCGGCCATGAAGTTTTGCCACGCGAGACCCGCCATTTGCGAAAGGTAACTCAGCGTGTTCTCGCCCGCGTAAAACTGCCAATTCGTCGTCGTGATGAAGCTTGCGGCAGTGTTCCATGAGATCCCAGATGAGACGTTTGGAAAGTGTTGTGGATTGAGCGGCAGCCACGATTGCACGCGCAATATGAGATAGAGAACGGCGAATCCAAGTGCGCTAATCGCCAAGATCGCAAAGCTGTACTCGGCCCAATTCATCTCGCGATCGGGATCGACGCTGCAAAAGCGGTAGATGGCCCTCTCGCATGGCAAAAGAACGCGGCTCAGCCACGTTTTTTCACCGGCGAAGACACGTTCGATATAGCGCGCTAACGGAATCGCAAGCAACGCTAATAAAGCGAGAAATACGACGGCATTCAGCCACGCCATGCGACTATTGTAGGCGAGCTCGCGTTAAACCGGTAACCCTCCGAACGGATGATCCAATCGACGCGCGCGTGAGGCAGTCCTAATTATGTAACCCCGGTTGACAACGAGGAGTATGATGCTTATGGATTCCTCGTTAGGTGAGGCGTCTGCACGAAGATACGCCGCTGCCCGGAAAGGTCGAGAGACCCCAACGGGTTACCAGGCACCGCCGAATCAAGGCGGTACCTAACGCGGCTGAGACCGGAGAACCGATCTCTCTATGGCGTGCAGTGCTAAAGCTCGACACGTGTGAGGAAAGTTCGCCGGTCCTAAGACCGCTTGAAGTTTCTCCAAATGTCGCCCGCGAGGTTCGCCGGCGGCATTTTTTGTTTTAAGCTTTCACGCCGGGAAAGCGCTGGAAAGGTGGTGATTTTCGCTTGGACAGTGGCAGTAGTAGCAGT
>CAZJLJ010000042.1:0-26108 GCA_964546935.1 uncultured bacterium | reverse complement strand
AGTTCGTCGCCGAAGCCGCCGGCGTCGCCGCTGGATGAAGCGGGTGCAGGTGCGCGGCCGTTGGCGTAACCGCCACCACCGCCGAAGTCTTCGCCGCCGCTACCGCCTTGGCGTGAACCGAACATTTGCATGTTGTCGATGACGACTTCGGTGGCTTTGCGTTTTTGGCCATCTTTGTCTTCGTACGAGCGGATCACGAGACGTCCCTCAACGAGCGCGTTCGTGCCCTTCTTCAAATACGTGTTGCAGGTTTCGCCCAGTTTGTCCCACGCAACGATATCGACAAACGTTGTCTCTTCTTTGTTGCGCGGATTGTTCACCGCGAGCGTAAACTTGGTGACCGCCTTACCCGATTGCGTGTAACGGATCTCGGGGTCGCGCGTGAGGTTTCCAGCTAGAATCACGCGATTGAATGAACCTGCCATATCTCTTCTTACTCTCTTTCGCAATGTCTCGATGCTAAGCTATGCGTTCAATGCTAAAACGGGCCTGTGCCAGATGCCCGGCACGGCCCGTCATCACTACCTGAGATTTTTTAGTAGCGGCTTTCGACGGCCTGCGGGGTCGGGACAGCGTTGGCGGCGCGGACCATCTCCGCGAGCGCATGCTTGTCGAGGTGGATAACCAGACCACGAAGGACATCCTCGTTTAGCTTGAGCTGGCGCTCCAGCTCCTTCGAGGCATCGCCCGTGCTCCTGAAGCGCATCACGACATAGGTGCCTTCGCGCAAGTCGTTGATCTCGTAAGCGAGGCGCTTTTTGCCAAGCTTCTCGATGCCGAGGACCTCGCCGCCCTGGTTCTTAATGATCTCGCCGATCTCGTTGCTGCGCGTATCGACGTCGGCTTCTTCTAGCGACGGACGCAGGATATAAGTAACTTCGTACTCGTTCATTTAACGTAGTCCCATCTACGGACGCCACTTGGGCGGCCCACCGCAACCGGCGGGCAGGTGGATGCGGGGAGCGGGTGTCCCCAAAACTTGCCGATTGTACACTAAGGACGGCGGGGAAGCAAGAATTCTCAGTCGTTTTTCAACCCCCAAAGGTTCCATCTACAGTACATGCCGATAGCCCATTTCGCCGTTAATAGGCGCGTCGCGGTCTCAATGCTTGCCTTAGCAATTATCGTGCTGGGCGTCTTTGCGATCCCTCGCCTGCCTATCGCCTTGCTGCCGAACTTCACGCAGCCGGTGGTCACGGTCAGCGTGACCTACCCAAACGTGGGTCCGGAACAGATGGAAGCGCTGGTGACGCGGCCGATTGAAAACGCGGTAAGCCGGGTGAACGGCATTCAGCAGATCAATTCGCAGTCGTCTTTAGGCCAAACCGAAGTTACCGCGCAGTTTTACTTCGGAACGAATATCGATACAGCGGCCGTCGACGTTCAACAACAAGTCGACCGCATTCGCAGCCAGCTGCCGAACGATCCGAACCTTCAGCAACCGCAGATCGCGAAATTCGATTCGAATTCGTTGCCGGTCGTGCGCATGTACGTTACCGATCCCAACATGTCGCTGCGCGATTTAGGCGACCTCTTTACGAACACGCTCTCCGACGAATTTGCCTCGGTGAACGGCGTCGCGGCGGTTACGGTTAACGCGGACCAGCAGCGCGCCATCATGATCGAGCCCGATGCGAATCTGTTGGCAGCCAACGGCCTGAGCTTACAGCAGATCAATACGCGCGTTGCGCAAGAGAACGTGAATCTGCCCGCCGGCATCATTCAAGTCGGCCAGAACGAGTATCAAGTGCGCAGCAACGCACTGTTGCAATCGGCACAACAAGTCGGCGACTTGGTCATTGCTACGAAAAATGGATCGCCGATTCACATTCATGACGTCGCCAAAGTTAGCGACGCGATCAGCGAGCAGCGCAGCTTTCAGCGCCTGAACGGCACGCCCGCACTCGGGCTGATCATCAATGCGCAGCCGGATGCGAACATCGTTGAGACCGCGATCGGCACGTATCAAAAGATCAATCAGATTACGTCCCGCTATCCCGGCATGAAGATCGGCGTCGTCTTCGACCAGCGAGGCTTCATCGAAGAGTCGATCAAGGCGCTCGAACATACCGCTCTCTACGGCGCAATCCTGGCCATCCTAATTATCTTCTTGTTCTTGCACTCATGGCGAACCACGCTGATTGTCGCCATTTCGTTGCCCGTCTCAGTGCTCGGAACGTTGTTTGTCGGCTACGTCTGCGGTTATTCCCTGAACATCATGACGCTCGGAGGATTGGCGCTCGCTGTCGGCTTGATCGTCGACGACGCCATCGTCGTCATCGAGAACATCTACCGCCACATGGCGCTTGGGCAGAGTCCGCGCGATGCGGCGGAAAAAGCGACCTCCGAGATCTTCTCCGCGGTGCTCGCTTCATCGATCACCGTGATCACGGTCTTCGTTCCGCTCGTGCTTATCCCCGGACTGCAAGGCCTGATCTTCACTCCTTTTGCCGTGATGGTCATGGCTGCAGTCGCGCTCTCGCTCATCGTAGCCGTGACCACGGTGCCGATGCTTGCGTCGGTCATCATCAAAAACCGCTACGTCGACGAGCACGGGAATATTAAAGCGTCTATTAACGGACACGGAAACGGCCATCAGCAGCCTACAAGCCTGTACGCGAAATTCAGTCATAACTTCGACCGCGTGTACGAGCGCTTCCAACGTTGGTATACGCGCGTGCTCACCGGCGCCGTAGATCGCCCGGGGCTTGTGGTCAGTATAGCCGCAGTGCTGCTTATCGTGACGCTGGCGGCCGTAAAATTCGGTGCCGTCCAAACGGAAATCTTCCCGGCTTCGAATTCGAAGTTCGCGCGCTTCAATTTACGGATGCCCACCGGCACAGCGCTAAGCGTAACGAACGCCGTTGCGCAAGACGTCGAAAGCCGGTTTATGAAAGACCCGCGCGTCATAACGGTCGGCTCGCAGATCGGTACGGGCGGTTTCGGCGGCGCCGGCGCATCGCAGGTGACGAATCAGGCGAACCTTTCCGTGACGCTGAAAGACAGCGTCTCCGGAAACGAAGCGGCACGATTCGTTGCGCAGTGGCAAGGCGCGCTCACGGGCCAGTTCCAAGGACGGCGTGGCGGTCCCACCATTACGCCGCAACAGCAACAGGCCTTCCGCAAACGATTCGGTGCACCGATTCCGGGGCTTCGCGTCTTCGGCCGCACGATTGATATCGTGCAAAACACGATTGCCCGCGGACAAGACGCGTTGGATATCCAGATCTACGGAACGGATATCAACAAGCTCTATCAGCTCGCGCAATATACGGTGATTCCGAAGTTGCAACAGATCCAAGGGATCCAAGCGCCGAACACGACCATCACCGATTCGCAGCCCGAGCTTGACGTACAACTCAATCGCACAAAAGCGGCTGAGCTCGGCATCGACACGACTACTGCCTCGAATATTCTCGATACCGCAACCGCCGGAACGATTGCATCGTATCTGCAAATCAACGGCACGCAGTATCCAATCATCGTCCAGTTGCCGCCGGATCAACGCCGCTCGCTGCAAGCGATTGAGACGCTAAACGTTCCCATCGCGAACACCGTGGGTGGCACAACGGGGAGCGGCAACGCGGGAAGCGGTGTCGTAACAGGAACAAACGGCAGCACGGCGCTGGTGCAAAATACGACGTCGATGACAAACGGCGCCATGGCGAATCTGCCCGTGATGCCCATCGCGGAGATCGCGAACATCAAATTCGGAGCGGGGCCGTCGCAAATCACGCGTCAGAACAAATTGCGTGAGATCGACGTCACGGCGGGTCTCAGCACGATTCCGCTTGGTGAAGCGGTGCAGGCCGCGACACAAGTCATGAGCACGATCGCGCTACCATCCGGCTATTATTGGCAATACGGACAAGCCGTAACGCAACAGAACGATACGTTCTCGAGCCTGGGTCTGATCGTTTTGCTCGCCGTGATCCTCATCTACATGTTGCTGGCGTCGCAGTTCGAATCGATCCTGCATCCACTGGTCATTATGATGTCGGTGCCGCTCTCGCTTACCGGCGTTGTGCTCGCATTGATGCTAACGCATCGTGCTTTCGGCTTGACGGCGTTTATCGGCTTGCTGATGCTCGTCGGCATTGTGGTAAAGAACGCGATTCTGGTGGTCGAGTTTACAAACCAGCTCCGCGAGCGCGGCTACTCGGCACGCGAAGCGGTGTTGCACGCCGCTCCGTTGCGGCTACGTCCGATTTTGATGACGACGCTGGCTTCGGTCGGAGGCATGTTGCCGATCGCGCTCGGCATCGAAGCGGGAAGCCAAACACAAGCGCCGCTTGGAACCGTCGTCATCGGCGGCTTGCTATGTTCGACGATGCTCTCGCTCGTCGTCGTTCCGACGTTGTACCTCTGGGCCGCGAAGCACATCGAACCGCGCATCGGCGGCTTCCAACGCGGCCGCGGCGAGAGAGCAAAGGGCGCGGCGACCGAGCCGCCGTTAGTTCCGGTCTAAGCTACTGCACGGTGACGGGAACGGTAATCACGTTATCGTTCTCGTCCCGAATGCTGATCGCGCACGTCCCCGGGCCTTTCGGCGTTACGCGCAACGCGATGTCACGCGATGTAGAACCCAATAGCTCGACGTTAGCGAACGAGCCGCAATTGCTGCTCATCGAAAGCACTCCGCCGCCCGACGCCATCACCAATCGAGCGTTGCCATTGCCGGTTCCTGTCAAATTGAGCGATACCGGGTTCACGGAAATTCCCGACGCGTTGGTCTGAGCAACGGTCGCGGCCGGTGCGGGCCAACGCGTGCCGTCGGCAAAATGCACGGAATTCACCTTACACGTCACTTGCGGTTTGCCGCCGAAGATGCTCTCGAGTACGGTCGGGAGCGCGAACTGCTGGCCGCCGCTCCGGTACTGGTGATGTATCTCGATCCCGGGCGCAAAACTGCCTTGATCGCGTATAATCTGCGTCGTCCCGCTAATATTCGTTTTGATATTTACGACGCTCGCCGTTTTCGAGGAATTGTTGGTGAACTGCACGTCTAGTCCGCGAATGGTGCTCGTCGCGCTCGTATTGTCGTACAACAAATTGCAAGAATTGATGACGACCGGGCTTTGAGGGCCGGCGCAGATACCGGTGCACGGCATTATGAATGCCGCAAGAACGAAAATAAATGCGACTATTCTCATACACCAGCCCTTCGAGCGCCCCGAGGGCCATCCTTCGGCTAGTGGCGCACGAAGAACAGCGTCGTCATCGTAAGGCCGATCGTGATGACGATTGCACGTGCCACGCTGGTTGGCACGCGGCGAAAGAACTTCGCGCCGAAATAGCCACCGAGCAACGCAAAGATCGCCATCGGAACGGCAAAACGCCAGTCGACGACGCGAGCCAAAAGGAACGGAATCAACGCTACACCGTTAATCGCAACGGAGAGCACGTTCTTCATGCCGTTCGCCGCATTAAACGTCGGCAGTCCCGAAAACGCGAGCACCGCTAACATCAGAATGCCCATACCCGCGCCGAAGTAGCCGCCGTAGATCGATACGATGAATTGCACGACGTGTTGCCAGCCTTGATGCTGGGGATCACCTTCCGGGTTCTTTGGAACAAGATACGGACTCAACGCGAAGATGACGGTAGCAAACAGTAGCAGCCACGGTATCAATCGCGCAAACGTTTGAGAAGGCGTAGAAAGAAGCAATACGGCACCGATGAGCGAGCCTACGGTACTGACTGCCAACACGGAATACAGCATGTGCCGATGGGCGCGTACGTCTTGCCAGTAACCGCGTGCGCCGCCGATCGTTCCGACCCACATCGCGCCGTTGTTCGTAGCATTGGCCGGAATCGGCGGGACGCCGGCAAGAATCAACGCCGGAAAAGTAAGAAAGCTTCCGCCGCCCGCAACACTATTGATCGCGCCGGCGACAAACGCGGCGCCGATCGTTACGAAATAGGTCTCGAGGTGCAACGCGCGTTACGAGCCGGCCGCGCTCTTCTCGCGCTTCGTGACGCGGTAGACGCGTCGAACGTTCTTCAGCGCTTCCAATTTTGTGAGCAGCTTGTGCAGGTGATCGAGATCGCGAATCTGCACGGTAAGGCTCGTTACCGCCACGCCCTCTTTGCGCACGCGCGCCGTTACGGAGTTCACAACGGTCTTCAGCTCGGCGAAAACACCCATGATGTCTTGCAGCAGCTGCGAACGGTCTTCCGCTTCAACTTCGATATCAACCGCGTGCGTGAGGCCCGCGTCTTCGACCCATTGGGCTTGAAGAATGCGTTCCGGCGTCGCGCTCATGTAGGCGACGTTCGGGCAATCCGCGCGATGCACGCTCACACCGCGACCTATGGTAACGTAACCGATAATCGGATCGCCGGGTACCGGCGAACAACACTTCGAGAGCCGGACGAGCACGTCGTCGACGCCCGCGATACGAACGCCGCTCGACTTCTTCGCGGCGCGTTTCACCGGCGGTTTCCGGACGGCTTTGGTGAGATCGACCACGTTGTCGACCTTCACCTCGTCGCGAATGCGATTGGCAACGGCTTGCGCCGATGCATCGCCGAATCCGATCGCCGCGAAGAGGTCGGTCGGCGAACCGAAATTCATGCGGTGCGCAATGCGATCGATTAGCTCGCCGCGTGCAAGATCGGGACGCAAATGCGCGCGCGCAAGCTCTGTTTCCAGTGCTTCTTGACCGGCAAGCACGTTCTCTTCACGCTGCTCTTTGCGAAACCACTGTTTGATCTTGTGTTTCGCGCTCGACGTTTTTACAATCGAAAGCCAGTCCAGCGACGGACGTCCACTCGACTTGTTGACGAGAATTTCGCAGATGTCCCCATTTTGCAGGTTGTAATCCAGCGGAACGATGCGTCCGTTGACTTTCGCGCCGACGCAATGATTGCCGACGTCGGTGTGCACCTGATAGGCGAAATCGAGCGGCGTACCGCCGGCGGGAATCGAAAATACGTCGCCGCGGGGCGAGAAAACGAACGCCTGAGAATCGAAGAGATCGAGCTTCAGATTCTCCATGAACATGCGTGAATCGCGCATGTCCTTTTGCCACTCGAGTAACGCACGAAGCCACGAGAGTTTGTTCTCGAATTGGTCCGGCTTGCTGCCTTCTTTGTACCGCCAGTGTGCAGCGATGCCGTACTCGCTGGTGCGATGCATCTCCCACGTACGAATTTGAATCTCGAGCGGTTCGCCTTGCGGACCCACGACCGTCGTATGCAACGACTGGTACATGTTCGGCTTCGGCATCGCGATGTAGTCTTTGAAACGCCCCGGCAGCGGCGTCCACATTGCGTGCACCGCGCCAAGCGCGGCATAGCAATCCTTGACCGAATCGACAATAATACGAATCGCCGTCAGATCGTAAATCGTCGAGAAATCGCGGCCCTTCTTGATCTTCGAGTAGATCGAATAGAAGTGTTTCGGCCGTCCTTGAATCTCGGCATTGACGTTCAGATTCTTGAAGTCTTCGCGCAGCCGCGAAATCGCTTCTTTAACGTCGGCTTCGCGTTCGCGGCGCGTCTTTGCAACACGCTCGACGATGACACGGTACGCTTCGGGGTCGGAGTACTTGAGGCACTCGTCCTCGATTTCCCACTTGATCTTCCAAATACCGAGCCGGTGCGCGATGGGCGCATAGATGTCTAGAGTCTCGCGCGCAATTGCCTGCTGCTTCGCCGGCGGGAGGCTTGCCAGCGTGCGCATGTTGTGCAGGCGATCGGCAAGCTTGATGATGATGACGCGAATATCTCGCGCCATCGCCATAAACATTTTGCGCAAGTTTTCAACTTGCGCATCTTCCTTCGACTGGTACGGGATGCGCGTCAACTTCGTGACGCCGTCGACCAAGCCGGCGATCTCGTCCCCGAATTCCGCCGCAACCTGCTCGCTGGAGATCATCGTGTCTTCGACGACGTCGTGGAGCAACGCCGCCGCGATTGTCTGGCGGTCCATCTCCAGCTCGGCGAGGATCCCGGCGACCGAGAGCGGATGCTCGATGTACGACTCGCCCGAGGCACGCCGTTGCCCCTCGTGCGCGCGATCGGCCAGCTCGTACACGCGACGAAGCCACTCGCCATCGAGCGAGGGGTCGTAGGTTTGTACTTTGCTTACCAGTTCCGCGATCGTCATATGAGGATTCCGTCTATACTCTCATATCCGCAACGGGCTGGCAAAGAGTTTCGTTACTGCTGCTCCAGCTTGTCGCGGAAGAGGATTCCGGTTACTTTCCCCTGCGCGTCGATCACCAGCTGTTCGTAGACGGCGCCCTGCGTGCAGACCATATGGTAGAGGTAGCCTTTGACCCCCGCGGGTGCACCCTCGAAGACCATGGGTGTTAGAAACTCGGTGCGGACCAGCGCGCCCAGCAAGCCGAGCTGCTTCGAGGTCTTCGTGATCTTATCGGGCGTCAGCTGGACTTTCGCGTCGGCCGAGTAGCGGTTCAAATCGACGTTCCCAGCCTGCCAAGAAACGAATTCACGCCGCGCGACTCGGGTGATTTCCGGGTCTTCGGGCGGCGGGCTAGGCGCGACCGTTGGCGCCGGCGTTGGCGCAGCGTGGCCCTTGGCCAACGCTGCGCCCGGGACAAAAAGCGCACTGAGCGCAACGATTGCGGCGAGCTTAGTACTTAACGAACGAAACAACATCGACTCCTGTAAGGGCTTCACGTCCCTTTAACGCTTGGAGTTCGATCAAAAATGCGAACGCCTCAACTTTTGCCCCAAGCCGTTCAAGCAGGCGTTTAGTTGCTGCCGCCGTGCCGCCCGTTGCAAGAAGATCGTCGACCACCACAACGCGTTCGCCATGGCCGAGTGCATCGGCGTGAATCTCGAGCGAGTTCGTGCCGTATTCGAGTGCATACGACTCCACGATTTTGTCGTACGGCAGCTTTCCGGGTTTACGCACCGGAATGAATCCGGCGCCTATCGCGTACGCCAGCGGCGCACCCAACATATAGCCGCGAGCTTCAATTCCTACAACGTAATCTATGTTGCTGTCGCGGAAACGATCCACAAACAGATCGATCGCTTCCCTAAACCCTTGCTTATCTTTTAGCAACGGGGTAATGTCACGGAAAAGGATCCCGGGAATCGGAAAATCCGGGATTGCGCGAATCAAGCGTTCGGTATTCACGGGGAACGGGGTTTCGAGGAACGCCCCGACGGGCCTCCACGTTCTATTGGTGGGACCGAACGCATGGGGGAAAATCGAGACACATGAGACAGCGAGTACTTGCGGCCGCCCTTACGGCGGTGTTGGCGAGCAGTTCCGTTGCGCCGGCACTCGCAGACGGTGCGGCAAGCACGCGCAACATCATCCTATTCGGTACGGCAGCCGGCATCCTGATCACGAACTACAACCACAAAGTCCGGGCCAAACGCACACAGCAACAAGAAGTCACGCGTCGCCAAGAGGCGTACCGCGACTGGTTCTACCACAAGTACGGGTACTATCCCACATACGATCAGTTCAAGCAGTGGTATCTTCAAACGTACGGCGTAAACCCTGAATAAACCAGACCCTCAAACCTCAAAAGCCGAGTCATCCGCGACGGGGTGGCTCGGCGTTTTATTCGGCACCACAAACCGCCGCCGGCTCACGATCGCGATCGCGGTATCGATCGCATTGCACGAAATTTTCGCCGGGTTCATTCACATGCCGGCGAGCGACAGTAACACGCAAGAAGTCGTCGAGCACGTTACCATTGCGCGAGTTCAGCATCGCCCGAAGCCCACGCCGACACCAACGCCTACGCCTGCACCGACGCCGCGTCCGCGCGTAGTGACTCACGCGAAGGTCGTCCCAGTGCCGTCGAAGGCGAAGGTTGTGGTGCCTGCGCCCGAAGGCAAATCGGCGCACAAAGAGCAGATCAAACGCATGGGCGCCGCGCGCCCCAAACCGCCGCACATCCACGCTAAGCCAATTTGGGACATGGTTCCAACCGGCGGACAGGGTGCAGGCGCGGGCAAAGTGGCGGGCGCCGGAAGCGTGGGCAACGGCGGCAACGGAACGGGAGCCGGCAATGAGGGCAACGGCGCGGGAGGTGGCGGCGCTCCATGCGGCGCGGTCGACTTCATCGCACACGGCGAAGCGTTCTACAATCCCGCTACGGGATTCTACGAGCGGAGCAACATCGACGCCATCGTGCACTTCGATGACGGATCATCGCAAACCGTTCCGCTAGATTGGACGTGGCGATTCAAATCCGAAGATTTGGATCCATTCCATAACAGCGACGCGCCGACGTTCTTTCAATTTCCGCCGAAGGACAAGCGCCCCAACGAACCGCCGCTCGTGCAATACATCATGCAGCACTCAAGTGCACGCGGTAGCACGACACTGCGCAGCGACAACTGCCCGAACATTCCGCCGCCTTCTCCCGGACCGTAGCGCCTGGCACGCTAGCGCCTGGCTAATAAGCCGGCTGTTAGAATAGCGTTGTAGCAACGGCGCTTTTTCGGGAGTGTGCGTGGCGGAACGAAGACGCAGGCGAGTTCTTCATGTTACGACGGCGCACTCCGCGGAGGACGCCCGAGTTTTCCATCGCAACGTTAAGCCGCTACACCAAGCAGGCTATGACGTCGCTCTAGCGGCACCTATGGCAGCGCCTAATGATTCCGAAATCCCGCACTTTGCTATCGGCGTTCCGGGGCAAAACCGCTGGTTGCGCCTCGGCAGGATCTTCAATGCGGCGCGATTGATGTGCAGTCGCTCGACGGCGCTCTCGCACATCCACGATCCGGAGCTACTCGTTGCCGCGCTCGTTGCGGCCGCCCTTGGAAAGCGCGTCGTCTACGACGTTCACGAGTTCTATCGATTGAGATTGCGGCAGTCGGAGTGGCTTCCGCGACGCTTTCGCGTTTTCGCGGCGCACTTATACGGCGCGCTGGAGCGAATCACAATCCCGGGCCTCTCCGGTATCGTCGTCTGCACGCCCGAAATGTACGAGCAATACGCTCGAATGGTCGACGGCACGAAGCTCGCACTCGTTCGAAATTACCCGAGCTTTTCAGCCGACGAAATACGAGCGGCTCGCAACGCGCTTCCGCCAGTGCAGACGCCCTACTTTATCCATACCGGCGGCGCAAGCGGAACGAAGGCATTTCACGTTCAGGTCGCAGTTGCGGAAATCATAAAATCCTCCGGTATTGGGATAACGTTCGTAAACGCGGGCGGCATCGATCTACGCGCGTATTCGAAACCGGAGCGCGAAGATCTCTTAGATCGAGCCGGCCGAGCCGGAATGCGAATCCTTGGCCGCCTAGATCGCAATGCGCTGCTTCAATGGATTGCGCATGCTGAGTTTGGCTATGCGATCTGGAGCAATACAACGAACGAGCGAAAAGGCTTACCAACAAAAATCTACGAGTATTTCGCGTTCGGCCTCCCGGTTGTGGCGGCCGACGTAGGCGCAAACGGCGAAGTTGTCCGCGAATCCGGCGCCGGGATTGTCGTCGATCCAAGCGACGCATCGGATCATGCGGCAGCGATCCTGAAGCTTGCTCAGAACGCCGATCTTCGCGAACAATATAGATTACAAGCTAGCGAAGCAGCCCGCAAATACTCGTTTGAATCGGAATTTGCCGCTCTTACTTCCCTCTATCGAGCGATCGGCATCGTACCTCTCCATACCCCGGAGCTACTCGCATGTTAGAGAAGCTCTTTTCGGCCTTCGTGCGCGAAGGTACACGGCGGCCGGTGTTCGACAACACACGGCGCGTCGCTCGGATCGCGTATCGGACCCAATACTATGCACGAATTGCAGCTAGCGCATTCGGCCGGCTTCCAGTAAGTACTCAACTGCGCACGCATTTTCCATTTGCCTTTCCAGATGGGTTACCGCCGGCCAATTTAACGGTTGAATTCACAAACTATTGCAACCTTGCGTGCACGTATTGCACGAGCCCACTTGGCATTCGTACACGCGGTTTCATGGACGAGAAGACCTTCGCATTGCTCGTTGCAGGCCTTCGCGAGTTCCCCATCCCTCGGGTGCGGATCGTGGGTAACGGCGAATCGACGCTCCATCCTCGCTTTTGCGAAATGGTGATCGAACTGGCGAAAACCTGCCCGTATCTCACGATGGTTACGAACCTACAACGCTTACCGGAGAAGATAGCACGAACGATGCTTCAGGCGCCGGTTCGGTTGATAGAGATCTCCGTCGATGCCGATAATGCTCAAGAATACGAACGTTCGCGAGTTCATGGAAATTTCGAGAAGCTCGTTTCGAATCTGGAGCTTTTACGGCGGCTAAAACGTGAACTGCGTTCGCCTTCGCTAATCAACATTCGATGTATGATAAGGCCGACGCAAATCCATCGAGAAAAAGCGATTCTGAACTTTTGGTCGCAGTACGCGGACGTTACCATGCCGCAGTACCTTCACGATTACACGCACGGAAACGACAGCGACGTCTTTACCCACTATCAAAAAGAAGGCCTCGTGCCGCGTTGCAGCATTCCGACGAAGCATATGCTCATGCATTGGAACGGTCGCGTTCCGATTTGTGAAATGTCACAACAACAGACGGGTGTTCCGGAAGGTGTCATCGTCGGCGACATCCACACGATGTCTCTCAAGGAGATATGGACTGCTCCGCTGTTCGAGCAGTACCGCCGGGGCCATCGCAAACGCGATAATACGCTTACGCCGATATGCAAAGGGTGCATCGGTGGATAGCGTTCGGTAGGCGTCAGGTATTGTGAATTTGCCGTCTCGTGCGTTTGGCGATTAATGTCTGCGCAGTGTAGTACGAAGCTTTCGGCGCATAGTTTGGATACACGAGGCCATACGGGAAAGTAAACGGACCGGAAATACCCGCAGTGCCGTCGCGCAATTCGCACCAGATCATCGTCGGAAAACCGAACATCCGATGGATGTACCACATTTGGCGCAGAAAGCCGACTTGGTCTTTCGTTGATGGCACGCACGTTTCGGTCGTATGGATGGCGATATTCGCCGGCAGCGCTTTCTGAAGACGAACGTATTGGCCGTATGCGCCGCACGGCGGCATGTAGCTATGCACTGCGCAGCCGTTTAGAACGTTGAAGACACCCAGAGTGTTGAGGTTTGCGCACCAATCGACGTCGACACCACTCGTACCACCCGACCACACATCGCGCGCTCCGGCTGCGATTAAACTTTTTCCCGTTTCAATCGCTAAGTGCGCATAGTCGTGAACGTTTGGCGGCGCACCCCAATATTGCTCGAGGTTCGGTTCGTTCCAAATCTCCCACACCGGGTTATATTTTGCGTAGCGTTGCTGGAGCTGCGCGCAAGTCTGGGCATAGGTCTTCACGTCGACGGGTTGGCTCGCATACGGCGAAATAAGTACGATGCGCATACCCGCCCGTGAGGCGCTCTCCACGAGCGTATCGGCGAAACTATTTGTGTCATGCAGCCCTACACGAACGATGCTGGATCCGCACCCGGCCAGCAATTGCAACGACGTTGCGACCTCGTCCGAATCGTAAAGCGTTGAACCGAAACTCGTCGGTTTTGAAAGCAAGCCATCGCTCGCAGGCACAGGGAAATTCGCGCACGGATCTGGATCGCAACTTACGAGCAATCCAGCACCCGCAGCTCCCAATAGCCGTAAGGCCGCGCCCCTTCGCACATACGCAACAACAAGCTTGGTATGCCACTAGTTTCAAGTTGATAGCATAGCGGACGAAAATGGGCGCATACCAGCATTGCTGATATGCGCCCGTGGTGGCTTACCGTGAGAGTATCGGTTAGTTGCTGTGAATCGGTTCCGGCTCGCGTTGGTCCTCTCCGGTTGGAATGCCGGTGAAGCGGGGATGCGCTCCCAGCACCCGCTCGCGAAGCGTTTCCACAACGATGTAGAGAATCGGGACGAACACCAGATTCAATACCGTCGAGATAATCATGCCGCCGAAAACGGCCGTTCCCAGCGAGTTCCGGCTTGCGCTTCCGGCGCCCGTCGCCAACACCAGCGGCGAGATACCGAAGATGAACGCTAGCGACGTCATGATGATTGGGCGCAGACGAATTTCCGCCGCTTGACGAACCGCATTCACCGCACTCAAGCCTTGAGCACGTAACTGGTTCGCAAACTCGACGATTAGGATCGCGTTCTTCGACGCCAGACCGATCAGCATGACGAGACCGACTTGCACGAACACGTCGCTTGGCATGTGGCGAAGGCCGATTGCCCAGAGCGCGCCGAGAACAGCCACCGGAACCGCAAGCAGAATTACAAACGGATCCCAGAAGTTCTCGTACTGTGCTGCAAGCACGAGGAACACGAAGAGTACACCTAAACCGAAGATTAATGTGGCGAGATTACCGCCTTCGAGTTGGTCGAGCGTCAACCCAAACCACGCAAAACTCATACCGGCCGGCAACGTGTTATGCGCAGCCTGCTCCATAGCGGCAATTGCGTCACCCGATCCGATGCCAGGTTTCGGCGCGCCGTCGATTTCGATGGAGCGGAACAGATTGAAGTGTGCAATCTCCGTCGGCGACTTGCCGGGCGCGACCGAAACCAACTCGTTGAGCGGCACGAAACCATTTTGCGGCGAACGCACGTACATGTGCGAGAGCCCCTCTAGGTTCGAGCGGAACCCGTCTTCCGCTTGGACGTAGACGCGATACGAACGATTTTTCATATCGAAGTCGTTGACGTACTGCGATCCCATGAATGCGCCCAGCGTCTGACCGACGTCCGTGAACGGAATGTGCAGCGCCTCCGACTTCGTCCGGTCCACGGTGACGTTGTATTGCGGCAGGTCGTTTCGGAAGGTGGTGAATGCGGCCGCAAGGCGCGGATCCGCGTTCGCAGCACCAAGCAACTTATATGTGGCTGCCGTCATCTGGTCGTAGCCGATTTCGTTTTGATCGAGAACCTGGAACTGGAATCCACCGATGTTTCCGACGCCCTGTACGGACGGCGGATTAAACGCAAAGACTTGCGCTTCGTTGATCGATGCGGTGATCGGATACAGACGTCCGAGGATCGATTTGAAATCGTGACCGGCGCCTTTTCGCTCGGACCACGGCTTCAACGGCAAGAACATCAGCCCGCGATTCGGCGCGTTTCCCGTGAATCCGAAACCGTCGACTGCGAACACGCCTTCGGCTTCCGGCACCGCCGCCTGAAGCTGTTTTGCAACTTTCGCTGCAACTCGACGTTCGTAATCGACCGACGAACCGACCGGCGCCTGCAACACCACGATCAGGTACCCCTGATCTTCATCCGGGATAAAAGCGCTCGGCGTGCGTGCGTAGGTAATGCCCGTCAAGAGAAGCACGGCTCCGAAGACCGACAAGATCACCGGACGATGCGACAAGAGTTGTCCCAGCAGCGCGTGGTAGCTGCGGCGCATCCACATGATGCCGGCGTTGATTCCGCGGAATACCACGTTTGACGGCGGATGGGCGTGCTCCAGCAGCATAGCGGAAAGCGGCGGCGCCAGCGTTAACGCCGTGAAGAGAGAGATTGAAATCGAACAAGCTATCGTCATCGCGAACTGCTTGTAGAGTACGCCCGTCTCTCCCGGAAAGAACGCGACCGGAACGAAGACGGCAAGCAGCACGAGCGACGTCGCCACCACCGCGCCGGAGATTTCGCGCATCGCTTCGATCGCCGCTGTCCCCGGATTCATGTGTTTCTCCTGGACGAAGCGCGCGATGTTTTCGATGACGACGATTGCGTCATCAACGACCAAACCCGTAGCGAGCGTTATGCCGAAGAGCGTAAGCGTGTTAATCGAGAAACCCAGCAGCTTCAGCAATGCAAACGTTCCGACGAGCGACACCGGGATCGTAATCACCGGAACGAGCGTCATCCGCCAATTCTGCAGGAAGATATAAATCACGAGCACGACTAGGAAGATCGCAATCGCGAGCGTGATGACGACTTCTCTAATCGATTCACGAACGAAGAGCGTCGCGTCGAACGGAATCACGTAAGAGACGCCGGGCGGAAACGTCTTCGAGAGTTGATCGAGCGTTTGCCGAACCTTCGACGCGACATCTAGCGCGTTTGCGTCCTGCGCTTGAAGCACGCCGAATCCGACGGTATCCTTGCCGTTCCAGTTCGCGGCTCCGCTATAGTCCTCAGCGCCCAGTTCAGCGCGGCCAACGTCGGAAAGACGCACGTAGGCTCCGTCCGGCGTGGTCTTTAGAATCATGCGATCGAACTCTTCCGGCGTCGTCAAGCGTCCGCCGGCGTTCAACTGAATTTGGTACTGCTGGTTCCCGTTCGTGGGTGGTGCGCCGACGGCACCGGCAACGATCTGCTGATTTTGGCTTTGAAGAGTTTTAACAACGTCGCTCATCCCCAGCCCTTGCGCTTGGAGCCGGACCGGGTCTATCCAAAGGCGCATCGCATAGCGGCGAAGGCCAAAGATACGAACGTCCTGAACGCCAGGCACGCGCTTGAGCGCATCGATAACATGATGCTCCGCGTAGTCGCTCAAGTCGTTGGGCGCCATCCGTCCATCGGAGCGAATACCGACGCCGAGAATGATGGCCGACGACGACTTCTTCACCGAAACGCCGGTTTGTTTAACCGCATCCGGCAAACGTCCCGTGGCCGTAAGCACGGCGTTTTGAACGTCGGACTCTGCCGCATCTAAATTGCGGCCCAAGTTGAAGGTAGCCGTGATGACCGACGTGCCGTCGTTGCTGCTCGTCGACGTCATGTAGCGCAGTCCGGGAACGCCGTTGATTGCTTCTTCCAAAGGCGTCGTTACGGCGCTCTCAACGGCTTGCGCGTTTGCACCGATGTAGTTCGTCGTAACGCTAACTTCCGGCGGCGCAACTTTCGGATACTGCGCGATAGGAAGCGACGGAATGGCGATCAGGCCCGCGATCAGCACGATAACGGACGCGACGCCGGCCAAAACCGGCCGGTGAAGGAAGAAAGAAGTCACGATTCAGCTCCGGAAAGGGCGCGCCGCAGTTGCTGACGCGCACGGAAGAGGTGCGTGCGTACGGTGTGATACGGTAAATGATGCCGCAGCGAAATCTCGCGGCTCGAATACCCGTGAAGATCGTGAAGAACGAAGGCCTCGCGCTGGGCCGGCGCGAGCTCGCGCAGCGCCGCCGAAATCGAGTCGATCGTTTCACGGCGCAGAGCAGCCTGCTCGGGCGCGTCTTTCCCCGTTGCGACGTCGGCCGGTAAGACGGCATCAGCCGTTTTCCGGTGCAACAGATCGATAGCGGCGTTGGTTGTGATCTTTAGCAGCCACGGACGAGCGTCGGCGCCGTCCAGGAAGCGCTCGCGAGCGCGCCAAGCGCGCTCTAGGGCCTCTTGGACCACGTCCTCCGCGTCCGCAGCGTTCTTAACGATCGCCCTCGCCCGCCGAAGCATCGCCTCGCGATTCGCGTCGATCTCGAGCTCGCCGAAACCAGGTCCGCTCCGATATTTGTCAGTATTCACGATAGTCAGTAAGAGTGACTAATTTTTGAATTAGTTGCAACCCTGGTGGAAAAAAAGTAGTTAGCGTGGCATAGATACGGTAAAGATGGCGAAGCGTACGAATCGGTCTGCGGTCAAACCTCGAGGATGCAACTACCCCGATGCGCTGCTGTGCTGCCCCGATTTCGCTCTAACCACGCTAAGTTATCTGATCTCGGAGGTGATGGAGAATGCGCTTGCGCCGTTTGATTTGCGCGTCCGCGATTATCGCTTGTTACGCATTCTCTTAGCCGATGGTCCGCAACGTCAGAACGCGCTTGGCGCGCAACTGGCAATCGATCGGACCACAGCGGTTGGACTTGTCGACGATCTCGAGAACAGGAAACTTGTTAAAAGGACGCGCGACGCCGAAGACAGACGCGCGTACCTGATAAGCCTGACGCCCAAGGGCGAGCGGATCGTTACGAAAGCCATCGTTGAGGTTTCTAAGACCGAGCGCAAAGTATTCAATCCTCTCGAGTCGTTCGAGCGAGACGAGCTTCACCGGCTCGTCACAGCTCTTTTGACCGAATCGGGACCGATCGCCGAACAGCATCGTCGCGAATTTCAATCGCTATTGAAGCGTTCCACCGGCAACGACTCTGCCTAGTATCGTAAATGCACTGCGCTCTGTCGATTACGCGCAACGTAAAGCGCGCGACTCAAACGCTAGAGTAAAGCTTGTTCGCCCCCACGGCGAGACCGTCGTTATCCTAGCATCGCCAGTGCGATGATAGCTTCCGATTACGAACTCGCGCGCCGCCGAAGAGTTGATTTCCGGAAACGTACGTAGCCGGGACAACTGCGCGTGAATTGACTGCCCTCCGCGCTCCACACACAGTCATCGCACAATTAGTCGAACAAATGCTGATTAGCGACGATCCCTCGCTCGCTTGAAGTGACGGCGAGGGCGCCCAGCCGCCGGACCGAAAAGGTACTCGGACGTTCGGACGGAGGTTCTTGATGCGCGCTTTCCGCGGTCTTGCCACGAGCCTGCTTTTGCTTATGCCGGCGATCTCGATCAACGCCGCACGCGAGACGGTTGCAATAACGGTCGACACGGCAAATCCGATTCAAACGTTCAGGCCAATTCGAACGATCGGCACGTCGATCGACTCGGATCCAAAAGATCACATTCCGTTGCTCTACTCGCCGCGTCGCACCGCGTTAATGCTTAGCACCGGCCTTGGCATGTTGACGTACCGCCTCTATACCGAACTTTCCATTCAGGATTGGCATTGGAATCCGAACGGTCGGTTCAGCGACGGAAACCAAGGCTACTGGACCAGCAGCGGCGACCTTGCAACGCCGATTACCTATTCGTACGGCTATCGCTTACCGCATCGCGGTTCGTCGCGCGACCAAGGCGACGACGACAACTACTCGCGCATCGACGACGGCGATTCCACGACGTATTGGAAGAGCGATCCCTATTTAACACACGCATATACAGGAGAGCCGGATTCGGCAAATCCGCAGTGGGCGGTGGTGCAGTTCCTCGAGCCGCATTCCATCGACGCAATTCGCGTGAATTGGGCGAATCCGTACGCCACGAACTTCGTCGTGCAGTATTGGACGGCGCCGAATGTCGATCCGATTTTGAAGCCGGCCGGCGGCGACTGGAAAACGTTCGCTCATGGCGAGGTTACCGGCGGCAAGGGCGGCAGCACGGTGATCAAACTTGCGGCCTCGCCCATTACGACGAACGCCGTGCGCGTGTGGATGACGGCCTCGTCGGGCACGTGCGATACGCACGGCAGTTCGGACCCACGCAACTGCGCCGGTTATGCGATCGAGGACATCGGCGTCGGTCGCATGGAGCGGAACAACTTCAAAGACGATGTCGTTCGGTCCAAAAACGGCTCGTGTCACGGCGATTTGATTTGCGTTCCGGAGCCCGGACGCCAGACACTGATCTGGACTTCGTCGGACGACCCGTGGCACACGCAAGCCGATAAGATAGAAACCGGTGGTTCCCAGACCGGCCTCGATTTCGTCGCGCGAAATCCAATGACGCGCGGGCTTCCCACAATGTATCCGGTCCCGGTTTTTTACAGCACGCCGGCAAACGCGGCGAACGAAATCCGTTATTTAAAAGCGCGTCACTATCCGGTTTCGTATATCGAGATGGGCGAAGAAGTCGACGGACAATACGCCCTTCCCGAAGACTACGGTGCGCTTTACGTTCAGTTCGCCGACGCAATTCATAAAGTTGACCCGAAGGTAAAACTCGGTGGACCCATCTTCGAAGGTGTAGACCAAGATGTCGCTGTGTGGCGCGATGCCGACGGCGACACGTCGTGGCTGCACCGGTTCGTCAACTACCTGAAAGCGCACGGACATCTCGGCGACTTGGCGTTCATGTCGTACGAGCACTATCCGTACCACAATTGCGACAGCGGCGCGAAGCTGCAGGACGACTTGCTCGACGAGCCGTCCTTTGTGCGTCGCATGGCCCATCAATGGCGCGAAGATGGTATCCCCCAAAACGTGCCGCTCATGGAGACGGAAAACAATTTCTCAGCCGACGGAACCGGCGCTTCACAACGCGTGTACGGTGCGCTTTGGACCGGCGATTTCATCGGCGCCTCGCTCGCATCGGGCGTCAAGTACATGACGTACTATAAAGGCGAGACGACACCGCTCGACCGGAATCGGAAATGCGGGACCTGGGGGTCCTACGACCCGTACATGATCGATAAGAATTACGTCGTCCACGCCAAAGGCGCGGCGTATTATGCGATTCAGCTATTAACGCAACAGTGGGCGCTGCCGGGCGATCGCGAACACGGCGTTTATCCCGTTACTACAAGTCTTGGCGACGACAAAGCCGTCGTTACGTCGTACGCATTGCGGCGTCCTGACGGAAAGTGGTCGGTTCTAGTCGTGAATAAAGACAGCGTGGCGCGCCCCGTGTCGATTCATTTCAATCGCAACGGGGCACCGGCACGTTTCGTGGGAACCGTAGACGAAATTACGTTCGGCGACCAGCAGTACCATTGGAATGGTAACGGACCGACCGATTTGCCGAATCCCGATCGCGGATTGAAACACTCCACAATACCGGCAACGGGAAGGTTCACTGTTCCCGCGCAGTCGCTAACTGTCTTTCGCGGGACGTTATAGCGACGAAACAATAAAAAGGCCAGCGACATGCCGGCCTTTGTTTCGTTCACTTGCGTTGGTCAGCACTTGCGGGTGAAGTTGAAGCCCGAACCGCTCAAATGTTTTCCGTCGGAAGAGAGCTTCAACGTATGGTTTCCGTAGTAGGTAATCGTGGCGGTGTTGCCGTTGAGCGCCCAGTTTCCCGAAACGTTTTCCTTATCGGTGAGGCCGCCATTCGCGTCCATCGTTAGAATCGTGTCGCCAGATTGCCACGTTCCGATCAAGTTTGCCGTAGTGCAACCGGTGGGAACGGGTGCGGGCGGAGGGGCCGTCGCGAGCGCGGTCACCGCTTTTCCGGAAAATTTATGTGCGACATTCAAGCAAAGCGCGCCGGCGGTATACGGATTGCCGGACTCCACTACGCAGGTGAACGTGGCGACGTATCCCTTACCGGCCTCCGCACAATGCACTGCAGCGCCGGCGGTCGGTACACCGGTCGCGCCGATCGGCCCGGTCGCAGTCCACTCACCGCTGCCGGGCGAAGCCTCCGTCGCGTTTTGCAAATAAGATTCGAGCGCAGCTTTTGCTTTGGTGCTGCAGTCGTTCAGCGAGCCGTTTGGGATGACGTACCGAATGCCGGTCGTCATTTGAATCGCCGCCGGCGCAGCAGCGCTCAAGAAAACAATACAGGCAGCGAAAGCGATACTAAACCACTTCATTTGCCGCCTCCGAATGCGGACGTTAGTTTCGTGCAAAGCGCGCTTGCGCTCTCGGGATTCACCGGAGATTCAACGGCGCACGTGAACGTCGCGACATAGCCGTGGTCTATTGGATAACAATGAATCGCAGCTGCGGATGAAGAGTTTCCGGAACTGTCTGCCGGCCCGTAGGAAAGCCATTGGCCTGTATTCTCGCCGGCTTCAGCTGCGCCGCCCTGTAGCACGCTATTCAGTGCGCTTTTCGCCTTCGCACTGCACTGGCTTACCGGAGCGTTTGGAACGATAGCACGGCTGCCGATGGACATCTCGACGGCCGCGAACGCAGACGTACTAACGAGTGCAAAATCCAACACGACAGCGACGGCAAATGCTGCAACGCAGCGACGCGAGATACGAGCCATAGGTAACCTCCTAGAACGCACGGTTAGACCTTTTCGTGATTGCTCCCCCGTTTTAAACGATGAAGCCGCCGAGTGCATATCGGCGGCTCCATTGTCGAAGTGTTCGACGGCGCGACGTTACGACTTTTGTGACACGATCGAGAGCGTCGACGGGTCCACCGAGTAATTCCCGGCGGCCACTTTGTCGTTCGGCTTCGCGCAGATAACACTATTATTCGGGCCGAAGATAACAACCAAATTCGGCGGCCCGCACGGCGTTTGCGTTAGTTGATAACTTGATAGGAGTTTCGCGCCGGCGCTATCGGGTTGAACTTGATACGACTCCTGCTTCTGATTGTTCTCCGCGACGTAGTAGCCGAATGCGAATCCAGCGCCGTATCCGTACGGTCCCCAGAAGCCGCCGCCCCAATACGTGGGCACCGGATACCATGGATATCCTGCGTTCCATCCCCATACCGGATATCCGACGTAAACGGGATTCGAAACCACCGCGCCATGATAGACCGTGCCGTTACGTACCGTCGTGCCGCCAACGTAACTCTGCCCGTAGACATTGCTGCCCGTTGTCGTTCGATTGTAGGTGCCGTTGTGAACGTTTCCGGACGCGCTGGAATTTACCGAACCGTAGGGATTGCTTCCATTCGTATTGCGGCTGTAGTTGCCGGTAGTGGAGTTAGCGGTCGTGTTGCTGGAGTGGTTGCCGTAGCCGTTGGTTGCACTGCTGTTTTTACTGTAATTGCCGCCGGACGCGGCAGCATTGGTCGTGCGGCTGTAATCGCCGTTGTTCGCTGTGGTGGTTCTATTGTAGTTGCCGCCGGAATTACTCACGTTCGTTGTGCGCGTCGTCCCGGCCGGACCCGTGTTTGTCCGGCTGCCTCCTCCATCGTTGGGCATGCTGAAACCGCCCGCTGGGCGGCTGAATCCGCCACCTGCGCGTGCACCGCCCCCGGCGAAGCCGCGTGCGTCGGCTGTTGTAGGCAGCAATACGAACAATAGTGCAGTGGCTGTTATCGTTGTATAGTTCATCGTTTAAATGAATCCACCGTGCCGGTAAGGGATACGTACGTGCCGGCTTTCGTGAGAATGCTCATCACGACGCCATGTGGCGGAATTTGCGTGGATGATCTCGGCAGCTGTGCAGCGTTGGCACTCGGGTTCAACCATGCCGTGCCGCGGTCGATATGAACCTCGCGGCGTTGGCCATGTTGATACAGTACCGCGGAGTACGGATAGCAGCGAATTAACTTGCCAACGGCTTCACATGCCGCCTTTTGAAAGACAAGTTTGCCTACGCGATCCGCCGACGTAACTGACATTTGCTTGTTTTCAACGGCGATATGAACGTTCTGATACGTTCGCACGTCACCGTTGGACTGTTGAATTCGAGCGGAGCCCGACGCGTACGCCACGGTTGGTGCGCCGAGCGCACAGGCCAGAATCACCAAGGAGTTGAGCGCGCGCACAATACGCCTCCAAGTGCCGGAAGGGTCTTAACAGTATAGCGCCGGACGCCTGGAAGCCCTATCCGAAAAGCGCAAACACTGCGTGGGTTCCAATCGCAAAACGTTGATATGAAATTACTGCGCCCGTGAAATCGCACAATTAAGCGTAAACCATCGCAGGTCGGCATTAACGTTTTAATGCGTGCAATTTGGTCGTGGTTTTGCACTGTGCATCTGATAATAGAGATAGCTATAGATGTTGACCGAGGTTGCCGATGTTTGTAAGACCTCAGGAAACATTTGCTATCTGAAAGAGGCGTGTTTTGATGGCTATGCGCTTACAGCGCGTTTTCGCACTGGCAGCATTTGGAATCGGATTGGCCGCGTGCAGCAGTAGCGGCGGCAGTGGGACGCCCGGATCATCACTTCCTACGTCGGTTGCGCCGCTGTCCGCAACAGCCAGAGTACCCGCTCCAAGCTCTACCGCGAGCGGCTTCCCCACGGGTTTTTGGGACACAACCAACATTCCGCCCGCAAAGAACGTCATGACGTTCAAGTTTTTGAACCGGACCAACGGCAAATATCCGGACACTCAGGTCTTCTGGAGCGTCAAGATCAACGGTGTCACGACGACACATTCTCTTGCGCAACAGAACACGTTCGATATGCCCGCCAACTCAGCGGGCCGAATGTATTTCTACCTCGGAAAAGTTGGTACGACGAGTACGAACTATTACGACTTCATCGAATACACGATTTCAGCCACAACATTTAACGGTAATACGACGCGCGTCGATGCGTTCGGCCTCAAACTCGCCATGCTGCTGCACTGCGCCGACGGCTTCGAAACAATCGTCGGCGAAAACTATCCGACTTTCGCTGAGGATCGTTCGGTCACGTTCCAGCGCTATATCAACGCTGTTCCGGATCCGTTCAAGCAACTGGGGCGAATCAATGCGCCATACCGCATCCCGAGTCCGGGACGGCCGGGTGGCTTCGGCGCCGGCGGTGCTAATGCAAACTATTACGCGGCGTACATCGCGCAAGTTTGGAAAGACAATGCGCTCGTGATTCCGACGCCCGGACCCAACGCCGGCGGCCTAGGCGCGTATCCGTCGCTCTCGGCCGCGATCATGCGCCACACGGCCGGTCCGCACACATTTACGCCACAGGGCAAGCTCATCTCACAATCGATGTGGGCTAATCCCGCCACGTTCTACCAGTCCGCACCCGCAGACTATTACGCGAAGTTCTGGCATGACAGCGCCGTCAGCGGCAAAGCCTACGGCTTCCCGTACGATGACGTTGGCGGTTACTCGAGTTTTATCTCGCACGCGAAACCGCAGTATCTGGTCGTAGCGATCGGCTACTAGACTTCCAAGGCGCCCGGTTTCCGGGCGCCTTTCTTAACGGCGGTGAAGCGCGATCGCGCTCCACTGTTGCGGTGAAGTGTCGTTCCAGGCGAAGAAGCATACTCCCAAAGCGCCGAGTGCTTTGGCCTCGTCTAGACTTGCGCCGATCTCTGCAGGTGTCGGCGGGCCGTTGCGGCCGATTGCTGATATTTGAGCGCCGACACTGATTGGTATCGAGTCGCCCGCAAGCGCGCGCACGGTGCCATACGAACTCCTCAGTAACGCGCGCACTTGTTCCGGTGTGGAGATTCCGTTTCTCGTTCGCCAGTACGACATCGGCTGTAAAACATCGGCGTAACGCGCAATTTCCTCATACGGATAATCCGTCTCGCTCAAGTGTTCGAGCTCGGGATCTTCAATGGTCGCAACGATAAGGTAATGTGGCCCGACGGCCATTCGCAACAGCCGATAGTATTCCGCGATCGCGTCACGGCCGTCCGCAATGAACTCATTTCCGCGCTCACCGTCGACCGCTATTCCGTCGAAATGACGTCCTGATGCCGTTGCGTAGGTCGCGGTTTTGACCGTCGTTTGCAAGTCGTCAAACACCGGCGCGCGCGGAACCGTCCACCCAATCACCTTGATGCCGTGTGCTTCCAGACCGTCAATGATTGCATCGATGGTCGGCTTCGATTCCGAGGTAATTTCCCACATCGCGCCGTACGCGGTGCGCAATTCGACAAACCGAATCCCCGCTGCGACGGCCTGCGATACTATTGCGTTAGGATCGAGCTTGCCGTAGTAAATGTCCTCGGTTGGATTGGTTGTGAACATCAGCCACAGCCCAACACCGCTCACGTTCGAAACGCCTGTCTCCGGTAATTTTTCTGGTGTTTGCACCTGCGCAATGCTTCGAACGCCGTTATCGCTTCGCACTACGGCGTAGCGATACACATTCGCAGGTTCGACGCTCGTGTCGCGGTAAGTCGAAGATCCAGCGGGCAGCGTCGTTAGCGCCACCCACCGGCCTTTCGCGTCAGCGCGGTCGATTCGCACCGGCGCAGTTGAGCGAGGGAACCAGCCGATTTGCGTTAGGTACGGGCCGATCGCGCCTGCTGCGATGCGCGGTCCGACCCAAGAGCGCGTGTCGGTCTTCACAACGACATCCGGCATTTGCGGAGCATTCGGGTGAACGCGCAACGCGACAGGGCCTTCCGTGTCGACGGAAACAATCGCCGAAGGCTCACCGAAACGCATTCGGTTCTGCCATTGAGCTACGCCGCGAGATGGAAGCCAATCAAGATCGCTATTTGCAAGGATCGTTGTGTGCGCACCGCGCGCATCGGAGAAATGCGCGGTCGCGAGCATCTGCCATTCGCCTTCCTGATTGACCCCCAGTACACGCTCTTCCACACCCATCGAAGCCGGCGCCGCGCCGCGCACGATCAATCCGTTACTTAGTTTCGTAATCGCCGGCGTTGCATTAGGCTCGGTCCTATTCGAGCGCGCGCACGACACCGGAAGCGTTGCGACGACGATAACAGCAAGGAACCAGAAAGTGCGCACGGGTCGCCCTACGTGTGCCGCGCACCACATCCCTGTAATCGAAGAATCTTGATCCGATTTCAGCCCGGCGAATCGCGCCAGGAGTTCGTCTAGAGGCTCATCAAACAGCAGC
>CAZJLJ010000041.1:0-26192 GCA_964546935.1 uncultured bacterium | reverse complement strand
AGAAGGCGCTCGCGCCATAAACCGAACCGTACGAAAACGTACAGAGGACAGCCCTCTACGGTAAAGCGCCTGGTCGGTTAGCCGATAATCGAGACATGCGCCTCATCCGCGTCTTTGTTTGCGCGTCTATTTTCATGCTCGCCGGCTGCAGCCATGCCGCAAAGGCGACGACCGCGCAGCCATCAGTGCCGCCGTTGCTGATCGACGAGCGCGGAGTCACAATGCCGCTGGAGCAGGTCGTTACGAAGATCTCGTATCGTCCGTGGATCCCGCCGCGGCAAGCGATAAAGTTCGCGGTGATTCCGCCGCTGGGCGAGAACGACACGCCGGCGCATCGCGGCGTTGCGGTTGAGTATGTCGTAGGAAATCAACCGATGCTGCTATCGGAATGGCCGAAGCAAAACTTCACGCTCTTGTTTTTGCACAACCAAGACATCTCGTTTAAGCCATGCACGGTCGTGCATTATAAAACCGACGGCGTTGCGTGGACGTCCCGCGAAAATCTTGCAATGACATTGCAACCGGATGGAACGAGCGATCCGAAGAAAATGGAAATAGAGGCCGGGCGGCTTATCGCCGCCGGCGCCTGTAAATAGTTATTCTTCTTCCGAAGGAGTCTCTTCTTCGAGCTTCTTCTTCGCTTCGGCAATCAGTTTCTTAACTTTCTGACCGCCTTTGTGACCGATTTCTTCGTAAAAGTCGGGGCCGTACTTGTCCTTTACGACTTTGCCGCCTTTTTGGCCGATCGACTCGTAGAACTCTACACCATGACGGTCACGAGTCGCCTTGCCACCTTTACGTCCAATCTCTTCATAGAAAGTTGAACCGTAACGGTCGCGTACGGTGTCGCCACCCTTTTTACCGGCTTCGCGAACGGACATCTCCTTTCGTTCATCCGCGTTGCCGCCTTTTTTATCAGCCATAAACTCCGAAAGTCGCTATATAGCGATGAGCGCCCAAGTGATTGCTATGACGATGACCCCGTCTTGCGCTTCGGTTTCTGTCCGCCTTTTTGGCCGATAACTTCGTAGAATGAAGGGCCGTACTTGCTCTTGGTGGCTTCCCCACCCTTACGTCCTATCTCTTCATAAAATTCGGTGCCATACTTGGCTTTCACGCGCTCGCCGCCGCGACGGCCAGCTTCGCGAACGCTCATCCCGCCTTGCGGATCTTCTTGCATCGCCATCGTGTGCTCACTTCACCTCGAACGAAAAGGATACAACCGTAAGCATACCCATCCAACCGCTCGGTAAACCCAGGAATTCGCTAGCGTGATTGAGACGATTCTGGCAAGCGGCAGTATTGTTGATGGCACAGGCCGCCCCCGCTTCACAACGGACATCGGTATTGTAGCGGACCGAATCGCCTTAATCGGCGATTTGGAATCGCGAGACGCTGTGCGCCGGCTTGACTGTCGGGGCGCAGTTCTTGCCCCGGGCTTCATGGATGCTTGTTCCCATACCGACGACGGATGGCTCACGCTTCCAACGCAAAGTTCGAAAACAGCGCAGGGAGTAACCGCGGAAATAGCAGGAAACTGTGGAGACTCCCGCCTGCTTGATGGGAGCGAATGGGGAAATGCTGACGAGTTTTTCGGCCTAATACAACGGCACGGCGTTGGGCTGAATGCGCTCTCCTTCGTTGGGTACGACGATGCCTTGACTACCGGTGATGCAAAATCGGCTATTCGCGACGCATGTGAGAACGGCGCTATCGGTGTGAGTTTGAATCTCGCGCGCACGAAGATCGAAGACGCAATCGGCGCGATGGATGCCGCGCGAACCGGGGGTGCTCCGCGGGCAGCGGTGCATCTGCGCGACCAAGGCCAAGACGTTGCCGCAGCGATCGATGAAGCGATTCAATGTGCGCGACGAGCCGGCGTTGCGCTGCACATTTCGCACCATTACGTCGAACGTAAATACAAAGGCGAGATGGAGCGAACGCTCGAGCGAATAGACCGTGCGCGTGCGGCGGGCGTGGACGTGACCTGCGACTGCTATCCCTATATCTCGACGTGGATCGATCTGATATCGCTGCTTCCGCCTTCCATTCGCGAGCGAGAAGATCTATCGACGCTACTTGCCGATCCTACGGCGGCAGCCGCGATTGCTATGGAGATGCAAGCGCGGTTGGGTGATTCTTGGCACGACATCATGCTGGCCGAAGTTGGAAGCGAAAAGAACTTGGACTGGTGCGGAATGCGCATCGACGAGATTGCGCAACAACGCCGTCTCACGCCCGCGAGGGCTATCATTGAATTTGTACGCGAGGAAGGCGGGGCCGCGCGTGCATTCTATTTCACGCTTGACGAAGACGATATAGCCACGTTACTGACAGCGGATTTCTGCATGGTCGGGACCGATGCTCCGGCATACCCGGCGAATGTGACGCTCTTCGGCAATCCACATCCACGCGCGTTCGGCACGTTTCCGCGCATCTTAGGACGGTTTGTTCGCGGCCGGCGCGTGCTTACGCTAGAAGAAGCGGTGCGCCGAATGACTTCCCTCCCGGCGCAAGCGTTCGGTATTGAAAAACGCGGAGAAATTGCAGAAGGAAACTATGCCGATCTTACGATTTTCAAAGAAGGGGCGTTTATCGACACAGCCACGTACGAGCGCGCTGTTTCGCTGCCGGCGGGCATCGACTACGTCTTCGTGAACGGTGCAGCCGCAATCTCGAAAGGAACGCTCACTAACGTGCGTGCCGGCCGAGCGCTTCGCGGGGGACGATAGGAAATGCTTAGCGCTATCACGCTGAGCCTACAGCTGCAACGCGCGAGTTTCGATTTGCTGGACGGACTGAGTATCGAAGTCGCTGCGCACAATACTAATAAAGCGCCGGTGAGCGTTCGATTCGATTCACCAACGGAATATGCCATCGACGTGGTGCGCGACGGGAACGTCGTGTGGAGTTCGAATTCGCAAAATCCGGCGCCGAGCTCCGTCCCGGCCCACGTGCGTCAGTTCATGCCCGGACCAACTGTGCTTTCGGTTTACATTTGGAATGAAACGACAAACGCCGGCACCAGTATAACGCCCGGCGACTACATTATTCGCGGACGTTTGCTAAGCCAAGGCAATACGCCGCAAACGTCGCTGCGCGTGCATTTCAGTGAGCCGACTCCGATCAGCGCCCTTTCGGCGTTGCACGCCGGAGACGAGGTCACGATTGCCGGGCGTCTCGATGATACGAAACAAGTTATCTCGGACAGCACGGGGTCCATCGCCCTAACGAAACGGCTGTTGAACGCCGCTGATGCGCCGGTCGCCGTCCGTGGTTACATGACGACATCTTTAGACAAAGAGCGCGTCTTTTTCGTCGAACGCTGGGCACGCCTGGGCAATTAGTCGTGGAACTCCTTCGGTTTACGGACCTCGAACAGCACTACGGCGCACGCGAGATTTTCAGCAACGCCTCGGGTGTTTTGCGCGACGGTGAACGTATTGCACTCGTGGGCCCCAACGGCGCCGGTAAATCTACTTTGTTGCGTTTTTTGGCCGGCGTAACGCAGCCTTTCGGCGGAGGCATCGTGCGTGCGCGTGACGCGCGCCTTGGGTACCTTGCGCAGGGCGTTGCCGATGAGACGGAATCGACACTGCAGCAGCTCATCGATGCGGCACTCGCGCGAGTTCCGCACGAAGAGTGGGGGTTGAAGAACAAACGCCTGCGCACCATGCTCGATGCCTTCGGCTTTACTTCCGAAGACTATGGGCGTCCGTTACGCGAGTTCTCCGGTGGACAGCGCGCCAAAGCGGCGCTCGCGCATTTGCTGATCGACGAGCCGGATTATTTGATCCTCGACGAACCGACCAATCACCTCGACATCTCGACGGTGCGTTGGCTTGAAACATTCATTGCAAACGACAAGCGCGCGTACATCGTCGTGTCGCACGATCGTTATTTCATCGACCGGGTCGCCACGCAAGTGTGGGAAATGGATCGCGGTACGCTAACTATCTACGCTCCGGAACAGCCCGCCTATACGGGTTATCTTCGTCAACGAGAGATTCGAATATCCGAGGCACGCGAAGCGTATGCAAAATACATCGAGGAGCGCGATAAAGCCCGCGCGACCGTAGCAGGCTTGCGGGCAACGCATACCTCGAGCGACTACAGCCAAGTACGGAGTCGCGAAAAGCAGCTCGCGCGTCTGGAAGCGCAGATGTCGGCTCCCGAACCGGCCGCGAAACGCCAACGCATTTCCGTACGTCTCGACGCAACGCGACGCGCCACGAGCGGATTTGCGTTCGAAGCAAAAGACGTCAGTAAAGCTTACGCATCACCACTCTTCAATGGTGTAACGACGGACGTCGAACAAAACGACCGCCTTGCCATCGTCGGCCCCAATGGGTCGGGAAAATCGACGCTGCTGAAGATTCTCGCGAATGAATTGACACCGGACCGCGGTACCGTGCGCTACAACCCCGCAGTACGCCACGCTTACTTCGCGCAAAACGCACACGAACAATTGAACGTAGAGCGTACCGCCGTCGAAGAGTTGCTCGATGCGGCGCCCGTGACGGAGGAGCAAGCCCGGGCGCTGCTCGGCCGCATGCGCATCTCGGGCGAAGCCGCCGACAAACCGGTGCGATCGTTCTCCGGCGGCGAACGCCGGCGCATAATGCTGGCGCGGCTCATGGCGCAAGCCTCGGACGTGTTGTTGTTGGACGAACCGACAAACGATCTCGACGTCGAGAGCCGTGAAGCACTCGAGGAAGTGCTAAGCGAGTATCCCGGCGCAATCGTGGTCGTTTCGCACGACCGTTACTTGCTGAACCGCCTGACCGATCGCGTGTTATGGATCGAAAACGGTGCGTGGGGCGTCTTAGAAGGCGGATACGACGCCTATGAAAGCGAGCAACGCGAACGCGAGCGCGTTGCGCGCGAAGAGTCTCTGCGTGAGGAGCGTAAACCACAAGCCTCGCGTCTAACGCCGTTAAAGGTTCGCTCGCAACTAACCTCACGCGTGGCGCGCATAGAACGCGAAATCGAAAAACTCGATGCGCGAAAAGCCGAGATCGAAACGCTCTTCAGCCGCCCTGAGCTCTACGAGGACCGGCCACGCGTCAAAGCTTTGGAAGCCGAGCTAGAGGACATCGCGCAAGCAAGCGCCGAGGCCGTTGTTGATTGGGAGAGCGCGCTCGCCGAACTGGAAGAGCTTGAGTAGAGCGATTGCAAGCCTGGGAATAATGCGTTCATGAAGATTCGCCATGCGTTAGCCGGTTTTGCCATTGCCCTCATCTTGGCCGCGCCGGCAGGCGCCGTTACGAAGAATGCCCCAGCCGTAGTCGGTGATTTTATCGCGGCGGGCGGAGGCGCAGGCAGCTTTTCGACGGTACGGGCATTCACGAAGATGGTCGGCGATACGGCTTTTCAAGCGGCGCTGCGAGAACAGCGGGACAAATACGGCGCCGACAACACAGACCGCTTCGTTGAAATGTTCGACTACGCGATGGACGATGGTTGGAAACGTGCGGGACAGGCGGACGTTGCTATTCACAACGACACCTCGCTGGACGGAGAGCAACTGGTAAACGCGCTGATTCAGTTGGGAACCGAAAAGGGCAAATTCGACAGCGGCACATTGTTCAACAACATGTTCACGCCGAAAGTCAGCGGGCAGATCGCGACGGACATTGCGAAGAAGTACGGCAACGACGCGATGATTTCGTTTTATAAGATTGCCGACGGACTATTCGGCAGTTTAAAGGCCGTCGCGTCTAGCAGCTGACCTTCATCAGCTCATCGAATGTCGCGCGCGTGCGCTCGCGAAGATGGCCGAGATTGCCGTCGTTCTCGATAACGTAGTCGGCAAGCTTTCGTGCATCATCAGGGTGGATTTGTGCTGCCATGCGCGCGCGCACGTGCATCTCGTCAATGCGATCGCGTTGCACGACGCGACTGATGCGGTCTTCTTCCGGAGCCACGATCAGAATAGTCTTGTCGACTAGTTCGTTGTATCCCGTTTCAAAAAGCAACGGCACGACATGAACCACCAACTGTCCCGGTTTTGCGTGCTTCTCTTTTTCTTGGGCCAAGCGGCGAATGAAGGGATGAATAATCGAATTGAGCCGTTCGCGCTCGGCCGGATCGTGGAAGACAATTTCTCCCAGCGCCATCCGATCGAGATTGCCTTCTCGAATGACTTGCGGCCACACGTGAGCGATTGCCATGAGGCCGTCGCTGTGCGGCGCTACGGCTTCACGCGCAAGCACGTCGGTATCGATGATGAATGCGCCGAGGTCTTCGAAGATGCGCGCTACCTCGCTCTTGCCGGAGCCGATCCCGCCCGTTAGCCCAACTCGCATTTGGGCGGTTTCGCCACATGCCAAGCATGTCACTTTCATAACGAAAAGAGGCGCAGCAAGCGCTGCGCCTCTTTGTTCCTACGGTTCGTGTCCTACTGAATTCCGACCGCGTCGCCGATCGTGCCGAGGCCTTCGTCATCGATCTCCAATGCTTCGAGTTCAGAGGGATCCACGTCTGCGACGTGTTGGATCGACGCGGTGATGCGGCGCGTTGCATTGTTGATCGTCAACAGCGTCACTTCAACGTCTTGACCCGGGCTGAATTGAACGTTCGGATCGAATTCGCCCTTCGGAACCATCGCGAGGATGCCCGGAACGATTTCGACGAGCAAGTAGTTCGGCGTAACCTTCACGACTTGCGCGACGAGTTTGTTCGTTTCGTAGAGCTTGTCCGAATGTTCGTCCCACGGATCCGGCAGCGCGTGCTTGAGCGACAAGCTGACCTTCTTCGCTTCGGGATCGAACTTCATGATTTCGACTTGAACGACGTCGCCGATCTTCACCACTTCGGACGGGTGCTTGATGCGCGCATAGCTCAGTTCGCTGTTGTGGATCAAACCATCTATGCCGCCGAGGTCGACGAACGCACCGAAGTCGGCGAGACGCACGACGACGCCTTCACGAATTTGACCGACTTCCAGCGTGTCTAGCAGCTCTTGCTTCTTCGCCTGGAGCTCTTCTTCGAGCACGAGACGTTGCGAGAGCACGACGCGATGGCGCTTGTGATCGAGGTCGATCACTTTCAAGCGTAGTTTTTGACCGACGAGTTCGTCGAGATTGCCCACCGGCTGGCGGCGAATCTGAGATGCCGGCACGAAGCCGCGCATCCCGAGGTCGACAAGCACGCCGCCCTTGACGACTTGCGTAACGGTCGCTTCGATAACTTCGTCGCGATCGTGAGCTTCGATGACTTTCTCCCACGTCTTGAGCGCGCGAGCACGGCGCTCCGACAAGAAGAGAGTTCCATCCATGTCGTCGATCCGGTGAATCATCACCTCGAGGGTGTCACCGACTTTGAGGACTTTGGGGTCGACCGCCAGCGAAAGCTCGCGGAACGGAAGTACGCCTTCGGATTTACCGCCGACGTCGACGAGGAGTTCGTCCTTATCTTTTTGGACGATCATCCCGTTGAGGACTTGGCCCTCGTCGAGAACCTTGAGCGACTCTTCGTAGAGACGCTGTTCGAGCGCGAGTTGATCTTCCTCGTAATGAGCGGGAGCGATTTCGGTTGTAGAGATGTTGAAGTTCCTACCTTCTAAAATTTTTCTTTTTGCGGACTATCGCTGACAGCTTCGGCACCACCACGTTCCGCGTTGCGCGAGAACCGTTCTTACGATCGGCTTTTTGCAACGTGGGCACGGCTCACCGGATTTTCCGTAAACCGCGAGGACGTTTTGGAATCCCCCTCGCAGGCCTTCGGCATCCACGTAATCGTCTACGCTGGTTCCGCGCATTTCGATCGCGCGATTCAGAACGTTTACGATGGCGTGATATAACCGGCGAATCGCTGGTTTGGTCAACGCTTTGGCGGGACGGTTCGGTTTGATCCCAGCTTCCCACAGCGCTTCACATGCATAGATGTTTCCAATGCCCACGATTCGCTTTTGATCCAGGAGCAGAGCCTTCACCGGCGTCGTCCGCCCGATGAGCATACCGATAAAGCCTTCGGGTGTAAAGCCTGAAGATAGCGGCTCGACACCGAGACTTTGGTCCCATCGCTCGCCTGGTTCCACCAGGCGCATCCGGCCGAAAGTACGGAGATCCGCGAAATCTAGTCGCGTTTCATCCGTATAATACAACACGATATGCGTGCCTTTGTTTTCGGGGGCATCCGCCGGCCCGGCCACGAGGCGGCCGGTCATCCGCAGGCTTGTAACCAGCGTCCGGCCCGACTTTAGATGCAGCAAAACATACTTGCCGCGGCGGCCCGCCGCCTCGATTTTCTCGCCGGCTAGGGCCTTAGCGAAGTCGACGCCCGGCGGTGCAATCGCCATTTTCGGCAGCCGGACGTCGACGGATTCGATGGTTTTTCCGACGACCGCGTTCGCTAGTCCGCGTGCAATCGTCTCTATTTCTGGAAGTTCGGGCATTTAGGTACGGAAACGATAACCCGTTCGCACTTCCTTTGGTTGCCCGACCTCCGTTGAAGGATTAGCGCGGTTTGTAAGTGTTTTGCGTGCCTGCGGGAGCGATATCTTCAACACCGGGCTGCGCAAAGAGATCCAGCCTGATGGTTTTTCCTTCGATCGGCGTAACGGATCCCGAGTAGCGCTGAACACCGTCGTTAAAAGCGTAAACCGTATAAACGCCGTTCTTCAAACCCCTAAAGCAATAAGTTCCGTCCACGTTTACGGTTGAGCGGACTTCTTCACGTGCCGAACGAGCGTATATGACGTTGTCATGCTCCGGTGCCAGATAGAGTTGAAGAATATACGACGATGGTGCCGCAACGCGGCCGCAGACGTTTCCACCTGGGATCTGGATTTGGGTGTTCTCCGCAGCTCGCGCATAACTTGGTGTCGCTATTGCCAGCGCGGCGACAATCGCGACTGCATAGGTTTTTTGCATGCCGTTTAAACGTGCGCTTCGCGATACGCGTGACTCATCAAAATATCGTGACAATTGTCACAGCACACGGGGCGCGGATTCGTCAAGGTGTGTCACGAGCGAATGCGGGTTCGTTTTATCGAAAACGCCGCTTGTGGGCAACGGGAGCTTTACGCCGGGTGCAATTCCGTCTGCTGCCGCTTCACCCGCCGGAAGCTGCAGTACGTACTTTGCAATGCCCGTTCGCCGCGGAATTTGCTGGTCCGGCGTGTCGAGCGGAACCGCAGGCACGTTATCGGCGACGCTTCGGACTCGCCCATCCGCGCCGACGAAAACCATATCGATCGGAACAAGCATGCCTTTCATCCAGAATTCGATCTGTTGATCGTTCTCTAGAACGAACACCATGCCGGTATGAGGAGCCAGCGTTTTGACGCTCATCAATCCACGTTCGCGTTGTTGATCGGTGGTAGCCACCTGCAAGTGCAGTGTCGCCTTCGGCGCTTGAATCGCCACTTTTGCTAACTTTTGCGGTGCCGGCGTGACCAATCCAGACACCTGAGCGACAGGGCGGTTCGGCGTTTCGAGAGTCTGGATAGCAGTCGGCAAAGCCAGTGTTACGCCGGGTGCAATTCCGTCTTTACTCGCTTCGCCGGAAGGAAGCTCCAAAACATACTTCGCCACGCCATTGCGCCGCGGAATGTTCTCGTCGGACTCCTCCAGCGGTACGACGGGTACTTTCGCGGCAACGGTACGCACGCGTCCGTCGGCCCCGACGAAAACCATGTCTAACGGAACGAGCGTGTCTTTCATCCAAAATTCCACCGGCTGATCTTGATCGAAGACGAAGACCATGCCGGTGCGCGGCGCAAGTTTTGTGACGCTCATCAACCCCAGCTCACGCTCTTGTTCGCTCTTCGCCACTTGCAACTGAAGCGTAGCCTTCGGCGTATGCAGCGCAATTTTCGGCAGGTTTTGCGGCGCGGGAGTGGCCACCGCTAGTAAGAGCGCAAGAGATGCAATCACTGCTGGATTCTCCGGTAGACCGCAACGCGGCCGGCGCGGCAAAGTTCGTTCATTCTCCGGTCCGCAACCTGGCGCCGGATCTGAGGAAGCACTTTCGCTTGGAACTCCGCGTTCGGATAGTCGTCGGCAAACAACAGATATGTTGCATCCGGCGGCGCCCCGATCGTTACATCGGGATGTTGAAATGCCATCGCCGCGTACCATTCGTCGTGCGTACCGAGCGTTCCATCGTGCGGAACGCACGCTAAGACCTGTCGTACCGCCGGCATGTCGGCGTATCCCGGCCTCAAATAGTGCGCGGCGTGAGTTGGATTCAAAAACACGAGAAACAGCGCGCACATCACCATTGCAACGTTCACCCAACGCACTGCCGCATTTGCTCCGGCTCGCGCGCGAATGCGTGCAACGCTCGCCGCCATCGCTACTAAAACCCAGGGCAACCATAGCGCGACGTAATGCATGCCCATACGCCAAACTTCGCCGGAGTTCGCTAACAAAACGATCGCCAGCCCAGGTACTGCAAGCCAAAACCATGGTGTAAGAAGCGGGAGAAATGCAAGCGGAACGACGACTTCCAGAAAATACGTCAGCCTTCCGGTAGTTAAAATCTGACGCGCGACAGCCAAAATTCCGTTGCGGTAGGGATAGCTATAAAACCCCGACGGCGCCCACCCGCCCAACCGCGGAATCACCGCCGCGAAGTAGGTGAAAAGCACGACCGCTTCGCCTAGTATCGTCGACGCGCCGGCCGTCACAAAGGCGCGATCGCGGCGGCTAAAACCGAGAACCAAGAGCACAGCCCCGAAGATCGCCGTCAACAGTGCGACGTCTTCGCGAACGCAACTTAACAGAACGGCGAAAAGAGCGTACCATTCCCACTTCCGCAACGAAACGGCGCGCAGCGCGAGCAAAGTCAAAACCGGCGCAAACGCGAGCTCGTGAAATTCCGAGAACGCCAGTGCAATAAGCGGTGGATAAAGTAATGCGACAATCGCGCATCGCAGGGCGAGCGTTTGCCCGAGATACGGTTCGATCAACGAATAATACGCGAACACCGCCCCAACGACGAGCAGGATCTGCAAAACCTGCAGAACGAGGACGCTTCGTCCGACCGCGAGCAGCGGATAGAGTGCCGCCAAAATGGGCGACCAGTGGAAACGAAAATGCGACGAGTGTTCGAAAGGGTCGTACATTCCTCGCGGAACGTTTTGAATCGCGATAGCGAACGTTCCGGTGTCGGCGCCGTAGGTCCAGAATAGCGTGCGAACAACCGCGCATGCAAACAAGATCAGCGCAACGATCGACGCCGCGGCGATAAGCGGACGAGGATACGGCAATCGCAGCGTCGTGCGCAGCTTAAACCTCCGGCATCGCCTCTACATCGTACCAGTTTTGACCCGTCTTGACCGTGACCTCGAGGGGCACGCAAAGCGCGATCGCGCCTTCCATTTCGCTGCGCACTAAATGCGCAACCTCGTGCAAGTCCTTGCGGCGCACTTCGAAAATCAACTCATCATGAATCTGCAAAAGCATCGTTGCATCGAGCTTCGATTCCGAGAGCGCCCGGTCGATTTTAACCATCGCGAGCTTCATTAGGTCAGCGGCGCTCCCTTGGAGCGGCGCGTTGGTTGCTTCACGTTCCGCAGCCGAACGCAACATGTAATTGCTCGACGCTAGCGCCGGCATGTATCGACGCCGGCCGAGAATGGTCGCCACGTAGCCGTTGCGGCGTCCCTCTTCAAGCGTACGTTGAATGTACGCCCGCACCGACGGAAAACGCGCGAAGTACGCGGCCGTGATTTCCTTTGCTTCGGCGCGACCGATCTCCAAACGCTGAGCCAGGCCGAAATCCGACATCCCGTAGAGCAAACCGAAATTTACGCTCTTCGCCATGCGGCGTTGATTGCCGTCGACCGTCTCGCCGGGCGGCACCTCGAAGATTTGCCGGGCGGTGAAGTCGTGAATATCCTGGCCTTCCTCGAACGCGGTTCGCATCGCTTCGTCGCCGGAAAGATGCGCCATTAATCGGAGTTCGATTTGGCTGTAGTCGGCTGCCAGCAACACGTAATCGTCGTTCTTAGCAACGAAAGCGCGTCGAATGCGACGGCCAAGATCGCCGCGCACCGGAATGTTTTGCAGATTCGGATTGGTTGAAGAAAGCCGTCCGGTCGCTGTTGCGGTTTGATTGAAGACCGTGTGCAGCCGGTTATCGCGCGGGTCGATGAGCTGCGGAATCACGTCGACGTAGGTGTTCTTCAACTTGGTAACTTCGCGCCAATCGAGCACCAGCTGTGCGATTGGATACTCACGCGCAAGCCCTTGCAACACTTCCACGCCGGTTGCCCAGCCGGTTTTGTTCTTCTTTCCGCCTGGAATCTGCAGTTTTCCGAACAAGATATTACCGAGTTGCATCGGCGAGCCGATGTTAAACTCTTCGCCGGCAAAATCGTAGATGTGCTTTTGCAGGCGTGCAATCGCTACATCGATTTCTTCACCGATCACCCGAAGCTCGCGCGTGTCGATCGCGACACCGGCGGCTTCCATTTTTGCGAGAATCGGAGCAAGCGGTACTTCAACATCTTCGTAAAGCGCCAGCTGATCGCGCTCTTCAAGCGCCGTACGCGCCTTCAACGCAATTTGCAGCGCCGCATCGGCATACGCGGCCGCCTCGTCGTGAACGCCGCTGCGCAACACCTCCCCGGCAGCATCCGTGAGCTGGGCGAAGGTACGGGACGGATTGAGCAGGTGCGCTGCAATCATCGGATCGCAGTCGAACCGATCGTGCGGAATCGACGCTTCGCGCAACACGTGCATGACGCGTTTCGCATCGTATGCTACGACGCGGTCGGTTCCGGCTAACGCAGCGCTCAGGCCCTCACGGACTTCTGCGTGCTTCAAGCTGCTTTGCGTGAACGCGACGCCTGCACCGACTGCGCCGGTAACGCCGACATCGTCGCCGCGAAGGACAATGGCCACGTGTTCTGCGTTCGTAAGGCCTTGCAATTCTTCACCGAGTTTCTCGAACTCGGGAGGATCGACCGACGCTACGTAAGAGCGGTACTTGCCCTGAAGGCGTGACTCCGTATCGAAAAGCGGCAAATCGTCAACCGGCGGCTGCAATTTTGCGAGCAGCGTTTTGAACTCGAGCTCGGAGTACAAACGATAAAGTTCGCCGTCTACCGGTGCGCTATAGGCCGAGCTCTCCCAATCCAGGTCGATCGGTAAATCGCGCCGGATAACCGAAACATCGCGATACGTCTGCGCGCGGGTCCCATATTCTTCAATTAGCTTTTGCAGCTTCGGAGAACCGGCGAGCGACGGATTCGCGACGAGTTCGTCTAGCGAACCCGCTGCCTTCACGAGTTTGATCGCGGTCTTTTCGCCGACGCCCGGAATGCCCGGCAGATTGTCCGACGGATCGCCTTTCAATCCGCGATAATCGGGTAATTGCCGCGGCTCCAACTCGAAGCGTTCGAAAACCGCCGGCGGGTTATACCGCCCGAGGTCGGTAATGCCACGGCGCGTCGTCAAGACCGTCGTTTTTTGATCGACGATTTGCAACAAGTCAAGATCACCTGTCACTACGAGCGTCTCTTCGCCGGCAAGTTCCGCCTGCTGCGCAAGGGTCGCAATCACGTCGTCGGCTTCTTGCCCCTCGATTTCGACGACGGGGATCTTATGCACGCCTAAAACTTGCCGCACGAGTGCAAACTGGCTTCGTAAATCGTCTGGCATCGCATCGCGCTGCGCCTTGTACTGGTCGTAGAGCGCAACGCGTGCAGCGGGTTTGCCCTTATCGAAAGCGGCGATAATATGGGTCGGCTTCTCATCCGTGATGAGCTTGTTGAGCATCATCGTAAAGCCGTAAACCGCGTTGATCGGCATGCCTTTAGTGGTTGTTAACGGGGGCAACGCAAAGAAAGCCCGATACACGAGTCCATACGTATCGAGCAGCATTAAACGCGCCGAGCCCGGTTTGGGCTTTGCTTTCGCCACTATTGCACCACAATTGCAGATGAGCCGGCGGTTACGCGGCCATCGTCGGAGATCTTTAGCACCGAGAGCGTATACCGCCCGCGGGCCAACGGAAGTTGCACCGAAAGCGGTGCGCCGTCGTCTCGCACGACGTTCCACGAGATGGCTTGCGTCTGCGCTTGTGCAAGCGTCAAATCTTGCGGCGGTGTTCCGCGCCGCTCGAACCCGATGACTTGTGCATGATCGCCCGTGGAATCCACCCAAGGATGCCACGTTTGACCGGACGGTGCGCTAATCTCGGTAGCTGCAAGACCGACCGCAAGCAACGAAGGCGCCGTATCGAAAAGCGCGCTGCCGGACGGCGCTCCGCGGCTAATGCGCACGACCATCGTTCCCGGCCCAGGGCGCGTGTCGCGCAACGAAACCGTGGTTGACGAGCCGGGCGCAAACTCGGTGTGGTCCAATGTTAGCGGGACGAACTGGGGACGGCCGGGAGCGTCGACTTCCAATGGAACGCTCGTCCATTCGATTGCGCCGTCATGCACGAATGCAGCGCCAACTCGCAGATCGCCCGGAGCATCGCTAACGCGGAATTGGCCCTCGGCATGGCCGCCGTTTGAAGCGACGACCGTTGTTTGCACGCCCAGCGCACTCTCCAGCGTTACGAATGCTTCCCCTGAAGCGCCCGGAAGCGATGCGCCGGCATGCACCTCTTCTCCGGTGTGGTACACGTTGCGGTCCAGCGAAATGTGTGCATTAGCGCTGCCTGCATCGCTTGTGTCTCGCGACGCTTGCGAACCGATGTCGATCTGACCGGCGTCTTGAGCTTGATGCCCTTCCTCATTGACCGATGCGAGGATCAAATTCGTTCCGTATTGCGGCGACGTGAACGCACCGTGCGCGTGTCCGTTTGCGTCCAGATGCAATTGTTGTTGCTGCACTGAGGGTCCGTGGGAAAGTTGCGCCGTCACGGTTGCGTCCATAAGAGGTTTGCCGCTTCCGACTTCGTTCACATAGACGTCGAAATTAACGGGAGTGCCGATGGTTTGTTCCGAGCGATCGAGCTGCAACCGCACGGCGACACGTGCGGTGGGTACGACGATTCGCGTATCCGCGGTTGCGCCGCCCGATTCCACTTCAACGCCGTACGTCGACGCAAGGCCGTCGGTGGGATGCGGCACTTCAATTGTCGCGTGCCCGTCGCTATCGGTCGTCACCATCGTGTCGACCCATTTCGAGGTTCCCCACGGCGTTGTTACGGGAGTGTAACCGACGAACACGTGCGGCGAACGAATAACCACGGCATGAACGCGCATGCCGGCGCGCGAGGCCGTGATTTGTACCGGAACGTTCGCGTTGGGATCGCACGACGCTTCGCATGCGGCCGCAACATTCAGTACCAGTCCGTTGGCGTTTGCGTCGACGTGAACCGTTGCACCGCCTACGCCGCCGTCGACTTGCGCCAGCAATGCATAATCGCCCGCACGCGCATCCGGCGGCACAGTCAAAACCGCGTTGAAAGCGCCGGCGCCGTCGAGCGGTGCACTGGCTTGCGCCGATAGAGTACCGCCGAGACGCATCGTTACGGTCGCCGTCCCGCGCGCAGGCTTCAACGTTCCGCTTTGCCGCATTCTCGCAAATCCGACGACGTGAACGGTCTCACCGGCATGAACGACCGCGGTGTCGGTGCGAACGCCGACGATCGTGTTTGGTAAAGGCGCTTGCGGTAACAGCGACGTGAAGGCCCAGCTCTCACCCCACTGTGCCAGAGCAAAGACCGGTCTCGGATTTTTGTTCCAACGCACCACACCATGAGTGTCGGTGAGGCGGTCGATGAAGGCACTGCCACGCAACAGTGAAATGCGCATGTTCGAGATTGCGCGTCCCGTTCCTAAATCTGCTCCATAGATCACCAATTCGCCCGGCGTTTCTTTCGTTATCAACCCCACTCGCGTGCGGTTGATCCACACCTGCTCGCCGACGTCGCCACGCCGCGCTTCGACGACGAAGAACCCTTCGCGCGAACCGAGCGGCACAGCCACGACATTAGACTGGAATTGATAGCCTCCGGGAGGTGCGAAGCTGAATGTTGCTACCGGCCGGCGTCTACGCGTGTCGATCGCTCGCGGACGCGCATTCGAGCCGGCGGTCAGCACGTCGCCCGGATCGACGGCGTAGACCGAGAACTGGACCGGTGCGCTCGAGTACGTATCGAGGCGCACCGTCGTGGGTTTCCACGGCACATTAGAGTCGCTAGCGAAGAGCGCAAAGTAAGCGTCGAGCTTGTGTAAGTCGACGATAGGGCGTGCAGCGGAGGCCGGGGCTACGAGAATTGCGGCAGCGAGCACCGTCGCAAGAACGGAACGAAATACGAGCATCAACTACGCCGCCTTCGACCGTAGCAGGGCAGCACCCCGCCGCCGGGTAACGACGATTTTTCCTCTTTATGCGTTTCCTAAAAAAACGCTATGCGCCGGCCTGGCGCCCGCTTGAGTAGGATAGGACACTATATGACCAGAGCAGCACGAGCGTTCACGCTCGCAACCATCGTTCTTGCCCTAGCGCCACCGGCGTTTGCTGCTACGCCGGCGCCAAATGCGGCCGCAACCAAACACGTCACTGTTCCGGCCCCGCACTACCCCACGCAAAAACTCCACACCGAGTTCGTCGTCGAGGTAAACAAAAAGGGCCAGGTCGTGCGCGTAAAGTCGGGCAAGTCGTGCAAAGTGCTCTCGTTCAACGCGCAAACCTACGGCAACGTCCTGCAGATGTGGATTCGCCGTCCCGATGGATCCGCCGAAGTCGGCCTCTACAAAGTCACCTACGACTACGACCCGGCCTCGAAGAAAGTTCGTCGCGAAGTGGCGCTCGTGTCCGCCGGCGGCAATTGGGGCGATAAAGAAGGCGCCGCCACTCAGATGATGGGCATCGCGAACAAAGAGGCACACGGAGAGAAGCTTCCTCCGCTCGATCAAATCATTGGCTCGCCGACGCCACACCCCTAAGCGTCCCGCACCGCTGCCTTCATTTTTGGTGGATGACGGCGGCCCCGCGCGCAGCTGCACCGGGAAAGACGCCTATCCGTCTGAAGAGCACGCAAAATCGGTCATGCTGATGAACGGCATGGCCGGCGTGCTTTCGGTCTATCGCTGCCGGTATTGCGAAATGTGGCACTTCACTAAGCGCAAGCAATGATATAGTAGCGCCAATGCGTTTCGTCAGTTACGTAGCGGCCGACGGCCGCGTGCATCCCGGCGTTATTGAAAGCGACGGGATCCGGCTTATCAATACGCACTCGATGTTGGAGTACGTTTCGCTTGCGCCGCACGAGAGAATCGCCTATCACACCGGCGATTCTTTGATTCCGCTCGCAAACGCAAAACTCGATGCGCCCATTCGTCCGCACCGTAATGTCTTCTGCGTGGGACGAAATTACTTGGAGCACGCGAAGGAGGGCGCGAAAGCGCTTGGACGCGAGCTGAATTTGCCGGACGTACCCACGTTTTTTACGAAGGCGCCGACCGCGATCGCGGGCCCCGATGCTTCATTGCATTTGGAGGCACGGGTCTCTTCGCAATACGACTTTGAAGCTGAGCTCGCGGTTGTAATCGGTGCGCGCTGCAAAGACGTCTCCGAAAAAGAAGCGATGTCGGTCGTCTTCGGTTACACCTGCTTTAACGACGTAACGGCACGCGATTTACAACGCGCGCATCTGCAGTGGTTCAAAGGAAAGAGTCTAGACGATTGCGGTCCCATTGGGCCTTGGATCGTTTCCGCCGACGAACTGGGCGATCCTCACGCACTCGAGATCTCGTTTCGCTTGAACGGCGTTGAAAAGCAACACAGCAACACCGGAAATGTAATCTTCCACATTCCGCGCCTCATTGCGGAACTTTCGAAAGGCATGACGCTTCTGCCGGGCGACGTTATCGCGACCGGAACGCCGGAAGGCGTTGGCTTCGCACGAACGCCTCCGGAGTTTTTGAAGGACGGCGACGTTATGGAGGTCGAGATCGCGAAGATCGGCGTGCTTCGCAACACGGTTCGGATCGCGTGATTTCGACGAACGCCTCGAGTCTCGCGCTCACGCTTTGCGGACTTGCGACGATCGGACTCATCTCTGTCGGTATTCTGGCGCTCATTGCACCGGAACGTCTTTCGCGCAGCTATGGCGTGCCGGTGAAAACGCCAAGCAGCTTCGCTTTCGTACGGGCCACCGGCGTGCGCGACTTGATTCTGGGTGGAATCTTCGCCGTGAACGTGTATTTGAAAGATGGGATTGGGCTGCTGACGCTATGCGTTGCGGGCTTGATAATTGCGCTAGCCGATTTTCTAATCGCTTTCACCACGTCGAAGCGCGTTCACAGTGAACACGGGGCGCATATCGGTAGCGCCATCGGCTTTGTCGTTCTGATAGTACTGTTGACGCGGCCTTAATCGAAGGGTTCACCTTCGTCGCGCGGAACATCGCGCCATGATCGTTGCGGTTCCTCGTGAGACCGCTCCTGAGCGTCGCGTTGCGCTCGTGCCGGAGACGGTCGCACGACTTATAAAATCGGGCGTAAATGTCCGCGTGCAACGCGGCGCCGGTGTAGCGGCCGCTTTTCCAGATGAACTTTATGCACAAGCTGGAGCATCGTTCGCCGACGACCCGGCTTCGCTTGTTTCAGATGCCGACGTATTGGTAAACGTAGCGCGCCCGAGCGACGAGCTGTTATCCGCAACTCGTGCCGGTACCGCAGTCATAGGATTTTTCAATCCGTTGGGGGACCCGGCATACGTTCAGCGTTTGGCATCCGCCGGCGTAACCGCGCTCGCAATGGAAATGATACCGCGCATAACGCGAGCACAATCGATGGATGCGCTCTCTTCGCAGAGCAACATCGCGGGCTATAAGGCCGTTTTGCTTGGCGCGGCTGCGCTTCCGAAGTTCTTTCCGATGCTCACGACCGCCGCCGGAACGATTCCGCCCGCAAAAGCGCTGATTCTTGGCGCAGGCGTGGCGGGATTACAAGCAATTGCAACGGCGCGCCGTCTTGGAGCCGTCGTCAGCGGCTACGACGTCCGTGCTGTCGTTCGCGAACAAGTACAATCGCTCGGCGCAAAGTTCTTGGAGTTCGATCTCGGCGCAGACGCGGAAGCCGCAGGCGGTTACGCAAAAGAATTGACGCCCGAACAGCAAGAGCGTCAGCGGCAGTGGATGATCGAACAGATCGGCGCCAACGACGTTGTGATCACGACGGCGCTCGTTCCGGGACGGCGAGCGCCGATTCTTATTAGCGAAGCAGCCGTTGCGGCGATGCATCCCGGTTCCGTCATCGTCGATCTTGCAGCGGAAGCCGGCGGGAACTGCGCGTTGACGAAACCAAACGAAACCGTTACGAGCCCAAACGGCGTCACGATTATCGGCACGACGAACTTGCCGTCAACGATGCCGTACAACGCGAGCCAGCTCTACTCGCGCAACATCTTTGCGCTGCTCACGCCGTTTGTGAAAGACGGTGCGCTGCAGCTCGATCCGTCGGATGAAATCGTAAAGGGGGCTTGCGTCGCACGTGATGGGCAAGCCCTTATAGGAGGTGCGGCTTGACCGATGTCAGTCACTTGGTGAGTCTGCTCACCGTTCTGGTGCTCGCAGTCTTCGTAGGATTCGAAGTGATCTCGAAAGTCCCAACGACGCTGCATACGCCGCTAATGTCGGCAACCAACGCGATCCACGGTATCGTGCTTGCGGGAGCGATCATTGTCCTCGCAGCGCTCTTTGGATCGGCGCATAACACGGTAGTGCTGACCGTGCTCGCGATCGTTGCCGTAACGCTCGGAGCGATCAACGTTTTCGGCGGGTTCGCGGTTACCGAGCGAATGCTGCAAATGTTCCGCCGGAAGGAGAGCGGTAAATGAGCATTGGCATCGCGCTCGCAGATATCATTGCCATTGCTCTCTTCATCCTCGGACTCCACTTTTTAAATACACCAGCGACGGCACGGCTTGGAAACCGGCTCGCGGCCATCGGCATGCTCATTGCGCTTGTCGGCGTGCTTGTTCAAACGCTCGGCGTTGGCTGGTGGGCGATCGCAATCGGTATAGTTGTTGGAGCGATCGTCGGCATCTTTGCCGCCGTGCGCGTGAAGATGACCGCGATGCCGCAGATGGTGGCGTTGTACAACGGCGCGGGCGGCGGCGCGGCTGCATTGATTTCCACCGTCGAGTATTTCGTTGCGCGTTCAACCGGAGCGGCACTGGATCCGGTGGTTTCCACCTCGCTCGTTCTCTCGGCGATCATCGGTTCGCTCAGTTTCGCCGGCTCGATCATTGCCTTCTTGAAACTTCAAGAAGTGATGACGGGGCGTCCGATCACCTATTCCGGCCAGCAAATCGTCAATGCAATCGTTGCGCTGGCGATCGCAGCAATCGGCGTGTGGTTCATTGCCACATCAGGCGTCGACCCGGTCTGGGTCGTGCCGGTTCTTCTGGTCCTTGCGCTGGTTCTCGGTGTGCTTTTCGTGCTGCCGATCGGCGGCGCCGACATGCCGGTCGTTATTTCATTACTGAACTCTTTCACCGGTGTTGCCGTCGCAATCACCGGATTCGAACTAAACTCTACGCTGTTGATCATTTGCGGTGCGCTTGTGGGCGCGAGCGGCACGATTCTTACTGTAGCTATGAGCAAGGCGATGAATCGTCCGCTAACCAACGTCCTCTTCGGCGCCTTCGGCGCCGCAGGCGGCAGCGAACCCGCGGCGGGAAGCGGCGGGCCTCAAAACGTGCGAAGCGTCAACGCCGATGACGTCGCCGTAATGCTCGCCTACGCGAACAAGGTCATGGTCGTCCCGGGCTATGGTATGGCCGTCGCTCAAGCCCAACATAGCGTCAAAGCCTTAGCCGACCAACTGGAAAAGCGCGGCGTGAAAATGGAGTACGCTATTCACCCCGTTGCTGGACGCATGCCGGGTCACATGAACGTTCTGCTGGCCGAAGCAAACGTTCCCTACGAACAGCTGCTTGACTTGGATGAAGCAAACACTGAATTTTCCACGACCGACGTAGCGCTCGTTATTGGAGCGAACGACGTAACGAATCCGGCGGCTCGCAACGTCACGACCTCTCCGATATACGGGATGCCGATTCTCGACGTAGACAAAGCAGGCAACGTGATAGTCCTGAAACGCTCCATGCGTTCGGGTTTCGCCGGCATAGAAAACCCGCTCTACGAGATGCCGAACACCGCAATGCTCTTCGGCGACGCGAAGGCTTCGGTCGACGGACTCACCGCGGCGGTCAAAGCGCTCTAATGTTTCCGAAGGCATCGCGGGTGCAACCGCCGTAGCGTTTACGCACGGGGTTTGCAAAGGCGAGCGGATGCCAGCAGAAACAAACAAACTTCATGCATACCTAAGAAGGATCAATTACGGCGGCCCTCTGTCGGCGACGCGCCAAACTTTGCACAATCTGCATCGCGCGCACTTGCTTGCAATTCCGTTCGAAAATCTGGAAGTTCAGTTTCGACGGCGTCCTTCGCTAGACATCAACCGAATCTACGAGAAGATCGTGGTTGCCAAACACGGCGGCTGGTGCTTCGAAATGAACACGCTATTCGCGTGGGCTCTCAGAGAAATCGGCTTCACCGTGGAGTACGTCGGGGCATCGGTCGAACGGGTAAAGCATCCGAGCTCCGCCCCGTTGAACCATATGGCACTCATCGTCCGGCTCGACCAGCCGTTTTTAGCCGACGTTGGTTTCGGAAACGGACCGCTCACGCCCATGCCGCTCCACAGCGGGAGTTACAACGACACACGTTTTGAGTTTCACTTAACCCGTGACGGCGAGTGGTGGCGGTTTCACAACCATCGCTACGACGGGCTAACGTACGACTTTCTGGAGACGCCGGTGCAACTGGAAGACTTCCGTTCGCAAAACGAGTGGCTCGCCACCTCGCCGGACTCCGTCTTCGTGCAAAACCTTGTCTGCATGCGCTTGACCGATGACGGCATCATAAAACTTACCAATGGCCTCTTAGAACACTTCACGACCTCCGCGATTAAAGAGGAAGCCGCAGTTAGCGCCGACGCGCTGCAACGCATTCTGAGGGAACGCTTCGACCTTGAGGTCGTTCGGATAGGCGAATTGTGGGAGCGAGTATCGTCGCAACACAGGACGATGCTGCGCAAGCGGATTCGCGGTTTCTAATGCTTCGCGGGATGCGAGTGAACAGCGCGCCAGAAGATTCTCCACTCGTGGCCGTCTCGCCGAAAGACGTAAATGTCGTCGCCTTCTTCGCTGTACTTTGTCTCGTCGATTTCGTATGTCATGCGCCACGCTAGGGTCGCGACTGCCACATCGCCCGAGTGGTCGGCGTGCGGAGTTCCGGTCCATACATCGATGATGCGCGCCACTTTTTTGAAGTCGACGTAGCTCTGCGCGATAGCTTTACGTCCTCGTCCCGCTCGCGTGAGATCGGGTGACACGACAACCGCATCGTCAGTAAAGTACGGCTCCACTTCCGATGCGATGGAGTCCGGGGTTCCATTTATAAATGCGTCGTTAAGCGCGGTGACGATCTCGGCAGGCGACATATTCTTTCATCCTTCCTGCGATAGCAGTGCCACCACAGCGATGAAGATCGGCGAGAAAATGTCCCCAAACCAAAGAACGATGCCCGCATTGCCTGGAGCATAGTTATGTCGCACGATCATTTGGTTGATGTGTTGCGCAGCTGCGGCAAGCATGAAGATTACGAACGGAATCGTGACGGCGGTGCGCCAAGCGCGTCCACGTCCACGCGACAGCAACGCGGCAACGCCAAGCGCAATCTCGAGCCAGCCAAGTTCGTATTCGAACGGGCTCGGCTGCCACCCAATGCTTGGCGCCGTAACGGACTGAAAGTAGGCATGAAAGATACCGGCCCAAATCAGCGTAAAGCCGACGTAGTAAAAGATTAGCTCCGCCCAGAGTGTTGAAGCGACGCTCACGTGCCGGCGGCCGAGCCGTCCGCGGCGCACTCTGCGAATCGCCGATACGATCGCAATGACGAAAAACAGAATCGGCAGATTGCTTAAGATTGCTTTGATAACGTCGGCCATCGCCATTTCGAATCTCCCGTCAACCGATTGGTGATAACCTCGAGCGCTCCCAAATGAATGAGCGTTTTTCCCGGACCTAGCGACGAATGCCAAAACCACTCGTCGTCAAGGTAGTCCGAATGCAAGACCGGATGCGTGAGCGTAATGTGCTTGTTGCCCTTTTCATTCCGGCAGATCGGACGCCCACCGGCGCCGTCTTCCCACTCGGGATTGCCTTCGCGTTGCAATCGGAGCGTGCGTGCCGACTCGATCGATTCGCCCGGCTGCAGGTAAGACTTGAACGAATGTATTTCGTTGCAAATTGCGTCTTGAAAATACCAGTAGTTGACCCAAAAAATTCCGCGGCCGCCGTCTTGCTCGAGAACCGCGGGATCGCACGTGAAGATCGTCCCGAAGACGTCGTTGCGCCACTGCTCGTAAGAGAGCGACGGCGACGCGCCGCTCACCTCGAAGAAATAGCGCGTCTTTTCGAGGGAAGAACCCAACGTCACAAACGCACGAATGCGGTTGAACTCTTCGGTAGTAAGCGCCCCTTGAAGGGCGAGCTGAGATATGCGCACCACTGCGTCCATGGCGATCGTCGCCCCCAGACTATGCGCCAACACGATTACACGATCGTAGACGTGGCCGCCGTTCAAACGTGGTGAAATGGCACGCACGATCGCGTCGACGGTTACCTGCAAGATCTTGTCGCGGAGCCGATAGAAGCGAGAATCGTTCTCATCGCGGGTCGTGTATATCTGCACGTCACCAAAGATATTTACAATGAAGTCGATAAGAACGGCGCGTCCTAGAGAAAACGAGACAAAGATTAAGATCAGGAACAAAATGCCGCGCCATCCTAGCGTCCCGTTAGGGAACCTGGCCACGGCCATCGCGTAGATGTTCGAAATGCCGAGCACGAACAACACCGTTATTGCAACCCCGCGATGCCAGATGGCCTTCGGATTGTTTCGGAGGGCGCGGCGCTGCTGGAAGAGTCTCCAAACGGCTACCAGTCCTTGCGTAAACAAAAACGCGCCTATCAAACCTACAAAAAGCCAAACGCCTATCTTTACCGGAATCCCACCGGGTGCGTTAGCGTTCGCATTCAGCGTCGTGATAACGTCGCCGGCGTATGTTTTACGAATCAGCCCCGTGACGTCGAGAATGCGCAAAAAGGACTGCCAGACCGCGGTCAACGAGATAAAGAAGAGCGCAAAGGAGACGACTAGTGCACCGCCGATGAAGCCGTAGTCAAAAAACTGCTTTTGCCATGTCGCGTGATAACGTGCGGTGGTGTTCAGCGGCACAAAGACGACGCGCAGCATCCATCCGACGACGCCCCACCACTTGGTGCGTCCTTTGTCGATAGCGCTCCAGTAAGCTTCCATAACATCGTAGTACGTCTGCCGCGGATTCGTCCCGTCGTCGTCCGCTTTATGGACGCGGCTGATGGTCGGCAGCGGGTTGTCGTCACCGGGTTCCAGCACGTTTCCCGGATTCACGACGTCGATGACCCAAGCGTCGTCGCCGTCGATTTCATTTAAGTGGCGCACGAGATCCGCCGAACATTCGTCTTGGAACTCGTATCGCGGATGTGGCGCGACGCCGTGCACAACGACGATCGCGACGCGTTCCTGAATTAAATCTTCCATGAACCTGCATTCCATGTCGGCAAGAATGCGTTCGGCGCGAAACCTTTTAGGCGATCGCTATACGCATAGATGTAGTTCGCATTGAAGAGATAGACGATCGGCACCTCATCGGCTACGATCCGGGCAATTTGCCCGTAGAGCACTCGCCGTCGCGCCTGCGAAGTGGAAGCAATCGCCTCACTCTCGAGTCGATCGGCTTGGGAATTACACCATCCCATATAGTTCTGAGGGCCGTTGCACGAGAGCACAAACGAATCATCGGGGTCGGCGCCCATCGTGAACGGCACATAAGCCATATCGAACGTCCCCGTCGCGAGCGTTCCGGTTTTGGGAAGGAAGAGCTGCGCGTTGCTTACGCTCTTCACGGTTACGTCGATACCGCGTTGGCGAAGTTCGGCCTGCACGGTCGTTGCTACGCGAACGCCCGTCATCGACTCTGGAAATTGCACGTAGACCAGATGCAATCGCTCGTTGCCGGAACGGCGCACGCCGTCGGGCCCACGGCGCCATCCGGCCGCGTCAAAGAGCGCATCGGCCGCAACCGGATCAAAGCGCGGTTCCCGTACCTTTTGGTCATACGCCCACGAGAATTGCGGCTGCAGCATGTTCGTGACGGGATATTTTCCGAGGGTAATTTTTGCGCTAACGGCGTCGCGATCGATCGACATCGCAAGAGCGCGCCGAACTCGCACGTCGTTTAGCGGCGCGTGCCGCGTATTCAACACGAGTCCGGCGACGACGGCCGTCGGAACCGTGTCGAAGCGAAGGTGCGGGTTCTTCGCAACGATTTGATACTGCGCGGGCGCGACGAGATTCCAATCGAGCGACCCCGATTGCAGCATCAACAGGTTCGTCGAAGGATCCGGGGCAATACGAATGTCGAGTGTAGCGACGTTCGGTTTTCCACGCCAATACGAAGCATTGGCGGCGTAACGCAGTCCCTCGCCGCGATTCCACGACACGAACGAATACGGACCATCGCCGACGGTGGGCGCCCCGTTGAACTCGGCTTGCGCAAGCGGCCGTTGGCGTTCGAGAACGTGAGCCGGCAAAACGAATTGCGGCGACGTTCCATAGGAAAAATACGTCATCACCGCCGGCGCCCACGGCCGCCGCAAATGAAAGACGACCGTCTGCGCATTGGGCGCAGACGCCCGGTCGATTAAGTCGTAGCCCTCGTGCGAACGCACCGGATTGCGAGGATCGAGAATTGCGTGCAACGTGAACAGCACGTCCACACTGGTAACCGGGCGGCCATCGTTCCATCGGACGCCGGGGCGAAGGCGGTAGGTAATCGTCCGGCCATCTTGTGACAAGCCGCCATTCGCGGCGGTCGGGATCTCACGGAGCAGGGCGGGCTGTGGCCGTCCGCGCTCGTCGAGGTCGATGAACGGCTCGAAGGCCAAGCGAGCCACCTGCTGCTCGACAGAGGCCGCGTCGGGCTGCAAAAACAGCGGGTTCAAAGACAAGGGATCTTTGGCGAGATCGAACCGCACGATGCTGCCGCGTGGCCCGGTCGCCGCATGCGAGCACCCTAAAAGCAAGGCAAGCGCCGCCACGGCAAAAGACCGAAGTCTCATTAACGTACGCGTGTTCGCGCTGCACCGACACTGTCATCC
>CAZJLJ010000040.1:5212-26211 GCA_964546935.1 uncultured bacterium | reverse complement strand
GTTCTTTAGTTCTTCTTCCAATAGCGTCAGCGCCCGTAAGGTGCGGACGCGGCAGCTCGAACCAGCACGACCCTTCCACTACGCGCGCTACGCTTGCTGTTCAGGATGACAACATCTCTTGCAGGTGAGAGTTCAGTCTGGAGGACCATAAACAAAAGAGGCCCGCTGGGCCTCTTTTGTTTATGGTGCGCAAGACTGGACTCGAACCAGCACGAGATTGCTCCCGCTAGCCCCTCAAGCTAGTGCGTCTACCAATTCCGCCACTTGCGCACGAGGGCTAAAGAACGTTGGTCCGGGCGCTAGGCGCCGGACGAACTTTCGTAGTCTATAGCCTACCTCATGTTCGGGTCAAGTGCATCGCGCAGACCGTCACCGATATAGTTGATCGCGAGCACCGTAAGCAGGATACAAATACCTGGGAAGACCGCGGCCCACCACGCGATCTGCAGATTTGCCTGAGCGTTAGCAAGCATGTTGCCCCAAGACGCGGTCGGCGGCTGAATGCCGAAGCCGAGGAACGACAGCGTCGATTCCAGCACGATGACGTTCGCAACATCGAGCGTCGCCTGCACGACGATCGGCGCGACCGCGTTCGGCAACAGGTGCCTGAAGATGATCCGGAGGTCGCTGTTTCCAACGGCGCGCGCCGCTTCCGCGAACTCGCGTTCGCGAAGGGTAAGGAAAGAAGCACGAACGAGACGGGCGACCGGCGGCCACGACAGCGCGCCGATGATCAAGACGATCACCCCGAATCCCAGGGCCGCCTTCGAAGAGCTCGCGGCAACGATCGCGGTTAGCACCAACAACAGCGGCAGCAGCGGAATCGACAAGAACACGTCGGTCACGCGCATGATCGTCCAATCCACCCAGCCGCCGTAATAGCCGGCGAGGGCGCCGAGGATCGTGCCGATGACCACTTCCATCACCACGGCAAAGATGCCGACTTCAAGCGAGATCCGTGCGCCGAAGAGCAAGCGCGAAAGCAAATCGCGTCCGACTTCATCGGTACCGAGCAGATGGCCGCCGCACTGCGAGGCATCCTGGAAACATGGCGGAAGCGGATTGCCCTGCCAGTGAACGTTGTCGATGAAGTTGGGATCGAACGGTGCGAGCTGTCTTGCAAAGACCGCAGCCAACACCATCAAGATAAGAACCACCATGCCGGTGATCGCCAGTTTATGCCGGCGTAAGCGCGTCCAAAACGTTACCTTCGAATAGATAACATCCTGAGTCTCTTCAGCGATTTGCGGCTCGATAGGGAGCGTAGTTGCCATGACGTGCTCCTAGTCGTACTTCACGCGCGGATCGAGCCACGCGTAGAGCACGTCGGCGAGCAGATTCGAAAACACGACGAAAAACGCTAGGATGAGCAAATAGCCCATCATCAGCGCGATGTCGCTTTGCTGCAAAGCGTTGTAGAACATGCGGCCGGCCCCGGGCCACGCAAAGATCGTTTCGGTAACAATTGCGCCGCCCAGAACACCGGGCAGCGAAAGCGCAAGCACGGTAACAACGGGAATGAGCGCGTTTTTCAGACCGTGTTTGAAAAGAATCGTGCGGAAGTTCAACCCTTTGGCTGCGGCGGTTCGCATGTAGTCGGTCTTCATCACTTCCAAAAGCGACGAGCGCATGAAACGGCTATAAAGCGCCAGGGACAAGAGCGAAAGCACGATGACCGGCAAAACCAAATGCGAAACGCGATCGGCGAGATCGAATGTATCGCTCGAACTCAATCCGGCGGAAGGCAAAACGATTTGATAACCGCCGGGCAACGGTATTCCATGAACCGCGAACGCTAGCTGAAGCATCAACGCGAACCAGAAGACCGGCATCGATTGCCCGAAGAACGCAAACGTTGTGATGAAGTAATCGGCGAACGAATACGGACGCACGGCCGAAAAAATACCGGCTGCAATGCCGATCGCAACGCTGAACAGGAATGAAGTAACCATCAACTCGAGCGTTGCGGGCAAGCGTTCTAGGATCGCCTGCAAAACCGGTTCCGAATTGCTGGTCGAGTAGCCGAAGTCGCCGTGTAAAACGGTGAAGAGCCACCGGATGTAACGTACCGGAAGCGGCTGATCCAAACCGAGGTTGTGCTTGAGGCGTTCGATGTCGGCAGGCGTGATGTGCGGATTCTGCAAGTAGGGCGCAAGCGGTCCGCCCGGTGCATTATTCAAAATGACAAAGAGAATAATTGATATCAGAATCAGCAGCGGAACCGCCTGAAGCGTCCGCCTAAGCACGTACGTGAATATGGACCGGCCCTCCGACAACCGGCCTACTGGCCGGAAGTTGAACCCGCCGCTAGTTATGAAGCGGCTGCGGTGAACCCTTCAGTCCTAGTATTTGGCGCGCCTGATCCGGCGTTGCCACCGGACGTCCCGCCTCTTCCGCAATACGAGCAACGCGCGCAACGAGCTCCTCGTTACGAGCCAACCGTCCTTTGCTGTAGTAGAGGTTGTCTTCCAAGCCGACCCTGACGTGGCCACCCATCGCAATCGCCGCAAGTGCCATCGGCAGCTGCTCTCGCCCGATCCCAGCGACAGACCAAGTACAGCCGTCGGGCAAATCATCGACTAAGTCGGCCAAATTTTGCACCGTCGCTTCCATTCCACCGGGTACGCCGAGGACGAAATCGACGTGTTGAGGGAACGTCAGCAAGCCTTCCTTAGCGAGACGCCGGGCGTTTGCAAGATGTCCCTTGTCGAAGATTTCGAGCTCCGGCCGAACGTCGAACTCATGCATGCGAGCGAGGATACCGCGCATGATCGGGAAGCTGTTTTCGAAGACGTCGTCGCCGAAATTTACCGTGCCGCATGTAAGCGTCGCCATCTCCGGACGAAGCTCCAACACGGAGGCCCGTTCTTCGGGTGACATACCGATGGCGCCGCCGGTCGAGAACTGAACGATCAAATCGCTATTAGCACGAACCGCCTCGTATGCTTCGCGAAACCGCGCGACGCTATGCGTATTGGTCCCATCATCGTTACGGCAGTGGATGTGGACGAGCGACGCACCGGCCTCGCGAATCGCCTTTGCCGTTTCGCCTAATTTCGCGGGCGTGAACGGTAGATACGGCGTGGCATCGGGCATGACTTCCGCACCAACCGGCGCGCACGTAATGATCAACGGTTCCATACGGCTACCCTTCGACGGCGCTCCCGCGCTTCACTCGCAACGAGCGCTAGCGAAGCTTCCGCAAGCCGACGAATCGCAACGCAACCGCGACTAGAGCCGCAAGGATCGATAATTCCGTGGCAACAGAGAACGCCACGGCCGAGCCGCTTACCATCGCGACCTCATCGCACGCAAAACCGAATAACAGTACTGCGCTAAGCGTGCTGGAGAATTGTTTCATCCACGCGCGCACCGCGCCTTGATTCTCTGCGGTTATTCGAATCGGCAACGAATAGAAGCTGGTTGGCAAATAAACGACGGCCTTCATCAGAGCGAAATCCCAGCGATAGGCAAAATGAAAAGCGCCGATTTGTCACCGTATCGAATCGTGCCGCCGCCGGCGATTCCGGTGATGACGGAGCCGTGAAGCGTGAAGTACGCATAAGCAGCAACCGTGCACAACGCAACAAGGGATCCGATCCCGATTGCGTCCCACACCCAGGTGCGATCGTTCAAGTCATCTCCTCGTACGCGGAATTAATGAGGTCGTTGTCGAGGCCAAGCAAAGCGGCGAGCGCAATGGCGTCGGAACGGCGTTCGCTTTCGTCTTGCACCTCTTCGATGGTGTAATCCATCGACGCACCTAAAGTTGCAAGGGCCGCGGAAAGATCCGTTGTAGCTGGTTTCTCGGGGATACCACGTAAACCGCGCACCGCAAAGTGCCGGACGCCGGCGGCCGGAGCGATTTCCGCGAGATGCGTAGCCGATAACCCGATCGCACGCAACAAGCGCAAACGTTCGATCACCGCGATCAACAGCGCACGTCCTTCACGCGGCGTTGTAGTTCTGGCGAACTCATCCATGAGGATCAAACGGCGTTCGCGCGGACGCTCGACCAATTCGCGAAATCGAATGACTTCACGTGCAAACGAGGAGAGCAAACCGCCCACTTCCTCGTCGGCGCCGACGCCAAGCCACGCAATCTCGTCGAAAAGCGCCACTGTTGCGGAACGAGCGGGGACAGGAACTCCAAACGCAGCGCAACTTGCGATGAATCCCGAAGTGCGGAGAACAACACTTTTGCCGCCCATATTTGGCCCGGTCAGCACAGCGATATCGTCTAGGTTCAGCGATACCGGGGTGAACGAACGTCCTTCTCGTTCCAGTTCGACGGCAAGCGGCAAAAAACGACCGTCGCTGTATTGGAGCTCCGGCTTCTCCGCGTAAACGGGTGCAACACACGCGAAGCTCTGCGAGAAATGCGCAGCCGCGATAAGGACGTCGTTCTCGCCAAACCGGCGTGCGGCTGCGTCCAGTGCTGCGGCATGGGCGCGAATTACTGATGAAAGACGCGAGCGCACCGCTTCTTCTACCTCGGCGACGGCCGTTGCACGTTCGTCTCGCTTTTGAAGAGCGGCGAGCGTCGCTTCGTCGGCGTCAAGCTCGCAGAGCAGATAGGTCGGCGCCTCGCGCACAACGCGCACGCCCGCCGGCAACGGGCCATTTAAGTCGGCGCGCATGACGATGAACTCGTTCCCCGAGATTTCGCGCTGAAGCAATTGCGCGACGCGCGCGGCGGCGCGTCCGCGAATCGCGTCGTACTCGGCTTGCGCAGCTTCCAGGGCGCTGCGCGCCTGCGCAAGCGACGTATCGAATCGATCGTCGAGATAGAATCCGAATTTCCCGGCACGGCCTAATTCAAGAGCGCGCGCACATGCGTCTACCGCATCATCGGCACAAGCAGCAAGGCCGGCGGGAACGCCGATCGCGTCGACCCGCACGCACGCATCAAAGAACCGTTGCAATTCGAGAAAGTTGGCATCGCTTAGAGCGTCGCCCATCGACGCGCGCGCAATGGCCATCGCCGCATCGGGAACGTTGTTGAAGACCTCGCGTAAAGCGTGGAATCGCGATGAGTCTAGTGCGGAAGCAAGTTTGGCAATGTGCTGTGCGCGCGCCGACGCGATCGGTTCCTCGCCCGCATGAAACGGAGCCAGCTCCGTGAAAATTCTCTCGCCGTAGTCGCTCGCGGGCGAAAGCACGTCGCGAAGCCAACCGAATTCGAGCGTGCGTGCCGTCGCTTCATCGAGAAGAGGGCCAGGCTTCATGCAGCTCGTTCCGACGCGTAAATATCGAAGGTCGGAACTCCGGTCGCCGAAGCAACCTCGTTCGCAAAGCGCCGCGGTTCAAACGTACGATCTCGGCCAATCGACGAAACGGTTACCGCCACAACGCTCAACGCACGCTGACAACGAATTCGCAATTTTTCAAATGCTGTTGCAGCTGCTTTTCCGGTTAGAACGATTTGCGTAGGATCGCGCACGACCACGGCGCGCGATTCCCTTTCGGCGATGAACTTTGCTGCCAGCGGCGGCGTGAGCGCACCTTCAAGAAAAACCGCGTCGCCGTTGGCCTCGTAGACTGGAACGCTCAAGCGTTGCACCAACGCATGGACTTCGGCAACCGCATCTTCGATCGTCGGCGAAGCTGCGGCACCGGACGCAACGACGATTGCATCCTTTCCACCGGCTAATGCTGCGATACGGTCTACTGCACCGTCGACAATCACAAACGGCGAAAAGCGAGAAAGAACGTTTACCGCTTCACGAATCCCCGAAGCCGTGGGCGGCCCGACGAGTTCGTAAAATGCCGGCTGCATTACGCGAGCGTACGTCAAAGACCCAGCGGCGGTTTGCAAACGCGAGAGTTCTAGAATGTCGCTTGCCGGCGAACGAGGCAATACGTCGCGAGCGGTTGCGACGGCAGTACCACGGCGCAAGAACAGACGCGGCTTCGCCTGCGCATCGCCGATGTCGACCGCTTCGCCGTCGCGTCCAATCGACGTGAGGCCCGGTAAGATTCCGCGCGCTACCGCCGCTTCGTAGATCGCCCGCATCGTCACGGTCTTTCCGACATTCTTGCCGGTCCCCACGACGAAAAGCGATCGCGCGCCGCTCTCGAGAGCGAGCTGCAGGATCTCTTCGCCGGCCCGTACGTGCATACGGGCGCTGTTCTTCTATCCTAGGTGGAGTGCCTTGAGCGCGATGAAGACGACGCCCGTCAACGTCAGAATGATGCCGCCGAAGAGTTCGGCGTTTTCTTCTATTCGCACGCCGAGGGTGCGACCCAGTGTGAGCCCCGCAGCCGTCGCCGCAACTGACACGACGCCTATAACCGTCAGTGAAACCGCAATCGGGACGCCAATGTACAAAATCGAAAACCCAATGCCGAGCGAATCCAGGCTGATCGAAAGCGACGCGAGCGTTAATCCCCACCCCGTGGACATGTCGAGCGGAATGCGGTCTTCAACGTCACGGACGCTCTCGTAAATCATGTAAAGTCCCAGACCGCACAACGCAAAAAAACCAAGGTAGCCCGCAATGTCGCCGAGGAACTTGCCGGCGACCGCGCCGAGGCCCGCACCGATTACGTTCATCAAAACCTCGGCGCTCGCGAACGCGATGCCGATGCGAAGCTTCACCTCGCGAGGAACGCCGCGCATGCCGACGCCGATACTTACCGCAAAAACGTCAAGCGCTAGTGAAAGCGCGACGAAAAGAATTTTGAACGCCGAAGCCACTCGCGTGCCGGCCCTCTTAGAAAGAGGACGAGTAAGAGTCGCGCCTAGTGGATTCGGAAAGCAAATGCGTAACGGCCGAACGCAACTGCGAAATCGTAAACGGCTTATTCAAAAAAAGATTCGCTCCGGCATTTTTAGCGCGGCCGTCCATGGCGTAATTCGTATGGCCGGAGATCATGAGAATCGGAACGCCGCGGGTGCTTTCCTTTGCTCGCAAACGTTCGATCAGATCGATCCCCGAGATGCCGGGCAGCATGAAATCGCAAATGATAATGTCAAACGGGCCGTGGCGGTCGACGGCAACGAGGGCGCTCTCGGCATCGTTGCACATCATCATCTCATAGGGGCCCTTACGCAAAACCGTATCGATGAGCGTGCAGATGGCGGGATCGTCGTCGGCTATTAAAACGCGCCAGTTCCGTTGGGACACTCCATCGGGCATTCGCGTTTGCTATCCTCCAGCCTCGCCGCAAGCGGTGTCGCTTTGGTAAACTTCTATTAATGATCCGACCGGTACCGGGGTTACTTTTTCCGGCGGCGGCGATAGTTTTGCTCGCCCTCGTGCTTACTCCCGTCGCGACGGTACTTGCTACGGTATCTCCGTCGCAAGCGGTGCATATGTTCGGCACGCCGCCCGCCAGCGACGCGTTGCGCGTATCGCTCATCGCATCGACCGCCGCTACGGCCGTCGCCACGGCTTTGGGAGTACCCGCGGGCTACTGGCTGGCACGAGCGCCGCGCAGGCTGGCCGCAAGCCTTCTCTTCGTACTTGCCCTCCCGCTGGCGTTTCCGCCGGTCGCCTCCGGGATAATGATTCTGGCGATCGCGGGCGAGCCGTCGCCGCTGGGTGCGTGGCTTGCCGCCCATGGCATGACGGTTCCGGATACCATTTTGGGCGTCATCGCATCGGAGTTCTTCGTTTCAGGGTCGTTCGTTGCGATCGCTTCAACGGCGGCATTCTCTGCTACCGATCCGTTATGTGAAGATGCCGCGCGCACTCTTGGCGCAAGCGAGTGGCGCATCTTCAGCCGCGTTGCTCTGCCTGCGGCTGCGAGTAATGTCGCAGCGGGCATTGCATTTGCATGGCTGCGCGCCATCGGTGAATACGGAGCAACAAGCATCGTTGCGTATCATCCCGCGTCACTGCCCGTTGCGCTATATGTCGTACTCTCCGCATCCGGCGTCCGCGCAGCGCTTTCTCTGACCTACGGCTTCGTGATGCTTTCCGTCGCCGTGCTCGCCGTGCAGTGGTTTTTGAGGCGCCGCGTCGTAGTGTAAGACCGAAATGGCTTTGATCGACAAATTCCTCGCTCCCGATTCCACCTTCCAAAGAAACTTTTTCTTCCTCGCCAAGCGCTTCGTCGCAGGCGAAACGATCGATTCGGCGATCCACGCCGTTCGCGAGCTCAACTCGGAGGGAATGTCGGCAACGCTGGACTTCCTGGGCGAGGACGTCTTCGAACGCGAAGCCGCGATTAAAACGCGTGATGAGTACATCACGATGTTGGATGCTATTCGAACGACCGGTGTCGACACGAACGTCTCGGTGAAGCTCACCGCAATGGGTCTTCTGGTCGATGAAGATTTCGCGTTGGACAATCTGTGCCGGATTCTGGAACAGGCTCAGCGCAATCGCGATCCGTTCGTTCGCATCGACATGGAAGGGTCGTCCGTTACAGATGCGACGCTGCGTGTTTTCGAACGGGCTTTCAAACTCCACAAGAACGTCGGTATCGTCCTTCAGGCGTATTTGAAACGCACCCACGCCGATGTCGACCGGGCAATCGAACTAGGAGCGCGCGTCCGCCTCTGCAAGGGGGCGTACAACGAACCGCCCGAGATTGCGTACAAAGAGATGTCGGAAATCCGCGAAAATTATCTCGCGCTCGCTAAAGAGCTGCTGAGTCGCGGACACTACCCGGCACTAGCAACGCACGATCGCGAACTGATAGGATTGTTGCGCGAATTCATCGTTCAACAAGGCATTTCAAGCGACAAATTTGAGTTTCAAATGCTATACGGCTGCCGTCCGCAGCTTCAGCGAGAACTGGTCGCCGACGGCTATCGGATGCGCGTGTACATTCCGTTTGGAACTCACTGGGCTGGATACTTCTACCGCCGCGTAATGGAACGGCGCGAGAACGCTATCTTTGCCCTTAGCTCGATGTTCTCGAAGTAGGTTCGCGCCGTGCGCGCTGTCGTTCAACGCGTTTCGCGCGCTCTTGTACGCGTGGAAGACCGCGTTACCGGAGAGATCGCGCATGGATTTGTCGTGTTGGTGGGCGTTGGAGTCGACGATGAAGAATCCGACGCCCGCTACATCGCGGATAAGATCGCAAACCTGCGAGTCTTCCGCGACGACGCCGGACTCATGAACCGTTCGCTCTTAGACGTCGCCGGCGCCGTTCTGCTGGTCTCGCAGTTTACGTTGCACGGCGACGTGCGCAAAGGCCGCCGGCCATCCTTCATTACGGCGGCACGCGAGGATGCGGCATTGCCCCTTTACGAACGAGTCGGCTCGGAACTTGAGTCGATGGGAATCCGCGTCGCTTACGGCGAGTTCGGCGCAGATATGAACGTAGAGCTAGTGAATCAGGGCCCGGTAACGATTCTGCTCGACTCAAAACGCACGTTCTAGAAATCTTCCAGCGTATTATCGCCGTAGAACGCGCGCGAAACTACGCATTTCATCGGTGCCGAACCGGCGTCTTTTGGAGCCTCGATAGGAAAGTCAACGATGCGCGACGTTCCCGGATCCAACACCGGGACGAAGGTTTGATCGCCCTTTGCGCGCGTGAAACGGTAATTCACATAAAAGTCCGCCTGAATTTGCGTGCGCACAACGGGTCTGTCCGCGGAGTTCGTAACGCGGGCCGAGAGCACACCGTCGTGCAGCGAACAATCGCTCGCGGAAACGTGCGCGTGGGCACCGCAACCCGCGAAAGTCAACGCGGAAGCGATCGCTGCGTTTCTAAAGAGTGACATCGCTGATCCGTTCGACGCGTATGACCTTATCGGATTCTACGAGACGCCCCAAAACATCGAAGCCGCTTGTCACTGCGCCGAAAACGCTGAAGTCGTTGTTTAGATGGTACTGCGGCGAAAGCGTAACGTAGTATTCCGATCCGGCCGAATCGCGCAGCGGCGTATTCGTTTTGGAGTCGTAATTCAAGCCCATCGAAATGACGTAACTGCTTTGTTCCAGCGGGTTCTCTTCAGCGCCGATGCTGTAACCCGGTCCAGGTGCATTCTTGTCGTCTTGTTCGCCGGTTTGCACGACGAAATCCGGAACGATTCGGAACCAGGGATTGTTGTTGTAGAATCCCGTGCTTGCCAAATTCAAAAAGTTTTCCGTTGTAAGCGGCGCCCATTCGGGATAGAGCACCACGTACACGTTGCCTTTCGTCGTTACAATGCGCACGCGCGGGTGGGGGCCCGGCGCGGGGCCTGTCATTGCAGCGGCGCTCCGTGGCGTGATCAGCGGCACCGCGCCGATATTCAAAGCCGATGGCGCAACCGGCTTTTCGTTCGTAGGCGCATCCATTGCCGGAACTCGGGCAAAGCGGTCGGGTTGCGGCGACGGAGTGTGAACGCCGGCCGGAATGGCCGTCCAGTGTGCGGTCGAGTCTTTGCCTTGGAGCGCAAGTATCGCTTCCGCAGCCTGTTCTTGAACGCGCCACGACGGGTCGTTTAGCCTCGGCTGGAGCTCGGTCATTGCCGTAACGTCCTTGAGCTTTCCAAAGGCCCGAACGGTCTCGATGCGCACGACTTCATCCCGGTCGTTCAAGTGTGCGGAGAGGAACGTACGGGGAACGCTCTTGGCATAGCGGCGGAAAATGCTCCACATCGCCCGTTCTCGTACATAATCGTCGCGTTCGACCGTTACCGCGCGTTGTAAGGATGAGGCGGCCGCATTTGCGGCCGGTCCGTCCGAAAAGAAGCTGAGGGTAATGGCAGCGCGGCCGCGGACAATCGGATCGGTATCACTTGCGAGGGAGTCCGCAACGGCACGCTCGACGGCTATCTCATTGCCCTTGAGGCGTTTGGCGGCCTCGTACCGGCCAAGCGCATCCAGGGCAGCAACCCGCACCGCCCCGGACGAGTCGTTAACCGCCAATTTGGCTATCCTGTCTGGGCCGGTTCCCAGCGCAATCACACCTAGGCCATATACACTCATAGCTCGGACGGCGTCTCGGCTGTCGACCAGGTGTCCCAGGAGCAGGGGCACCCCCGCCGGCTGTTTCGTGCGCCCGATTGCAAGCGCGGCCCGTACAGCGATGCCTTCATCGCGGGAATTCAGTGCGGAAGCAAGCATCCCGTCACCTAGTGACCGGCTCGCTTCCAGCTGCAGGATGCGTACCGGAATCGTAACTAGCGCCGCGGCGAGCAGTACTAACGTACAGGACACGGCGATACCCCTAAACGGCAAAGAAACCGGCAACCTCACTCTTACCCCCAACCATTAGCCCCGAACTTGCGTTCTAGTATATGTAGAACGATCGCCGTCCTTCCTATACGGCGCGAAAAGGTAAAGAAAAATAACATGTCATCCCCAGAGACCCCAAAGAAAACGAGCGGCATGTCCGTTCGGGAAGCCGGCCAAAAAGGCGGCGAAACAGTTAAGAAAAAGTATGGACCTGAATTTTACGAGCAAATCGGCCGCAAAGGCGGACTAGCAACAAAAGAGGCCCATGGTCACGAATTCTACGAGCAGATCGGTAAGAAGGGTGGAAAGAAAGGTGGCGAGGCTACTCGCGATCGGTACGGCCCGGACTTCTACGAACGAATCGGACAAAAAGGTGGCCAAAAAGTCAAACAACTTATCGAGGAAGGCAAGCGCGCAGCAGCAGCGGCGCAAAACGGCGACGCCGAAAAGCGCGCCAGCTAGACTCGCATCGATTCTTGCGGCGGGCGCCGTGCTCGCCGCGTTTTTTCCCATAGGCGCGGGTCGCGTTCTAGCGGTCCCCGTTCGGACTCCCGCTCCTCCCGGGCCTGCCTCCAAGGCATCGGCTCAACCCTCGGCTCCGCCGCATACCTTGCCCATAGGATCGAGCGTTCTTTTTGTGCTCGACGATACGATTTCGTCGTCGGCTTCGCGTAAGAACGATACCGTGCGCGCGCACCTGAAAGAGCCGCTGACGATCGACGGTAAAACCGTTGCTGCGGCCGGAACGCCGGTGCAAATCAAGGTGATGGACGCCGAACCGGCACAGATGGGCGACGTCTATGGTTACGTCGACGTTTACTTTTTGCCGATGCATCTGCCCGATGGAAGAGAGATTCCATTGCGTGCGCCTACGGCGCATCTCACCGTGAACGTGACCGCCGGACACCAGTCGACCGTCGGCGTCGAAGACACGGTCGAAGACATCATCATTCCTTATCACTTTCTTTATCACGCCTTTCGTAAAGGGCGGAACTTTGTTTTGGGTTCGGGTTCCGAAATTCGCGCGCGCACCGAAGCAACGATCAGCGTGACGCCGAATGGAGCGATTGCAATCGTTACACCGGCACCGGTAATTGCAGGCGATGATTCACCGCACGCCTCGTTTAGTGCAGCACCCTTCGCAACGCCGGGCCCTTCGTTTCAGCCGCATACGCCAAAACCAAAGCCTTCTCCGAGCCCAACACCGACTGCGGCAGCAAGCACATCACCACAGCCGTAATCAGAAGAATAAGGAGACTGGAGATGTTTCTCGGTCGTCTCATCGGCTCGGTCGCTGCGACCGTAGCTCTTACAACGGCGCTTTCATACGCCGCGCCCACACCGGCTCCGTCGGCTTCGCCATCCGGGAAGCCGCAAGGTTCTGAAGTCGCCTTCGTTAGCGGCGTGCAAAAAGATTTGAACAGCCGCTTCGCGACTGCCGCGGATGCGGAGAAAGCGGGCTACTTCCGCTTCACAAACGAGGACAAAACCGGTTCGATCAGTTACGCGAATTTGGATTGGACGAGTCAAGATCAGCAGCATCCAAGCCAGCTTTGGTACGACGTAAAAGGAAATCTACTGGGCGCTGATTTTTCGCTTCCCCGTAAGAGCAAAACGGAACCGGCGCCGCAGGTGTGGGGCGTGCAGCCCTCGCGTTGGACGACTTTCGGCGCGCACGTTCACTACGTGGTAGATGACGCAAACGGAAAAGAAACCTACGGCGCCACCAGCGTTGCAAAATTTACAAATGCCGGAGGCAATATCAACGCCCCGAAGGCCGATACGCTTGCAAAGATGGGGCTCGTGAAAGACGCGAGCCAGGTGAAGCACATTTTCCTGTTTCCCGCGGTCTGGGATCTTCAGGTCTGGACCAAAGAGAATCCGAACGGCGCTTTTGCGCAGATGAATCCGCTCGTAACGCCGAGCGCAAACGCGTCCTCGATGGGCGACTGATTATTTCTCGCTAGCGCACTGCGTGACCGCGGCATCGTACGCAATATCAACGGCCTTCGCTTCGGCGCGGCCGATTACGTCGCGCTGGCCATCGAAGCGCAAATAGACTTTGATGTCTTGCTCGTCTTTGGGGATCTGATTCAGTTCCGGTCCTCCGCCGTTCAGCGGATGATCTTGGCTCGCATAATCTTGCGTCATCATGGACTGCACCAGTCCCTGTAGGTCGATTGCGAGCTGTTTTTGTTTCACGTACGCCGTTTGCAACTGTTCGGCGGCGGCGTGAGCCTGCGAAGCCGCCTTCGGATCTTGCGTCATCTTCTCCGCCGCTCGGAGCTGATTGATCTGGTCTTGAATTTGAGGTAACGACCGCAACAGTAAACCGTCGTACTTCATCAGCTGGTCACGGGCTTTCACAAGACGACGTGCGAAATCGGGATGAGAGTACGCCTCGTTGATGTCGAGCAAGTTCGTATTGATCACATCCAACGATCGGTCGTTGCCCACCATCGGCACGAAAGCGTTGTTGAAATGCTGCCCGAGCGCGTTGCAGTACGGCGAGGATTTCACCGTAATAATCGTCTTCAGAGGCACTCCTGAGGCCGCCGGCGCGGGCGAAGGCTTCGGCGATCCGTTCCCGGTGGTCGGGACGATAACGCCAAGAATGAGCGCCAGCGCTAAATCGGTGAGTGCCATGCCATAGAAACGTTCGCCGTGGCGGTTTGTTACCCGCCAAATAAAAACGAGGCCCCGGCGGGCCTCGTTGCTCTATCTGTTACTCGTTCGACCAGTAGTCTTTCAGCGCTTTGCCGCGGCTCGGATGCCGCAATTTACGCAGCGCCTTCGCCTCGATTTGGCGTATGCGCTCTCGCGTAACGCCGAACTCTTGCCCGACTTCTTCGAGCGTCCTCTGGTGGCCGTCTTCCAACCCGAACCGCAGAACCAAAACCTTGCGCTCGCGCTCGGTGAGGTTTTGCAGCACGTCTTGCATCTTCTCTTTCAGAAGCATGACGGAAGCAGCTTCCGCGGGAGCAACCGCTTCTTGATCTTCGATGAAGTCGCCGAGGTGCGAATCTTCTTCCTCGCCGATCGGCGTCTCGAGCGAAATCGGTTCTTGCGAAATCTTCATGACTTCGCGAACTTTTTCGGGCGTAAGCGCCATAGCTTCGGCGATCTCTTCAACGCTCGGCTCGCGACCGAGTTCTTGTAGCAATTGCCGCGAGATCTTGATAAGGCGGTTGATCGTTTCGACCATGTGGACCGGAATACGAATCGTGCGTGCTTGATCTGCAAGAGCGCGCGTGATCGCCTGACGGATCCACCATGTTGCGTAGGTCGAGAATTTGTAGCCTTTGCGATAGTCGAATTTTTCGACCGCTCGAATAAGACCCAGATTGCCTTCCTGAATCAGATCGAGGAAAAGCATTCCGCGGCCAACGTACTTCTTTGCAATCGATACGACAAGTCGAAGATTAGCTTCGGTAAGTTGACGTTTCGCCTCTTCGCCCGATGTGACAATCGACGAGTCGGCAGTGCCGTTCTTGCTGAGTTCGAGTTCGCCCGCCTCTATGCGCATCGCAAGAGATTTCTCTTGCTCCATCGACAGCAGCGGAACGCGCCCGATCTCTTTGAGATACATCCGGACGGGATCATCGAGCGAAACGCCCTCGGGGATCGGCTCCTCTTGGTCTTCCGCACCCTCTTCGGGTTTTTCTTCCTTGGTCTCGTCTATAATCTCGATACCGTTCGCCGTGATCTCTTCGAACAGCCCGTCGATCTCGTCGGGGTTGACGTCGTCAAGCGCATCGAACGCCGAGTTGATCTCCTCGTACGTGAGCGATCCACGCTGTTTTCCGCGCGCGATAAGCTTCTTCTTTAGTTCATCGAGCGTTAGCGTTTGCGGTTGTTCAGCGACAGCTCCGGCAGCTTTTTTGCGTGGCATTCTAGACGTCACCCCCTTCGGTTAAATTTGCACACCGGCTTCTCCGGTGCGGTGCCCCGTATTCGCCGTCGACTTCGGCTACGGAGCGTTGCTTTACATTAGACTCGTTAATTTCGGTTTACTTCTTTAACTTCGTGGCTAGCCGGTCAAATTCGTTTCGCATCTCTTCGGAAACCGGCCGGCCTTCCGAGAATTGTTGGTCTATCTGCTGCGAAAGCTGCCGATAGCGCTCCTGTTCGTCCTCTAGCTCCAGGCGTTGGACGACGCGCTCCAGGTGCGCACGACGCTCTTCGCGGTCACCGTACCGTACGATGGAACTGCGATCGCGCTGCCCCAGCGTTGTGAGTACGGTCATCTCTTCGTCGTTCCCCGCGCATAACGCAAACACGTCGGCGGTTTCGCGCAAGCCTTCGGCATGTTGCACGATCCGTTCGTACGTCCGGCGATATACTTCGTTGCGGAAGCGGCGCGGAGTGATCCGTTCGCCGTACTCGTTCACCAGCGTTGGATCTTCGAGGAGAATGCTCAAGACCTCGCGTTCGAACGAAAGTGGTTCCAGACGAGCCACGTGCCGGCTTCGTCCCGCGTCTTGACGCGGCGCGAAATTCGCACTGTTGGCGAGGAACCGGCTATTCCGAAGGTCATCTACATTTACCTTTAGGCGGCCCGCCACATAAACGCGCCATCTATCCCACTCTTCACGGGGCGTAAGTTGCCGGATCAGAGCCTCCGCCTTGCGAGCGATGGCGGAGGGAGACTCAAAGCCGGTGTGCAGTCTGTCGATTTCCGGGTCTAGCTTGTATTCGATCGAGGGCTTAGCTGCTTCAAGAAGCCTCTGAAAAGCTTCGGGGCCGTTGGTCCGGACGTAGCTATCCGGATCTTCGCCTTCGGGAAGTGCGACGATGCGGACGCTGGAACCGGTGTGCTCGATTACCTTAGATGCTATTTCTACCGCTTTGGTTGCAGCATTTGCGCCTGCTGCGTCGCCGTCATAACAGAGGTAAACGTGATCGGCATACTTGCGCAGCTCGAGCGCTTGCTTCTCTGTAAAAGCAGTGCCGAGGGCGGCCACAGCACTTTCGAAACCCGCTTGGTGGAGCGCAATGCAGTCGAGGTATCCCTCGACCACGATCAACGTTCGATCTTTTGAAGTGGCGCGGCGCGCGACGTTGAGCGCGAAAAGATGATCGCCTTTGGTATAGACCGGCGTGGTAGAGGTGTTCAGATATTTCGGCTCGCCGTCTCCAAGCAAACGTCCGCCGAAGGCTATCACTTCGCCGGTGGTCGCATACGTCGGCACCATTAGGCGGCCGCGATAAAAATCGTAATAACCGCCGCTTTGCCCTCGCTTTACCAAACCGGCCTTTTCTGCCACGTCTAACTCGACGTTATTGCGGCGCAGCTCGTCGACAAGACCGTTCCACCCGTCAGGCGCATAACCGATCGTAAATTTTTCGATTGTCGCTTCACCGAACCCGCGGCGCTGACAGTACGCTCGCGCCTCCGCCGCAACATCGCTTTTGAGCATTCGTGCGAAGTATTGCGCCGCAATGTGATTGGCTTCGTAAATCGCTTCACGTTCGTTGCGTTGACGCGCAGCTCGTGGATTCTCCGTTTCAAGTTCGATGCCGGCCTTCGTTGCCAGCATACGGACCGCTTCGGGAAACGGAACGTTTTCGAGCTTCTGAACGAAGCCGATGACATCGCCCGCCGCGCCGCATCCGAAGCACTTGAAGTATCCCTGATCCGGGTGTACATGAAACGACGGCGTTTTTTCGCCGTGAAACGGACACAGGCCAACCAGATCGCGCCCGCGTTGCTTCAAAGCAACGTATTGGCCGATGAAGGTCGCGATATCGACCCGAGAGTGTAACTCTCGAATCACTCCTTGATCGAAGCGCGCCATGGGGTATGGGCTAGTGTTCGGCCGCGGAGAAGAAAAATCCGGTCTCGCCCGAACTCCGGAGCAAGCGCGTGAAGAAAATCTTCGATCCCGTTCACCATTTCATTGAGTTGAGCAACGCCGAAGCACGCTTGCTGGACCTTCCGATCATGCAGCGGCTCCGGCGACTGCGCCAATTGGGGCTGGCATATTTTGCGTTCCCCTCCGCCGAACATTCGCGATTCACGCACGCGCTTGGCGCACTCGCGATGGGAACGCGCGCCTTCGATGAGATTGCGCGTCTTTCTGCCGACGTTTTCCGTGACGCTGAGGATGTCGCTTACCAACGGCGGCTCGTACGCATCGCGTTGCTGCTGCACGATATCGGACACGGCCCATTCAGCCACGCCTGCGAGGCGGTCCTCGGCGTGATGCACGAGTCGCGAACCACGGAGATCCTGAAAATGCCCGACGTTCGCGCCGGGATTGAAGCGCTGGACGTAGATGCCGCCGACGTGCTGGCGTTGATTCTTGGCGATCCTTCGGCGAAATATCCGGCGCTACGTGAGTTAGTGAGCGGACCGAACCTCGACGCGGATCGCATGGATTATCTGCAACGCGATGCCTACTTTACCGGGGTCGTGAGCGGCCGGTACGATGTGGATCAACTCGTCGGTTCGATGCGAGTTTTCAACCGCGACGGCAAAGCGATCTTGGGCATCGATTACCGTGGCGTCGTGGCGTTGGAATCATTCGTCCTTGCGCGGTACATGATGTTCGCTTCCGTTTATTTTCATCACACGACGCGGCTCTTCGAACGCATTCTTCAGGACGTATTGCGCGAATTGTGGCCCGACCCGCGTGCGCTGGATCCGATCGACGAGTTTCTGCGTTGGGACGATTTTCGCGTACTGAACGAATTGCGCGACAAGCAAAGTGAGGCCGCGCGGGCACTGCGCGAACGAATTCGAATCTACGCATTGGCCGCGGAATTCAACGCCGAAAGCGACTTGAGCGCGTACTCGGAGTGCGAGAAGGCGTTGCGCGAACGCTGGGGCGATGACGCCGTCTGGGCCGACGAGCAGTCGCAGGTGCTGCACCGCCTGCCGCTTCGGATCGAAGAGAAACGCCACACGGTTTGGGTCGGCACACCTGCGGGGCTCGTCGACGCTCGCGACGCTTCGGATCTAATCCGCAGACTTTCGGGAAAGGCGTATTGGCGTAAGCTCTTCGTCCGCCGTGACCGCGACCCTCAACGCGAATCCCGCCGCATTTGCGCGGAGATCATTCGCCGGCATCGTGATAGTTGAGTGGCGCCCGCAACGCGGGCGCCACTTTTGCTTAGTGGTGCCTAGCGGAACTTCTCCGCGGCGGCAAGCTGCGCGCGGGCCTGTTGCATGTCGTTGATCGCGGCGACACGGTGGCCGCCGTAGTCGCGCTCATCGTGGTTTAGCTCTCCGATCATGCGGTCGACCCACTTGCGAACGCTCCAAATGTTTGCATTGCTGCCGCGCTGGCCGCGCAAGCCCCAATTGATATCGCTGCCGCCCGTCCCGCCACGCGTCGCGAGACAGGCCGGATTGCCGGGATCCGTGCTTTGCGAGTAGCGCTCGGCGGCGACGAGTTCGTTGCGAGCGTTTTGCAGGTCGTTCATGGCTGCCACGCGATGGCCGCCGTAGTCGCGGTCGTCGTGGTTCAGCTGATCGATCGCTCCGTCGAGCCTCCGATGGACGTGCATTAAATTAGAATCGCTGGCGCAATCGGGACGAATCGCCGCGGCGGCCGGCGCAGTTGCCGACGAAACAGCAAAACCGAACGAAAGCGCTGCAATAAGCGCCGGTGCCAGGATGCTTTTGAAACCGTTCATTGTGCGTTGCCTCCAAGTTGCAAAGAAATAAAGACGTCCTGGCAACGCTTAAAATGCAAGGCGCGTTCCGGCTCTACTGCCGGAACGCGCGAGGTCTCATACCGCTCTAACTAACTAATTTTATTTTAAGATGCCGAGCGTGGCTTGCGCAGCGGCAAGACGCGCGATCGGAACGCGATAGGGCGAGCACGATACGTAGTCCAGATTCAACGAATCACAGAATGCAACGCTCGAGGGTTCGCCGCCGTGCTCGCCGCAAATGCCGATTTTCAATTCGTTGCGCGCGTCCCGGCCCAGCTTCACTGCTTGACGCATCAAAGAACCGACACCACGACGATCCAGCACTTGGAACGGATCGTCCTTGAGAATTTTCTTATCTAGGTACACCGGAATAAAAGACGCTTCTGCGTCGTCGCGACTGTAGCCGTAAGTCGTTTGCGTCAAGTCGTTCGTGCCGAACGAGAAGAATTGCGCGATCTCGGCCAGTTCATCGGCCACGACGCAGGCCCGCGGCAATTCGATCATCGTTCCGATGTGATAGTTCAGCGAAACACCCGCCTTCGAAAGCACTTCGTCGGCCACTGCCTTTGCCGCGTCGTACGTCACACGCATCTCTTCCTTCGTGCCGACACCTGGAATCATTACTTCCGGTCGCACATCGACACCGCGGCGTTTCAGTTCTACGGCCGCCTCGAAGATCGCGCGCACTTGCATAGCATAAATTTCGGGATACACGATTCCCAGGCGGCAGACGCGCAGGCCGAGCATCGGATTCTGTTCGTGCAGCTGCTGCACGCGCTTCAGCACCGCTTCCTTCTCGCGGTACTCCGCCGACTCGACGCCCTTGGCAATCCGTAGTTCAGTCGTCGTGACGAGCAGTTGTTCGAGCGACGGTAAGAACTCGTGCAGCGGCGGATCCAACAGACGAATCGTAACCGGATAGCCGGCCATCGCTTCCAGGATGCCGACGAAATCTTCCCGTTGGAACGGCAGCAGCTTCTCTAGCGCTTCTGCCCGTGATTCCGGCGTATTCGCCAAGATCATCCGCTGGACGATCGGCAGACGGTCCTGTTGCATGAACATGTGCTCGGTGCGACACAAACCAATCCCCTGCGCGCCAAGTTCGCGCGCTTTTCGCGCATCTTCGGGCGTATCGGCATTTGCCCACACTTGCATGCGGCGCACCTTGTCGGCCCACGATAGAAACGTTGCGAGCCATTCCGGCAGTTTGGAGGGTGCATCGATTAGTTGCAGCTTCCCAATCGCGACGTTGCCCGTGCTGCCGTCGATCGTCAGCCAATCACCTTCGTGTAGAACGCGATCGCCGATCTTCAACACTTTATTGCGGCGGTCGATTTCCAGCGCTTCACAACCCACGACGCACGGCTTTCCCATGCCACGTGCCACGACTGCCGCATGCGACGTTGCGCCACCCTTCGCCGTGAGTACACCACGCGCCGCAATCATTCCGTGTACGTCGTCCGGCGTCGTTTCAACCCGAACGAGAATCGTATCTTTGCCTTGCTCTTTCCATGCAACCGCGTCGTCGGCGGTAAACACGATCTGGCCCGCAGCCGCGCCTGGCGACGCGTTCAGTCCCTTGCACGCAATATCGGCCTGTTGGTTCTTGTCGATGCGTGCATGGAATAGTTGATCCAGCGACTCGGCACTTACGCGTCCGACGGCCGTGTGCTCGTCGATCAGGCCTTCTTTTACGAAGTCGAGCGCGATTTTAACGGCGGCTTCAGCAGAACGTTTCCCGTTGCGCGTTTGGAGCATAAAGAGCTTTCCGCGTTCAACGGTAAACTCTAAATCCTGCATGTCTTTGTAGTGCGCTTCCAGCTTGCGCGCGATCTCTTCGAACTGCTTGTAAATCGCGGGCTGCGAGCGCTTCAAATCGCTGATCTTCAGCGGCGTGCGAATGCCGGCAACCACGTCTTCACCTTGCGCGTTCGCCAGATACTCGCCGAAGAGCTCGCGATCGCCCGTATTCGGATCGCGCGTAAACGCGACGCCGGTTCCGGAATCGTCGCCCATGTTGCCGAAAACCATTTGCACGACGCTAACCGCCGTACCCCAGTCGTCGGGAATCTTATTAAAGCGGCGATAGTCAATGGCGCGTTTCGAATTCCACGAATTGAAAACCGCTTCGATCGCTAGTTGCAATTGTTCGTTGACGTCTTGCGGAAACTCGCGCTTTGCGTGGTCGCGAACGAGATCGCGAAACGTCCC
>CAZJLJ010000040.1:0-5112 GCA_964546935.1 uncultured bacterium | reverse complement strand
GCACCGCTACGTACCGATACGAGCAACGGGTCTTCCGGATCGCCGAAGCGCTTGCCGGTTCGTGCTTCCAGCTCGTGCATGGCGCTTTCGATTTGGCCGTGCAAACCTTCGGGAAACTTTTTCCCTTGCTCGTAGAAGCGCAGACACGCTTCGGTCGTGATCGTGAAGCCGGCCGGCACGGGCAATCCCGCTCGCGTCATCTCCGCAAGTCCGGCGCCCTTCCCACCTAGGAGCTCTTTCTTCGACCCATCGCCTTCTTCGAAGAAATAGACGTACTTCGGCATCGTAATCGCGACCTTAATGGGACGCTTGACGAGCGGAGTTTCCATAAAGAACGACCTCCCGTTCCCTATGTATCCCCGGCAAGCTTGATTTATTCACACGGGCGGTTGGCCCGTTCGGCCTAACCCAGTCGCTCCGAGAAATACCGTTCAAGTCCGTTTGCATTCACGCGCTCCTGCTGCATGGAATCACGCTCGCGAACGGTTACGGTGCCGTCTTCCAGCGTGTCGTAATCGACGGTCACGCAGAACGGAGTTCCGATTTCGTCCTGCCGCCGGTAGAGTTGTCCGATATTGCCTTCGTCGTATTGCGTCCGGTGCAGCGGGCGCAAGCCTGCTTCAATCGCGCGCGCACGTTGCACAAGTTCCGGCTTGTTACGGGCAAGCGAGAATACTGCGATTTGTACGGGCGCGATGTACGGGTGGAATCGCAAGACGGTGCGTTCCGTCTCTTTGCCGTTGGGATCGACGCTTTTCTCGCGTTCGTAAGCATCCACGAGCATCGTCAACGTGGTGCGATCCATGCCGGCAGAGCTTTCGATTAGCAACGGCGTGTAATGCGCTTTCGCCGCTTCATCGAAGTAGCGCAGATCTTTGCCGGAGAGCTTCATATGCGCATCCAAATCGTAGGTGCCGCGATGCGCAATTGATTCGAGTTCACCCCATCCCCACGGGAAGAGATACTCGACGTCGATGCCCGCTTTCGCGTAGTGCGGACGTTCTTGCGGAGTGAGTTCGTAGAAGCGTAAGCGATCGACCTTTACACCGTACTTCGAGTACCATGCCTTGCGCAGCTCGACCCATTCTTGAAACGCAGCCATGTCGTTTCCGTCGTCCGGAACGAAGTACTCGAGTTCGGCTTGTTCGAATTCGCGCACGCGGAACGTGAAGTTTCCGGGCGTGATTTCATTGCGGAACGACTTGCCGATTTGCGCGACGCCGAACGGCGGCCGTTTGCGCGCCGTCTGGTAAATGTTTTTGAAGTTGACGAAGATTCCCTGAGCGGTCTCCGGACGCAGATATGCCGTCGATGCCGTATCTTCCATCGGACCGACCTGCGTCTTCATCATTAGGTTGAAGTTGCGCGGCTCGGTGAAACTGTCTTTGCTTCCGCAGTCGGGACACTGATGCGGATCCTTGAGGTGATCCAAACGGAAGCGATGTTTGCAAACCTTACAATCCACCAATTTGTCGTGGAACGCGTCGACGTGCCCTGAAGCTTGCCACGTTAGCGGATGCATGATGATCGAGGAGTCGAACGCGACTACGTCATCTCGCAGTTCGACGGTGTCGCGCCACCACGCGTTCTTGACGTTGCGCTTAAGCACGGCGCCAAGCGGACCGTAGTCCCAAAAGCCGTTGATACCGCCGTAAATCTCACTGGACTGGAAGATGAAGCCACGGCGTTTCGCGAGCGCCGTAATTTCGTCCATTGCTACGCGTGGCTCGGTCAATTGGGAGTCCATAAGGGTTATTAGATTTAATAACTAGTAGCGCCGTCCCCGCCAGGTGACCCCTCCTCTGGAATGCTGGACGATCGAAGTCAGAAAAATCGCCAGCATCGCGCTGATGCCGAGGGGTAAGCCCAGGCCTGAGCCTGGACGCAACCGCGCGCTCCGCATTCCGTACTCGGCGGCCGCGACCGAGAACAGCATCGCGGCCGCCAGAATCGCAGCAGCGGCCCAGGCACGCGCAAGAAGCGCGACAAGTATGGCGACCGGCGTCACAGGTGCGATCGTCGCGAAGAACGCGATGCCTAGCGCCGCTTTCCACTCGTGACCGCGCGCACCGAGAGCAAAGTTCTTTACAAAGCCGTTCCAAATTTCACTGAACGAACGATACATGCGCGTTCGCACGAGCCCGTTTCCGCCTACAAGCGCGATGCGGAAACGCCTGTCAGCCTTCAAGCGACGCGCCAACTCTAAATCTTCTGCGATCTCGCCCCTTACAATTGCGTGACCGCCGATAGCGTCGTGCACGGTGCGCTTCATCAGGATGTATTGTCCGTTAAAGAGCGCCGCCTCGTTCTTGGGATCGTTCACTTCCGAAAGCGGACCGGTGGCGAAGACGATCGTCCACAGAATCGACGGCAAAAAAATCCGCTCAGCGGGCGTGATCGTTACCTGGTCCGTCAAGACGCTTAATACGTCGAGGCCTTCGCGCTCGGCATACTCTACTGCGCTTACGGTAGCATCGGATTCATGTTCTGTGTCCGCGTCGGTGAAAAGCAGCCACGAGCCTTTTGCCTGTCCCGCGCCCTGCGCCAGCGCCCACGGCTTTCCAACCCATCCGAGCGGAAGCGGCGCACCTTGAACGAGACGCAATCGGGAATCTTCAGCCGCGACACCTTCGAGTATCGCGCCCGTTGAGTCCGTTGAACGATCGTCAACAACGATGACTTCGAATGGAAGATTGCGTTGCGCCAACAGTGATCGCACGCATTGAGCGATCTGCCGCTCTTCATTCCTCGCCGGCACTATTATCGACACCAATTTGTCATGGTGCGTCTGCGCGGCGACTTGCGCATCTAACGTAATTCCCCGCGAACGCACCGCGATATCGACAGAACGAATAGCAAACGCAACGTTCGCTAGAACGATGAGCGCAATTAGCGCCGCAAGCACTACTTTATTTGTCCATACGATGATGACATACTTCGAACCGGTTTCCCAACGGATCTTCGAAAAACACGGCATAGAATGTTGGGTGATGCTGCTCGAAGTATTGCGGGCCTTCGATGTTTTGTCCGCCATTCTCCTTAACGACCTTGGCAACTTCGTCCACAAAGGCCACGCTGGGAGCGGCGAACGCAATTCGAGTCGCAGTCGGTTTGGCGTCGGGATCCTCGAAGACGTTAAAGAAGTCGGCCCGTACTTTGCCGTAGCGACGCGTGTATCCGTATCGCACAACTCGGGGCGTTGTCGGCTCAGTGCCAAAGAGCGAGAGTAACGCGTCGTAGAACGGACGCACCGCCCGGGCGTCGCTCACGCGCAAATCGATGTGGCTGAACATGGGAAACGGATGCGTTTCAAAATAGCGCAAACGCCCCTCTTGGAGATCGGCGTTTCGCTCGCTAACGTCATAGTCGCTCATCCGGTTGACTAAACTATTCGAAACGGAAAGTTCCTCGTAGGACGCTGAGTATACCGCGACGGCTCGCGTTACTTCTTCTTTGCGAGGAACGCCTCGACTGCCCGTTTCGGCGCGCGTGCGAGCCACGCTTCAACGACAATGTCCTTTAGTTTCTTCGCCCCGATCTTCTTCAACTGAACCAAAACGGCCGGATAGCCATCAAAATGAGGCGTTGTGAAGAATACGTCTGGGTCGCTGTGCAACAGCACTTCTTTCATTTCAACGTCGGCTGTGCGCACGCCCAAAATCGGTCCATCGGGCGCGCCATCGCCAAGCGCTGCAAGATCCGCCTTGCGGAGCGGTCTTTCCCAAACGAAAAACTTCTTGTCGACGGTCCACGCAGCGTGGTCGCGCGAAGTTTCTTCGCTCGTACCTGGGAGCGCAAGTGCAAAGCGGCGGACATCATTCCAAGTCGCCATTATCGCTCTTTTCGACGCCGTTCGACCGGTACCGTCCGTCGGGATCACCGCAACCGTCGTTGAGCGCTCCCCAGTTTATGGTTTAATGACCGACATTCGACGCGCAGTTCCGGCAGACGCGCAGAAGATCGGGGCGGTATTCGACGCGGCCGTCCGTGAGGGCTGGACATATCTTGGCGAACTTGCTCAACAACCGATGTTTGCGCCCTGAAGAATGGGACAATGTCGTGGCCGAACATGCACCGCCCAATGTCTTGCTTGTGGCGACCGATGAATCGGACGAGGTTGTGGGCTTCACTGCTGTTCATCCGCGAGAGGGTGAAATGTATTTACTGTTCGTCGACCCGAAGCAAGCCGGCCGCGGTGTGGGCCGTACGTTACTTACTGCTGCGCACGAGGAGCTACGCGCGGCGGGCTGCCGAAATAGTCGCCGCAGATGTAACAGAACATAACGCTAGCCCACAATGCGGCCATTTTAACTTTAACGTGAATCTTGATATCGTCCAGTCCCGCTGACGCTTTCTTCATTGCGCAGCACCTCTTTCATCAACGACCACTTCGCTGAAGATGAGGCGATTATTGAACGGATCCACAACGGTCATCTCCCGCGTGCCCCATTCCTGTTGCTGAATTCCGGGGTTCATGTAGCTATAGTTTTTTGCGCTAAGCTCGCGATGCAACTCGTCAAGTCCACGGACCTCGATGATCACGTGGGTCCCCGGCGTTCCATCACCGTGGTGTTCACTCAGGAAGAGCACCATTCCGTCGCGAGAAACGCCCATAAAAAGTGGAGCAGTCTCCGAAAAGCGATGCTCGAACTCCACTGAGAAGCCGAGATAGTCGATGTAGAACTCCCGCGCCTTTGCGATATCGAACATGCGTAGGATGGGAATCGTGCGTTTCAGCTTCATCATCGCTTGGTCCTTAACGGTGACGGAATCTTCGCTTTGACTTCACTACGCGTCGTATCGTGCTCATGTTTCGCCAAACCGCACCAGCCTAGCCGCAAAAGACTCCGCGCAGCTCCGGGTTCGATTCCCGGGCGCTCCAGCCGCACGCCAAAGTTGCGAAGTCGCCGGAGGTATGTTACTGTCGGCAATGTATCAGGCTGGCGGAACACATCGAAGCGCGCGAGGCGCCGCAGTAATGCGGCGCCTCGTTTTCGTTTACGCTGGTGTGGAAGGCAATGGGCTAGGATGCGGATGCGGCGACTGGGTGGTGCGCACGAGGTTGAGTTTCGGCACGCAGCTGGCCGCAAGTAGGGGTTGCGAGTCGAACGC
>CAZJLJ010000039.1:17805-26667 GCA_964546935.1 uncultured bacterium | reverse complement strand
TCGACCGAGAGAGCAAGCCATCGGCGTAGGCTCGGAAAACCCGGTATTCCCCACGGGAACTCAATAACGTCCGAATCGCTGAACGTACATTCGCCGAAACGTGGAAACTCAAGCGTGGTGAAGGTTTCGGTCGTTTCCATCGTCTGCTCCATCGCTAAATTCATCTGACCTTTACTAGAGGTAGTCCAACAGGGATTTCTGTTCGATGCGGCTCGTCGTGCTGTAGGCCGCCTGCAGCGCCGTTTGCGTCTGCGAGAACTGCGAAATCACCTTAGCTATATCGGCATCTTCCAGTCCCGACTGCACCTTCGTATCGCTCAGAACTTGAGTGCTGGCCGTACTGTTAAGCGCTTGTGTGGTTTGGATCGTAGACCCAACCACCGCCCGGGCATTAAGCGTGACGGACGACGCCTTATCGATGTCGCCCAGCTGCGTCGAGAGATTGTTCACGACGTCCGCCTGAGTAGTAAGACCAAACGCCTTCGTGAAGTTTCCGGTTGTCGTCGCGCCAGGGCTCGGGACGTCCTTAACGGTGAACGAGTTAGTACCGCCGCTCAACACGATTTTCTGAGTCTGAGCGTTGAACGTGGCTGTAATACCGAGCGGCGCGGTCTGGGCGTTGATTTTCGCGAGCATCGTCGTGATGGTGTCACCGCCCGCGTTCGTATTGAACGTGATATTTACACCGCTCGGATTTATCCCATCAGCGATGTTGATCGTTACGTTGCCAGGATTGGGCGGGACGGCCGCATTATCTGCCTGCAGCGGCGTTGCCAGAACTTGCGGTGCCGCACCGGTGCGGAGCGCGTTGAGCGTGGTTGCGCCGGCGACTGCCTGTCCTGCAACGTTGATTTGCTGTTGGCTCTGATCGACGACGGTGCCCTGTGCGAGCGTGTCGCGTAGCTTAATCAGCACTTGGAAGACGTCCGGTGAACCGTCGGATGCACCGTAGTTAAAAGCTTGTTGCAGCGTCACGTTGCTCGCAACTTGCTGGCCGTTCGGCAGCTGCTGCGTTTGTTGAACGGTATTGCTCTGCGACGTAACGGACGTGATCGGGCTGCCGACGGTTTGCACCAGCGGCTGGCTCGTAGCGACGCTCGTTCCCGCGAAGACGTACTTGCCTGCGTACTGCGTATTTGCCAGGCCTACCGTTTCTTGCAACAGCTGATCGACCTGCTGTGCCATCTCCTGACGTTGCGAGGCTGTGATCGTATCGCTGGCACCTTGAATTGCAATGCCACGCGCGCTCTGCATGATGCTCGTCAGGCTCGACAAGGAACCGTCAACCGCAGTCAGCTCATTGCTGAGGCTCGTTAGGTTCGTGCCGATCTGCGTCGTCACAGCATTGTCGTTACGCACCGCGAGATCTTGAGCGATGACCGTCGGATCGTCAGATGGCGCGTTTAACGCCTTACCGGTCGACAATTCCTGGCCTTGTTGCTGGTATATGGCCTGCAGATTGTCGATCGATGACGTCTGGCTATCGTAGATGGTCGAGGTTGCGATGCGCATCGTTTAGTCTCCCTACTTCCCGAGCGAGTTGATCACGGTGTCCAACATAGAATTGAGCACGCTGATCGTTTTTGCAGCCGCTTGATAGGCGTTCTGGAATTTGATCAAGTTTTGCGTCTCTTCGTTGGCATTTATTCCTGAAATGCTCTGACGCACTTGATCTATGTTGCTGGTCAAAGTCGTCTGCGTCGACGATCCTGTTATCGCCGTCTGCGTATCCAGACCAACTTGGGTGATCGTCTGTCCGTAGAACTGCTGCAGCGTTTGCGTCTGAGCGGAAGCAATCGTAAAGTTTGCCGCGTGGGCTTTCTGCGCAGTGAACGTTATCGATTCGATTCCGGTGGCCGGATTCACCGAAATGCCGGTGACCGTAACGTTTTCTTGCGGCGCCGCCCCACCGGGCTGAGCGTCGATCGTCAACACCTGCCCGAGCTGAATGTTCGAAACGCCCGCAGGCAGCGCGACGGTAATCGCTGAGCCGGCGGCAACGCCGACAGGGCTCGTCGTTTCGAGCAGCGGCACACCGACTTGCGACTGGAACACACCGACGAGTGCGTTAGCCGCGCCATTGTCATTCGAAGCGAAGGCATTGGTTGCGTTCTGCTGCACGTTGTTGATGCCGGTCGCTCCGAGCGCATTTAAAATGCCCGCGCCCGTTGCTGGGACGTCCTGAATCGTGAAACTCGGCGTTGACGCATTCGCCTGTTGTTTGCCGCGTAAAACTAGATCTTCGTTCGAGGGATCGCGTTTGAAAACGATCCGCTGCGAAGCCGAATCGAACGACGCGGTAACGCCGAAGTGTCCGGCGTTGAAATTTTGGATGAACGCGTTGATCGACGTCGCGTTCGGCGCCGGCGGTCCGGCGGAAAGCGCGTTCGTATTGTAATTGAACGTCTGAGCGACGCCATCAACGCTAATCGTCAGCGTACCGGCCGTACCACCCGTGACGGGAGGCCCGGGAGCATCCGCAGCCGGCGGATTTGCGAGGCTGGCATTTCCGTCGATCGGCTGCGATGTGTCGACTTGATTGTTCGCGGAATTCAGCGGAACTACCAGGTTACCCGCGCTCGTATTCGCGAGCGCAACGGGCAACTGCGACGGGTTACTGATTCCGCACTTGATGTTTCCGGCTGAAATCGGCAGTGACGCGACGATCGGTTGGAAGAGCGCGGTTCCCGGCTGACCATTTTGGTCGTACGCCGACTGCGTCACGCGATTGACTTCGTTCGCAAGCGAGGCAGCGAATTGATCGAGCTGCGTACCGTAGTTCGTCAGCTTGTTGTTATAAAGATCTTGCAGCGCTGCAAGTTGGCCGCTGCCTAGCGGAATGCCGGGTTGGCTCGCCGGCGCGGGGGGATTCGAAGCGAAATCGACTTTGAAAGTCGGCGTTCCATTCGACGCGACACCGACGACCGGCGGTGCCAGGTGGTAGGCGACGGTGTCGTTGACCAATGCTTGGCCATTGACGGTTACGAGCGTCGAGCCGTCGCTCTGAATGGACGTTTGCGTCGAAACGTACTGCGAAAGCTGATCGATCAAATAATCGCGTTGATCCGCAAACGTATTCGGGCTGTCGCCGACGGCTGTCGATGCGCGAATCTGACCGTTCAGTGCGGCGATCTGATCGAGAATACCATTTACCGCGGTCACGATTGCGGCGCCCTGCTGAAGCGTCTGCGCCTTCTGCTGCGTGATCGAATTCGCCGCGTTGTTCAGCGACGATGCGAGCGCTTGTGCCTGCGTCAGCACGTTTGCGCGGGCCGTCGAGCTTTGTCCGCTCGAAGCTTGCGATACGAGTGCGGCAATCGCGCTCTGGAACGAAGAGTACTGCGTGGCGATACCCGAATTCGGATCGCCGAGATTCGACTGAATCGCCTTCAGCGAGTTCTGCTGTGTCGTGTAGTAGTTTGCCGATGACGACGCGCCGCGGAATAGCGCATCATACGAATCCGAGTGGATCCGCTGAATCTGCTGAACGACAACACCTTCGCCCACCGTTCCGAAGACATGCGTCGCCATGAAGGGCGAACCGACGATCGGCTGCGCCTCGTTGAAATCGACCTGTTGGCGAGAAGCACCCGGCGTGTTGACGTTCGCAAGATTATTGGCCGTAACGTTTTCCGCAACCGAGAACGATTGCAGCGCCTGGCCCGCGAGATCGATGCCGAAAAACGTGCCTTGCGGAAAGAAGCTCATACCTGGCTACTCACCAATACGCTGTTGTTCGGTGGCGGAACGAAACCGCGGCGTTTGTACGTGCCGGGTCCTTCGTTCGTCGCTTTCTGTAACGTTGCCGTGATCTTCATTAGGCGCTCCATGCCGCTTGCGATCAGTGCTTTGTTGTTGTTCGTCGTGATACCGAGTTGAATCGAGCCGGTTGAGAGTTCGGCGAGCCGTTGATTGATTGGCAGCCGCAACTGTGCCGGCGCATACGCGCATACCTGGCGGAGCGTCATCGTTCCGAATCCGCGAACTTGCATGCCGCGACGTTTTCCGCACGCCGCTTGGTATGCACGCCGTGCTTCGTCTAACGTACGTTCCGTAGAAAAAATGCCGTCGACATTGCCGTCCACGAGCGCTCGCGTCATGCTGAGCGCCGCATCGTTCATGCGGCCGAGCAGCGTGGCTTCTTCCGTGAGCGCGCTCACGAAACTGTCCCAAGAATCGGTCACGGGTCGACCCTCCGGTTGACGTCGACGTGCGCCTCCTGCTGCGCGTCGCCAAGGACCTGATTGCGAAGCTGCTCTTCGAGAACTTTTCCGATGCCAAGACCGCCGTTCTTAGCCATCGCCTGGGCGCGCTCGTCGCTGAGCATGCCCTGCCACGTCTGTTCCGATGCCGACTCTTGACCGAAGATGGAATCCTTCGGAACGGTGTCGTTCATGGCGCTCATTACCATCTGCAGAAAGACGCCTTCAAGTTGCGTCGTTGCATCGTGCAGCCGCGAAAGCGCCTGTTTTTGCACCGGCGTCAGTTCTTGCGCAGGTTGCGACGGCGACGCGTTGCCGATCTTGTTGAAATCTGTCATTAGATGATCTCCAAGTCGGCTTGCAACGAGCCGGATTGCCGCAGCGCCTGAACGATGGCAATGAGATCGCGGGGCGATACGCCGAGTGCATTCAGTGCACGAACCACTGAAGAGAGCGTTGCCGCGCCGGCGATAAACGTAAGCTGTTTGCCGCGTTCGGTTGCTGCGATCTGGCTGTTCTGCTGCAACGCCGTTTGACCGTTGGCGAATGGGTTCGGCTGCGAAACTTGATTTTGCGTCGTGATCGTGATCGTCAGATCGCCGTGCGCGATCGCGCAAGGCGCGAGCTTGATGTTCCCACCGAAGACGATCGTCCCGGTACGCTCGTTCATGACGACCTTCGCCAGTTCGTCCTGCGCAAAGCTTAAGTCCGATGCATCCGCAAGGAACTGTACCGGATTCCCGCTGTACGAGGGCGGCATATTAACGTGCACCGTCTCAGCATCCAATGCCGAAGCCGTGCGCGCACCGAAGTGGCCGTTCAGCACCGAAGCCAAATTCGCCGCCGTTTTATAATCCGGCGTCGTCAGCACGTAATTGAAGCCATTTTGATCCGTCTGCAGCGGTGTGATCATGTCGCGTGCGATAACGGCACCGTTCGGAATGCGTCCCGCACCGGTGTAGTTCTTGTTCACCGAACTTCCGCTGAAGCCCGCGACGAAACCACCGACCGATACCGAGCCCTGCGCGGTCGCGTACACTAGGTTATTCGCGCCTTTGAGCTCGGTGAGGACGAGCGTACCGCCCTGCAAGCTCGTAGCATCGCCCATCGCCGAGACATTCACGTCCACGTTATCGCCCGAGTGCGCGAACGGCGGCAGCGTCGCGGTAACGATAACCGCGGCAACGTCGCGAGTCCGAACGGCATTTTGCGAAACCGTCAGGCCGAAGCTCTGCAGAATGTTCTGAATCGTCTGGCTCGTGAAGATCACCGACGTCGAATCGCCGGTGCCTTGCAAGCCAACGACGACTCCGTAGCCGACGAGTTGGTTCCCGGTAACGCCCTGCACGTGTGCGATATCCTTCACGTGCACCGAAGGGCCCATCGCTTGCGAGTACGCGGGAACAGGGGCGGTTGCGAAAATCGTCGCGATCGCCGTTAGGGTTTTGATGAATCGTACTACGCGTGCGGTCATTTCTTTAAATTACCTAGAACAGCCAGCTCAGGATCCGGGAGAGTAAACCTTTGTTCTTTTGATTGTCGCCTTTAAACTCGGCGTGCACGTTCGCAACGCGCGACGACAGGATTGCATCGGTGTTGTCGATGTCTTCGGGTCGAATCGTACCGGTGATGTGCAGCGTCTGCTGCCGGCCGTTGATTTGGACGCCCTGATCCCCATCGATCTCCAGAGCGCCGCTTGGCAACACGTTCGTTACGGTCGCCATCATCGTCGAGACGAAGCTGTCCGCACCGTTGGCTGACTGCGCCGTCGACGTCGCACTCTGGCCGCTCAGCGAATTGTTATTGTGCAGCAGCAGCACGTTGAAGAGGCCGGTGCCGGCGGCGCTGCTCATGTTGAACTGTTTGTTGCTCGAGTAGTTGTTCGTGTGCGAGTTCGCGTCGTTGAAATCGAACTGGATGTAGACTAGATCGCCGATTTGCTGGGCGCGATGGTCCGGGCCCAACCGCAACGGGTGCCCCGGGCCCGCCGGCGGCGGAGCGGCCTGATACAACGTATCCGCACTCGCAGCCAAAGGCGCGAGGGCTACAAGCGCTACGAGCGTTACAATAGCACGTCTCATCACTGCATATCTCCCGAGAGATTCAGTTCAACGCGATCCGGCCCAATCACCGTGCCGGAAAGGGTCTTCTCTGTTTGGGGATTGTAAACCGAGATTTGGTCGCCGAGGCCTCCGCCGGTTCGGGCGACGACGTCCGCGACCACGGAAACGCCGCCGTCGTGAACGATCAGCACCACCGAAGCACCCGGTTTTACGATTTGATTCGTCACCGTCTGCTCGATGTAGACCGGCGCCCCGGCGCGGAACGCGCTAACGATTTTGCGCCCCACCAGAACCGATTCACTATTCGTATGCTGTCCTGTATACGGAACGCGAGCTATCACCACATCGTTCGCGGCGAGCACCGTTCCCGGGACTAAATCATGCGCCGCGACAGCCGTGCGCACCCATTGTTGAATGCGATAGCCGACGAAGACCGTTCGGAGGTACTTGCCGTCGAGATCGATTTCGACCGGGACGTTCACGTAAGACTGCGTCGCAATCGGCGACTGCGCAACCAGCGCAACTTTTCCGGCGGGCACTATCTGATTCGGAATCGGGAACGCCCGAATCAGTGACGCATCCCCCGAAAGCGGAACATTCGCAAGTAGCGGTTTTGCCAGCGATTCAACCCGCGGGCCCGGAATCAGCGTTGTCGCCGTTTGCGCGCAAACCGGCATCGGCGCGCAATTCCAGATTGCGAGCACGGTGGCGGCAGCGGCGACGGCGACGTTACGCATCATGATTCAGTCGTTATTGGAACGGCGAGAGCTGGACGGCGGTCGCGAGCATCTGGTCGGCAGCGCCGATCGCTTTCGAATTCGCCTCGTACGCACGTTGCGCGACGATCATGTTGACGATTTCGTTCACGACCTGCACGTTGGAATTTTCGATGTAGCCGCCTTGCAGCGTTCCGGCGCCGTTCAATCCGGCTTGCGAGACGATCGGCGGACCGCTAGCAGCAGTCTGCGTATACAGATTGCCGCCGCCTACCGGCGAGAGACCCGCATTGTTTACGAATCGCGCCAATTGCAACTGGCCCAGCGTTTGCGGTTGCTGGCTGCCTGGGACTTGCGCGCTCACCGTGCCGTCCGAACCGATCGAGACGGACGTCGCGTTTTGCGGAATCGTGATTTGCGGCTGCAAGAAGTAACCTTGCGCCGTCGTGATCGCGCCGCTCGGATCGCGTTTGAACGAACCGTCGCGGGTGTACGCCGTCGTGCCGTCCGGCATCGTGACTTGGAAGAAGCCGTCGCCTTCAATTGCGACGTCGAGGGAATTGCCGGTTTGCACCAGCGAGCCTTGCGAGAAGACTTTCTCCGACGACGCTATTTTGACGCCGAGGCCGACATCTTGACCGACCGGAACGACGGTAGCACCAACGGGCGAACCCGGAGCTTGAATTTGCTGATACACCAAATCTTGGAAACGCGCTTGATTCTGTTTGAATCCCTGCGTGTTCACGTTTGCGATATTGTTGGAAATGGTGTCCATGTTGTACTGCTGGGCGATCATGCCGCTTGCCGCAGTATAGAGCGATCGCATCATTGTGTTTCGGTGCTCCTACTCGTTATTGCGTCTTGGCGACTTGCGTGATCGCCAGGTTGGTAGCGTCGTCTTGGTTCTTGATGACTTTTTCGTTCGCGTCGAACCAGCGTTCCGCGGTAATCAAATCGACCATCGAGCGAATCACGTTGGCGTTGCTCTTCTCCAGTGAACCTTGCTGAATCGACGCGCCGGCAGCGGCGCGCGGTCCCGCGTTACCGGAGACTACGAAGTTGTTTGCGCCTTCAGCCCGGAGGTTTACGAGGCTGTTAAACGCGGTGAGCTGCACTTGGGCAACGCGTTGTCCGTTCTGCGAAATCGTTCCGTCGGCGCCGATCGAAACCGCGCCTTGGTTTTGCAATTGAATCGGGCGCCCTTGCGTTGAGAGCACGGCGTTGCCGTCCTGCGTGCGAACGATGCCGTTCGCATCGGCGGCGAACTCCCCGTTGCGCGTGTAGCGGATGCCCTGCGGTGTCGCGACGGTGAAGAATGCATTCGGGTTACCGGTGATCGCGAGGTCGAGCGGATTGCCGGTTTGTTGAAGGGGACCTTGCTCGAAGTTGTTCGGCGTATCGTAAATCTGCGAACCGGTTCCCAGCTGGCCGACGTACTGCGCAACGGAAACGCCCGGAAGCGGCTTGCCCGGAGTCTGTCCGGGATCCGTCTGGATACGATAGATGTCCATCGTCTGCGCCGACTGAATTTGCAACAGCGACTGTTTGAAGCCGCTGGTATTCACGTTCGCGAGATTGTTCGCGACGTTGTCGGCCATACTTTGGGCTACGAGCGCACCGCTCGCGGCCGTATAAAGGCCACGTACCAAAAGAAAAAACCTCCGCACGAAACTGGTTTCCGGCTTACAACCGGAAGTGCGAAACCATCAATCGGTCCGGTTTCGCTGCGGCGCCCACCTTCGTGCAAGGTCGTCCCGCCGCAGTACCCATACGGGTACATCTTGGTATTCGAACGAAAGAGCCCCGGACTTTAGCATGTTTACGCCCGCTAACGCGGGACGCCGTCCGAGGCTCTCCAACAGTACCAGCATCGTGCTAGTA
>CAZJLJ010000039.1:0-17705 GCA_964546935.1 uncultured bacterium | reverse complement strand
CGCTAACGCGGGACGCCGTCCGAGGCTCTCCAACAGTACCAGCATCGTGCTAGTACTGTTTACGCCCGCTAACGCGGGACGCCGTCCGAGGCTCTCCAACAGTACCAGCATCGTGCTAGTATCCCACCCGGGGTCGACCACTGGTCTTATACTTGCATGCGTTGGATTTCGCTGTATGCGTCCATGAGCTTGTTGCGGATTGCGAGGGTGAACTGCATCGAGAGGCCGGCCTCTTCGACCGATTTGACGACGCCTTCCAAATCATTGGTCTTGCCCAGAGCTAGATCTTGGGACTTTTGATCGGCCGCGATCTGCTTGTCGTTCACGTCGTTGATGAACGATTTCAGCGTGTCTTTGAAAGAGCCCGACGCTGAACCCACTCCACCGACCGCATCGCCGTCATCGAGCGGGATCGATTTCGGGGCCGACGGCGCGATGTCCGGAACGAACGATCCCGGAACCACCTTGTCGATTGCTGAGCCGTACGAGTTGATATCCATCGACCTTCTTCTTTAGCTCTTCAAAACGGAGAGAGCGGCGTTCCCCATGGTGCTGTTTTCGCGAATCGCCGCGACGTTCGCCTCGTAAGCGCGAGAGGCGGCCATCATGTCGACCATCTCCTTCACGATCTGGACGTTCGGATAGTGAACGTAACCGCGCGGGTCGGCTTCGGGATTGCCCGGATCGAAAACGAGACGGTCCGGCGTTGGATCGTTGACGATGCCTAGAGCCTGAACGCCCTCGACTTGAGCCTTCGGCGCGGCGTTCGGATCGAAATTATCGGAAGACGGGTCGCTGGCATCACTCGACGGATCCACGGCTCCCGGCTTCTGGGCGAAAATCACCAGCTGGCGTTTGAAGGCGCCACCTTGCGGCGTCCGGGTCGTGTTTGCGTTGGCGATATTGTTCGCGATCACGTCCATCGAGAGGCGCTCGGCCGAAAGACCGGATGCGCTGATTTCAAATGAGTCGTAAAAGCCCATTAGTTCGGCTGCTCCTGAATCGCTTCGCGGATGCGCTTGTACTGCGCCATGAGAAGCTGGTTCATCGTCTGCTCGTATCCGGAGTTCTGTTGAAGCTTCGCCGACTCTTGATCGATATCGACGTTGCTCTTGTCCACACGCATTTGGATCGTTTCGTCAGCGGACGCCTGAGGATCGAAGGCCACCGGCGGCACCGCGTCGTTCAATGAGAACTGACGATCGTCGTCGGTCTTCAGCGCCATCGTGTCGTTCGAGGCCGGCACCCCCAGCGAAGCCTGAAGGGCCTCGCGGAAATTCGTCGTCGACCTGCGGTAGTTCGGCGTATTGACGTTCGCGAGATTATTCGCGATCTGGTCACCCTCGAGGCCGGCGCCCTTTACCGCATTGCCCAGCAAATCGACGGTCTGACCAAAGGAAACACCGCTGATACTATCCATCAACTTCTGTATCGGCGGTATCCCTCGTCATCGTGAGCCCGTCGGACGAGGGCACATTCCGGCATTGCCGGGGTTCTAAACCGAGACGGAGTCGGTAGGCCAGAGTTCGCGGATGGATTTAGGTAAAGAGAACTTGAGCTTGCGGCATTCCGGGGGCATGCGTGATTCGAGAACGGAGAGGACGGCGCGGACGGATTCTTCGGTAGGCACTTCAGACGAAGGCTGCGTGAATTCGCGAGCGGCGCATTCAAGAAATTCGTCACGGTCGGCGGGGCGGACGTTGGTGCGAGGATCCCAGCCCTCGAAATAGAGCCCGCGAATTAGCGTGGGAAGTCGCGAAGCGAGTTTGAGGTTTTGATCGACCGTTAATTCATCACGTAGAGCGTGAAGTGCGCCGCGAATGGCGGAGAGCGCCTCGTAACGGTCGGTTCGCCCAAGCGCTCGAACGACGTCGTCTATCCAATCGTAAGCTTCAGCAGTCGCGGTCTTTACGAATTCAACGGTAGTAGGTTGCGATTGCGTTTGCATGGAGCTAACCTCACGCCGGCTTTAGCATCTCGTTGGATGCCTAGAATAGCGCAATCACGTTAAGTTGCAAATTGTGCGGCGTGCAAGCGGGCGTAGTGTCCGTTCCGTGCGAGCAGCTCGTCATGCGTTCCAAATTCCAGTACGCGACCGTTTTCGATATACAGAATCTTGTTCGCGCGGCGGATCGTGGAGAGACGATGCGCGATAATAAGCGTCGTGCGACCGGGCAGGAGCCGGTCCAGAGCCTGCTCGATCAGCGTTTCGGAATGCGTGTCGAGTGCGCTCGTCGCTTCATCCAAGATAAGGATGCGCGGATCGCGCAAAATTGCGCGCGCTATCGCAATGCGCTGGCGTTGACCACCGGACAAGCGGACTCCGCGTTCACCAACCTCGGTCGCGTAGCTTTCGGGAAATTGCGCGATGAACTCATCTGCGTTTGCTTCAATCGCGGCAGTGCGCACTTCCGCATCGGTTGCTTCGAGACGACCGTAACGAATGTTCTCCAGAATCGTGGCGCGGAAAAGCTGCGGATCTTGCGGTACGATGGCGATTTGCGCGCGCAACGAATCGAGACGAACTTTCGCGATGTCGATGCCGTCGATGCGTACCTGGCCCTCTTGCGGCTGGTAGAACCGCGGCACAAGATTCGCGATGGTTGTCTTCCCGGCGCCCGATGGACCGACGAGCGCAACGATTTCGCCCGGTTCGATTTCGGCGGAGACGTGAAGCAGTGCCGGCGCTTCGCCTTTCTTATAAGCAAAGGTGACGTCGTCGAAAACGATCTCCCCGGCGATAGACGGCATGGTCGTGGCGCGCGCTGCATCGAGTTCTTCCGGCGGTAGATCGACGATCTCGAAGACGCGACCGGTAGAAATCAACGCTTTTGTAAGATCGCCGAAGAATGCAGCAACGCGATTCATCGGGTTCACGAGATTGACCAGCAACAGCCAGAACTGGAAAACGCGTCCGACGTCGAGCCGGCCCACCAAGACTTCACGCACCGAGAGCCACATTATCACGACCACGCCGAGCGTCATGATGGTGGAAACAACCAACGGCTGCGTTTGAATCAGCTGCGCCACTTTCATGAAAGCCCCGAAGTAATCGTCGTTTCGCGCTTGGAAGCGCGCCGCTTCGAACGCTTCGCGATTGAACGCTTTGACGACACGCTGCCCGTGCAAAACTTCGGTCAGATTTGCAGAAAGATCGGCGATGCGCTGTTGCGCCCGCGTGTTGCTGGTCGAGATGAGTTTTTGAAAGCGCGATACCGCGAATGAAATCACGGGCGCCATCACGAGCAGCGTCACGGTAAGGAACCAATCCAAGTACACCATGTACGCAAACGACGAAACGAACGTGATCAGCGCGACCAGCAGCTGCGGCAGCGATGTTCCTACGGCGTCGCCCATCATTTGCATGTCGCTGTTGAAGCGCGCGATGAGCTCGCCCGGACGCCACCGGTCAAACTCGGCGAGCGGCAGATTCAGCACGCGTTCGAAGAGCCGCTGGCGCAGGTGGGCGATGACTTTTTGCCCCGTCCACGTCATGAGGTACGTCTCGCCGTACGTCGCGACGTTGGCCAGAACAAGCGCCGCGAACGTGCCCGCAAGGGCAATATAAAATGCGTGAAGGTCCGGCGCGACGCTCTTCGGCGGTGCTAGTACCTTATTAATGATGACCTGGAACGCCAACGGGGGTACGAGGGTGAGCAGACCGGCGATCCAGCTTAGGACTAGAGCTGCGGCTAACGTCGGGACGTAGGGTTTCGCTTCGGCGGCCAAGCGTCGCAGCGTTTCACGTGGGACCATCGGCCCCCGGACTTGCGGTCGCGGGCACGTGAAACCTGCACCGCGCTGTGCGGTAGATGAAGATGAACCAACGGAGCACCGCTACAAGATTATGGACTGTTTCTTCCACCCCAACGTCCCGGCCGTCGCCCCTTGTGTGGAGTGCCGGAAGTCGATTTGCGCAACCTGTCGCGATGAGCGCGGCATGTGTCCCAGCTGCCGCCTCGCCGAGAAAATCGACGCGGCCACCGGCGGACGCCAACAGCTGCACGGTCAAGTGCCGCCGCGTCCGAACCCTTCGCAAGCCCCTCCGCCTCCGCCACCTCAACCGCAACCTCGCGCGACAGTAACCGTCGCGGAACCACTCGATCCGGTTGAGTCACGTGCCTTGGTCGCGCTCGGTTATCCGCTATGGCCGCTCGCGTTGCTTGGACTCTTCGATCGCAAACAATCTCGCTATCTGAAGAAACAAGCGCTGCAAGCCTTGGGCTTCAACGTCGGTTTCGCCGCGTTCTGGGGGTTGCTGGAACTCGCGAGCAACATTCCGGTCCTCGGGTGGTCGGCCACTGCTATCATCCCGTTCCTCATTCCGATTTTCTTAGTCGCAAGCGTCTTCTACGGAATCAAGGTTTGGCACGGCGATGAGGTTCGCGTTCCGATTATCAGCGATTGGATCGACGAACGCCTACCGGCTGCCTAAGTTCGAAACTCCCGATACCGTTCCAGAAAACCTCGCGCTGCTGCTTCGTGATCGATGATTGGTTGCGGATAACCGTCACGGACGAAGAGAGGCAGCGCGAGTTGCGTTTCATCGTTGCGCGATGATTGCCAAGCGCCGACCGGAACGTGCGCGAGTTCGTGTACCCACGCCTTCACGTACGTCCCAAGCGGATCGAAACGGCGGCGTTGCTTCTGCGGATTGTAAATGCGCGGGTACTGGACCAAATCCGCGCCCACGCCTGCAATCCACTGCCAATTTCCCGTCGCAAGCGCAGGATCGTCCTCGATAAGCCAACGATCCCATTCCTCCCGTCCCACGCGCCAATCAACACCCAGATCAAAACAAAGAAACGATGCGACGACGGCACGCACGTGCGGATGCATCCAGCCCGTTTCGTGTAACTGACGTACGCCGGCGTCGATCAACGGGTAACCGGTCTTTCCCCCGCGCCACGCGTCCAACGCGCGATGCGATTTGGCAAACGGAAACGATCGCATTCGCTCTTGAAGAGGTTCGTCTTCCGTCTGCGGTTCGAACCACGCTAGTTGCAAAAAGAAGTCCCGCATTGCGAGCGATCGCAAGAATAGGCGCAACGACATGCGCTCTTCGCTCAGCAAAAACGGATCGTCAATCCGCTGGAGTGTTGACCGCACGACGGTTCTCGCCGAGATTGCGCCGAAGGAAAGATGCGCGGAAAGCCGCGACGTGCCGTCTTCGCTTGGCACGCTGAGCGCCGTTGCGTATTGTACCGCCGCTTCACTTAAAAAGCGTCGCAGGCGTTCTCGCGCTACCGGCTCGCCCGCTTCGACAAGGCGTTCCAACGCCCCGAACTCGTGCGGCGACGGCAACGGCTCGCTTTGCAAATCCGAAGTGGCGAAACGCATGAGCAACGGCGCTTCGTACGACGTCACGTTCATCGTTCGCCAAACATCGAAGTATGGAGCAAATGCGCGATAGCCGCGTCCATCGCTTCTTGCCGCGGCTGTTTCTTCGGGAGGAACGGCAGGCGCATCGTGCACGATCGTCGCGCGCAGTCCCGCTTCTTCAAGCTCCGACTGCAAACGTTGGTCGCGCTGCATCGACGCCGCATCGTATTTCCAGCTCCACGCCACGCCGCTTGCACCCGAGGCTCGCGCGATGCTCTTCAAGATCGCACCGGGCGCGCCGCGACGCACCAACAGACGGCTTCCGCGCTCGCGAAGCTCTGCATCGAGCGCAGCGACGGTCGCGCAAAAGAATGCCGCGCGCCTGGGCGAGTGTCCGATTCGCGTTTCCATTGCGCGATCGATCACCAGAACGGGAATGATGTCGCCGTTCGCCGCGGCATGCGCGAGCCCGGCATGATCGTCAAGCCGAAGATCGCGAGTGAAGCGGTAGATGAACGGTGCGCTCACGCCCTAGAGCGTCTCCACGTATGCAGTAAGATCGGAAACATCTTGTGGGGTCAGTTCGCCGGGAAAGAGTTTTGGCATCGGCGGATCCGGCTGTTCGATTGCAAAGATGACCGCGGTTCGATCCTTTTTCTTCCGTTCGTTCACGAGCGCCGGGCCGACGAGACCGCCCGCTCCCTGTTCACCGTGACATGCGGCACAGTTTTTTGCGAAGACCGTCGCGCCTCGCGAGACGTTCGCTCCCGACGGCGTAGCGACGCTGTCGTCCATCGCACGGATTGCCGTTTGCGGAGCGCTATGACCGCACGCGCTCAGAAAGGCGAACGTTAAGAACGCGATTGCTAGAAATCGGCGAGTCGGCATACGGATGCCGCGCCATTCGTTTAAAGGTGGTTTTCTCCCCACCTGATGAATTGAGGGCTCCGTGGCCGGCCGAAAGATTTTTTTGCGCTTCGCTCAAGCGAGCGATTTGGAACGTCTCACCAAGGATGGTGTTGTATCGGGCAATGCCGGCAAAGAGTCATGGAACCAGCGTATCGTAAAGTGGCTCTCGGAACAGCGTGCCGGACGCCGCGTCGTCCTTGTAGCTGAAGACGCGAGCGGTCTTCTCGGCATGGTACAACTGGTGTTCCGTCTTCCGCTGGGATACGACGATCCGGAAGCCGCGAACGGCATGGACGTTGCGATGATGGAAGGCCTTCGCCTTTCTCCGAACGCGCCGCCCGAAGTCGGCACGGAGCTCGTCGGGGAGGTTCAGCGGCTCGCGATCAAGCGAAACGTCAAGACGCTAACGTTTCTGCTTTCAATGCACAACACACGTGCAATCAATCAGGCCAAGAGCTGGGGCTTCGAGGAATTCCGCATCATGCCCGAAGCAGACAAAATGCTCGCGTTCTTCCGCAAGTCGGTCGACTAGATCTGCGCGGCAACTCACCCTGGCTACTGAGGCGGCTGGATGCCTTCGTTGTTGACGGAGCTGCGGAAAGTAAACGCGTCGCGATAAACGCCGGGAACGACGCGTCCATTGACCATCCGCGGTGAGAACCGCGCTTTCATCGCTGCCCGGCAAACGGCGTTATCTAAAACCAAAAATCCGGACGACTTCGTGATCGTGCACTTCACCGGCATGCCTCGCTCGTCGACGTTGACTTCGAACGCCGTCGTGCCTTCCGCGCCTTCCTGATACGCAATCATCGGCGGTTCCGGATTGATCGCCGTTTCGCCGCCGTACGGCACAACGTCCCGAACGGTGTTGACGGGTGACATTGCAATCGACTCAGCGCGAGCGGCGAGCGTAGGGGGCGGAGCGGATAGCGTCGTAGCGCGAGGCCGGCGGGTGGGATCGCCGTCACGGCGCCAGATCGGAACGTCCGACGACTCCGCGGCACGCCACACCGGAGTTTGCGCAATTACGGTCGTCGTCTTAGTCTCCGCCGCTGCGGGATTCTGAACCGGCTGGTGATTCGCCGCCACGTGAGCTACAGAAGTTTCCGGAGCCTTCAACGTGATGACGTTGTGCACGACGAACATGCGCGGGGGCTGCGATTGCACCTGTTGCTGCGGCTGCGCTTGCGGCGGCTTCGCAGCGTGCGGCGCAGCGCGGTGTTGCACGGCGACATGCGGCACGCTCGCATTGGAAACGGCGGCCGGCTGCGCGGGCGCAACCGCAACCGTGCGCGCGTTGGACGTTGCGAGAGAATGAATGCCGGCTGAAGCGGCGATTGCGATTGCTGCTATGGGAAGCGCGAAACGAAACGCCCAAACGGCGCGTCGCCGTTTACGCGACTGCACGGAGGAGAGAACCGGCTCCCATGTCTCCGCCTCACGCGCATCCGAGATCGTACGCATTACGCGTTCGATCTCGCGCTCGCCGCCGAGTTCTTCCAAACACGCAGAACACGCCGCTACATGGCGGCGATATCGTTCGCGTTCTAGGTCGGTCGCTTCACCAAGCGCTATCGCACCGGCAAGCAATTCCGCCTGTTTACAGGCGTTGGTCACTATTTCTCCGTCATGATCGATCGCAACGTTTTCATTGCGCGGCAAACGCGCTGCCGTACCGCATCCGACGATGTTCCGAGCATCGCCGCTGCTTCTTGCGAAGAGTACCCTGCGTAACTTGTTAGCAACACGGCTGCGGCCTGTTCTCCGGGAAGCCGTGAGATTGCCGCTTGCAGATCGACTGATGCGGCACTCTGTTCGTCGATGCGCCACGACCGTTCGTCGTGATCGCGATCGAGCGGGAGCATCCGTATGATCTTTTTGCGTCGCAGGTACGAAATTGCACTGTTCGTTGCGGTCTTGTAGAGCCAACCGGCGCTGAGCGGTCGATTCGGATCGGCTTGAAGCGTCCGATATGCTGCGAAGAATACGTCTTGCGTAAGATCGAGCGCGACTTCGCTGTCGCCGACCATCCGTCGCAGATACCGCACGAGCTTCGTCTGGTAATCGTGAACGAGCGATTCGACACGAACCTGCGCCCCGGCGGTTGATTGGGTTGCGAGGTAGACCTCCTCCACGATTGGCCCCTCCTGTGTAGGCCCAACGCCCCGGTCGTCGCATTCGTGACGCCCGGCCGGTTGGGACCCTGCTCAAGAGTATTTTACGACTTTATCCGCCGATTTCCGAGAAGGCCTTCATGCGCGACGACGCTTCGCCTAAGCGCAGGTGGTGGCGCTCAGGCTTGATGGACATGGACGACCGGAGAATCCCGGCCATTTCTTCGGTGGAGGCGCCCGCCCGCAGGGGCGTCCGCAAATCGATATGTTGGTCCCCGAAGAGACAAAGCCGCAACCGGCCGTCGGCGCTTAGCCGAACGCGGTTGCAACGCTCGCAGTAGTCGTGCGAGAGCGGACTAATCACCCCGACTGCCCCGGCAGCGCCATCGTACGCAAAGTATCTGGCCGGTCCATTTCCGGATGGACCAGTTACAGGATGCAATTCACCGATGGAGCCTACCCGGTCCAAAATTTCGTCCGATGAAATATATGCGTCGCGCTGCAGATCGAGATTCTCGTGCACGGGCATCACTTCGATGAATCGAACGAAGACCGGCCGCTCTTTCGTAAGCGCGGCGAAGGATTCCAGTTCGTCATCGTTCTTGCCGCGCATCACTACGCAGTTGAGTTTTAGCGGCGCTAGGCCGGCTTCAATCGCTCGATCGATGCCGCTCAATACCTTCTCGAGTCCGGGCCGGCGCGCAATCTCGAAAAATCGTTCAGGCCTGAGCGTATCCAGCGAAACATTGACACGTTTAAGTCCTGCGCGCACGAGCTCGTCCAATTGTTCGTTTAACAAAACGGCATTCGTTGAAAGCGCAATATCTTCAATGCCGTCAATCGCCGCAATTGCCGCAACTAGCCGGTGAAGATCGCGGCGAACGAGCGGCTCGCCGCCGGTCAACCGGATGCTGCGCACGCCTACGCTCGCTGCAGCGCGAACGATCTCGACAATCTCTTCGTACGAGAGCAGCTCCTCGCGATGGAGCCAGGGCAGCCCACTCTCCGGCATGCAATACACGCATCTCAGGTTGCACTTATCAGTGACCGAGATGCGCAAATACGTAATCGGTCGATTGAATGAATCGGCGAGAAGCTCGCGCGTCAAATCGACCGTCGTCACTACTGCTCCTGAAAGATCGAGTCCGATATCGAGGGATTCAATTTATAATTATCCAGTTTCGTATCGATGTCGCCTTTGTAAGCGGGCTCATCTACGCTGCCGGTTTGCGCTGTAACGACCTGATTGCCGTCGACCACCGAGTACGAGTTGTTCATCGAAGCGGTTCCACCGTTATAATAGTGCCACGTCATCGACGTGACTACGGCATCCTTATCACTGATCGTCGCGTCTATGTGATCGATATTACCGCGCTTCTTCGGCACGAGCTTGTAAGTAGTTAGCTTGCCATCGTCGCTGGTCTTCGAGACGTCGAAGACGTCAGCCCACTGCGCGGGGGTAACTAAGTGCGGGTACAGCTTGCTGAACTGCTTTGCCAAACCCGGCAAGCCGCTCGTGATTTCGAGTTTGTCTTTGTTCGGGTCTTTGTGGTAATAGGTTCCGCTCAAATCCGTCGAAAGAAACGGAAATGATTTGAGCGCCACGTGCGCATGCATCGTCGCCATATACGAATGTAGACTCGGATTTACCGCAGCGGCGCGCGCGAGTAGATCGTCACCGGCCTGGGTAGGCAACGGAACGCACGATACAGCGAGGGTAAAAGCAAGAAGAACTCGTCTCATGACCTTCCTAACGGGCGAACTGTACGATAGGTTTCCAAAGCGGCGTCAATCTCTTCTACTACGCCGGCATCGGTCTCGCTGGACGAACAGGCGCGCAAAGCATCGATGGCAGCCTTCGAGCCGATGCGGCCGAGCGCCCACGCTACGTGGCCGCGGACCATGGGATGCGGATCGCCGGCAAGAGCGCGAGCGAGCGCCGGGACAGTCGAGCGATCCAACGCGTTTCCTAACGCTACCGCGGCGTTGCGCCGCAACACCGCTGCGCCACGCCAACCCATCGCGGTCGGCGCGAAACGGCGTTTGAATTCTCCGCTGCGCAGTTGCAATAGCTCAATCAGCCGCGGAGTAGCCATCGATGGATCGCGGGGCAACGCGGGTTCACCCCCTTGCGTGCCCGCAAGCGCCGTAGGCGGGCATGCGAGTTGGCAAAGATCGCAGCCCCAAACCCAATCTCCGATATACGGCCGAAGATCGCGTGGAATCGCATCCGTGCGCTGCGTGAGATCGGCGATGCAGCGTGTCGCATCGATGGTGTAGTCGCCGCGTAGCGCCCCGGTGGGGCACGCGTCGACGCAGCGGCGGCAGGCGCCACACGTTTTCTTCACGGGCGCGTCTGCATTCAGGTCGAGCGTCGTAACGATTTCGCCCAAAAATACGAACGAACCGTACTTCGGGGAGATTAGATTCGTGTGTTTTCCAACCCAACCGATTCCCGCGCGTGCGGCGAAAGCCCGTTCCGCGATCGGTTTCGTATCGCACGCGATCGCGGTAGCGGGTTCGCCCGCGGCCTCGTCGACGATTGCAGCGAGTTCACCAAGCATCGATCTGACGCGGCGGTGATAATCGTTCGACCACGCGTAGTTGGAGACGCGGCCCTGCAGATGGTCGCGCGCCGGCGTGGGTGTGGCATAAGGAACGGCGATGCAGATGACGCTGCGCGCTCCGGCTAAAACTTGCTGCGGATCGGCCGCGGTTCTTGCGTACCCATCGTCGTATCCCCACGTCGCAAGATCGCCGCGAGCAAAAGAACGGCGCATCCGTTCCTGCGATTCTTCATCTGAGTACGCCGGTGCGACACGCAATTCGGCAATGCCTAATTCGCGTGCGCGCATTTGCAAACGTTCGCGGAGCACCGCGACGCTAGAGCGTTGCGAGAGGAGTTTCATCACCCACCGGAAACGCCGCGTCGATCGCGGCGATATCTTGGTCGTCTAGAATAAGCTCCGCGGCTCCGGCATTTTCGACCACATGCTCGATGCGCGAGGCTTTCGGAATCGTGAAGACGTTCGAGTGGCGAATGAGGAACGCAAGAATCACCTGTCGCGGCGTCGCGCCATGTTTCTTGGCAATCGTTGCAAGCACGCCGTCTTCGCGCGCGGCCCGTGCGGGAAAGCGCCCGCGCCCGAACGGCGTATAGGCGACAATCGCAATTCCGGCCGCCTCTGCCTCGGGGATCAGCCGGTGCTCGATGCCCCGTTCGTGCAAGTGGTACAACACTTGATTGCATGCCAACGGAATGGGATCCAATAGTTTTTGCGCTTCGAACATCTCATCGACATCGAAGTTGCTCACGCCGACGAACCGTGTTTTTCCGTCTTGCACGAGTTGCGTGAAGGCACGCATCGTTTCTTCCAGCGGATCGGAGCTAGGCCAATGCAGCAAGTAACAGTCGAGGTAATCCGTGCGGAGCCGCTTCAACGTACGTTCGAACGCTTGCAATGTCTTTTTGTAGCTCGCGTTGCTCGGCAAGACTTTGCTGGTGATGAAGAGCGATTCGCGAGGAATCCCGGCGATCGCCTCGCCGAGCAACTCTTCGACCGCCCCGGAACCGTACATCTCCGCCGTATCAAGATGGGTCATTCCGAGTTCGATGCCGCGTCGGATCGCGCGCTTCGCCTCTTCCGCTCGCGCACCGCGTTCCGGCACATCCCAGGTGCCTTGCCCGATAACCGGCAAGTCGACGCCCGTTTTTCCCAAAGGCTTCTTCTTCATCAAAAAATCTGCGTTTAGAAAAACTCGAATTCCGAGCGTGCGGCGGCGTATGCTAGCAGCCCGCCGCGAAGATGTCTTACCCGCGTGAACCCGGCATCACGCAAACGCTGAACCGCCCAGCGGGATTTCGTTCCTACGCGGCACGCAACAACGTAAGAGCGCGCGCTGTCGAGTTCGTGCAAGCGCGCTTCCAACTCCGAGGCCGGAATCTGGAGTGCGCCGTCCACCACCCCCAGAACGATTTCGTGGGGCTCGCGAACGTCGAGTAAAAGCGATTCAGAAAGCATCTCGTCCAAGTCAGCGACGTCGACTTCACTTTCGTCGAAAACGTCCTCTTCATCAACGTAATGCGCATCGGTAATTGACGGCGCGCGTCCGCACAATACGCAATCGGGATCGCGATCGAACGCAACGCTTCGCGTTCCGCCGCCCAAACTATCGACCAGCAGCAAACGGCCCGCGAGCACGTCACCGATGCCAAGCAAAACCTTCAGGGCTTCGTTGGCTTGCCACGCACCGACAAGTCCCGCAAGAACACCGAGGACGCCGCCTTCGGCGCACGTCGGAACGCTGCCCGCCGGTGGCGCTTGCGGATAGAGACAGCGATAACACGGGCCGCCTTCGTAGCCAAAAACGCTGACCTGTCCGTCGAAGCGAAAAATCGACGCGTACACGTCGGGTTTGCCCTCCAGAACGCATGCATCATTGATTAGATAACGCGTTGGAAAACGATCGGTGCAATCGACGACCACATCGTACAAGCGCGTCAACTCGCGGGCATTCGATTCATCGAAGCGCACCGGAATGGCATCGACCCCCACGCCGGGATTCAGCGCATGAACAAAATCTGCAGCAACTTCAGCTTTGCGCCGCCCGATGTCGCTCGTTGCGAAAATCGTCTGACGCTGGAGATTCGTTTCATCGACGGTGTCGTCGTCCATTACGCCGATGCGTCCTACACCCGCCGCGGCAAGATATTGCAGAACCGGAGACCCCAGACCACCGGCGCCAACAACCAGTACCCGCGCCGCCGCAAGGCGTTCTTGACCGGCGAGGCCGACTTCCGGAATCAGCAGGTGGCGGCTGTAACGCCGCAATTCCGGTCGTCCGGCGAGCCTCAACCGCGAGGATACAGTTTGTTCAGCCATTGCAATACCTCACCGCGCGCGTGTTCGCCGGCATAGGTATGATCGCTTTCGATGGTTGTAAAATGCTTGGGATGTGGTGCACGTTCGTAAAGTTCTAGCACACTTGCCGTATTTACCATCGCGTCGTGCGAGGCGGCAACATAGAGCTGCGGCCGGCCTTCCAAATTGCGAAGCAGCCGTTCGTAATAACCGTCTACCCCTTCGACGAGCGTCGGCAAATCTACACCGTCAACATAAGAGGAGCGGAAATCCGTCGCGCCGGCAGCCCGCAACGTCGAGAGCGCGGTTGGCCGCCCGTAGCCGGTTGCAATTGCGATAACGCCATCGATTTCGTTATTCATTGCGGCGGTTAAGATTGCGGTCATTGCTCCCATGCTATGTCCGAGCGTCAGCACTGAGCCGGGCGAACGATCGCGGGCAAACTCCATGACGGTGCTCATGGCGTCGATGCAAGAGTCGATTCCCCGAAGGATGCCGCCGCTGGAGCCCAACTTGTGGCCCGGAAAGTCGAAATTGTAAACAGCGAAGCCATGGCTCGAAAGAAACGCGCAAAGCAAATCGAGATTGTGCTTGCTCGAAGAATAGCCGTGTCCGGCGACGAGCGTAACATTGCGCGGACGCCGCGGCGCGTAATAAAGCACCGCAATGTCGTTATCTTTTCCGTTTAAGCGGAAAAGCTCAACACTCATTTGCCACCCACGAACCCGAACCGTCGAGGTAGCGTTCCTTTTTCCAAATAGGAGCACGCGCTTTTACGGCATCGATCGCGAACTCGCACGCATCGAACGCAGCCGCTCGGTGACGCGACGCGGCAACGACGGCAACTGCGATTTCGCCGACGGCCAGATCTCCGATGCGATGGACGATGGCGAGGTTTACGTCGCCGAAACGTTCTCGCGCCTCTTCCGCAACCCGCCGGAACTCCTCGCATGCCATAGAATCGTAAGCTTCGTAGGAAAGCCCGTTTACCGCTTCACCGTCGTTCGCGCGGTCGCGTACGACGCCCAAAAAGGTTACGATTCCGCCGCACGAATCCGTGCGCACGGCTGCTTCGAGAGCGCGTGGATCAATCGCTTCGGTTACAATCGCGAACATCGAGCTATCCGCCGCCTACGGGCGGCAGCAGTGCAATCTCGTCACCATCTTCGATGATGGAATCCAAACTCTCCAACCGCCCGTTTTTCGCAATGCGAGTTGAACTCTGTAGTGGCGCAAGCGCAGGAAAACGTTCCACCAATTCGGCCCAGCAGTCGCGCAGCGTCGCACCATGACGAAACTCGAATGCAAAGCCGTCGCCGCCCATCAGCTCGCGCACGCGAGCGAAGGCGAGAACCGAGACGCGGAGGGCGCTAGTATCCGCCGAGATCGGTTGAATATCCACGCTCACCCAGCCACGCGCGCGCCGCTTCATGCTCGCTGAGCATATCGAGGCGATTGCAGATCAGCTTGTTCAAGAGCACTTCCCAAAAGTGCTGATCTTTTTCGTAAACGTCGTCGGGAACTTGATTCTCGGCGCGGGCAAATTCACGAAGGCTTTGCCAATCGCGATCGGCGAGAATCTTGCGCAGGCGCGCTTCGTATTCAGGCGACGGGGACTGCTGTGATTGCACGGGTTCTCCTAGGCTGTTTTCTCTTGATCCAACGGATTCAACACGTACCGCCGGATTGCCGATGCAACGCCGTCTTCCTCGTTCGTTTCGGTGACGTACTTTACGGCCTGCTTTACCTCGGGAAGTGCATTTCCCATCGCAATGCCCACACCGGCCCAGCGTAACATCGGGACGTCGTTGCGTGAATCGCCGATCGCCAGCACGTTGGCACGTGAAATTTGCAAATCGTCGCAAAGATTCGCGAGCGCATTTTTCTTCGTCGCTTCCAAGCTCGTCACCGCGAGCTCTTCGAAATCGCCCCACGTTTCGTATTTGAAATGGACCGGAAGATCCGAGAACGTTTCACGGATCGCCGTAACCGCATCGTGGCCGAGAAACCTGATGAACGTCGGCGCGCTATGCAAAATCTGTCCAAACGACGGAATGTCGAGCCAATTCGGTCCAAGCATGTCGTCCATATATGGACGCGTGCCTTTCAAACGATGAAAATGCTCTCCAACGTAAACGGCGGTATCCAAGCCGTTCTGTTCCGCAAACTCGATCATCGGTTTTGCGTATTTCAACGGAATCGGAATGTGTCCGAGAACTTTTCCGGAGACGAAATCTTTCGTTAGCGCACCGTGACAGCAGATTACGGGCAAATTGAGCCCAAGGTCACGTGCGATGTGAGCCGGGGTATCGGCTCCGCGGCCGGTAACAAGGACCACGCGAACGCCGGCTGCAAGGGAGTCGCGGATGGCTGCACGATTAGCCGGCGATATTTCATCACCGGCGGTTAACAGCGTTCCGTCGAGGTCTAAGGCTATGAGATCGATGCTGGGCACCACACTAAGCTTAACGCTTGGAGTCAATCGATTTGTGGCGGGTGCGACGTTTGGCGCAATCGAATCGTTTCGTCTCAAGATGAGCACCTCGTCCATGGTTGTCGCAGCGCTCCTCGCCATCTTCCCGTCCGTGGCAAGCGCTCAAGAACATTGTTCCCGCGAAACGCTTATGGTCCGCGGGACACCCGTGACGATAGGCTACTGTGTCAACGGCGAGCCCGCGCGGAATGCCGGAAATGCCCTGGCCCTTAACGTCCAAGGCCATTTCAGCGCCTCGGGCGGATCCTTCTCGAGGGACAGCACGATGCGTTTCATCGCCGGGGACGGGCCCTCTCGGGTGCTCGAGAACGTCGAGCTTGCCCAGCTCGGCCTCCAAGGAACCCTCCACTTGACCCTCGTGTACGCCGGCGGCGCCGTCCACATAGAAAGCGCCTTGCTGACGCCGGGGGCCGTCACCATCAAGTAGGCGGACGGTCGCTGCAACTTCTGCCGCGCGGTGGGAATTACAGTGAGAGTTATGCGACGTCGCTATATAGCGTTTAGCAATCCCAAAATCCCCGACGGTTGTTGTCGGGGCTAACTAGGAGTACGCCTTTTCCATGCCCTGTACGGCAACCGTTCCGAACCTCACGGCTCGCGAGCAAGCGCAATTCATCCACGATACGATTCCGCCCGGTCTTTTTAAAACGGAAGACGAGCATGCGCGAATCCCGTGGCGCGTAAGCCCCGAGCCGTTTGCATTGGCGCCGAAAACCGTGGCTGAAATCGAGCGAATCGGCACCGACCTGCTTGCATACTATCGCGCGCTCAATAATCTCTACAACCGAAGCGCTCGCGGTACCGCTCCGGCGTTTATAGCCGAGTACTTGGATCGCGGAAAGCCCGAACACATCATTCGTCTGGAACGGCAAAACCGTTTCAAGCAAGAACTGCCCGGCGTCTTTCGCCCGGATCTCATCTTAACCGACAGCGGATTCATTGCATCGGAGCTCGATTCGGTTCCCGGCGGAATGGGATTTGTCGGCGCGATGATGGAGGCGTACTGCAAAGCGGGCATCGAGTCCATCGGCGGCGTCGAAGGCATGCCGCGCGGCTTTGCTAGGATGGTGCAACACGCAACTGGGGTCGAGCGCCCGACGGTAGCGATCGTTGTTTCCGATGAATCGGGCGATTACCGCAATGAAATGCGATGGCTCGCCGACGCCGCAAATCGGACCGATCTGATCAACGCGCACGTCGTTGCCCCGCAGCAGATCGTCTTCACCGAAGAAGCGCTTTTCGTTCGTTTCGAAGACGGACGTGAAGAGAAGCTCGATGCGATCTATCGTAATTTCGAGCTCTTCGATTTGTTGAACGTTCCGAAGCAAGAGCTGATGTTTTATGCGGCGCGCCACAATCGGGTAAAAATTACGCCGCCGCCCAAAGCTGCGTTGGAAGAAAAACTTGCGTTCGCGCTTTTTCACCATCCGGCGTTGCGCAAGCTGTGGCAAGCCGAACTCGGCAAAGACGGAAAGGCGATTTACCAGCGTTTGAGCACGATGTTCCCGCAGACGTGGGTCCTCGATCCTCGTCCGTTACCGCCGCAGGCCGTCATCGCGGGACTCGAAGCCGCGGGCGAACCGGTTTCGGATTGGCATCAACTCCTCGAGCTGGGCAAGAGCGAACGCGATTGGGTTGTGAAACCGTCGGGATTCTCCGAACTCGCATGGGGTTCTCGCGGTGTGAAGATCGCAAACGACCTTACGAAAGAAGAGTGGCGCGCCGCAATCGACGAGGGGCTGAAGTCCTTCGATCGCACGCCGTACATTCTGCAGCGCTTCCACAAAGGCAAACGGATTCGCATGCCTTACCTCGATCGCGAAAACGACGACATCCGCATGTTCGATGCGCGCGTACGTCTTACACCGTATTACTTCGTCACCGGCGAAGATAGCGTCGACCTGGGCGGTATTCTAGCGACGGTCGCACCCGCCGACAAACGCCTCATCCACGGAATGTCCGACGCCGTCATGGCCCCTTCTTTCATCAAGGACAATGGATATT
>CAZJLJ010000038.1:16065-28761 GCA_964546935.1 uncultured bacterium | reverse complement strand
ACAATCGCACGGCGGGCCGGTCAGTGCAGTTCTACTTTACAGCGGCTCGCGCTATGGCAGGTTTACGTCAGGATTGCAAACTGCCACTGAGCAGACGCGGCGGGTACATGAGCTAAGCTCCACTTATGAATGCCCTCATTCTTGCAGCCTATCGGCTGAGTATCAACGCAGCCGAAAACATTGTCCTCGTACGCAGCGCTAATTCGGACCTCGAAATACAAATACGCAACTGCCGTGGGGAGTCATTTCATTGTATTCAATTACGGCGCAATTCGCCATAGTTAAACGTTTGAACTCGCGTCGCGGTACACCCGTCAACAGAAAAATGGAAATTAATATGCACCAAACCTGCGGCCAATGTGAAGAGAGTCTGAAGCGTATTCGTGCGAAATTTGCCTTCAAAACGGAAATCTAATGGTCGACGCCGTTCTTCCTGAGTTCGAGCAGATCGTCGGCCATCATGAACGCAAGTTATATGCATTCGCGCTTCGCATCGTGCGCAATTCCGAGGATGCGGAAGAAGTGGTCCAGGACGCTTTTGTGCGAGCCTATCGTGCGTTGAAGTCGATGACCTCCGGCGAGCGCAAGTGCCTTCCATTGACTCCGTGGTTATTTGTGATAACCCGGAACGTCGCTCGAAATCGTCTGCGTAGAAAACATCCGCGGTTTGTTTCGCTCGACGCGGTGGCGAATGTGGATTGTACTGTCTCTCCGTATTCAAGCGATCAGATACCCGAGTCGTATATGGAACAGCGTGAAAATCGTGAGTTAGTTGAGCTGGCGATGCGAGAAGTGCCGAAGCACCTTCAACGTACAGTGAGATTACGGTTCATAGACGGCTTGAGCCACGTGGAAATCGGGAAACGTGTTGGGCTTCCGGTCGGAACCGTAAAGTCGCACGTTCATCGTGCTGCCGTTATGATGCGCCGAATTCTTCGCGCGGAACTCCGCGCTGCGTGAGCACGTTACAACATGAACCATCTCCGAAAATTTCCTACATTGATATCCGCCCTGTCTGCGGGCTATTTAGTGGAACGCATAATTCCCGAAGGCTATATCGTTCGAATCAAAACCGGCAATGGATGGTCGAGAGGCGTCGTTAATTGCAAGGTCGCCTAATGGATAGTCGTCAGCCTCTAAAAGGAACACAGAAAGAGCTTTATTTTGAAAAAACATGATAGCCGGTCGGATAAACCGGCGTGCAAACACGGTGTAGTATTCGAGTCCGCAAACGCATATATAGAATGTGAAAACGATCAATATAGTCATGAGGAAAGCGCGGGGGTGCATGCATAAAGAATCCAGCTTCCAGGAATGTAATCAGGACGGCCCTTGAATTGCTGCCAAAACGGTAGGCCGCGATGTGAAATGGCGACGCTATCTTCGTTGATGATGTAGTATCCCGCTACTAATGCCGACGGGTCCGCCGCGCGCCACATTGCGGGATAGCTTGTTCCATAAATGACGTCGTATCGGTTTTTGCGTGCCGCAATTTCGGCTGTCGTGATTCCGGAATCGTACACATGCGATAAGCCAAGTCGGGTGAACGTACTCGGCAGCGAAAGCTCGTACTCAAGCGCCTCTTGCTGCGTTAATCCCTGCGGTTGTTCGACAGCAGGGACCATAGGGGACGGCGCATGGTTGCATGCAGCGGCAAACGCGATAGCAAGGACAATAAGCATGCGAAAAAGCTTCATGAAAAAAAGCTCCGCTCGGCAATAATTGCATCCAGGTTAGCTTAGCAATTTTTACCGCGCGATCGACACGGGCGAAAGTCCTTGCCTGCAAGCGTTCATAGATTCCTAACATCTACTCTGCACGCTTTTTTTCCGGGCGCCGTCCCGGAGGAGTGCAATAGGATGAACCGTTCATCGAAGTGGTTGTCTTTGCTCGCGTTTGCTTTCGTGGCCGCGGGCTGTTCTTCAGGAGGCGGACAAACCGTTACGCCTCAAAGCGGGGTAGCGACCGACAGCGCCGCTACGGCGTCGCTGCCGCAGCTATCCGCGAGCGAGAGCGACGCCGCGTTCAAGAAACTCGACGATTACATCGTCACCGATCAATTCAACAATCGCGTTTTGCAAATCGATCGTAATCACCAGATCGATTGGCATTTCGGCAACGGCTCGAGCGTGCCGGGACCGAACTCTATCGTTGGTCCAAACGATGCCGTACGGTTCGGAAGTCTCACGTTGATTTCGGGAACCGGCGCTCCGGGAGGAACGGAACCGACGTGTCCACCGCCCAACGGCTGCGTCGACAACCGCGTTATTCTTGTGAACCGTCACGGAAAAATCGTTTGGCAGTACGGCCAAGCCGGGGTGACGGGTTTTGGTTTCAATCAACTTAACGTTCCGGTTGCTGCGACGCTACTTCCCAATCACAACGTTCTGATCACCGATCAGGCAAACGAACGTGTAATCGAAGTGACACGCGATCATAATATTGTGTGGCAATACGGTATGAACGGCGTAAGCGGGGCCGGATTCAATCAACTAAACAATCCCAACAGTGCCGAATTGCTGGAAAACGGCAACGTCCTTATCGCGGACGAGAATAACAATCGCGCCATCGAAGTGAACCGGACGAAACACATCGTCTTCGAGTACACAGGCCCTGCGGATAAACCGCTTAGCGGCGTCGCTTTTGCTAGCCGCTTTGAGAACGGCGATACGTTGATCACCGATTCCAACAACAACCGCGTTCTTGAAATCAACGCAAAGAAGCAGATCGTCTTCCGCTACATCACCAACGAGCAGCCCGGCAGCATCGCGGCGCCGCTTCCAACGCGAGCGGTTAGATTGCGTAACGGCGATACCGTGATCAGTAATCAGTTCGACGATCAAGTAGTCGAGGTCGACCTTCACGGTCATATAGTCTTCACGGACGGTCAGATCGCAAAGCCGGGCACCGGCTTCAACCAGCTGAATGCTCCCTATTCGGCTTACCTCATCGGCGATTTCACCGGCCTGACGCCGGGGCGTTTCGACGATAAAGATGACGACGAGTGAATGTCGATTTCGGGGTGCACCGTTCGTCTAAGGACCAGACACCCAAACTGATAGGAGAGATACCGTGCAGTACATGTGCCTGATCTACACGCCGGTCGATGCCCCCGAAATACCGCCGGAAGAGCGCCAACAACTATTCGAGGAGTACGGAACTTTTACGGAAGCGGTTCGCAAAAGCGGCAAGATGCTCGCCGGCGAGCCGCTCCAACCGCCAAGCGACGCGACCACGGTGCGAGTCCGCAATGGAAAGCGTATCGTAACGGATGGACCGTTTGCGGAAACGAAGGAGTGGCTGGGCGGTTTCTACCTCTTCAACTGCGACTCTCTCGATGAGGCTCTGGACCTGGCCGCGAAGATTCCCGGCGCGAAATATGGGAGCATCGAAGTCCGGCCGGTTATGCAGTTCTCCGCCGTCTAGCGCGGTCGATTCTTCGCGGATCGAAGAATCATTTAGACTTGAATCGGGGCGCGCGATTGCAATGCTGTCGCGCGCCCTTGGCGACGTCCATCGCGCCGAAGACGCGGTCCAAGAAGCGTACGTTACCGCGCTTGAACGGTGGGCACGCGACGGCGTCCCCACAAACCCGGCCGCGTGGATTATCACGACGGCCCGCAATCGGGCTATCGACGCCTTGCGCCGCGAAGCGCGGGCGACGGAAAAAGTGGCGTTATACGCTCGTTTGGAACAGGCAGTGGAGGCCGTCCCGTCGTTTGACCCTGAGGATGAACTCGCTGCGATTCCCGACGATCGCCTCGGGCTGATTTTCGCCTGCTGCCATCCTAGCCTAAATCTCGAAGCGCGACTTGCTTTAACCCTTCGCACGGTGGCCGGCTTAACGACCGAAGAGATCGCGCGCGCGTTTCTCGTTCCGGTAGCAACCCTCGCTCAACGGCTTGTCCGTGCGAAGCAAAAGATCAGGAACGCCGGCATTTCGTTTGAAATTCCGGATGCCGCGCACTTGCGCGGCCGTTTGGACGCGGTTTGCACGACCCTGTACGTAATGTTTGGTGAAGGGTATGCGACAACGTCGGGCGACAAACGCGTCCGTGACGATCTGTGCGAAGAGGCGATCCGTCTGGCGCGCCTGCTCGTGAAAATGATGCCCGGACAGGCTGAGGTTTACGGATTGCTTGCGCTGATGTTGCTGCAGGACGCGCGCCGCCCTGCACGCGTTGACGACGATGGCAACATCGTTACGCTGGAAGATCAAAATCGTACGCTTTGGAACCGCTATTTGATTGCCGAAGGACTTGGAGTCTTGCAGCGTGCTTCGCAGTTTAACGACGAAGGGCCGTACCAACTGCAGGCCGCGATCGCCGCGGCGCACGACGTTGCATCGAAATCCGAAGCAACACACTGGGCGGGCATCGTGCAGCTCTACGATAGACTGTTCCAATTTGATCCGTCACCTATTGTTGCGCTGAACCGTGCCGTTGCGGTTGCAATGAACTCAAGCCTTGAAGACGGGCTTGCCGCAGTCGATGCGTTGGAACGCGGCGGGCAACTTGACGCCTACTATTTGTTTTATGCGACGCGTGCCGATTTGTTGCGGCGTATGGGGCGTTTCGGAGACGCACAGCGTGCCTACGAGCGCGCCTTATCTTTAGTTTCGAGCGAACCGGAGCGCCGTTTCTTCGAGCGCCGAATTCGCGAAATGGTGTAGGGACTGTAATGACTGAAACGATGCAGGCCGTAGTGATGACGCAGACCGGTGATGCCGGCGTGCTTCGCCTGAGCGAGGCGGAGAAACCGAAAATCGCTGCACCGCACGATGTGCTCGTGCGACTTCATGCAGCTGCGCTAAATCCCGTCGATTACAAAGTACGTCAGTCAGGCGGATTCGGCGATCATCGAATCCTCGGCTGCGACGGTGCCGGCACGGTTGAGGCAATCGGCGAGAGCGTTACGCGCTTCAAGCAAGGTGATGCGGTCTATTTCGTCAACGGCGGTTACGGTACCGCACAAGGAACGTACGCACAATACACAGCGATCGACGAACGATATCTCGCGCACAAGCCGGAGTCGCTCGATTTCAACGCTGCGGCAGCCGTGCCGCTCGTGCTGATCACAGCGTGGGAAGCGCTCTACGACCGTGCGCAGATACGTTCGAATCAGACAGTGCTGATTCAAGCAGGCGCCGGCGGCGTGGGACACGTTGCCGTGCAGCTTGCCGCACTCGCCGGCGCACGCGTCGCAGCAACTGTAAGCAATGAAGCAAAGGCACAGATCGCGCGTTCGCTGGGCGCGATGCAGACGATCGACTATCGCACCGAGGATGTAAAGAAAGCGGTTCTTGCGTGGACGGACGGCCGCGGTGCCGATGTTGTGTTCGATACCGTCGGTGGGGCAACGTTCGACGCGAGCATTGAGCTGCTCGGATATTACGGGACACTCGTCAGCTGCGTTGCTCGACAGTGGCCCGGGAACGATCCTTCCGCCGCAATGCAGCGAAACTTGCGCATTGCGTGGACCTGGATGCCGGCGCCTCAAGTCTTCGGGTTGCACGAAGCGCGCGTACACCAAACCGAGATTCTGGAACGCGGCGCTCGACTAATCGACGATGGAAAGCTTCGCGTGATCGTCGGCGCGACGTATCCCTTGGAACGCGCTGCCGACGCCCAGCGCGCTCTGGAAAGCGGGGCCGTTACCGGAAAATGCGTCCTTACGATTCCCTGATGCTGCGCTGCTCGTGTTTCAAACCGAAAGAATCTCTTTGACGTGAAAGAGATGGAAAAAGAGAATCGTCGATCCGGCGCCCAGTAGCGAGCCTGCAATAACTTGCATCACGGTGTGAGCCTTCAAATAAACACGGGCCCACCCGACCATGGGGATTAGTATCAGGAACGGCAGCGTTTCGTTTCCGTACAACAACGTTAACACCACAAGCGGTGCAGTGATCCCCAGTGCATGCGTGCTGATCTTCCAGTATCGCGTAATGTACTGCACGACAAGCGTCGAAACGGTATACGCCGCCATCGACGCGATCAGCAATTTCGGCGCCTGTGCGATCCATAACACGATCGTCCCGATCATGTAGAAGACGACAAACGCACCGAACACCGCTTCGCGCTCGTGGCGTACCGACATGTCGAGATCCGAAATGCGGTCGGTACCGTAGAGCCAGAAGACGTAGAGCATCGGACCGATCGACGTAAAGAACGTCGAAAGAAAGAGCAGCCACCAAAAATCGAGCGTGTTCCTCGCCGTTGCGTGTGCGAGGATGATGAACAAAGCCAGTGCCGTCAAGAACGGATTGAAAACCGTCGAGAGAATGCGCGCAAGGTCACGCCATGCCCGGCGGTTCTTGATCGGCACGATCTCGGTAAATGGATCGTGCATTGGCGGCTAACTAGCGTGAGGGCAGGGAAGCTTCCTTCCGGCCTAACGGTTCACCGTGCCGGCATACGAGCCGTGCTCGAGTTCTTCAAGAATCGACGGTCCTCGAGGAGCCCATCCGAGTTCAGCACGCGCTTTAGCGGAAGACGCCGCTTGATCGAGCGCGAGCGCTTCAGCGAAATGGCCGAGAGTCTTACGGGCGTCATCGACCGGCCGGTGCTCGACATTGCCGTGTTTTCCCGCCCCGCGGCTTGCGGCTTCGGCCATCGCTTGAACGGTGAACTCGGACTCGTCGACCGCGACGTAGACTGAACCCGGCGCTGCTCGCTCCAGCGCAGCCGCAAAGAACCGCGCTAAATCGTCGATATGAATTACCGGCCAATGATTGCCGCCGTCGCCGACGATCGTCGCCGCGCCGCTTTCGTGCGCCGATCGCACCCACATCGCCGGCAGGCCGCCGCCACGGCCGAAAACATGTCCGGGACGAATTACGATCCCGTGCAACCCGTCGGGCACGCTCGCCAGAACGATAGCTTCGAGATCGGGTCGCTTCGCGACGATGGCAATCGGATTCGCAGCCGTTCTTTCGTCTGCGGAACGTGGAAACGTGTTCCCGTACATCGAGACTCCGCTTGTGTAAATCATACGCGCACGTCGTGGTGCAAGCGCACGGGTGAGGGCTTGCAAAGCGGCTGATTCGACCGCGAATTGATCGTCGCCAGGATACTGAACCGCATAAATCACCGCGTCGGCATCTTTGGCTGCGGCGACAAGCGTCTCGGGATGCTTTACGTCCGCCTGAACGGCTTCGACCCCGACCGGAAGCCGTGCGGCGTTTCGATCGCGAACGGTCCCTCGAACCCTGTGGTCCAACCGCATTAGCTCTTCGGCCGCTGCGCGACCGACATATCCGGTGGCGCCGACTACCAAGACGTTCATATGCCCTCCACAGATGGTCTAAATGCGAATTTGCGAGAGGTCGCTCCTTGCGCCGTGCGGTGCGAGCGGGCATGGTGGCGCGAGCAGCGAATAAGGTCCGCTTCCATGGTCATCGAACGAGTCAACTCTCCCGCCGATGTGAAGGCGCTTACTCGCGAAGAACTCGACGTTCTTGCCCGCGAGATTCGCGACATGCTCGTTGTAACGTGTTCCCGAAATGGCGGACATCTTGCACCGAATCTGGGTGTCGTCGAACTGACGATAGCACTCCATCGGGTCCTTGATCTCCCGAGCGACAAACTCGTATGGGACGTTAGCCATCAGGCTTACGTGCATAAGATTTTAAGCGGACGCCGCGACCGTTTCCACACCCTGCGCAAGGGCGGAGGCATTTCCGGTTTCGCAATGCGCAGCGAGTCTGAATACGACGCTTTCGGTGCCGGTCACGCATCGACGAGCGTTTCAGCGGCGCTTGGCATGGCAATCTCGCGCGACCTTGCCGGTCGCGATGAAACCGTCGTTGCCGTTTTGGGCGACGGTGCATTGACGGGCGGACTCGCCTACGAAGCGCTCAATAACGCCGGACAGCTACACACCAACTTCATCGTAATTTTGAACGACAACGAAATGTCGATTGCGCCGAATGTTGGTTCGATTGCTTCATATCTTTCCGTGTTGCGCAGCAAGCCGCTCGCTAATTTCGTTCGCGAGCGCGCAAAGGACGTGTTTGGACACATGCCCCTTGGCGGTGCTGCGCGTAAAGCGTTCGCGAGCGCGGAAATGGGCGCGATGCGCTTTGTTTCACCGACCGAGAAAACGGCTGTTATTTTCGAAGAGTTGGGCTTCCGTTACATGGGCCCGTTCGATGGCCACAACCTCGACACCATGATCGACGCTCTCGAAACCTCAAAGGCGCTCGATCGGCCGGTGCTGCTGCACGTGCGCACGAAAAAAGGCAAAGGCTACGAGCCGGCCGAGCGCGATTCGCGCACGTTCCACGGCGTGAGCACGGCGTTCGACGTTGAAAACGGCAAGCTTGAAGTTAAGCCGGATGCGCGCCCTACGTTCTCCGATGTATTCGCCGACGCGCTCAACACGGTAGCCGAGAAGAACAACCGGGTGATTGGTATTACCGCCGCGATGCCCGACGGTACCAAGCTCTCAAAGTTCGCGAAAAAATATCCGGAGCGATTCTTCGACGTCGGCATTGCCGAAGCGCACGCCGTGTGCTTCGCCGCCGGTGCCGCGGCGACTGGATTGAAACCGGTCTGCGCCATCTACTCGACGTTCTTGCAGCGTGCCTACGACCAAGTCGTGCACGACGTTTGCGTTCAGAATCTGCCCGTGGTGTTCTGCATGGATCGCGCCGGACTAGTCGGTGACGACGGTCCGACGCACATGGGACTCTACGATGTCGCCTATCTACGCACGCTTCCGAACATGACCGTCATGGCGCCGCGAAACGAAGATGAGATCTTGCCGATGCTGGAGCACGCGTTGTCGCTCAACGCGCCGGTGGGAATTCGCTACCCTCGCGGATCGACGAGCGGCCGCCATCGCGACCCCGTTACGCCGATCGCGCAAGGAAAATCCGAAGTCTTGCGTCGCGGCACCGGCGTTGCGTTGATTGCTCTCGGCAATACGGTTGAGGTCGCGCTCGATGCCTACGATTTGCTTGCGAGCGGTGAGTTTGGGCCGTCGGACCATTTACCGACGGTCGTCAACGCTCGTTTCGCGAAGCCCGTCGATGCGGCATTGCTCGAAGAGCTTAGCAAGGATCACTCGTTGATTCTTACGCTCGAGGAACATTCGCTCCCAGGCGGTTTCGGCTCAGCGGTCGTAGAGACGGCGTCGGATCGCCGCTTGGGCGTCACGATCGAGCGCGTCGGCATCGCCGACGTCCTGGTGCAACATGATTCCCCGGCTACCCAGCGCGCGCTCTTCGGCCTCACGCCGCAGAAGATCGCGGAACGCGTGGCAGCCGCGCTTGGAGATACCGAAGCGCCCGTGTTACAATCCCGGGCGATTTTTAGACAGGAGAGTTAGCTCGTTGAACCCCATCCAGGTCGCCGCCGCGGCAACTAAAGCGCCCGCGGTGCAATTCACGACTGTTCCCAATCCGAATCCGTCTCCGATCGTCGTGCAGGCGCCGGCGCCCGTTCAACCGCAGGCTCAGATGACGTGGTTCCAAGTCCATGCCGGTTGGCTGACGCACACCGTCGCTACGCTGTTCATTATCGCGGCGATTGCGCTGGTCGTTTTGCTTGCGGTGCAAACCACGAAACAAGAGGGGCTTTCGGGCTCCATCGGAGGCCGCGTCGAATCGGCGTATCGCGGACGGCTTGGTGCTGAAGAGCAGCTCAAGCGTGTAACAGGATTCGTTGCGGTTGCGTTTGTTGTAACAGCATTCATTCTGTCACTCACCGGGATCTAAATTTGGCACCACTCCTCGAGGTCAAAAATCTTCGTACGTCGTTTCGTACGGAAGATGGTCTCGTCACCGCCGTCAACGGCCTATCTTTTTCACTCGGAGCCGGCGAAACGCTCGGCATCGTCGGCGAATCCGGCTCCGGAAAATCGGTAACGTCGCTATCGATCATGCGCTTGTTGGCGCGTAACGCAAAAGTTACAGCCGACGGCATTTTCTTCTCCGGCGAAGATTTGCTGAAGAAGAGCGAAGCCGAGATGCGCAAGATCCGCGGTCACAAGATCGCCATGATCTTCCAAGATCCGATGACCAGCTTGAACCCCGTGCTAACCATCGGCGAGCAGATCGCCGAGGCGGTGCGCCTCCACCTGGGCTACAACAAAAAAGAGTCGCGTGAAAAGGCGATCGAGATGCTACAAAAAGTACGCATTCCGGCGCCCGAAAAGCGCATCAATGATTATCCGCATCAGTTCTCGGGCGGTATGCGTCAACGCGTCATGATTGCGATGGCGCTCTCGTGCAATCCGCAGCTCTTGATTGCCGACGAGCCGACCACCGCGCTCGACGTTACCATTCAAGCGCAGATTCTCGAACTAATGAACGAGATGCAGCGCGAAACCGGCGCTGCGATCGTCCTGATTACGCACGATCTCGGCGTTGTTGCGGAAGTCTGCAAGAACGTGCTCGTAATGTACGGCGGAAACATGGTCGAATACGGGACGTCGAAGCAAATTTTCAAAGATGCGCGTATGCCGTACACGCAAGGACTGCTATCGTCGCTGCCACGCCTTGACGACGCCACCAAGCGTCTTGAGCCGATCAAAGGCCAGCCGCCCAATCTTTTGAACATGCCGCCGGGGTGCGCTTTTGCACCGCGTTGCGCGTACCGCATGCCGATCTGCGATGAACCGGTTCCTCTGTATGACTTCGGTACGGGCCACGTCGCGCGATGCTTCCTCTACGACGAACGCGCGAAGGAACAGCGCCCCATCGAGGCCCCGACGGCCCCCGTCGTTGCGCCGGGAGAGCCGGTCTAAATGCAATCGACGAACAATACACCGCTCGTCGATGTTCGCGACCTTTACAAATATTTTCCGATCTACGCGGGCCTATTCTCTCGCCACGTAGGCGACGTCCGCGCGGTCGACGGTGTCGATTTCCAAATCGCCAAGGGCGAGACGCTGGGTCTCGTCGGCGAATCGGGCTCCGGCAAAACGACGATCGGACGTCTCGTGCTCCGTTTGCTCAAGGAAACGAAGGGCGAGATTTTTTTCGACGGGAAAGATATTACGAAAGCGAGCCCCGCTGAAATCCGGCGGTTGCGCCGTGAAATTCAAATCATTTTCCAGGACCCATTCGCGAGTCTGAATCCGCGGATGACCGTTGGCGACATCGTCGGCGAACCGCTCTACATTCACGGGCTCGCCCGCGGTAAAGCGGCCGGCGATCGCGTTCGCGAACTGCTCCGCCTTGTCGGCTTGCAGCCGTACCACGCGAATCGCTATCCGCACGAGTTTTCCGGCGGCCAACGCCAGCGCATCGGGGTTGCGCGCGCGCTCGCGGTCGATCCGAAATTTATCGTTTGCGACGAGCCCGTTTCCGCGCTGGACGTTTCGATTCAGGCGCAGGTTATCAACCTGCTGGAAGATCTGCAGTCTCAGCTCGGATTGACATACCTCTTCATCGCGCACGATCTCTCGGTGGTGCGCCACATTTCGACGCGCGTTGCCGTGATGTACGTCGGCAAGATTGTCGAGCTCGCCGACCGTGATTCGCTCTACGAGAATCCGTTGCATCCGTATACGCAGGCGCTGCTTTCCGCAATTCCGATTCCCGATCCGAGTGTCGAAGAACGCCGCGAGCGCATCGTTCTCACAGGCGACATCCCATCACCGGTTGCGCCGCCTCCGGGGTGCCGGTTCCACACGCGCTGCCCCGTGGCGTTCGATCGCTGCAAGGTGGAAGTGCCGGCGTTCACCGATTACGGCGGCGGCCATTTCGCGGCGTGTCACTGGGTCGAAGAACACGGCGGCACGGCTCCCGACATCACTCAGGGCCCGGCCGTCATCCCCGTTAGCTGATCTACTCGCGCGGCGGCGTGGGCAAACTGTAAAAATCAGTGAGAGTGAGATATATCGACGTTCGAAATCTGCTTCGCAAAGACGAGACGCCGTTCGGGACGGCGCTGCACATCGGCTTTCCGAACTATGACACGTGGTAGGAAGCGAACGGATCCTCTTTAATTTTGTCGTAGAAGTTCACCGGTGCGAAGTTCGGGACCATCCCGTGTGCAACATCTGTGACGAAACATGTACCGGTTGCGTTGGGTTTGCGGCGGCCAATTTCGGCGACAGCCTTGAGAAACACCGGACTGAAGTTCGTCCGAGGCGCCGCTTGCAATACGGCGATTACCTCGTCCCGCTGCATCGTATCTAAATAGAAGCCGAAGTCCGCGCTAACACCATCCGCTACGATCTTCGGGACGTCGCCTTTCCACTGCGAAAACTCCGAGTCGTGAAAAGAGATTGCGTCCCAAACGGTTTCCGCCCGTGACCCGGTTACGTCGTGACGCTTGAGCACTTCGCGGGAAAGGTTCGCGCCGTCGATTTCGAACCGGTTGTCGTCGGACATGTATTTCGGCGACAAACCCGTGTCGTGCAGAATGGCCGCGACATAGACCGCCTCTTCGTCGTGGTCGGCCTTGCGAGCGCGTGCGATCAACTCGGCGAAGAGAAATGAGCGCAACGAGTGGTAGTACACCTCAACCGGTTCGCTCCCGAATGCTACGTCGTGTGCATCATGGGCCAGAGCGGTATCGGGGATTCGAATACCGGCCACGCTCGACGGCGTTGCTGAAACGTCTCCTCCGAACGGCACCACGGCAACGATCGCGGACATCGAATTCAAAAAATCGGAACGATGCATCGTTTATCCCTCCGGAAGCATCTCGCGCGGATGCAAAACGACGGTTCGGGTTTGGCCCT
>CAZJLJ010000038.1:0-15965 GCA_964546935.1 uncultured bacterium | reverse complement strand
ACGAACGCGAGAAGGTCCGCATTGATTGTCGGCGCTTCGGTCGCGGGCATACCGTGCGGAAAGCCTTTGTACGTCTTGAGCTGGCTGTTCTTGACCAACTTGTGCGTTAGCGGCGCAGAGTCGGCGTAGGGGACGATTTGATCGTCATCGCCGTGCATGACGAGTGTCGGAACCGTGATCTTTTTGAGATCGTCGGTAAAATCGGTTTGCGAGAACGCGACGATGCTGTCGACGTGTGCTTTTGCGCCGCCCATCATGCTTTGTCGCCACCAATTCCAGATGATGCCCTGGTCGGGTTTCGCGCCCGGCCGATTGTAGCCGTAGAACGGTCCCGAGGCAAATTCAAGGTAAAATGATGCGCGCCGGTTTGCGGTTTGATCTTGCAACCCGTCAAACACCGATTTTGGCAGGCCGCCCGGATTCGCCGGCGTTTGCACCATAAGTGGTGGAACGGCGCTGATGAACACGGCTGCTGCGACGCGGCTCTCACCATGGCGCCCAAGATATCGCGCTACTTCACCACCTCCGGTCGAATGTCCGACGTGAATTGCGTCGCGAAGATCGAGACGCTTCGTGACCGCCGCGAGATCGTCGGCATAGTGATCCATATCGTGACCGTTCGCCACTTGCGTGGACCGTCCATGACCGCGCCTGTCGTGCGCGATAACGCGGTACCCCTGATTCAAGAAAAACATCATCTGCGTGTCCCAGTCGTCCGCTGAAAGCGGCCAGCCATGACTGAACACAATCGGCTGTCCCGAGCCCCAGTCTTTGTAGAAGATGTGGACGCCGTCGTCTGTGGTGACATAGTCAGTGTGCATTGTTACTCCTGCGGCCCTGCCGATAGCGTGAAAGAGTCGTTCAATTAAATGATTTGTGCAGGACGATTTTGTCACTCAAATCGAGGTTGTGCAAATAATGACTGCCGTTCACGCCCTCGGTTGCTCTTTGCTGCGCGAATTCTGAATACAATGCCGTTAAGGCTTGTGGCGCAAAGCTCGGCGCCGACTACTAAGCCGGGTCAGCCAACCGCGACGCTATAGTCCCGAGGTACCAAAGCCGATTGTGAGCACTTTAATCGATGAGAAGCCGAGAACGAGGGGCGGCAAGCATCGGGAATTCTCACTCAGGTAACGGGTCGCGCGCGCGGACGTAATCGTAAAACTCCGGAGCGTACAACGGGCGGCTGAAATAATACCCCTGCTGCATTTCACAGCCAAGCGACTGTAGAACGGCGGCTTGTTCGGCCGTCTCGACGCCCTCTGCGATAACAAACAGATTGGTCGCCTGAGCGAGCTGCAGCACCGACGAGATGATTTGGCGATCTCTTTCACTGTGCGCAATCTCGCGGATCAAGGATTGGTCGATTTTCATGACGTCGAGCGGCAACGATTTGAGATGGCTCAGAGAGCTGTATCCTGCACCAAAATCATCCAACGCGATGCGAACCCCCGCTTCACGTAACTTCATCATAACGACGATGGCACGTTCCACATCGCGCATAATGCCGCTTTCCGTAAGCTCGATGTGAAGAGATTGCGGTTCGATGTCGTAGAAAGCCGTCCATTTTCGAACCGATTCCACGATATGGCTTCCGTCGACTTGTTGGCTCGCCACGTTTATTGAGATGGGAATGAGCATTCCCTGCGATCGGAGCGCGCGCAACGTGCGGCAGGCTTCGCTCACAACCCAGTCGCCGATCGGCAAGATCAGTCCCGTTCTTTCAGCGAGTTCGATAAAGCTCGCCGGCATTTGTACGCCGCGCATTGGATCGTGCCAACGGATGAGGGCTTCGGCGGCCACGATTTTCCCGTTGGAAGCCGTAACAATAGGCTGAAGCGCTAGCTTAAGGTGATCCGACCGTAAGGCCTCATGCAAGCCGTTCTGAACGTATAAACGGTGTCTCGCTGCCTCAGCCATCGACGAGCGAAACAGCGCGCTCGTATTTTTGATACGCTTTGCCTCGTACATCGCCGTGTCGGCGTTTCGTATCAGGTCGCCCGCGGAGTTGCCGTGCTCGGGATAAAGCGCGATGCCGATACTCGGCGTGATGAAGAAGGTTTGATCGTCATGCTCGTACGATGGAGCCAGAACCGTGCGCACCTGAAACAGGACATCTTCATGCGATTGCGTTGCGGCCAACGGCGCAACAACGACAAACTCGTCGCCGCCCCACCGGCATGTCTGCACGCCCTCGATGCCGACCAGGCGCGTCGCGATTTGCTGCAGCAAAGCGTCTCCGACACTGTGGCCGAACGTGTCGTTGATCTCTTTGAATGAATCGAAATCGATGAAAAAAACTGCGGCGTAGCCATGCGAAATTGCGTTGCCCAGAATCGTTTTCATCGATTGCCGGTTCGGCAAGCCGGTCAACTGGTCGTGGTAGGCGAGAAAGCGAAGTTCTTCGTCTCGCGCTTTTTGCTCGGTAATATCGAGAACCGTGCCGGTTGCAACTGTGAGCGTTCCCATTGCGTCGCGTTGGACGCGGCCCCGTGTACTGGCCCAGCGCACCTCACCGCGACCGCAAACAATGCGATGTTCGGCTATAAAAAGCTCCCCGTCAACGGCCGATTCGATCGCTTCGCGCACGATGCTGATGTCCGCGGGATGAATGTGCTCGTAAACGCTTCCAATGCTAACCAGCTCTTCGGTCTCGTCGATGCCGAGAATGCGACACAGTTCTTTCGACCGCAGTGTCTCGTTGGTCAAAAAGTCGTGTTGCCAACTGCCTAGATGAGTAATCTCTTGCGCTTCCTCTAGGCTAGCTTTCGCGCGTTGCAATGCTTTTTCGGCGGCCAGCTCGTGCGTAACGTCGCGCCCGGCTCCGAGGCGCGCGTTTCGTCCTCCGAAGGGGATCGGCGTCGAGATCGCCTCAACGTCCATAAGGGTTCCGTCTTTTCTGCGGTGACGGTAAACTCGCTTAATTTCGCCTGGGTGCGTACGGAACAGCTGAGCGATGGCATTGCAATCGCGATCGGGCCGGAGTTGATCCAACGTCATTCTTAAGAGCTCGTCGCGAGAGTACCCGTACAGCTCGACGGCCGCATCGTTCACCGCGAGGATTTCGAATGTGTCGCAGTCGTGTATCCACGCTGCGAGCGGCATTTGGTCGAAGAGTACTCGCGCCTGCGTTTGCGCCGAAATGCGCTCTGTCGCGTCAACCAAAATTGCCGCGATAGACGGCCGGTCGTGTAACTCACCCGGGATCGAAACCACCTCGGTCCGTAGCACTTCGCCGTTAGCGGTTAGATGTTGGAATGGTCCCGAAATGGCAGGACCCGTCGACATCGCGTCCGTCGCTCCAACGACCAGATGCCGCTCGTGAGGTACGCGCAGATCGGAAATTTTCATCGAAAGAAGCTCGTCCCGGGAATACCCGTACCGCTTGGAGGCAGCTTCGTTCGCGTCTAAAATGTCGAGCGTTTTCTGATCGACGACCACGACAGCGCAGAGAAACTGCTTGAGAAGAGCAGCATCCAACTGCGCAGCACGCGACCCTAACCCCTCACCCGACGGATTTCGCATTCTTGGGGATTTCGCCGGTCAAATAAGAAAGCCGTCTGTGACAGACGGCTTTCGTCGTTTACTCCCCTGATGGTACATCATGTGGGAGATCGTCGAAGGGTATTCTTTCTTCGTTCTCCATAGACGCATCATTGACCGATTTCGAGCTAACCAAACCTTAGCTGGGTCCTTAAGACACGATAATGTGACTTTGGTACCTTGAAATCGTGATCGTCGCTCAGATTTCGGATCTGCATATTCGACGTCGGGGCCATGTTCTGCATCACATGCCGAACACGGCGGATTACCTCCGTCGCGCCATCGCCCGGCTAAACGGGATGACGCCCCTTCCCGATATCGTCATTGCAACCGGCGATCTGACCGAGCGCGGTTCGCCACATGAGTATCGCCGATTGCGAACGCTGCTTTCGCGGCTCGACGTTCCATACGTGCTACTGCCCGGCAATCACGACGATCGGGAAGCGCTGCGGCGTGCATTTCGCGACCACCGGTATTTGCAAACGTGCGAGTCGCATGCGAGCTTCGTTCTCGATGCGTGGCCTGTGCGCATCATCGCTCTCGACTCAACCGATCCCGCGCATATCGGCGGTTACGTCGACGAAGAGCGCTTGTCGTGGCTGGATGGTGAGCTGTCGGCAAAGCCGCACGCTCCGGCGATTCTTGCTATGCATCATCCGCCGTTTCGCACCGGAATCGGACCGATGGATGCGCACGGATTTTCCGGCGTGGATGAACTGGGCGAGATCGTTCGGCGCCATCGGCAAATCGCTCGTATCGTTAGCGGTCACGTTCACACCGTTTTGATGCGGCCGTGGAATGGCGCCGTTGCATGTACGGCGCCCAGCACGTCGCCGCAGTTTGTTATCGGACGTTCCCGTCTGGGAATCGGCGTCGAAGCTGCCGGACTCTTGCTCCATGAGTGGACGTGGAATGCCGAAGTTCAGACGCGCCTTCTGCGCATCGAAGGCGGAGCAGAGCGCGAGATCGCGTAAAAAGATCGTGGACTCCTAAATCCATATCCGTACACCCACCGTTGTAGCGCTATAGAACGCTCGCGGACCGGAGGCATGAATGCGGAGAATTGCGTTTTTCTGGCTGAGCCTCATCCTTGTTCTCGCCGGTCACGCTGCGATCGCGAATGCGCACCCATTAGGGAACTTCACGATCAACCATCTGGCGAAAATCGGTTCTTCCGCGCACGCGTTGAAGATTCGCTACGTTCTCGATATCGCCGAAATTCCGACGTTTCAAATCATGAACGAGCACGCGTTACGCGATCGTTGGACGAACGCGAGCCTTCACACCTGGGGTGCGAACGAAATAGACATCGTTAGCAACGGGCTAACCGTGAGTGTCGATGGCGTACGCTCACCAATGCACGCGGTTACCCATCATGAACGGCTCCGTCCAGGCGCGGGCGGTCTACCGACGCTTTACTGGACGGGTGAATTTACGATCCCGTTGAGCGCCGGTACACACCACGTCACGGTAGAGGACGGCGTTTACGCCGAACGGCGCATTGGATGGAAAGACATAGTCGTCGCGCCGCAAACCGAACCGACGCACGAATTGCTTTCCTATCCGAATGCGTTGCTGGGCTCGCCGCGACACGTCAGTGCAGCGTCCTTCGACATCGCCCCCAATGGACGCGCAATAAACCTTTCGAGCGAATTCCGTGTGCAACCGAATAGAAACGGAGCAGCGTCGATCGTGCGGGTCAATGCGCTTTCCGAGATGTTTTCCAGGACCGATCGTACGCCGTTCTTCGTAATCCTCACGATCATCACGGCCTTCGGCTTGGGAGCGCTGCATGCTCTTGAGCCTGGACATGGGAAAGCGCTGCTGGCCTTTACCCTCGTCGGATCTCGCGCGACGGTGAGACAAGCGGCAATTCTGGCCGCATCCCTTACGTTCGCCCACACGATCGGCGTCTTGATTCTCGGCATCGTGCTGTTCTTCGGTGCGAGTTTTGCTTCCGAGTCGATCTATCCATGGATTACCCTGATTTCCGGTGCTGCAGTTGCTGCGATTGGAGCGCGGAATCTGTCGCGCTACCTCCACGCACGGCAACGGTACGCAGATGAAGGCCGCGCCCACGTGCACGGCTTCACGAGCGATCATCATCACGGAAGTCGAGAACCCGTGCATTCGCATACGATCCCGGGCACCGGCCCCATCGATTTTCGCGGTGCGATCGTGGCTGCAACTAGCGGCGGCATTGCACCGTGTCCGGCTGCGATCGTCGTTATGCTCGCGGCCTTGCGCCTGCACCAAATCGGCTACGGAATTGTCCTGATCGTCGTTTTCAGTCTGGGACTTGCCTTCGTCCTGACAGGGCTTGGAGTTGCGATAGTGCGCGGCTCGATGCTTATCGCACGAAACGCGAAGTTCGACCGCCTCGTGAGCTCGGGACCTTTGCTTTCCGCTGCGCTGATTTCGATCGTGGGAGCCGTGATGATCGGTGAAGGTTTCGTTGCCCAAGGCGTTGGCGCGCCCGTCTGGCTTCTAGCAAGTTTGGTGGTCGCCGCGATTGCGGGGTACGGAGTTGCGCCTCAACACGTGCATTTGCACGGCCACGCGTCGGAAGGGCAAACGGTATGATGTTCTCTACGGCGTTCACCGTTTACGCGCTGGGATTGCGACACGGCGCCGATCCCGATCATCTTGCCGCTATCGATAATTTAACGCGCAACGCACTGCCGCGCGCTCCGAATATCTCTCGATTCATCGGAACGCTTTTTGCGGGCGGCCATACGGTAATGGTGCTTGCGATCGCAGCCCTCGTCGGGTATCTCGGCACGCGTTTCGGTGCGCACGGTGCGCTGATCGAAAAAATAGGAACGTGGATTTCAATTGTCGTGCTGCTGGCCATCGCAGCGGTGAATCTGCTTCAGCTGTATCGTGGACAGAACGACCGCATCTTCGGAATAAAGACGCGAATGATGCCGGCGGCCCTACGCAACGGCTCATCTCCGTGGCTCGCGGTTCCAGTGGGGCTGCTCTTCGGTTTTGGATTCGAAACCTCGAGCCAGGTCGCAACCTATGCGATCGCATTCGCGGCTGATGCGGGCGTTGCCGGAGCCGTTTTCGTAGGAGCGATGTTCTGCGCCGGAATGGTCTGCACCGATACCCTGGATTCTCTGTTCGTTCACCGCCTCGTTTCCTATCGTTCCGGCGACTTGCCACGCGTAATGCGCGTGTGGATTTGGTCCGTGACGATCTTTGCGGTGGCCGTTGCGGGATACGAACTCGCGCTTATGCTCGGCTGGAAGCCGCCGTTTACGGATCTGGCCATCAGCGTATTCTTAGTGGCTTCGCTGCTCGCGGTCTTTATCTGGATATTCTTCGCGACGCGTGCATCCCGGCGCGTCGATTCCCTAGTGGAGCAATCGAAATGAAAGTACTGTCGTCCATAGGGACCGTCGTTAGCACGGCGTTGCTCGTCGCGACGATCTCACTCTATAGCATCCATCTCGTACGCGGGTCGGACCATCAGGATTCCCCGACTGTAGTAAACCGGCCCGGCGCGGACATTACCGACGTTTTCGTCTACCCCGCCCTCGACAATCCGCAGAACGTCGTGCTGGCAATGGACGTGTATCCGTTGATACCGTCCGGAATGGGAAACAGCGCTCAATTCGCGCTCGACCCCGCGGTTCTCTATCAATTCAAAATCGCCAATAACGCTGGAACCGGCGATTTCAAAGAAAAAACGGTGATTCAATTTCTAGCCGGGAGCGGTGGACAAAATCAAACCGTCACGATGTACGGGCCGGCTGCTCCGAATGAGGTGGGAACCACCAACACTTTGGTAACACAAACGGGCACGTTTGCCTTCAATTCGCCCACCACGTTGAACGGTCAGATCAAGGTATTCGCCGGCGTCCGGCGCGATCCGTTCTTCTTCGACCTGGCGCAGTTTTTCAAAATCATTCCGGATCGCAACTATCAAAACCACGCCGGTGCAGCGGTGCCCACGCCGAGCGCATCTTCGTTCAACGGTTTCGCTACCGGAAACGCAAACGGCTGTTTAACGACACCGTCCAGCAATTTCCTACAGAACTTCAACGTGCTTCAAATCGCCGTGGAGCTGCCAAAAACGATGCTCGCTCCAGCGGGCGGAACGCCCGGTAAAATCGGCGTTTGGGCCACTGCTTCGACCACTTCCGGAAGTTGAGGAACGCGCAATGATCAAAAATATTTTTGCCGGAATCGTCCTTGGCGGCCTGCTCTCCATCGTCTTCGCAGCGTGTACGAGCAATACGATCTCCGCTCCTAACCCCACTCCATCGAGCAGCAGCGCGCCCTCGAACGGACCGTACAAACAACTCGAACTGCTATCGCGCCCGGCAGTGAAGGAAGCTTTCGAAAACTTCAACGACCACGACACGACCAATCGTACCGAGCCCTACAACGATCCGACGCTACAGGGCGAAATCGGAACCTTTACGACCACCGTTGCGGGTCGATCGGCGGCGAATGCCTCGACGCTTCAGGCAGTGCTGTATCCGAACGAGATGATCGCGGATCTCTCGCAAAACGTTCCTAATGCGGCCTACCTTGGCGTTGAAACGGCTGGTGCGACCGGCAGTGCGTTTGGCGGCCGGGCGCTTCGCGATGACGTCATTGACATCTCGCTAGGCGCTATCTTCGGGAATACGCTCTCGGCGCTTGGACTTATCCCGGACGACGGCAAAGAATCGCCTTGCCTCACGACGGACAACGTTTCGTACGCGAGCGTCACTTCCACCACGTTCCCGTACACACAAGCTCCCATTTAACGTATGGATGTTCGCGCGTCGTTGACTATCGTGGCGGGCGCACTCGTTGCGCTCGCCATTTGGCCGTCGGTAAAGCTTGGTCCCACCCCGGCCGCTGCGTACGCGCCCGCACCCGTTACGCGCGATTACGAACTGCGCGACCGGTACATTAGCTTCTACGAACGCGAGATGCGGCGCGCTCCGTACGACCAAATCAAGATGCGCATGCTGGCGCAGCAATATCTGCAGCGCTTCCGCGAGCAATACGATCTGAACGACATTGCTAGAGCGCAACGGCTGGCAGCGCGATCGGTCGTGCTCCAGCCGCAAGGGAATACGGCGGCTCAGATGACACTTGCGAGCGCCCTGTTGAGTTACCACGACTTTCGTGGAGCTCTTATTCATGAAGAAGCTGCGCTCGCCGGAGAGCCTTCAAATGTGAATGTAAAGGCGCAGATCGCTTCGTTGGAAATGGAACTGGGCCGGTATAGCGTCGCCAAGCGAATGCTGGACGGCATTACCGACGGTGGCCGGCAGGATCCCACGGCGGACGCCGTTCGTGCCCGCTACCAGGAATTAACGGGTGATTTGCCCGGCGCGCGCAACACGATTGCTCGCGCGATTAGGGTAATCGACGGTGGCATCGACAATCCGGCGTACGACCGGTCGTGGTATCACATGCGCGCGGGGCAACTCGCGTTCGAAGGCGGCGATTTCGATGTGGCGCTCCAAGAACTTCAGGAATCGCTACGTATTTTTCCCGACAACGCCACGGCGTTGATGTGGGAAGCTCGCCTCTATCGGGCTCGAAAAGATTGGAGAAACGCGTTTGCCGCCGCTAGAAAAAGCGCGGAGCTCTATCCATTGCCTCAAACTCTCGGGTACCAGGCGGATGCGCAACGTGCGTTGGGTGACATGCAAGGCGCAGGCCGGACCGACGCATTGATCGGCGCAGAGCAGCGGCTTTTCGACGCGCAGGGCGTGAACGACCGTCTGTTGGCGAATTATTATGCGCAGCGTCAAACGCACCCGAACGAGGCGTTGAAGGCGGCGCAAAGCGACTATCGTAAGCGAGGCGACGAAATATACGCGGACGATACAATGGGCTGGGTGCTCGCGCGAATGAGCCGTTGGAACCATGCCCGCGCCTTTGCAGAACGTGCAGCTCGTATGGGCACGCAAGACGCAGAGATTCAATATCATGCCGCAATCGTTGCGCTCCATACCGGCCACACTGCCGAGGCAAAACGGCGGCTGATGGACGCCTTACATGAGAATCCCAGGTTCGATCCGTTGGAAGCGGACGACGCCCGAACGCGTCTGGCGCACCTAGAATCGCATTGAAGAAAAGATGAAGGGCAACCGCGATGCGATTGCCCTTTTGTCCCGTTTCTAAATGGTCTTAGGCTTTTTTGCGACGGCCGCGCGTGGCTTTCTTGCGGCCACCAGCTGCTTTACGTCCTGCGGTTTTCTTACGTCCACCGGCTTTGCGCGTCGCTTTTTTGCGTCCGCCTGCAGCCTTTTTACGTCCGCCCGCTGCTTTTTTGCGTCCAGCGGTTTTCTTGCGTCCGCCTGCGGCCTTTTTACGTCCGCCCGCCGCTTTTTTGCGTCCGGCGGTTTTCTTACGTCCAGCAGTTTTCTTACGTCCGCCTACGGCTTTTTTGCGTCCGGCGGTTTTCTTGCGTCCGCCGGCGGCTTTTTTACGTCCGCCTGCAGCCTTTTTACGTCCGCCCGCTGCTTTACGTCCAGCGGTTTTCTTGCGGCCACCAGCGGCTTTTTTACGACCGCTCGATTTGCGGCGACCCTTGCGGCGTGTACCTTCTTCGGCCATCGTGCCGCCGTTCATCATGGTATCGGAGTCCATTCATTCCTCCTCGTCCCCCGGGGGACGAACAGCATATTATATTGGACAGCGCAAATGCGCTTTAAGCGCACTATAAAGGATTTTGCCGAATGATGCAAATTTCGCGCGTGCGTTACACGCGTGCGCGACGCACGTGCGCGTGTATGCGCGTGCGTTACGCGTATGCGCGCGTGCGTGCGAAACACCACCGATGTATCGAGTTATCGGTAAAGTCTGAAGCAGTTCGTAGGTAGAATCGTGGACCGGGCCGGGGTCGGGGTTTGCCCCGGATTGACGGCCGGGAGTATACTAAGCCCCGTGAAAAAGCCCCTGATCATCGTCGAGTCCCCGACCAAGGCTCGCACGATAAAGAAGTTTCTCCCCGCGCGGTATGTCGTCAAGGCGTCCGTCGGTCACGTGCGCGATCTGCCGAAGAGTACCCTCGGTGTGGACGTGGATAACGACTTCACTCCAAAGTACTTAACGATCAAGGGCAAAGGCGACGTAATCAAAGAGCTCAAGAGCGCGGTGAAAGGCGCGAGCGAAGTCTATCTCGCGACCGACCCCGATCGCGAAGGCGAGGCGATCGCGTGGCATCTGGCCGAACTCCTGAAGCTTGAGAATCCGAAGCGCATCGAACTGCACGAGATTACTAAGGATGCGGCGCTCGCCGCCCTCAAAGATGCGCACAACATCGACATGGATCGTGTCAACGCGCAACAAGCGCGCCGTATCCTGGATCGCCTCGTTGGTTATAAAATCTCGCCGCTGCTATGGGCTAAGGTTCGCGGCGGCCTTTCAGCCGGCCGCGTGCAATCGGTCGCCGTCCGGTTGATCGTCGATCGGGAACGCGAGATTGCGGCCTTCGTTCCAAAAGAGTATTGGACGATTACGGCCCAGCTTGCCAAAGACAAGAAACACGATCTGATCTTTCCGGCAGATCTGGTTTCGTTCAAAGGCGAGAAATACGAGATCCGTACAAAGGAAGAAACAGATCGCGTTCTAGAGGCGATCGACGGCGCTCAGTACTCGATCGAGTCCATCAAGCGCCGTGAAGTTCGCCGAAATGCACCGGCTCCGTTCACGACTTCGACGCTGCAGCAAGAGGCCTCACGCAAACTTAGGATCCGCGTGCGTCGAGCGATGCAGATAGCGCAAGCACTCTACGAAGGCGTAGACCTCGGCGGCTCCGAGGGCACGGTCGGCCTGATTACGTACATGCGTACGGACTCGACGCGTATCAGCGATCAGGCTCGTGAAGCGGCTCGCGAATTCATCGTCAGCACCTACGGCGAGCAGTTCCACGGCGGGCGCGAGTACAAAGTAAAAGAAGGCGCGCAGGACGCGCACGAAGCGATTCGGCCCACATCGGTTCTGCATACACCCGAGAAAGTCGCGCACGTTTTGAAGCGCGATGAGCTTCGCTTGTACACTATGATTTGGGAGCGTTTCGTTGCCTCGCAGATGGCGCCGGCGGTCTTCGATCAAACGACCGTCGACATCAAGGTGCGCGATTATGGGTTCCGCGCGACCGGCAGCGTGATGAAGTTCCCGGGCTTTACAAAAGTTTACGAAGAAGGCCGGGACGAGGACGGCAAGCAACGCGGTCGCGTTCGCCTGCCCGAGCTAATCGAAGGCGAGGTTCTCGACCTTCGCGCACTGGAGCCGAAGCAACACTTCACCGAGCCGCCGCCGCGGTTTACCGAAGCCACGCTCGTGAAGGCGCTCGAGGATAACGGCATCGGCCGTCCGTCGACGTACTCGACGATCGTCGATACGATCCAGCAACGCGGCTACGTGAACCAAGAAGAGCGGCGGTTCAAGCCGACGGATATCGGCATGGCAGTGAACGATCTGCTGGCGGAACACTTCAAAGACATCGTCGACCTGAAGTTTACCGCCGGCATGGAAGGCGGACTCGATAAAGTCGCCGAGGGCCATGAAGATTGGGTCGGTTTGCTTCGCAACTTCTACGGTCCGTTCTCGAACGAACTCGAAGAAGCCGAGAAGAAGCTGCCGAAGATCGAGATCAAAGACGAGCCGACCGACGAGATCTGTCCGAATTGCGGACGTCCGATGGTCATTAAGACCGGACGATTCGGAAAGTTCATTTCGTGCACGGGTTACCCCGAGTGCAAAACGACGAAGCCGATTGTCAAAGACACCGGTGCGAAATGTCCAAAGGACGGCGGCATGATCGTGGAGCGGCGCTCCAAGAAGGGCCGCACGTTCTACGGCTGCGCCAACTATCCGGCGTGCGATTTCGTATCGTGGGATCGCGTGGTGCCCGAACCGTGTCCGGTTTGCGGCAGTTACGTCATCGCGAAGACCCGGCGCGGCGGTAACGTGCAATTGGAGTGCGCCGCCGATAAAGAACACGACGTTTCTTCGCTTGCAAAAGGACAGCAAGGCGAAGAACCTACCGACGATCGGGAATTAGCGGAAGTTTGAGACTCACGGTAATCGGCGGCGGGCTCGCCGGCTGCGAAGCAGCATGGCAGGCTGCGCAGCTTGGTGTGAATGTCGATCTTTACGAGATGCGTCCGAACCGCAGTGGGCCGGCACATAAGACGGCGCACTTGGCGGAACTCGTTTGCAGCAATTCCCTCCGCGGCGCTGCAATCGAAAACGCCGTCGGCTTGTTGAAAGAAGAACTGGCGCGTCTAGATTCCATCATCGTTATGTCTGCTCGCGAAGCCGCGGTTCCGGCCGGCGGTGCGCTTGCGGTCGATCGCGACCGCTTTGCCGCTTCCGTTGAATCGCGCATCGAAAACCACCCGCGCATCACGCTGCATCGCGAAGAAGTCACGTCGATTCCGCTCGACCGCCCAACAATCGTCGCTTGCGGCCCTCTTCCCGGCGACGCGCTTTTGCGCGCGATCGATGAGCACGTTGGAAAGCGGCTGCATTATTTCGATGCGGCGTCGCCGATCGTGTCTGCGGACTCAATCGATGAATCGCAGATGTATCGTAAATCGCGTTACGAAAAAGGCGACGGCGACGACTACATCAATATCCCGCTCACGAAAGAACAGTATCTGCAGTTCATTCACGATCTGCGGACGCTCGAGCGCCATGCGCCTAAAGATTTCGAGTTGGGTGGTTCTTACTTCGAAGGTTGTCTGCCGATTGAAGAGATGGCCGACCGTGGCGACGACGTGCTTCGATTCGGTCCGATGAAGCCCGTAGGGCTACGCGATCCGCGCACCGGGAAAACGCCTTACGCGGTCGTGCAACTGCGCAAAGAAAACGTCGAGGCAACGGCTTTCAATCTCGTCGGCTTCCAAACGCGCCTGGCTTGGGGTGCACAAAAAGAAGCTTTCGGGAAACTTCCCGGCCTCGAGAACGCGGAGTGGCTGCGCTTTGGCGTGATGCATCGCAATACGTTCATCGACTCGCCGCGTTTATTAGATTCGCATCTAAAACTGCGTGGAACGACTTCGCTGTACTTCGCCGGGCAGATCACCGGCGCAGAGGGTTACGTCGAGGCTGCGGCTTGCGGCGCGATGACCGGGGTTAATGCTGCACGCGAGATCCTCGGGCTACCGCCGGTCGAAGTCCCGCGAGAAACAGCACTTGGCGCCGTCGTTGCGCATTTGCAAAACGCCGAAACTCATGACTTTCAACCGGCGAACGTAACGTGGGCGCCGTTCCCGCCGCTCGACCGGAACATCCGCGACAAAAAAGAGCGTCGCCGCCTCATGGCCGAACGCGCTCTGCGCGCTCTCGAACGTTTCCTTACCGAAATTCAAGCGGTAGCGTTGTCTTCGTGACCTAGTCGAACCACCTACCTTGTCCGGTTGCCGGAGCAAGCCTTTTGAAACTCCGGTGCGAACGCGGGGGTAGAAGTGGAGCGACTATGAAGATCCGTTCAACAACGATCCTTGCTGTAAGGCGCAACGGCATGCTTGCTATTGCAGGCGACGGCCAAGTGACGTTCGACAAGACCATCATGAAACACAGCGCACGCAAGGTGCGCAAAATTGCCGGCGGCAAAGTAATTGCGGGCTTTGCCGGTTCTGCCGCCGACGGCATTACGCTGCTCGAAAAATTCGAAAAGAAGTACAACGAATTCAAAGACGTGACACGCGCGGCGGTCGAGCTGGCGAAAGACTGGCGGCAAGACCGGGCGCTGCGTCGACTGGAAGCGTTGCTCATCGTCGGAACGCCCGATCATTTGTTCGTTCTTTCCGGAACGGGCGACGTGATCGAGCCCGATGAGGGCATCGCTGCAATCGGCAGCGGCGGACCTTACGCGCAAGCCGCCGCAGCTGCGCTAATTCGCAATAGCGACTTGCCGGCCGACCAGGTTGCAAGAAAGGGCCTTGAGATCGCCGGCGAGATCTGCATCTACACGAACGACGACATTACGCTCGAGAGTCTCCCCGCATGAACGCGACCACCAACGAAGTTACCGGTCTCACCCCTCGCCAAATCGTCGACGAACTGGACAAGTATATCGTCGGGCAGGGCAAAGCGAAGCGTGCCGTAGCAATTGCGCTGCGCAATCGCTATCGCCGTGCACGCGTTCGCGAAGACCTGCGAAATGAGATCACCCCGAAAAACATTCTGATGATCGGGCCGACCGGCGTAGGGAAGACCGAAATCGCCCGCCGGCTGGCGGGACTCGTCGGCGCACCGTTCGTGAAAGTGGAAGCGACGAAATATACCGAGGTCGGGTACGTCGGTCGCGACGTCGAATCGATGGTCCGTGATTTGGTTGAGGCGTCGATTCGCATGGTGAGCGAAGAGCGCCGCGCCGAGGTTGCGGATCTCGCCGAAAAGCACGCGGTCGATCGGATCATCGATATTCTTCATCCGGAAACGGCGCCACGGCAAGCGCAACAAAACGCCAATCCGTTTGCGCAAACGCTGGGCTCGATCTTCGGCAACAGCTACTCCATGCCGCAGCAGCCGCAGCCGCAACCGCCGCAAGCGCCGCCGTCCGATGCAGCTCGTATTCGCGAGCAGACGCGTGAGGAGATCGAACGCGGCTTCTACGACGTGCGGCTAGTCGAGATCGACGTCGAAGAACAGGCGAGTTTGCCGATCGGCGTTATCGGTGGCATGGACCAAGGCGGAATGGGCGGCGGTGACATCGGCGAGATGCTTGGCGGACTGATGCCGAAGCGTCGCACGAAGAAACGTGTCACCGTTGCGGAAGCACGCCGGATCTTCGCGCAAGAAGAAGCGAACAAACTCATCGATTTGGACGCGGTGAAGCGCGAAGCACTGCGACGCGCCGGCGAGGACGGCATCATTTTCATCGACGAGATCGACAAAGTGGCGGGACGCGAGGGTTCACGTGGCGGCCCGGATGTGTCGCGCGAAGGTGTTCAGCGAGATATTCTGCCGATCGTCGAAGGCTCGACCGTCAATACCAAGCATGGAACCGTGAAAACCGATCACATGCTCTTCATCGCGGCGGGTGCGTTTCACATGAGCAAGCCTTCGGATTTGATTCCGGAATTGCAAGGACGTTTCCCGATCCGCGTGGAGCTGGATTCGCTTACCGCCGAAGATTTCAAGACGATTCTCACGCAGCCGAAGAACGCGCTTATCGAACAGTACAAGGCGCTTCTCGCAACGGAGAACGTAACGCTTGATTTCAAAGACGAAGCGATCGATCAACTGGCACGTTTTGCCATGCAGGTGAACGAACAAAGCGAAAACATCGGCGCACGGCGCTTGCACACGGTGCTCGAGCGGTTGTTGGAAGATGTGAGTTATGCGGCCCCGGACAACACCGATGCGGTTACGATCGACGCAGAATACGTGCGCAGCCGCCTGCAAGACGTCGTAGAAAACGCCGACCTCTCCGGGTACATTTTATGAAT
>CAZJLJ010000037.1:0-30218 GCA_964546935.1 uncultured bacterium | reverse complement strand
ATACAGTTACGACCTGACTATGTTGACGGCATTAGCAACGTGCTTCGTCATACGTACTACGGCGCTGCGATTTGCCAGAACGGACATTGCTTTGAAGCAGTGCTAGGGCCGGGGGAAGCCCACTCTGCCCGCTGCAAGAAGTGCGGCACAGAAAATATCACGCACGAGTCGTCCACGGACCCCGACGGTCTTGATCGTACGATTTCGAAGCCTTGCGAACGGAGGAGAGGAAACCCATGAAGCTCATTGCCGTCGCCGCTGCAATCGAGGTGGTTGCCGGAGTGATCTTTATCGTCAGCCCCCCGCTGCTTGCTCGACTCGTTCTGAACGCCGATCTGAACGCTGCCGGAGTCGCGGTCGGACGCGTTGGAGGCTTCGGACTACTTGGGTTAGGTCTGGCATCCTGGCCAGGCTCTGCTCCCGTTCGCGGACTTCTTGCGTACAACGTGCTCGCGGCACTGTTCTTTATTTACTTAGGAGTTCAAGGAGCATTGGTGGGGGCGCTGCTATGGCCGGTAGCCGCCCTCCACTTCGTATTAGCAGTGTTGCTGGGCCGCGTTTTCGTTCGCGACCTTCGCTCCCTGAGTGGAATTTGGCTAGGCCACTGAGGTCAGATCTGCCTCAGGCACTTCAGGAGCGTGGTCGTGCTGCGGCTTCACACTATCGAGGAAGCGCCAGTGCAGCTTGAGTCGTGCCTTGCCCTTCTTCGGCGGCTGATACCGCTCCAACGCGGGCGCACCGATGGCACGCACCCACTTTGCGAACGGTTCACGTATGTCGGCTTCAATCATACCGTCAGCGCCCATGCGGAAGTTGGGCCATTGACTTGCATCCCACTGCAGGTTACGTGCGGTATACGCCGGAGCACGTGCGACGGGCAGCTGCGATAACTGCTGAGTGAGCGCAACGCGCTGCGCTTCGAGCGCCCATGCGTTCTGACTCAACCTTCGCAATCAGCCGCTTCGCTTCGGCTGCGCCTGGGCCACCTTCCGCAGCGATGTCGAACGCGAAGCTGACGCGCTTCTCAAGTGCAGCTTCCTTGTAACGCAGCGTGCCGCCCTTCTGCGTCTTGAGCGGATGGTCCAAACGCAGCTGATACGTGACTTGTTCACGCTTGTAGTTGTACGTTGGAATGACGAGACCGGGCATACCATCAGCCAGGCTCTCAAGGTCCAACTCACGCAGAAACTGCGCGTGCTCAGGACCGGTGGCGCTCCAATAGGCGCGCTCTGCTGCAACGTCGTCGCTGATGGCGGACGCTACAATCAATGCGCGGTGTGAAGGCGTGAGCGTCACGTTGGGGGCTTTGATGGCGCGCTCCATCACGCACGCTCCCGTTCAGCTTGCAGAGCAGCAATCTTATCTGCCACTTTCGCAGCACCCACCGACGCCTCGGCCCACGCGAGCATCATCTGCTCACGGTCCCACCATTCGGACGCAAATTCGTTTTTGCGAATGTACTTGCCGCTGAAGACATCGTCGGCGATATTCTAACGGAAAGCCACAAATTCTCAAGCCGCGTCCGTTACGCGGCACGGTGATCCAAACGTTCGAGGCTGCGGTATTGGATGGCTTCGGCGACATGTTGTGAGGCGATCACCGATTCACCCGCGAGATCAGCAATCGTACGTGCGACGCGAGCGATTCGATCGAGAGCGCGTGCGGAAAACTGACGCTTCGCGCTAGCGTGGGCGAGTAAACGCAACGCGGCGTCGTCCAAGGCGCAATACTGTTTCATGCCGCTGGACGGAATTTCGGCGTTGCAAGAGATTGTGGTGCCGCTGTAGCGCGCCGTTTGCACTTGTCGCGCCGCCATGACGCGTTCACGAATCGACTTCGATCGTTCGGCGCCTTCGCGTTTGACCATATCGTCAAACGGTACGCGTGCGATTTCGATTTGCAGGTCGATGCGATCGAGCAGCGGACCCGAAAGTTTGCTTACGTAGCGCGCCACCGCTGCGTCATCGCAACGGCACTCGGCGCTGCGTGTGCCACGATAACCGCACGGACACGGATTCATCGACGCAACTAATTGGAATCGTGCCGGATAGGTAAACGTTCCGGCAGCCCGCGCAATGGTTACGGTTCCTTCTTCCAGTGGCTGACGCATCACTTCTATTGCACTGCGACTGAACTCAACGAGTTCATCGAGAAAAAGAACGCCGTGATGCGCGAGGCTTATTTCCCCCGGGCGAGCAGCAGGTCCACCACCAACTAACGCGGCCTGGCTGATGGTGTGGTGCGGCGCTCGAAACGGCCGAGCATTTATCAGAGAAGCATCGCCCTTTAGAAACCCCGCGACGCTGTAGATCTTGGTCACCTCGAGCGCTTCCCCTGAAGTCATCGGTGGAAGAATCGACGGAAGCCGTCGAGCAAGCATCGTTTTCCCGCATCCGGGCGGACCGACGAAGAGCAGATTATGTCCGCCTGCGGCGGCGATTTCCAAACCGCGTTTTGCGGCAAGCTGTCCACGAACGTCGGCGAGATCGCCGTAGGTCGTTTCATCGGCTGGTTCGATTGCCGGTGTCACCGTACGGTGACGCCACTTAGCGCCGTTGCCTAAGATCACGGCGACGGCCGATTGCAGCGAATCGACAGCGTACAACTCGGTTCCGTCAACGAGTGCGGCTTCTCGTACGTTGCGCTCGGGGACGATCAACTTCGTAAAACCGGCATTGCGTGCGCCAAGCACCATCGGAAGAATACCGTGCACCGGGCGCAACGTTCCGTCGAGCGCGAGTTCGCCTAGCGCAATGAAGCTTTGCAGTGCGAGCCGGTCGATCTGTTCGTCGATCGCAAGCAGCGCGAGCGCGATAGACAAGTCGAACGCCGGGCCTTCCTTGCGCACGTCGGCCGGCGAAAGATTAACCAGAAGGCGCCCCGCCGGATACATGAATCCCGAATTGATTACCGCTGCGCGGACTCGTTCACGCGCTTCGTTCAACGCACGATCGGGAAGGCCGATAATCGAAAAAAATGGGCTACCGGGCGCGCTGTCCGCTTCGACGCGAACCACGTAGCCTTCGATCCCGAGCATGCCGGCCGAAAACGAGAGCGAGAGCATATTCCTTGTGCTACTGCGACAAGGTGTGTCCGCGACTAGCAGCGCATGAGAGCACATGCCACAGCCGATCGTTGAACTCGACCGCCTTGTTTCTATTTCTCCGGAGCCGCACTCCGTCGCGACCGACGGCGAAACGGTCTGGATTGGCTCCCGTGCAACGCGCCGCATCGACGTGATGGATGCGGAATCGTGGAAGAAGACATCCGAAATTGAGCCGCCCGGCATGCCGTGGGGCATGACGTACGGGAACGGCACCATTGTGATGACATGCGGCGAGCCGCCGGACGACAATCGTTTCGTGCGCAGTTACTCGATTCGCCACGGTTTCACCAAAACGGTTGCGTGTCCGGAAGACACCGGTTCGCACGTTGCGCTTTATAAAGGTCACGTGCTGCTGGCGCAATGGTACAACAAACAACTTCTCCTGCTAAACGACGAGGGCGGCGTTGCGCGGAGATATGATTCTCCGCATGGCATCGCCGGCGTATCGGTCATTGACAGTGCGGCGTACGTGCTGGGAACCGACGACGAAGAGTTCGGAGACTACTGGATTACGCGCATCGATCTGAACGACGGAAGTGCTGAAGACGTCGCGATCGTTCCGTTCCGTGCGCGCGGGCTAGCCTGGGATGGCGAACGCTTTTGGACCAACCACCGCGAAGCCGATCGCACCGTAGTTTTCGCGTTGCCCGGCTGACGCGACGTGCATCTAACGCCGCTCGATTGGGCGATCGTAATCGTATCGCTCGGAGTTACTTTTATACCGGCGATCGTGCTTGCACGGCGGGCCGGAAAAAATACCGCTGAATTCTTTGCCGCAGGACGGCAGGCGCCGTGGTGGCTGATCGGCATTTCGCTGGTCGCCACGACGTTTTCCACCGATACGCCCAATCTTGTAACCAATCTCGTGCGCGACGGCGGCGTTGCGGAAAATTGGGTGTGGTGGTCGTTTCTTTTGACCGGTCTGGCGACAGTGTTCTTTTTTGCGCGGCTGTGGCGACGAAGCGGCGTCCTTACCGATCTGGAGTTCTACGAGCTGCGCTATTCGGGCAAAGCGGCCTCTTTCGTGCGCGGCTTTCGGGCGATTTATTTAGGCCTATTGTTCAATTGCGTCATAATCGCAACGGTGAATCTCGCCGTCGTGAAGATTGCGAGCGTCCTCTTCGGATGGCCGCGCGAAGAGACGCTGTTGTTTTGTGCGATCGTTCCCATCATCTTCGCGGCAACCGCGGGACTGTGGGGTGTGATGGTGACGGATATGATTCAATTCTGCATCACCATGACGTCGGCGTTTGCTGCGGCGTACTTCGCGTTGCAGGCTCCCGGCGTCGGCGGTTTACACGGCTTGATGTCGCATGTTGCGGCGCTTCATCCGTCGCTGCTCTCGATTCTTCCGAACTTTGCGGACTGGCCCACTGCGCTCGCGATTTTCGTCATTCCGCTCACCGTGCAATGGTGGTCCGTTTGGTACCCGGGGTCCGAGCCCGGAGGCGGCAGTTACGTCGCGCAACGCATGCTCGCGGCAAAAACCGAACGCGATTCGCTTTTCGGCACGCTGGCATTTCAAGCGATGCATTACGCGCTTCGTCCCTGGCCGTGGATCATCGTCGCTCTTGCGTCAACGATCGTCTATCCGTCGCTGAACGACATTCATTCGCGTTTTCCGAACGTCGCGTCCAACTTGATCGGAAACGACATTGCCTATCCCGCAATGCTCGTATTTTTGCCGGCCGGTTTCGCGGGGTTCATGGTTGCCGGCATTTTTGCGGCGTACCGGTCCACGATCGAGACGCATTTGAATTGGGGCACGTCGTATCTCGTGCACGATCTGTATCGCCGGTTCTTCCGGCGCAATGCAGATGAGAAGCACTACGTCATGGTCGGCCGGGTGGTGACGGTGTTGCTGATGGTCGCCGGCGTGCTTACCACCTACGGTCTCGCGACCGCGAAAGAAGGCTTCAATCTGTTGCTTTCGATCGGCGCCGGAACGGGGTTGATCTACCTGCTCCGCTGGTTCTGGTGGCGGATCAACGCGTGGAGCGAGGTCAGCGCAATGGTGTCGTCGTTCCTAATTGCGTTGGCGTTTTATCTGGCGGGAAGGAGCGGCCATTCCGTACCCGACACGACCGTGCTGCTTGTAACGGTTGGCATAACGACCGTGATATGGGTCACGGTGACGTTTTTGACGCCGCCGGCCGACGAAGCCACGCTGGAAGCGTTTTACGCGAAAGTGCGCCCCGCCGGACCCGGATGGGCTCGGATCCGTCAGCGTTCCGGCCTCGGGCCGTCGCCGGACTCGCCAACTCTAAGCCTGATGGGCTGGGTTTTGGCGCTCGCTGCGATCTACGGCGCCCTGTTTGCGACCGGCGGATTTTTGTATGCAGAAACCCTTCCTGCGCTCGCTTGGACGGTTATAACGGCACTAGCAGTCATAGGGTTGGTCATAATTGCGAAGATAGCGTGGCGTCCCGAGACTTAAGTCGGCTTTGATTGGATTTTGGGGCTTCTTCTCCACAGAATTCACAAGAGAACGTCAGAGATTGTGGACAACAGGGGCCGCCCGCACTGATATGAAGAGGGCTTTTTCGTGGCTGAAATCAAGGAAAAACCACACCGGACCGGGCTATTATGGCTCGATCTGGTTATCGCCGTCAGTGCGATTGCAATTTCGACGATATCTCTTTGGGTCGCGCTCCGCGAGGATCGCACGCAGGAACGGCTCCTGGCCGCGAGCGTCTGGCCATACCTGCAGTTTTCAACGAGCAATATTGTCGATAACAAGAACGTTGTGTCCCTTGATCTTATCAACGCCGGCGTCGGTCCCGCCCGGGTCCGCTGGCTCGATTTGTACTACCATGGGCGGCCGATCGGTAATCCTCGGGCACTGTTCTCAGCTTGCTGCCTGCCGCCGGGAAAATCGCCCCACAGGCACGGTGTGATTACCGAGTACATGCAGCATCGCGTTCTAGTACCGCACGAACTAGTGCACTTCGTCGCGATGCCGCTTGCCACGTTTAACAGTGGAGAGTACCAGGCGTTCAATCGGGAGCGCCTCAAAATGTATGTACGGGCATGTTATTGTTCGGTGCTGGACGACTGCTGGATCCTCGATTCACGCGAGGAAGAGCCCTCAGCCGTGCGCAACTGCCCAACAGCCGATTCGCCCCTTTTTCAAGGCTAAGGAGAAGTATTTGAAAGACAGCCGTTCTATCGCCGTGGTGGCGCTTTGCCTCGCACTTGCGGCGTGCTCCAACAGTTCGAACTCGCAATCCGGTTCATCTCCGTCGCCCGGCGCCTCAGCGGCCGCTGCCGGCGGAAAAACGATCGGCGTTTCGATTCAAGACCGGGAAGCGCAGTTCTACCAGGACATGGAGAACGGCATGAAATCCGAAGCCGGCAAATACGGTTACAACATCATCGTGGTCGACGCCAGCCGCGACAACGCGAAGCAGCAGAGTCAAGTAGAAGACTTCATCTCCAAGAAAGTCGATGCGATCGTGCTGACGCCGTACGACTCAACGGCGATCGGGAGCGCAATTACCGAAGCGAATAAGGCGAACATCCCCGTCTTTACCGCAGATATCGCAAGTACGAGCAAGCAAGGTGAAGTGCAGGCGCACGTTGCGAGCGACAACGTACAAGGCGGCGCGCAAGCCGGTAAATTGATTTGCGAAGCCGTGAAGTCCGGACCGATCGCGATTATCGACGAACCGGAAGTGACGAGCGTACAAGATCGCGTGAAAGGCTTCCGTCAGTACATCAAAGCCAATTGCCCCGGCGTGACGATCGTTGCAGACGTCGATGCCGGCGGCCAACGCGATAAAGCCAATAGCGATACGGGCGATATTTTGCAATCGCACAAAGATCTCAAAGGCATCTTCGGAATCAACGACGACTCCGCGCTTGGTGCTCTAACGGCAGTGAAGGCCGCGGGGCTCAGCGGCAAAATTGCAGTCGTCGGTTACGACGCGACGCCTGAAGCGCGTGCCGCCATCAAGGCCGGCGACATGTATGGCGATGCGGTGCAATTTCCCGCCCAAATCGGTAAACTGACCGTCGATACGATTCACGACTATTTCAACGGCAAGAAACCGTCGCCGATTGTCAACGTGAAAGTGGGATCGTACACCCAAGCCGACGCAGCGAAGGCCCAGTAAGATCGACAATCGGACCCCAATCCTAGAGATGCGCGGCATCGGGAAGAGCTTTCCCGGTGTCCGCGCGCTTTCCGACGTTTCGCTAACACTCTTTGCCGGCGAGGTGCTGGCGCTTGTCGGTGAAAACGGCGCAGGCAAATCGACGTTGATGAAGATTCTCGCCGGCGCGCAACGCGCAGACACCGGGACGATTCTGATCGACGGCAAACCCGCTGAGATCGATTCACCGTACGCGGCTGAAACGTATGGAATCGGGATGATTTACCAAGAGTTCAACTTGGTACCCCAATTCACGGCGGTCGAAAATATCGTGCTGGGCACCGAGCCTCGTCGTGGTTTCTTTATCGATGCCCGCGCAGCGCGCGAACGCGCAAAGCGCGTGATCGACGAACTTGGAATGGACCTATCGCTCGACGCACCCGCATCGCGGCTTTCCGTCGGACAGCAGCAGATGATCGAGATCGCGAAAGCGCTTTCGAAGCGCGCGCGCATCATCGTCATGGACGAACCGACCGCTGCACTCTCCGAACGGGAGATCGAGCGGCTTTTTGCGCTGATTGCAAAACTGAAAGCCGGCGGCGCCGCCATTATTTATATCTCGCATCGCATGGAAGAGCTGCCGAAGATTTCGGATCGGATTACAGTTCTTCGCGATGGGCAAGTGATAGAAACGCGGCCAACGCCGCAGTTTCCGCAAGCCGATATCATTCGCGCGATGGTAGGACGGCCGCTCGATGCGCATTTCCCCGAGTTGCAGCCCGTGCCCGCCGGTGCTCCCGTCGTGCTTAGCGTCTCACAACTGAACCACGGAAATTATCTGCAGGACATTACGTTCCAGGTACACGCCGGGGAGATTGTCGGTTTGGCAGGGCTCGTGGGTGCCGGACGTACGGAAACGTTGCGATGCATTGCAGGCGCGGATGTTCCCGATAGCGGCACGATTACGATTGAGGGCGAGGTGCATAAAATGCGCCAGCCTAGCGATAGCATCGCTGCCGGCGTCGCGTTCATTACGGAAGACCGCAAAGGTCAAGGCCTTGTCCTAAAAATGACTGTGCGCGAGAACATTACGCTTGCGCATTTGGAGCAGTTCGTAAATCGCGAACTGCTGGTCGATGAAAACCGTGAAGAAGGCGCGGCGGAACGCATGGTTCAGGAACTACGCATTCGCACGCCAAGCACCGAACAGGTCGTCAACAATCTTTCCGGAGGAAATCAGCAGAAGGTCGTGCTGGCCAAGTGGCTGCTCGGGAAAGCGCGCGTTTTTCTGTTCGATGAACCGACGCGCGGCATCGACATCGGTGCAAAAACTGAAATCTATAACCTTATGCTAAACCTCGTGAAGAACGGAGCAGCCATCGTCATGGTCTCGAGTGAATTGCCCGAAGTGCTCGGCATGTCGCATCGTATTTTTGCGATGCGCGGCGGCCGGATCATTCAGGAATTCTCCCGCGACCAAGCTACGCCCGACGCCGTGATCGCGGCCGCAACCGGAGCCGCTGCGTGAGCGATCCGAAAGTGCGCGCCTATTGGTTACGCATCGTCGCCGCAATCGTGGTCGTAATCGTGCTGATTGCAATCGTAAACGCGGCCGCGCACGGAGCCTTCTTACAACCGGGCAACATCGTGCGCGTCCTGCGGCAGATTACCTACAACTGTGTGCTCGGCGTAGGGCAAACGTTCGTCATTATTACCGGCGGCATCGACCTTTCGATCGGGTCGCTCGTGTCATTGACGGGCGTGGTTATGGCTATCGTCGCCAACACGTTGCATCTTTCCGGCTTACCGCTGCTGATCGTCGTTTTGCTCGCCGGCCTTGCGGTCGGCGCCCTCGCCGGCTGGGTCAACGCGATTCCCGTGGTTAAGCTCAATTTGCCGCCGTTCATTACGACGTTTGCCATGCTCGAGGCGACGCTCGGGCTTTCGTATATTCTCTCCCATGGCCGTCCCGTCGCGTTGCAGACCGATGCGTTTTCCGGTATCGGGTTTGGCACGTTTCTGGGGCCATTAACGAATGCGTTGCATTTGCCAAGCATTCCGATCCCCGTTGTGTGGATGATCGGCGTCATCATCATTGCATCGGTCGTGTTGATGCGTACGCCGTTCGGACGATACGTCTTCGCGCTCGGCGGCAACCAGGAAGCTGCGCGCCTCGCGGGCGTCAACGTGGTGCGAGTGAAAACGCTCGTCTACGTAATCAGCGGCATGTGCGCGGCCGTCGTCGGTTTTCTATATCTGTCGCTCTTTTCGTCCGGCTCTCCGCAAACCGGCACCGGTGACGAGCTTCTCGAAGCGATCGCTGCAGTTGTTGTCGGCGGGACGAGTTTAATGGGCGGTGAGGGTTCGATCGTCGGTACGTTCTTCGGCGCACTCCTCATCGGATTGCTGTACAACGCCATGAATCTGCTCAATATCGATTCGTACTTGCAGAAGGTCGTACTCGGCGTCGTCATTTTGCTTGCGGTGGTTTTTGATCAGCTTCGGAAACGGTACTTTGCTAAGGCGTAAGCCACTCAACAAGCGGACGAAAGAAAGAAACCCGCGCAAAGCGCGGGTTTCTTTCTTTCGTTTTTTCGAGAAATTAGAACGGGAAGTCGTTTTGGGTAAGGCCGGCGTTCGGCTTGATGTCCATGAACGATTGATCGACTACCGGTGCTGCTCCGTCATAAAGAATCTCGCGCAGCGGCCAATGCGTTTCTTGCGAGAGATAGACCTTTTCTTCAGTGATGCCGTTGTTGCTCGCCGGATCGGCGACTTTTAGGTCCAGCAAATCCGTCTCTTGTCCGTCGATTTTTCCGCCGGGAGATTGCTTTAGTTCGCCTTTGACATCGCTGTAAGTCGCGATGATGTTCTGAATCAAGCCGTCGGGAATCGTGTACCCGCGAAGCGACGTTGCGCGGCCGTCGTGCAAGCCGACCTTCAAGTGAAAGTGCGAAAGAATACCGCCTTGATGTCCGCTGACTTGGTCGCCGCCGGCCCACACGCCGCCGGAGCCGCTGTTCGCGCCCGATTCAATGAGCGTCTTCGCATAATGCGGTTTCAAGTATGAGTATTGGTACACGCGGTCTTGCACGTCGTTGCCCTTGACTTCATGCGAACGCATGCGGTACGTGTAACTATCGACTTTCGCGAACATCGCGTTGAACTGGTCCAGCGCGGGCGCCGAGTTTGCGGCAGATGCTGAACCGTGCGATAGAAGCACGGTTGCAAAGGCTGCTGCAAAGACGGCGAAGGCGGTGCGTTGTTTCATAGTTCCTCCCTTGTAGTAGCTTGCGTCTCTTCCATCAAGAGCGTTCCGTGTTTGCCTTCCACGCCGATGAGGACGTCGCACTTTGCGTCGGCTGCAATCTCTTCGATCGTTCGGCCCAATGGAGCGCCGGTGTACTTCCCTTCGCGGAAAGAACCGAGGATCAAGAGATTCGCTTTTTCCTTTTGAGCGATGTCGAGCACGGCTTGTTTTGTGGAACGAGCTTTGACGATCTCCGTCCGTAGAGTAACGCCGTTATTGGTGGCAATCGTTTCGGCTGCGCCGAGGGCGTCTAGGGCGGTGCGCTCCTCGGCCGGCATCTCCGCGTCCGGCGGCAGCGTATAGGGGACCTCGATTACGTAAATGGCAAGCAGCTCGGAGCGCTCACCGCGAGCCAGCTTCGCTGCAAGCGCCATCATGTGTCCCGAAAGAATGTCGGCGGAGAACACCACGATAATGCTGCCGACCATCCGTTCGAGTTCGCTTTCGGCTTCTTGCGCAAGCCGCATTACGAACGACGATGGCGGATGGAGCATCCACCACAGGGTTGCGCCGATGGACGCTGCGATAATCAGCGCAATCAAAGCGCCGGCGAGGGTCATGTGAACGGTTCCGCCCTCGATCATCGAGTCTTTCCCGCCTCACGGATCTGTTTGAACCGGTAAAGGCCCAACGCGACCATCGCGCCGCCCAAAACGATTCCTGGAATAATTGCGGCCGTCAAGCCCAGCGAGAGCATGCGTACGATAACGACGCATCCTATTACAACCATGCCGAGGGCGAGTACGGCCCGCACTCCGAGCACTACACGGTCACCTTCGCCCGGCGCTCATCGCTCGCTTTAACGTTTGCGATGTATTCATCCATCAATTCGAGTTCGCCGGCGCGGCGCAAGATTTTTACTTGCTCTTGGCGCCATTCGTGCGGGCGCGAGTGCAGCAGCGGCAGACCCTTGCGTTTGCGATAGATGAAGTAGATGCACAAGCCGAGCAGGATCCACGTCGGACCGAAGACGCGGCCGATGGGATGGGTGATCATCGTGAATACCAAGATGGCCACGATCCCGATGAAGCCGACGACCGCAATAACGGGAAACTCGGCGCGTTCACCGCGCACTTGCAGTGGGATGTTGAGCGGGATCTTGAATTTTCGCGGACTTAGCGGATCGAATAACCGCAGCGCGACGAGCGCAACGAAGACGAACGAGTAGCTCGTCGCGGCGCCGAAAGCGTAGAGATCGCCAAGAAAATCAATGCCCCCCTCGCCGTTGAAACGCGCGGCGTAGACCTGTGCCATTCGAGGAAAGAGCGAAGGAAGCGCCGCGAAAACCACTTCGAGCAGAGCCAGCGCAGTGAAGACCAATAGCGACACTACGGGAGTCCGAAACCGCGGATGCACGCGTTGGAAGATGGACGGCAGCAATTGTCCGCTGGCCATGGCATACGCGATGCGCGAGCTTCCGAACACGCCCGAGTTCGACGAGATCAGCAGCAGAATCGCACCGAGCACCGGAACGTAGAGCGCCGCTATCGCACCCCAATACGGAACCTCGGCCGCAATCAGAGCCACGGCCTTGCCGTTGTTTTCATTGTTGCCAAGCCACTGCCACATTTGTTGCGGATGGCCGCTTGCATCCAGCGGAATCGGATGCCAGGAATGCATGCCGAGCGCTAAATTGGAGTATGCCAACGCGAATATCAGAATCGTCAGGATCAATGCGACGGAGGTTCGCGGAATGATCGATGCCGGACGTTGCGTTTCTTCCGCAGCTTGCGAGATCGACTCAAGGCCGACGAACGAAACGATCGCGAGCGAGATGCCCTTCATGAACTCCATGGGCGCAGGCCAGCTGTGCTGCATGGTGTGAACCAAGAGATGCGGATCGAACGCAAAGAGAAACCCAAGCGTAAGAATCGCCGTTTCGCTCACGATGTCCAGCGCGCTGACAAATCCGTTGAACGCTGTTGATTCACGAACGCCGATAAAATTGAGCGAGCACAACCCCACGATGAGTCCCACGACGAGAGCGAAGTGGGCCCACGGGTGGCCCGTCACCGACAGAATCGGAACGAGCTGGCTTAGATAGTCAGTCGCGCTCCAGGAAAAGAGCGCGATATCGATTGTGAAATCCAGTAACACCGCCCAACCGGCGATGAATCCGAAGAAATCCCCCAGTCCGCGCGCAACGAAGTACTGTCCTCCACCGGCTACAGGATACGTAGCCGCGAGTTCCGTGTACGCGAGGCCGATGCAGATATACACCAAACCGGCGAAGAGGAATGCTACGTTTGAAGCGCCGGCCGCTGCACCGAGAACGAGTCCGAGTCCGACGAAGATGTCGGCGCCTACGTCGGAGTAACCCCACGAGAAGGAACCCCAAGGCGTGACGGAGCGGCGAAGCTCCGGTTTGTGATCGGTCTTCGAAGACATGCCGTTTGTAATTAGAAGATAATCCCTATCGCGGTACGTTCAAGCGCGTTGATCATGTACTCGGCGTGTGCGTACTGCTCGTGCAGATTGAACTCGTGGAAAATGCGCAACGCCTGATTCAGCCGGTTGACGCTATCGCGCAACTCGTTGCGATCGCGGTGGCCATCGGCCGCTTTTTGCAGCACCATGGTCGCATACTTTAGCGCGGTTTTAGCGTACTCGACCTCGTTATTGATGGCGGTGAGTTCGTGCATCGCCGCCAGATACGCGTCGCTCGCTTCTTCGTAATTGCGCCGGCGCGTTGCAATCATACCTTTCAGCACATTTTCTAACGCATCGCTGCGATTTCGCGAGCTGGCTAGCGCGCGATCGAGAGCTCGACGCAACGTGGGATCTGTTGTATGGCCCGCGTTGCTCGGGGTAAACGTCTTTAGCTGGCGTACGTCGCCCGATTTTGAAGTTTCGGCTTGTTGAGCGGCCGCTTGCGGCCCGAGCAGATTGTAAATGTCGCCGAGAAACTCGCGCGCTGTTTGATAGCGGCGGCCGGGGTCTTTCTCGATCGCCCGCATGATCACGTGTTCCAATACCTCGGGGATATTCCGATTAATCTCGCGCGGAGGCGTTGGAAAATCATGAACGTGGGAGTACATCGTTGCAACGATATCGTCCCGATCGTTGCGGAACGGCAGCGTTCCGGTGAAAATTTCGTACATCACGATGCCGACCGAGTACAGATCGCTACGCACGTCGGCAGGTTTGCTTAAAAAACGCTCCGGAGCAAGATACGAAATCGTACCGACGATTTGTCCCGTTCTCGTGGTTTGCGTGACTTCGCTTGCGCGGCGCGCCAAACCGAAATCGGTAAGTTTGGTATGCTGGCCGTCTTCGACGATCATGATGTTGGACGGCTTGATGTCGCGGTGCAGAATGCCTTGCGAATTAGCGTAATCGAGCGCTTCTAAGACTTCGCCGATATAACCGAGTGCCTGGCGATAGCCGAGTTCGCCGCCCTCGAGTTGCGAGAGTGTCTTCCCGCGAACCAATTCCATCACGATGTGGGCGATGCCGTTATCTTCGCCTGCGTCGTAAACTGCAACGATGCGCGGATGATTGAGGCGCGCCATCGCGCGCGCTTCCATAAGAAGACGCGAGTTGGTCTCGTCCGAGCGCTCGATAAGAACCTTCACTGCAACGTCGCGGTGAAGTGTTTTATCGATAGCACGATACGTGTCCGCGGTTCCACCGCGGCCTATTAGCTCCGCGATCTCGTATCGACCGCTGAGTATCCGTCCTTGGAGTGACTCCACTAGCCTGCTCTGTCCATAGCGACTAGAAGGCGTTTCGATGCAGACGTACGCGATTACCGTCTAAAGCGACCACGTCGAAGCGGATTTGTCGTCCGGGTGCCACGATCTGTGCATAATCGGCGGCAATAGTCCGAATGGTCCATCGCTTCCGCCGGCCTACGGCAGCAAGCGCCGGCCCAAAGGTCGCAGTGTCGCGGCGCTTCACTTCGACGAACACCAGAATGCCGCGCTCGAGGCACAGGAGATCGATCTCTCCACCAGGCAGCCGCAGGTTTCGCTGAAGGATGCGGTACCCGCGCTTAATGAGGAAAGCCTCGGCGAGAATTTCACCCTGTCGTCCCTTCGAACTGGTACTCTGCTTCACACAGCTCGTCTGCGTTTTCGCCGGCGGCAAGCAAGAGTTCCAGCTGGGCCGCTTTCACGCGCGCCCATCCGGCGCGATGATAGATGCTGGGGCCATGTTCTTTTAAGGCCTTGATGTGAAGCGGGGTCGCGTAGCCTTTGTGCAACGCGAAGCCGTAACGCGGATCTTCACGGTCTAGCTCCGCAAGCATCGCGTCGCGATGAGTTTTGGCTAGAATTGAGGCAGCCGAGACGACCGCGCAGATCGCATCGCCTTTGATTAGCGGCTCTTGCGGGCCGGCAAACGATTTGATGCGCACCGCGTCGGTGAACAGGTACTCGGGCGGACCGCAGTGCAGCGCGGCAATAGCGCGCTCCATCGCGAGAACGCTTGCCCAATAAATGTTAAGTTTGTCGATCTCGGCGACGGTCGCGACACCGATGCCCCAACCCAGAACGCATGCGCGAATCTCTTCGGCGAGTTCGGCCCGCACTTCGGGTCGCACTTGCTTCGAGTCGTTTAGGCCTTTGAGCATCAGCGGCGCGTCGGCGACGACGCATGCTGCAACAACGGGTCCGGCAAGCGGCCCGCGCCCCGCTTCGTCCACTCCGCCCAACACACGAAATCCCTTTTCGCGCGCGGCGACTTCAAAGCGGTGCAAGCGATGCAGGCGGCGCCGTTCGCGCTCGTATGCGTTCTTGGCTTTACGTTGCTTCGGCGTCATCCGGTGATTCCAAACTTATTTTTCCGAACGTTCCTTCGTTGAATGCCCGGATGTATGATTGCGCCGCATTGTGGTAATCAACCTCGCCGCCGCGTCGCGCAAAACCGCGCGTTTTTGCAAAGTTTTCGAGATCGGGAACGGTTGTACGGCCGCTTGTCTTAGTCACGAGCCAGCGATGGAAGAAGACCGCCACCTCTTCGGGATCGTACCGCTCGCGAGGAACGGCTCCGATGAGCGCGAGTTTCCATTGCGATTCCGGTGTAGCGATCTTCGGGACGAGAATGCCCGGCGTATCCATCAGTTCGATGTTCTCTGCAAGGCGAAACCATTGCAGTTGCCGAGTAACGCCCGCACGATCTTCTGTCTTTGCCGCTGCGCGCTTGAGAAGGCCGTTGATAATGGAAGACTTTCCCGAGTTCGGCAATCCGACGACGATGAGCCGTGATTGGCCGCGTCGATCTTTTGCAATGCGAACCACTTCCGAAAGGATCCGCCCGACGCTTTGCTGTTGACGGCCTTCGACTGCGATCGTGCGACGCCCACGGGCGGCAAGCTCGGAGATCCACGCTTTCGTCGTTACTGGGTCGGCGAGGTCGTCGCGATTGAGCACTGTTAACCGGCGTTTATTTCCGATCAGCGTGTCTAACATTGGGTTCGCGTCGCTGCGGGGCGCGCGTGCGTCGATGACTTCCACGACGATATCGATGAGCTTGAGATACTCGCCGATCTTGCGCATCGCCCGGACCATGTGGCCCGGGTACCATTGGACGGTTTTCTCGAGTTCGCTCACGGCATTAAAGTGCGCCGATGGCAGCAAGCGGCCAAATTCCCGCGAGCGCGCGTCCCATTAGTTGGTCGTCGGCGACTGCGCCGAAAATGCGCGAATCTTCGCTGTTCGCCCGATTGTCGCCTAAGACGTAAACCGAATCCGGCGGAACGGTGATCTGCGCAAAGCTCCGTTTGTCTTGGAAGCGCACGTACGGTTCGCTCAGCACGGCATCGTTAACGTAGACAACGCCCCGATCGATGCGAACGCGCTCGCCGGGCAGCGCAATGACACGCTTGATGTAAGTTTCAGGCGTATCGCCTTCGTGCCGGAAAGCAACGATGTCTCCGCGCTGCGGTGTTCCAAAGCGGTACGCCAGCGTATTGATCAACACGTACTCGCCCGAGCTGATGTGCGGTTCCATTGAGAGTCCGGAAACTTGCGGTGTGCGGACGAAAAATGCGGCGATCAAAGCGCCGAGGACCGCGAGTTGCAGCGCTAAGCTCCCGAGCGAGCGCAAATGCAGCAGCCGAACCACGTGCATTCAATTCGGCACCGCCGAATCAATACACCTCGAAATTAATGAAGAATTTTCGCTTGCGACAACGGCCAGAAGATCGTGAACGCGCGTCCCGTAAAGCCGGCACGCTGTCCCGCACGCGGTCCGGTTGCGAACGTTCCGGAATCTTGCGCGAAACCCCAGATGTGCGAGTCTTCCGAATCGTTGCGGTTGTCGCCCATCATGAAGTAGCTGTTTGCCGGAATGCGATTCGGTGCGCTCCACTGCGATTTTGGCGGAATATTTGCTTGCGACGGATCGAGCGCGTGCCATCCGAAACCGTCGTTGACGTAGATTCCATAATTACGAACTTCAAGGTCGTAGCTGGGTTGTTGGGCGATGTACGGCTCTTTCAACGCGTTGCCGTTGATGTACACAACACCCTTGCTTATTTTGAACGTATCGCCGGGACGTCCGATAACGCGCTTGATGAAATCGTCCGGCGTCGGAATCGGCGGAGGAAACACGACAATGTCGCCTTCGTTCGGCTTGTGGAACCGGTATTCGAATTTATCTACGAGCAAAACGTCGTGGACTTCCAACGTCGGCACCATCGAGGCCGACGGAATGTAATAGGTACGCGCCACGAACGTTATGAGAATCCACGCGGCGATGCCTGCATAGATGAACGGATCGAGATACTCGCGTGCGATCGAACGGCTGCGTCCGCTAGACGCCGCCGCAACGGGCCGCACGGTTAACACGACGCGCGCGACCGCGATGATTACTACGAGTCCGAGAAGCTGATAGGGTGTCATTTCAATTCGTTTCTAATGCAGGATACTTAAACGGTTCAGTGGCCAGAAAATCAAAAAGGCGTGGCCGGCAAAAGACGCTTCCACGTCGTGATGTGCCAGCGGTCCGGCTGCGTAGTGACCGCGCGTCTGCGCGAATCCCCACACGTGGGAATCATCCGAATAATTTCGGTTATCGCCCAACATGAAGTAAAATCCGTCGGGAATGCGGTTCGGCGCGCGCCAAAATGACTTTGGCGGTACGTTGGCAACTGCGGGATCGAGCGGCACTCCGTTGAGGTAGATACTGTAGTCCTTGATCTCCAGGTCGTAAGCGGGAGGTTCCTTTTCGTATGGTTCGACAAGGGCCTTACCGTTACGGTAGACAGTACCGTCGGAAATCCGAATGGTGTCACCCGGTACGCCCATAACGCGCTTGATGAATTCATTACCATTCGAATCGATCGGCGGCATGAATACCGCGATGTCTTCGGGGCGCGGCGCATGCAACCGGTAATCGAGCTCGTTTACCAATAGCACGTCGCCGACGCGAAGGGTTGGAACCATCGAGATCGACGGAATGAAAAACGTTCGTATTACGAACGTAATCAGGAGTAACGCGGCGAGACCGGCCACGATAAAGGCATCGAGGTAGTCCCGTAGAGTAGCAACGGCCGACGAATGATGGTCGTCGGCCGTTAAAGACTTGACACTGAGAGCAGCCCGGGCGACCGCAAATACGACGACCAGCCCAAGCAGTTGCAGCGGGGTCAGGGCCGTTACTTTGTCGCCTTCTTTTCCTTGATGCGTGCCGCTTTACCAACCTTCTCGGTCAAGTAGTACAGGCGGCTGCGGCGGACGATGCCGCGTTTGCTGACTTCGATTTTTTCGACGCGCGGGCTATGCAGAAGGAACGTCTTTTCGACGCCGACGCCGTGCGCGACGCGACGAACCGTGATCGATTCGTGAGCGCCGCCGCCCTTGCGAACGGTCACCACGCCTTCGAACATCTGCGTGCGTTCTTTGCCGCCTTCGACGACCTTGGAATACACCTTCACCGTGTCGCCGGAACGGAATTCCGGGACCGTCTCTTTCAGTTGCTCGCGGTTAAGGACATCAATCACGTTCATGGCAATGTATCTCTAGTTTCGGACGAACGAATAGCCGGGGGAGAGCCCTCGGCACAACCACGGCATAGTATCACGGCTCCGGCTTGCGGAGCAAGTCTTTTCGCCGGGCTGCGGTCCTTTCACGGGACTGCTCGCGGCGCCACTCTGCTATTTTGGCATGGTTGCCCGACAAAAGCACCTCCGGCACAGCGATCCCGCGGAAAACGGCCGGCCGGGTGAAGCTTGGATAGTCCAGGTAGCCGTCCGCGAAGGACTCCGACTCAGCGGATTCTTTACGTATGGCGCCCTCGAGCAGTCGCACGGTAGCGTCCATGAATGCGATGGCGGGCAGCTCGCCGCCGGTTAGAACGAAGTCTCCAAGCGATAGCTCCTCAATGGGGTAGAGCGAACCGAGGCGGTCGTCGATGCCCTCATAATGGCCGCAGATTAGGACGAGGCGGTCCAACTTGGAAAAGCGTTCGGCATCGGCTTGGACGAAGGGCCGGCCGCTTGGTGAGGGCACGGCGATGATCCTCCGCTCTTCCTTTGGTGCGACCGTCATGATCTCGTCGAGAACCCGGGTTACCGGCTCGATTCGCAGCACCATGCCGGCTCCACCACCGAACGGCTCATCGTCGGCTCGCTCGTTCCCCTGTAGGGCGTCTAAAAGATGATGGTAGCGAACGTCTGCGATGCCGGCTTCAACGGCGCGGCCCACGATCGAAAGCCCCACGAACGGCGCGAAAAGTTCCGGAAAAAGCGTGACGACGTCGATGGTTAACATAGCGGTTCGATTGTGTTCAAGTTTTTGAGCCGTTTAGCTTTTTCCAGGCGCAACCGGCAAGATGGCGATCCCATAGCGAGCGCGCTCGCATTGCTCGATCGCGGTCGCCACGGCGAAGCTGTGGCGTCGCTCGATGCATTGATCGCTGCGAGCGGCGAGCGCAACGCCTTCCTTTTAAACAAGCGCGGTGTCGCAAAGGCACGCCTAGGAATGGCGGAAGACGCGCGAGGCGATTTCGAACGCGCGCTTTCAGTGCAACCGAGCTTTCCAGCAGCGCTGGTGAATCTCGGAAACCTCGCGTTGGAAGAAGATCGCGTGGATGAAGCCGTGGCGCACTACGAGCGCGCCATCGCGATCGACGCAGAATACTCCGGCGCGCATTTCAATGCAAGCATTGCTTATAAGCGCCTAGGACGATATGAAGACGCCGTTCGCGCGTTGCGCACCGCCCAAAAGCTGGAGGGGCGCATCCGGCGGAAGCCAAGGTCAGCGCCATGAGCGACGTTACCGCCGACCACGTTCCAGTCGAGGATGACTTGCTCGTACTAATGCGCCGCGCAGCACGAATCGCTACGGAACTTCGCGAGCCGTTTATTACGGTGCGAGCGCTGCTCGTTGCGTTGCTGGAAGATGAACGAATCGGCCCCGCACTGCAAGACGCAATTTCGCGCGAAAAGCTCTATGATTACGAAGTCGACGCCGATGCCGCGACCCGTATGACGGCGTCGCGCATCGCTGAGACGGGACTGGAAAGCGGTGAACGCTCGGCGATGTTACGGTTCAATACGCTTGCGTTCAAAGTGCCCGATGGTTCTCGCAGCGTCTGGTTAAGCCGTGAAGCGCACAGCGCGTTTCTTTCCGGAGCACAACGTGTCCCGGACGGTTCCGCATATGCACCAGTTCATTTAGCGCAAGGCATTGCGGCGGACGCAGTGCGCGCGCCCGGATTGCTTTCGGCGTTGCATATCGAACCCGGCGTCGTTACCGACGCCATCATGAAACTCTAACGCTTCGTCGTTTCAACAGCCGTCAATTCTTCAAGGTATTCGAAGAGTTGCGGCAACGTAATCTTTTCGAGCCCTGTTTGTTCGCGAATGCGATCGCTGTCTTCACCTTCGTCGCGAATGTAACAACGCGTCTCTACGCCGTTTTCGCTTTCACTGATAAACGAAACCGCAAAGCCGCGACCGGGCATTTCATCGTAGATCCGCATCGTTTGCGGGTTCAGAATTTCGATTGAATGCGCCTGATTGTTCGCATCAAAGATGAGAATCTTAAGGTGCTCGTAGTTCGTTACTTCGATTAATCCAACGACGAAAACGTTCTTTGCGGAAAAGAACTCGTGACCGCGTTTGCTGCGGCTCGACACTTCGTAAAAGACCCGGTGCGCGACGAAGCGATTCAGAATCTTGCGCAGGGTCGCAAGCGAAGCCAGCGTTTCGGTACGGTTGCCTCGCGTGTAGATAATCTTCACGGCGGACGGTGGTGCTTGTACGGAAAAGGGAGGACACCCTGCAGACTTTACCGGTCAAAGCTGAAGCTTTGCCCGATAAAGTCACTGGGCAACGGAAAACCGTTGCCCAGTAAGTTTGTGGCGAGCCATAAAGTAACGACAGAAGCATGTAGAATGGGAGCGATATGTTCTCGGTGCCCGATATCATGGTCGTTTCCGTTCTCGCCCTGCTGCTTTTCGGGCCGGACAAGCTGCCCCAAATGATGCGCCAGGCCGGCCGTGTCATGCGCGAGGTTCAAAACACTTCTCAGTCGTTCATCGCCGAGATGGAACGGGCGGCCGACGTGAACGAGCAGCACCAGCAGCAGCCGGTCGTGCCGCCTCTGCCCCGGCAGACACCCGAAGAGCCTCACGTCGAGCGCTAGACACCAGCCAGCTCGCGCCACAGCGCGAGAACTCGCCGAACGTACTCTCGCGTTTCCCGATAGGGTGGAACGCCTCCATACCGCTCAACGGCGCCCGCGCCGGCGTTATACGCCGCAAGCGCATCGATGTATCGCGCCTCCGTATCGAGTGCGGCGTAGCGCGTTAACAGCGCTCGCAAGTGCGTGGCGACGCCGTGAATGTTCGCTCGCGCATCTTCGGGATCCACACCTAAGCCCGCCGCTGTGCCAGGCATCAATTGACCCAACCCAACTGCACCTGCATTGGATACCGCTTGTGGGCGCCAACTGCTCTCGACCGCAATCAGCGCCACCAACAACCTCGCATCTAATCCTTGCTCGTCCGCCTCAGCGATCGTCGTTTCCGCCAACTCAACCGCTGTTATTGGGCTCAATTCGGGATTAAAGCGCTGCAGCACCGCTGCGTACGCCGGCACTAATGACGTGCTTTGCCCCGCAATTGCGTCGACACCCCAGCTTGCAATCGAAAAAGCACATAACAACGTGCTCACACGTCTTAGCACGTCAATTGCTGTGCCCGTCATCTCGCTACGTGAGACGCCGCTATCAAAAATAAAAAACCCGCGGGAGGCGGGTTTTTCAGAGACCTTATACGGTCAGCTAGATATTGAAGTTTTGACGAATCTCGTTGATGCGCTGTTGTACCATTCCGCGCACTTGATTGTTCAAGCGCTCCTTCTGTTCTTCAGGGAGCCGGCGATAGACGAAATAGCCCGCGGCTGAGACTAGTCCGCCAAGGAGGCCCACTAGCAGCGCTTTACCTACTTCGTTTTCGCCTTCGTTTTCGTCGGGCGGTGTCGAGCCGAACGAGCTTTGATACCCGTTAGCGCTTCTGTTTGCGCCGGACCACTGTTGCTCGGGCGGAGTGGTTCGGAAACTGTCGGACATGCGTGCCTCCTGTAGGGGTCGTGACGCTTATATTACCCGATTTCGTTGCCGCGAGTTACGGCGACGTGGTTTGGATACTGCTTGGCGATTTGTTCGACGGAAAGTTCGGCGGTGGCGACGATTGCCCTCACGGCAGCGTCGTCGCGTTTCGATGCGGGGAGTTGAATTCGCAGGTCGCCCGGCGATTGCTGCGCTCCGACGTCGATTTTGACGTAGGCTTCCAAGCCAAGGCGGGCCGCTTGCAAGATCGCGGAGACGGCGGCGCAGACGATGTCCTGGCCGTACTCACCCGCATCGGCGTGCCCGGAAGCAAAAATCGAGGACAGCCGGTTGCGGCTGTCCCGATTGAAAGTCACGGTAAGCATCGGCGAAGGCGCCGAGCTTAGAGGCTGATCTTGGTGATCTTGACTTCGGCGAAACGCTGACGGTGGCCGTTCAGCTTGCGAACGCGCTTCTTCGGCTTGTAGCGGAAGACCAGGATCTTCTTGTCCTTGGCCTGGCGAAGAACGGTTCCGGTAACCGAAGCGCCCTGCAGCAGCGGCGAGCCGACCTTCACGTCGCTGCCGGTGCTGGCGAGGATCACTTTATCAAAGGTGACGTCCGTGCCGACTTCGCTCTGGAGCAGGTCGGTACGAATGATATCACCCTCGGCGACTTTGAACTGCTTGCCGCCGGTCTCGATGATCGCGTACATAACTGCGCTACGATACCAGGCTCCCCGGCTCGGTGTCAACGGCGCTTCCATCACGGCTCTTGCCAAATCCGGAACGCGGTGCTAGCATGCAGACAAGTCTATAACATAGACTAATCTGAAATCGGGGAGGCAAGCCATGGATGCATCAGAAGCGCGCGATCACGTCGAGATGATCGAGAAGATCATCGCTAGCTCGTCCTGCAAGCTCGAGGCAGGCGGGGAGTTCTTCCTGGTATGGGGCCTGCTCTCAGGCACTATCAACATCTTGAGCCAGCTTTATTTGAACGGCCGGCTACCGCTCAATGCGCTGTGGGGATCGTTAGCGCTCGTCATCATCGGCGTGATCTTCACGGCCGCGCGCATGGGGTATTACCGGGCACGCGGCGACCGCATGTCGCTTTTGCAGCGGGAGTTTCTCAACATTCTTTGGCTCGCTCTGGGTCTTGCTTTTCTCACCGACGCCATCGGATTCAATCTATTTGCGGCGTGGGGACAGGCAGCGATTTGGAGCGTAATGGCGGCGCTCGTCTTGTTTTACATCGGAATGCACGGCAATCGTCGTGCCATGCTCGGAGGCATCGTCCTTATCGCCTCGATCGCCGCTGCGAATTTCATGCTCCCGTCCGCCGGCTACATCCTCGCTGCCGGTATGTATATCGGGTACGCCGGTTTTGGCCTCGCCGAGTTTCTGGCGCGTGAGTAATGGACGACCTCTTACTTTCGAAGATTCGTGTTGGTGTAATCGCCGAGTTGCTCGCTTCCGAGTGGGTCGCGTTCAGTGCGCTCTTGCGATCCCTTCAAACCACGAACGGCAATCTCGGCGCGCATCTTGGAAAGTTAGTCGAAGCAGGCTACGTCGAGGAGGATAAAACCTTCGTCGACCGGCGTCCGCAGTCGCGGTATCAGCTCACTCAAAAAGGCCGCGACGCGTTCGTTGCGCACGTACGCGAAATGCAGGCGCTGCTCGATTCAGAAGGCACTTAAGCCGGCTTGCGTCTCCATCGCACTGCTAATGCAATCGCGCTCGCTGCTGCGGAGAGCACACCCAACATCCGCGGATCTGCGCCGACGATCGCAGCACCGGCAGCCGGACCGATAATCATCGCGATACTGTTAATTGAATCGCTCATGCCCATAATCGCACCGCGTTCGCTCTCGGGCGCTCTTTCGGAAAGAATGGTGGTCAGCGTTGGTTCAACGGTAGCAGCGCCTACCGCCCACAACACGAGTGCGACGAAAAAGATCCACGGACGTACCGCAAACACCAGCAGAACATAAGCAGCGGTCGTCATCGCGAGGCCGATTTGCGTTAGCCGTACGTCTCCGAGCCGTTTTGCAAGCGGTGTTACGAAGGCGACGAGCGCGATGCCGCCGATCGCGCCGGCTGCGGCGAGAAGAAACGACGCTTGCTGTTGATCCATGTGGAGCATGTGCTCAACGTAAAGTGCGAAGTTGGCTAAAAAGCAAACGATCGCAAAGATAAATAAAAATTGCCGTATGAAAACTACACGCACGCCGAGCTTACCGGCGGCGCGCAACGTTGACCTGAGGCTGGTTTTCTTGGGTTGCGCCTGCGTGCGAAGCGGCAAGAAGAGGCCCGTGAAGATGATGTTTAGCGTTTCCAGCCCGGCTGCGATGAAGAACGGTATTGCGATACCGTAATGAAGCAATGCACCTGAAGTAACTGGGCCAATGACAAATGCGATTCCGAAAACCGCGCCGTAAAACGCATACGCGGTTTCCCGATGCTCCTCGCTTGTAACGTCGGCGATGTACGATTCGACGGCGCCCAAACTTCCGCCGCCCAAACCCGACACAATTCGCGAAACGAGAATGAGCCACGGCGTGTGCGCAAGTGCAAGCAATAAATATCCCGCAAGTGAAAGCACTTGGGCCGTGATGATAATCGCTTTGCGACCGGCGAGATCGCTGGCTTTTCCCCATACCGGTGCCGCGAGCGCCGAACAAAAAGCGGGAATGCTCAAAAGCGCTCCAGCCATTACATCGGAGAGATGATACTGGTGCACCAATGTCGGAAGCAGCGGAATCATCAGCGTGTAGCCGAGCGTGTCGGCGAAGGTCGTGCCGTAAATCGGGATGACGGCACGCGGAAGATTCAACAACTTCACGCGCGCATCGTACCCAAAGCTAAGCCTTAAGGCTTCAGTGTCTGCTGCTCTACGGTAGCGCGATCGACCGCTGCGTCGGAATAGGGAAGCGATGGAAGCCGTCCCGCGACCCAATCGGCAGCTTCATCGGTGTAGTGACGCGAACCGGGTTCTCCCGACTCGCCTTGCGGAATGATGATTCCGCCCGCGTCCCAATTCCCGATGTCCCACACCGCGCGAAAACTCTGCGAGAACCCGTAGTTCTGCACGTGCACCGTGTAGGCATCGCCGTTTCCGGCGAACGTCGTGCCGTTCAAAAAGGAAACGCCCAAAACGCTAAGCGGGTGCTTCACGCTCACCGCGCCTGCTTCGGACCAAGGCTTCGGCGAAGCCGGTAGCGTGAGGGTTGCGATAACGCCTCGTTGATCGCGCGCGGCTAACACGCCGCTTTGAATGTCGCCGCGTTGTTGGACCAGTTCGCGGCGAACCGTATACGCGGAGGTGGCATCTTTGGAGCCCGGCGTAAACCGCCCGTCCCAATTTCGAAGCTGTTTGAAGTATCCGGCAAGCTCGAGTTCAGGAATCGACAGCTGATCCATCTGCATCGACATAAAGTACGGCACGTCCATTTTCGCGCGCGAGCGAAGCATCGTCGCGATCCGGTACGCCCGATAAGGCGGCGAGAATTGCGGACTCAATTGATACGGATAGCCCGCACCATACATTTTATTATTTGCCGTCCAAACAACGGCATCTCGGGACGGAGCGACGTTTGGAAGCGCATCGAACGGTAACGGTTCGTAGGTTTTTGAGATGTCGCTTGCGGGATGAAATGTACGCGCCCATATTGGATCGTTCGGAATCGCGCCGGCGAGATGGTACGCGACGCGCCCCGACGTGTCGGCAATTTCAAAGTTCTGCGTGGGTCCCGGATAGACACGAAGCCCGCGCAACGCATCTTCGATCGACGTCGACCGGTCGAGGGCGTCGAACGTGGGCAATGGCGATACGGGATTCGTGTATGCCGGCCACTTTACGAGCACGAAATGACGGCCCGGCGTTTCCGCACCGAAGACATCGCGTGCGCGATAGAATCGCTTCGTAACGGTGCCGCCTAAGCGGACTTGAAAACGCTCACTCTGCCAGCGCTGTCCGTCTAGCTTCGCCGGGTCGGCTTCGAACGCAGAAAGTGAAGCGACGCTGCCGTTCGTCGCGCCCCACGCGACGCGGTCGTTGTGTCCGAGAATGACACCAGGTGTTCCGGCGAGGGACGCGCCGGCAACGTGAAATGATGGAGCTTGCAAATCGATCAAGTACCACACGCCCGGGATCTGAATGCGCAAGTGCGGATCGTTTTCCAGCAGAGCGTGCCCCGTTGCAGAATGCGTAGCGCCAACCCCCCATTCGTTGCTGCCAAGCGGCGCGCGCGCACGAATCAACTCATCGATGAACGCCGTCTTGATGCCGCAATGCTTCGGATCGGCGATATGCGCGAGTCCCGTTGTAACAGGCGCATCGTAGCACGGATCGGAGAGCGGAAGATGCTGATGCGCACGGCCTGCAATGTCATCCCAGGTGTCGGTCAAATCCAGAACCGTTGCAAAACCGACTGCAAGCGAATCTTGCGGCGTCCACGGACGTGGATTGTACATCAAAATGCGGAACTCGACCGGACGCGGCTCGCGCTGTAACGCGGCGTTCACGCCGTCGGCGAACGCCTGCAGCACTTCGCGATCGTGCGGGCGCAGCCGTTCCCACTGCACCTGAACCAGCTGAGCCACGGGAACGGTGCGCGCACCCTCGTCGGTGCTCAGGGCCGCACTGCCCAGTAATTCGGAGAGCCGTCCGTACACAAAGCGGCGCAGCAGGTCAAGCTGAAATGCCCGATCGGCGGCCTCTACGTATCCGTCGGCAAAAAATAGATCGTGCTCGTTTTGCGCCCGAATATGAGGAACACCGCGCGCGTCGCGTTTGATTTCAACGGGCGCTTGCAGCGCAAGTCCCGAGATCGTTCCGCTAGTCGAGGAAACGGCGTGCATTCCGAAGGCAACATTGCCGGCAAACACGACAACGGCAATAAGCGCGACCGCTATGACGGCGCCCACGATACGATAGGTCGTCCTCAAACTACGCCTCCACGAAGATGTCGTCGTCTTCCACGCGCACGGGGAAAGTCATCACCGGCATTACGGCCGGGAGCGTAATGGCTTCACCCGTCGTGACGTCGAACTGCGCACCGTGGCGCGGACACGTCACGCAGTTTTCTTCAAGGGTCCCTTGATCCAGCGGAGCGCCGTCGTGCGTGCACACGTCTTCGATTGCATAAACTTCCCCGTGCACGTTACAGAGCAGAATATCGAGGCCGTCAACGTTTACCGGTTTGGCGGATCCCGGCGCAATCTCTGATTTTTTAGCGACGCGGTATTCCGGCAACTTTACGTTCCTACTTTATGACAGGGTTGCATCTTCGTGACGTCTCCGATCGCGACAACGTGAAAATTGAATCCCGGACCCAGTGATACGTTGCGGCCGTTGCGCACTTCATTAGCCGCGGTGCGAATGAGGCCCGCGAACGGCACGTACCCCTCCGCTTTTTCAGCAACCGATGTTGCCGGCGCCCACAATGACGCTTCGCGCGGGTCCGCCATTACTTGAAGGTGCGTGTGGCCGTCGACCACTTCACGAACCTCGAGTACAAGGGATCCGTTGCGGTTGCGGTTGCTGGCGGGCGACGCCTGACGTACGTAGCCGTAACCAATCGTGCCCGGACTCACGTCGTGCCCGTTGATATTGGCCGGCGACGTGATTTTGAAACGGAACGGCATGCCGATATACGCGGTTTTCGAGTCGACGCTGTCCACCATCGTTGCCGGTATGCCCGCTTCGCACACGATGGTCCATGCCGGAGCGGGGCGCGTTACGGCCGCAAGAAGCCCAAGCAGCAAGAGAAGAGCTGGCGTGCTTCGGATTCTCATACGCGAGCGTTCTACCGGCAAAAAAAGAAAACCCGCGCAAGGCAGGTTTTCAAGAAAATTGGACCTGCTTCGCCTAGCCGACGGCGCCTTCCATCTCCATTTTTACGAGACGATTCAGCTCGACGGCGTACTCCATCGGCAGTTCCTTGACGAAGAAATCGAAGAAACCGTTCACGATCATCGCCGTTGCATCGGCTTCGGAAAGTCCGCGCGACATCGCGTAGAATAGCTGGTCTTCGCCGATCTTAGAAACGCTCGCTTCGTGTTCGACCGTTGAAGCTTGTTCGTGGATCTTCATCGTCGGCTTCGTATCGCTCGACGACTCTTCGTCCATGATCAACGCATCGCACTTCACGCGCGTCTTCGCACCGACGGCGCCCGGGAAAACTTCCACAAGGCCACGGTACGTCGTCTTTCCGCCGTGCGCGCTGACGCTCTTGTTCGTTACGACCGATGTGGTATTGGGTGCGGCGTGAATCACTTTCGCACCGGCATCCTGATGCTGGCCTTCGCCGGCGAACGCCATGGAAAGCACTTCACCGCGCGCGCCTTCGCCCATCAGATAGATCGAAGGATACTTCATCGTCAACTTCGAGCCGATGTTCCCGTCGACCCATTCAACGGTGGCGTTCTTTTGCGCGATCGCGCGCTTCGTCACGAGGTTGTAGATGTTGCGATACCAGTTCTGAATCGTCGAGTACCGGATCGAGGCATCTTCCATTGCAATCAATTCAACGACGGCGCTATGCAGCGACGACGTGGAGAATTTCGGCGCCGTACATCCCTCGATGTAGTGCACTTTTGCGCCTTTGTCCGCAATGATGAGCGTGCGCTCGAACTGGCCCATGTTCTCCGCGTTGATGCGGAAGTAGGCTTGCAGCGGCATCTTCACTTCGACGCCCGGCGGAACGTAGATGAACGAGCCGCCCGACCACACGGCCGAGTTCAGGGCTGAAAACTTGTTGTCGCCCGACGGGATCACGGTAGCGAGGTACTTCTGAACGATCTCGGGATATTGCTTGACCGCCGTATCCATGTCGCAGAAGAGCACGCCTTGCGCTTCGAGCTCTTTGTTGACGTTGTGGTAGACGACTTCTGATTCGTACTGGGCGGAAACGCCGGCGAGGAACTTGCGCTCCGCTTCGGGGATGCCTAAGCGATCGAACGTGCGTTTGATGTCGTCCGGAACGTCGTCCCACGAGCGCTCGGCGCGGTCCGTCGAACGTACGAAGTAATGGATATCCGCGAAGTCGATCTGATTGAGAAGTTCCGTGTCGCCCCACGTCGGCATCGGCTTACTAATGAAGATCTCGTACGCCTTGAGGCGGAACTCGCGCATCCACGCGGGCTCGTCCTTCATTTCACTGATGCGCGAAACGATCTCGCGTGTCAGACCTTTGTCCGACTTAAAGACGTACTTGCCCTCGGGATCGTGGAACCCGTGGCGGTAGTCGTCCGAAACGATCGGCGTGGTCTGGACCTCTGTCGACATAGCCCTATGAGGGTACCCCGGCCCCCTACCATAGTCAAGATAGTGAAGTCGTAACTTCAAAATCTTTTTAGGACCGCTCCTTCTTATTGCGAGGGGCCGCCTGCTTTACGACGTTTATCAGCCGCTTGAAAGAATGTGCGGCTAAGGGGTTTACAGGGGGGTCCAGGGGGGTTATTATGTTCGCCGGACCTTGGGTACGCCTGGGTCCACGGTATTGGGAGGGCGCGCCCTATTCGCGCCATCGCGACGAGTCGCCCGTGCACCGAAAAGCGCCGGCAAGAGCTCGTCGATAGGTCGGGGACGTGACGCTGCACCGCAGGCGCCAGCCGACGAAGTCCGGAGGTGGGATTCCCCCGAGGGTCAAGGAGACCAGGTAAATTGAAGGCACTCGGTACGCACATTGTGTGTGAGCTGTCGGGCTGTGACGCCGCGGCGTTAACAGATGTCGACAAAGTCCGCGAGATGATGATTGGCGCCGCCAAGGCTTCGCGGGCAACTATTATGGAAGTCGCGTTCCATAGATTTGAGCCCCAGGGCGTTTCGGGAGTGGTCGTTCTGGCGGAATCACATATATCGATCCACACATGGCCCGAGGCCGGATACGCTGCGATGGATTTTTACACATGCGGCGACCATACGGATCCTTGGCTTGCTTGCGAGCATGCTGCGAAGGCGGTCAGCGCCAAGACCATGCTGACCACCGAAGTGAAGCGCGGTATCGCCCAGCCGGGCGGCGCGTTCACTCACGTTGTAACGCGCGATCACGAGTCGGCTACGCTAAGCGCGTAGCGCAGTCTCACGGGAATCGAAGGAGCTCGGCGGTTGCCGGGCTCTTTTTATTTCCGCTGGGACTTTTTACTCAGTAACCAAGCAGGGGCCGGGGCGTTGCGCCGGGCGAAGAATCGCGCGGCCGGCCATGA
>CAZJLJ010000036.1:0-30517 GCA_964546935.1 uncultured bacterium | reverse complement strand
CGGCGGCGTCGCGCAACACGCGCACGACGCCTGCGATGATGATCGCGGCGACGAAAAGCGAGAGCAGCGGATCGATCCACGCCGCATGCGTGATGATAATGAGCGCGCCGCCGACGATCACCGCGAGCGCACCGAGCGCATCACCGATGACATGGAAGAGCGCCGCACGCACGTTCATATTCTCGCTGCGGTCGTGCGAGAGCGTGAGACCGATACCGACATTCACCACGAACCCGATTGCCGCCACCGTCGTCATGAGTGAGCCGTGCGGTTGGATCGGCGTCCCGAAGCGCATGATCGCCTCGTAGATAAGGAAGAGGGTCGCGCCAAAGAGCAACGTTCCGTTGAATAGTGCGCCGAGAACTTCGATACGTCCGTAACCGAACGTTTTTCTGCGATTCGCCGGACGCGCTGCGCCGATTGCGGCGATCAGCGCAATCGCAAGCGCGAAGACATCCATGCATACGTGGACGGCGTCGGTAGTCAGCGCGATACTGTGCGCCGCGGCGCCACCCCAAAATTCGAGCGCCGCAACCGCGGCGGCAAGCGTTAAAGCAAGACCGAGCCGGCGCCGCGACGACATTGCTTCAAGCGCGCAGCGTCTTGAGGATCAGCACGCCAAGCATCGCTCCGAACGTCGCAAATGTCCGCGTCTCGGCTTCTTTGATCACTGTTGCGTCCCACTCACCCTGCTGATCCGCCGCCGGCTCCGTTTGCGGCACGAGCGCAGGTACGCGTTCGCAATAGCGGTCGAATTCCGGCCCGAATTGCGAGCGCAAGAATTGCTCTTCATGCGGAATGATGGTCGAGTAGACACCCGCCATCACACCGAGCGATCCGCCGATCAACGCGAGCCGCTGCGCAAACGAGTTCTTTCCGGTAAACGCAATCGAGAATCCGAGCGCCGTGATAAAGTTTCCGACGTAGAGCGGATTACGCACGTGCGCGTACGGTCCGGCGGTCACGAGTTTGGGAGCTTCAACGACGTCGCCGCGCGTGGTAACGCCTGAATAGCCCACGGCCCAGCAACGTACTAGCTCGCCGGCGATTGCGAGGGGAATACCGACTGCCACGCTCGTCGCGCTCGGCTTTCCAAAGGCTGCGAGGATGGCAGCGGGGATCGAAAGCAGCGCGCCGCGGTTTTTGAAGACGAGCGCTTGGAACTCTTCGTTGCGTGGATCGGTCATGGGGCGCTTGTAGTTAGGGCTGCGATTCCGTTTTTCCCGTTCCGCCCCTTGTCATCCTGAGCGCAGGTGCGAAGCACCGGAGTCGAAGGATCGCTACGCACGTTTGTCTTTATACGCAGCTTCATAGACGTCGCGAATCGACGTGCGGAATGAAATCTGCGGATCCCAGCCCGTTGCGGCGCGAAGCTTGGTGTTGTCGCCGACGAAAACCGGCGTATCCGAGGGGCGCATTCGAGCAGGGTCATCGCGCACTTCAACGGGAACATGCGCGGCGATAATCAATTCGCGCAGCGCGTCGCGAATTGGATATGCGATGCCGCTGCAGACGTTGTACACTTCGCCGGCCAAGCCGTCATTAGCAAGCGCGATGTACGCACGCACCACGTCGCGGACATCGAGGAAATCACGCCTCGCCTCGAGGTTACCTACGTACAGCACCGCCTCGGCGCCATCGGCGATGTTCGCAAGCTGTTTCGCGAAATTACTCACGACGAAGCGATCGCTCTGACCAGGCCCGATATGGTTGAACGACCGCGCAATCACCACGTCCAATCCGAAGGAAAAGCCTTCGCCCAAGAGCAGCATCTCGGCTGCCGCTTTGCTTGCAGCGTACGGATTTGCCGGCCGCAGCACAGCAGTTTCGTGCAGTGGGAATGCGGCTTCCGGCTGTTTTCCGTAGACTTCCGCCGAACTCGTGAACAGGAGGCGCGGCATCTGCTCCGACTCCGCGTACTCGCGTATCGCGCGCGCAACGTTAGCAGTGCCGATAACGTTCGTGTCGTACGTTGCCTGCGGTGCGTCAAACGATTCTGGAACAAACGTCTGCGCAGCGAGATGAAACACCACATCCGGTTGCGCAAGGTCCAACGCTGCGCGGATCGTTGCGACGTCTGCAAGGTCAAGGGGAAACGCCCGTGTATCGCCCGGCCCCGCGCAGACGAATGCGTCATCGCCTTGCGCGCGGAGTGCTTGCGTGAGATAGGTTCCCACAAAGCCCGTCCCGCCGGTGACGAGCGCGCGCATTGTTCTTAGACGCCGACCTGCGGCGCCAAGCGATCGATGTCCGCGCGCACCATCATCTCAACGAGTTCCTCGAACGTCACTTCCGGTTCCCAGCCCAGCACACGCTTCGCCTTCGACGGATCGCCGACGAGTAAGTCCACTTCGGCGGGACGCATGAACCGCGGATCGGTAACGACGTACGGCTCGTACGACCCGAGGCCGGCCGCTTCAAATGCGATGCGCACAAACTCACGTACACTATGTGTACGCCCCGTTGCGATGACGTAGTCATCGGGCGTTGCGTGCTGGAGCATCAGCCACATTGCACGAACGTAGTCGCCGGCAAATCCCCAATCGCGCTGTGCATCGAGATTGCCTAGGCGCAATTCTTTCGCGAGCCCGAGCTTGATTCTCGCAACGCCGTCGCTAATTTTGCGCGTTACGAATTCCTTGCCTCGTCGACTTGACTCGTGGTTGAAAAGTATCCCGCTAACCGCAAACATGTCGTATGACTCGCGGTAATTCACCGTAATCCAATGTCCGTACACCTTCGCTACACCGTACGGGCTGCGCGGATAAAACGGCGTCGACTCTTTCTGCGGCACCTCGACGACCTTGCCGAACATTTCTGAACTGGACGCTTGGTAAAAGCGAATCTTCGGATCGACGGCGCGAATTGCTTCGAGCACGCGCGTAGCACCGAGCGCAGTAAACTCGCCCGTAAGCACCGGCTGCGTCCACGACGCGGGGACGAACGATTGCGCCGCGAGATTGTACACTTCGCTCGGGCGTACATCGTTGATGATGGTGCTGATCGAGTTTTGGTCGAGAAGATCGCCAGAAACGAATTCGATGTCTTCGAAGATGTGCTGAATGCGCTCGTGCACGTCCGTCGACGTACGGCGCGTCATGCCGACGACGCGATAGCCTTTCTCCAGCAGCAATTCGGCAAGGTACGAGCCGTCTTGCCCGGTGATGCCGGTGATGAGGGCGGTCTTTTTCACGGTGCTCCGAGTCTAATTGAGGATTTGGATGTTCGTACCTTGGTCATCGAAGACGAAGCGCGTTTCGTAGATCTCCGCGCCTTCTGGGCCGACGACCTTCGATTGGATCGTCAGGCGATGGACCAAGCTGTTATTGTGGCGGACGACGCCGGAATAGAAATATTGGACGAGCGGCGTGACGTTGTCTTGCAGCGGCGCGAGCCGCCGGCGTTCGACGAGCGATTGGAGGAGCCGCTGCTGGAGCGCGACCGGCAAGAGCCGGTTCGCATCGTCCGGTGTCATGCGGACGGTGACGAGTTCGTCTTGCGCCTTGTTCGCTTCTGCGACGGGCTTATCGGTGGTATAGCGGATGATCGCGTCCCAATCGTCGGCGGAGATGCCGGTGAAACGCATCCCGTAACGCCATACCGACTTGCCTTGATGCGAAACGGTATCTTGCCACACGGCCTTGGCGCGCATGCGAAGAACGCGCGTCTCAATCGTCGCGCGAACTTCGAACTCATCACGGCCTACCGGCTCTTGTGTAAGCACACATAAGCCGCCGCCGCTTATATCCAGCCCGATCGCGGGCTTCTGCGTCAGTCCCCCGTCGACCGATACGGTCGCCCGATAGGGCTTTCGCTTACGCGGATATTTGCGCCGGTTAGCATCTTTGCCGGTAAACCAACCGAGAAGGTCGCTAAGCACGGTGCGACGTTATTGGCTACCGGCGCCGACCCGTCCCGCAAGAGTCGTGGCAACAAATGCGGCAACTTCGCTCGGGACCGTACCGCGTCCGAACCCCGCATCGTAGCCGAGTTCACTCGCCATCAAGTTGGTGACGCGCGGACCGCCGCAGATCAAGACCACCTTATCGCGCAGACGCTCCGCTTCAAGCAGCTCTGCCAGGGCAGTGAAGTTTTTTATGTCACTCCCTTTTTGGGTTACGACTTGCGAGGCGAGGAGCGCATCCACCGCGTGCTCCTTCGCAAACTTTACGAAATCTTCGACCGCGACCTGACTGCCCAAGTTGAACGTCTCAAACGAGTGATAGCGCTCGAGACCGTAGTCACCTTTGTAGCCCTTCATGTTGAGGATCGCGTCGATTCCGACGGTATGGGCATCGGTGCCGATACAGGCACCGGCGATGCGGATCTTCCGGCCGAGACGGTCGTGGACGAACGCGTCGATCTCTTCCATCGACATCGCGTGGGCCTTAACCGACGGCGCTTTGATCGTCGAGAAGTCGATGCTCTGCTGCGTGTTTCCGTAAATGACGAAAAACGAGAAGCCCGTTGCGATTTTTCGTCCCTCGACGACCTGCACGTCGGTGAAACCCATTTTAGTCACGAGCTGACGCGCGGCTTCGTCCGCCGCTTCGCTCCATTCCACCGGCATCGTGAACGACAACTGCACCTTGCCGTCGTTCATCGTATCGCCGTACGGCTTGACCACCTGGCTCACGCTGTCACCGCCCGGTCGCGGCGAGCCGTAGTCGAAGGACTGCCCGACAACGCTTCTTCGAAGGGGTTCCAGTAGCGGTCATCGCGTTCGAAGACGCCTTCGAATCCGCGCCCGCCGTCGGGTGAACGGGAAACGTCGGCGAAGACGGCCGCTTCGATCGCGTTCATCAACCCCATATCCGACACGCGACGCAGCAGCGACTCGCAGTCGGAAAGCACCGCTTGCGCGCGACGCTCGATGATGCCGTCGGGCTTGAAGGCGATTTCGTCGCCGAAGTGGCGCGCCGTGTTCATAATGTAATTCGCGTTTTCGATCGAGAGGGCGCGATCGCCGAGCAGCGGTGTGTGGATCGCCTCGGTCAACATCCCGCAAAGATGAATCGTCTGCTTCGTCATCACCGATGTCAGATTGAACATCGCATCGATGAGGTGGCCTTTGAAGATGTCGCCCGTCATGTGCTTCGTCGGCGGCATGTACTTCAGCGGCGCCTTCGGGAAAATTTGCCGCGCGAGTTGTGCTTGCGCGACTTGGTACAAGAACCCGTCTTGCAACTCGGGATTGATTTCATAGGCATCACCGAGGCCGATCTGCTCGTCGGGCATGCCGGCGCGATGCGCGAACTCTTCGTTGATGAATTGCGAGGCGAGCACGGCCGGGGCTTGTTCAACTGCATCAGCCGTTGTGAGGTAGTTATCCTCACCGGTGTTGATGATGATGCCGGAGTGCGCGTTGAGCATGCGGCTGAAATGTTGATCGATGAACGTACGCTTCATGTTGATGTCACGGAAGAGAATCCCGTACATGGAGTCGTTGAGCAGCATATCGAGCCGCTCGAGCGCCGCCATCGTCGCAATCTCGGGCATGCACAATCCGCTCGCGTAATTCGTAAGCATCACGTAGCGGCCGGCACGCTCGGAGATGTCGTCGAGCGCCTCGCGCATGATTTTGAAGTTTGCCTGCGTTGCGTACGTTCCGCCGAAGCCTTCCGTCGTGGGACCGAATGGAACGAAGTCGAGCAGCGATTGCCCCGTGGAGCGGATGACGGCGATGATCTGTGCGCCGGCTTCAACTGCCGCCACGGCAGCCGTGCGGTCTTCGTAAATGTTGCCGCTCGCGACGATGACGTAAAGCAGTGGCGGCGGTAACTGCGGCAAGCGCGCAAGCCGCTCGTTCCGCTCGCTGCGGCGTTCCCGGATGCGGTTGATGGCCGACTCCACAAATGGCGCGAGAGCTCCCCGCGCCGCCGCTTCGGGAACATTTGCGAAGTCACTGAGCTGGTAACTGCCGGAAGCGAGAGCATCGCCGACGGTGCGCGGGTCGAGTCCCGTCTCCGCGAGCGCACGAGCAAAAGGAAGGGCAACGCCGGCGCGCCGCTCGTCGACGCTCAGGCTGTCGACGATGGCGTTGGGGATGGGAACTTCATCCGACGTTACGCCGTCGACACCAAGCAAGCGTAGGACCGACCGTTCGACGGCGACCGTAGAATGATCGGAAATAAACGAGCTTACCGGGTCGACGATGGAGGCTGCGAGTTCGCGGCAACGATCGACGATGGCGGAATCAAGACGGAGTTCCATAGCCTGCCTATCTTAAGGGCAGTGCCTCAGTTTTCCTTAAGACCGCTTGTCCTGAAGGTATGCGAGAACTCCCTCGTCCCACGCCGGCATGGCAATGCCCAGCTGCTCGAGCTGCCGGTTAGCTAACGCAGAGTAGGCGGGGCGCCGCGCCGCAGCTTTCCATCGCGCGGCACTGATCGGTTCGATCGGGTGCTGTATTCCCGCAAGCTCGAGCGCTTTCGACGCAAAGTCGAACCATGACACCGCTCCGGCGTTGCAGGCATGGTAGAGTCCAAAGGCTTGCGTGTCGACGAGTTTGCGTAGCGCTTCGGCAAGGTGACCGGCGTACGTCGGCGATGCAATGACGTCGTTGACGACGCGAATCGTTTCACCAGCGCGGGCTTGATTGATGACGCGATCGATGAACGTGCCCTTCGACTGCGAACTGAAAATGCCGTAGACGCCGCAAGTACGGACGACGTACGCGTTCATCGCGCGGCGCAGCACGAGGGATTCCCCGGCGCGCTTTGACGCTCCATACGCCGAGATCGGTGCAGTGCAGTCCCCTTCCACGTACGGCCGATTGCTCTCGCCATCGAAGACGTAGTCCGTGCTAATGGTCATAAACGAAATGCCCGCGTCCTCGCATGCCTTCGCCCATCCGTCGACGGCGAGGGCATTGACGCGAAACGCCTGTTCCGGTTCGCTCTCGCACACATCCACATTGTGAAATGCCGCGCAATTGACAACGATGCTTGCAGCGGTCCTTTCAATCCACGACGATGCCTGATGCCAGTGGCCGATATCGAGCTCGCGATGCGACGGTGCGACGATAGAATCATCGCTCCAGCGCTTCGCGATCTCACGACCAAGCTGACCGGAGCCGCCGAGAAGCAAAACCTTCATTTACGAATGTGCTGGATGCCTTGAATGCCGAGCGGCACGCCGAGTGCGGTGAACATGACAATGTTACCGACGAGCAACTCGTTCACAACGGCAGCGAGCGACGGATGAACAACGGCGATAAAAGCAAGCGTTGCAACCGTCGTTACCAGCAACGGAACGACGAACGCGAGACGATGTGTGGCGAGTGCATACGAGCCGAGGGTATTCGTCATCGCGAGAAACGCCATAGCGCCGGCATACACCGGAAGCAACGACAGCGCAGCATCAAAAGCGTGACCGACCAACGCGTGGAGCACAAAGCTGCCCAACGTCGCGTACGCCGCGACGCCGATTAGCGAAACTACCGCCACGAATACACACGCTGCGCCGAGCGTCCTGCGGGTGCGCTCGCCGCGCGCATGGCGATGTGTGGCCTGAGGAATCAAAATTGCTGGAACGAAACCGACGAAGTACAAAAGAATTTTCGCGCTGAGTGACGCCGCAGAATAAAGGCCGGCTTCACTTGCCGGAAACGCGTGTTTGACGATCAAGACGTCGCCGAAGCCAATGAGCGTCATCGTCAGTGTCAACGACGCCGCGCCGGCGGTGGTCCCCAGTATTCGACGCCAATCCAAGGTGACTTTGGAGCGAACGACGTTGAAGTAGCGGCGCCCGAGCGGCACAAAGATAAAAAGTGCGCCGATCAATATGCCGAGTGTGAACGCAAGCACGCCGCGAAAAATCGTCAACCCGAGGGCAGCGAACGCTAAGAGGACGACGACTTTCCCAATCCCCTCCGACGCCATCGACAACCCGTAGGCGGAGTAATCGTGCACACCTTGGCCGATGGCGCGTAGCGCCGCGGAGAGAATTCCGACGCCGGCCATCACGCCGACGATCGGTATCTCCCAACCGGGCAAATGGAGAAACGTACCGATCGGCTTCGCAAGAAGAACCGCGACCAAAATATACGCCAAACCGAACACACCGAATGCGCGCAGAATGAGATCGATCAATCCGCGAACGTGCGAATCATCGTGCAAAGCACGGAATTCGGCGGCATACTTTGTTACGACGGGCACGAAAAGTGACGCCGGCGTCACAGCGATCGCGTAGAGCGACACCAGCGCGTACAGCGCACCGTAATCACCCACACCGAGACGGCGGCTCGCGATTGCATGGAAAACGAAGCCGCCACCACTGAGGATCATGCTGGCGGCAAAGACAAGTGCGCTCGCGTTTAAAATAGAGCGCGCAGAAAACGTTTGTACCGTGCCGTTGGCCGCCATCGCCGCTGGGTACGACGCGCGCGAGGCGTTGTCCCGGCATGCCGTTCGCCGCGATGCGGCGAACGGTGGCGCATGGAGGTTTCAACGACCGCGATTCCTGGCGTACTGCACATCGTGCCAAAGGTCTTCCGCGACGATCGCGGTTATTTTAAGGAAACATTTGCCGCATCACGGTACGCGCAAGCCGGTATAGGGAACACGTTCGTCCAGGATAACGTCTCGCTTTCAAAACGCGGAACGCTTCGCGGCCTTCATGGTGATCCGCGCATGGCAAAGCTGGTGCAAGTGCTCGAAGGATCGGCCTTCGACGTCGTCGTTGACCTTCGAAAAGCGAGTGAGACATTCGGACGGTGGATCGGCGTAAAGCTCGAGGCCGCCTCGCATGCGCAGCTGTACATTCCGGCTGGTTGCCTGCATGGCTTCCTAGCGCTGGAAGACGATACGCTCCTCGTCTACAAACAAACGGCAGAATACGATCCTGCTTCCGAGATCGGCGTTGCGTGGAATGACGCCGACATCACAATTGAATGGCCGCTCGACGGCATGAAGCCGCTACTGAGCGCCAAGGACGCCGCGAATCCCACGATAAGGGAGCTCGGCCTCCTGTAACAAACGCGGATACCGGTAGTACCACGTGCCAGAGGGACACGAGAAACGAGAGGGATGGCCATCGAGGCTCAGAGCGACGAAGCTCTAGTCCGGCGCATCCGGAACGGCGAGACGGATCTCTTCGCCGAGCTGGTGGACCGGTACAAACGCGGCATCGCAAACTTCATCGGAGCGAGCGTTCGAAGCTCAGCCGATGTGTCGGACCTCTCGCAGGAGACGTTCTTGCGGGCGTACGCGCACTTGGGCACGTTCAACCCGCAACTCGGTAGATTCTCGACCTGGATCTACCAAATCGCGCGAAACGTGGTACGCACGCACCTGGGTAAGTCGCTACGGCGGCCGGTGACCCAGGAGCTGCCCGAAGACCAAACGCTCGAGAACGCGCTCCCGGATCCCGCTGAAGAATCGGATCCCGCGGGCGGGATCCTACGCCGCGAGGCCGAGCGCGAACTGCGCGAAGCGCTCGCGGAGCTACCGGAACGGACGAGGACGGTCTTGGCACTTCGATACTTCGATAACATGGAATACCACACGATAGCGAGCACGCTCGGGCTCTCGCTTGGCAACGTCAAGACCTTGATTCACCGCGGGAAGATCGCACTCGCTAAGAAGATGCAGGAGCGCGAAGAGCGCGCCCGCGCGACCGTGACCGACCGAGGAGGGCACCGTGCGCTGCTCCTGGTGTGAGATTCTTCTCGACCGTTACGTAGAAGCAACACTGCCGCCGCGCCAAATGGCAGCGGTTTCCGCACATTTGAAGACGTGCCACGCGTGTGCGGAACTCGTCAATGAATTGCGCGTCGTGGATGCGCTCATGGCGACGACGAAAAACGTCGATCTTCCGGCGAACTTTACGTTTGCGGTGATGGCCGAAGTACGCACGATACCGGTTGCCGTCGAGCGCCGGTTGTCCGTGTGGTCGCTCTTGATCTTTTATCTCGTTGCTGCATGGATTGCACTTAGCAGCGCGTTTGCGTTGCTCGGTCCGCGTGTCGCGTTCGTTCAGCACGCATTTGCAACGGTGTGGTCGAGCACATCGAATATTTTCGCGGCGATTAGCGGTATCGCGCACGGCGTCGGTCCGGCTGCACCCGTTGTCGTTGGTGTCGTGAGCTTCGTTCTCTTCATCGATGCGCTGCTCGTCGGCGCACTCATCTTGTTCCATCGATCCGTACGCCCGCGATTGGCTGCGGTACTCGCACGTTCGGAGGCCCCATGAAAAGAACGCATTTGTTTGTCGTCTCGCTGATCGCCGCGTTCTTTGCCGTAACGTTTGCGACCACCGGCACTGCGCAAGCCGAAGTCCGCAGCATCTATCATGGCGGCTCGTACTTCGGGTCCGTCGTTGTCGAGCCGGAACAAGTCGTCGAAGGTGACATCAATGTTGTCGGCGGCGACGTAACGGTAGCTGGTACCGTCGACGGCGATGTGAACGTCGTCGGGGGCAATATCATCTTGCGCGGCGATGGAAGAATCAACGGACAGGAGCACGCAGTCGGCGGTGACGTCGCCCAAGCAATTGTTCCGTGGGCCGGCGGCAACAGCGGCGTACAGTCATACGCGTACGCGCCGGATCATCGGTTGTGGTGGCGCATTGCGTGGGATTCGGTCGTGCTCGTCTTCTTCTTGATCTTTCCGTTGCGTACGCGCATGGCGGTCGGACGTCTCGAACAGCACCCCGCGATGGCGACGGGCGCCGGCCTCTTCGGCTGGGTTGCGGTTCTTCCGCTAATGGTGTTGCTCGCAATCACCGTCGTGCTGATCCCGTTGATCTTCGTTGAATTCGTGCTGCTGACCGCAGCCGTGTTCATCGGTACGGCGGCACTCGCATTGCTCGTCGGACGGCGCTTCTACGAATTGCTCTCGCCCAACGCGACGCCGTCACCACTCGTTGCATTGATCCTCGGCTTGACGTTGCTAACGGCGGCTCAGTTGGTTCCCGTGGTCGGCGTGCTCGTGACGCTGCTCACGGCGCTCGTCGGGCTTGGCGCAGTCATCCTGACGTTCGTGCCCGAACCGCCGGTGCCGGCTGGGCCCGTGCCCCCGCGGCCGACGATAGGCGGACCCCCGATGCCGGTCGGCTAATACCCGTCTACGCTATGACGACGGTATCTCGCGCGGCAAAATTCGCCGAACGCACTGCCCGCCTGCGGGCCTCGACCATCCGCGAGATGCTCAAGGTCACCCAGCAACCCGATGTCATTTCCTTCGGCGGTGGTTTGCCTGCACCGGAACTCTTCCCGACGCGCGAGATCGCGGATTGCACAGCGGAAGTCATGGAAGAGTACGGGGCGGCGGCGCTGCAATACGGCGTCACTGAAGGCATCCCGGAAATGCGCACGTGGGTCGCTGACCGGCTTTCAACTCGACTGCATACCCTTTTCGATCCGACGGAGATCCTAATCGTCAACGGCTCGCAACAGGGCCTCGACTTGATCGGAAAGATTTTCCTCGACCCCGGCGATCATGTCGTGCTCGAGAATCCGTCGTACCTCGGCGCGATTCAGGCGTTTGATGCGTATCAGGCGCGCTATCTAACGGTAGAGACCGACGACGACGGCATCGTGCCGGCATCGCTCGAGCGCGTGCTCGAACACGCCGATCCGTTTCCGAAGTTTCTGTATCTCGTTCCGAACTTCCAAAATCCGACGGGCCGTACGTTAGCGGCGGACCGCCGCCAAACGATCGTCGAACTGTGCGAACGTTTCGATCTGCCGATCGTCGAAGACGATCCGTACGGCGAATTGCGTTTCGAAGGGGAGCATCTTCCCTCGCTTATTTCGCTCGCAAAAACCGGCTGCGTCATTTACTCGGGAACGGGCAGCAAAATCATGGCGCCAGGTCTGCGCGTCGCGTGGCTTGCGATCCCCGATCACGACGTTCGAGAAAAGATCGCGCTTGCTAAGCAAGGCACCGATTTGCAGACCGGATCCCTGTCACAATACGTGTTCCATCGCTATGCAAACAAGCGTCACGCATTCGAGGCCCACGTGGAACGGATCGTTCAGACGTATGCACATCGCCGCGATGTGATGGTGGAAGCGCTCGTAGAAACGATGCCTCCCGGCGTGCACTTTAACCGGCCGGACGGCGGGATGTTTTTGTGGGCGTCCGTCGATGGCGTTGATACCGAAGAGTTGCTCAAAGTGTCGGCCCGAGAGAAAGTTGTCTTCGTGCCCGGCGTTAGCTTCTATCCGGGCCGCGACGTCCACGACGGCATGCGGTTGAATTTCTCCAACGCCTCCGAGGAGAAGATCCAAGAAGGCATCCTGCGCTTAGCCGCCGCAGTACGCGATTTCAAACGGTAAGAGGAGTAATAACGTGCCCTGTTACGTCACCGGTATTCTGCCAACGAGCGATGTCTCCGAACTGGAGAAGATCCTCGGCGGCGTTCCAAACATGGACCACGCGAAGCTGTCGGTTATTACCCGCGAAGCGCAAACCGAAGAACACGATGAGTCGTTTCTCAACTTCATCCACGTCGGCCGGTCGATCTCAGGCGACGATTTCGGCACGTTAGCGAACCTCGACACCGCAATCATGACGAGCAGCGGCGGAACCGGCGTGCCGGGAATCACGCGCAGCGGGAGCGGCCTTGATTTTCTCAACAGTGAATATGTTGCGGCTGAGATCGGCGTACTGCCCATTCCCGACGACGAGCGCGCCAATTACAACGACGCATTAGAAGAAGGCCGGTGCGTTGTCGCCTACGATTGCAAGGACGAGGACACGAATGCGATCGAAGCAGCAATGCATCAAGCTGGCGTTCACAGAGTAAAGACGTATCGAAGCTGAAGTCAAGCTTCGCTGAAAGTGAAGGCGTTTCGTCGTTCGTTACGGCGTACACCGTACGTAGATGTCGGCGGCGAGTTCCGGAAAATCTTCGCCTAGATCGAGCAGACCTTCGAGAACGCGTTCACCGATCGATCCCATCAACGCAATGGGCAACGGCTTAAGCAATATTCCACGAACTGCGCCGGGCGTCAGACCGGCCGCCATGACATCCGCCTTTAAGCTATCTGCGTCATATACACGGCGATGCCCGATCTGATGGTCTCGTTCTGAGAGGTCGTATATCGAGTGCGCAACGCCCATCTTTACTCCCAGCTGTCTGTGGATCGATCGAGCGTTCGGAACGTAAACGAAGATACAGCCGCCACGATTCAACCACCGAGCGGCACGCCGAAGCACCGAAACAGGATCCTCCACGTGTTCGAGCACATGCGAGCATACGATCACGTCGTAGCCGCGGTCCGGTTCATACTCCTCAAACAACGCTTGGAACACGCGGACATGATCGCCGGGCACGCGTTCCCTCGCTGTTCGCACATACATTTCGGATCCGTCGACAAGATCCAGCGTACGGGCGTATTTCGAAAGGATACCGGCGGTAACGCCAGTCGCGCAACCGAGTTCCAAAACGTCTTTTCCGAGAAGCTCCGATCGTATCCCCTCGGCGAAGCGGGTCAGGATATGGCGATCAAAGTCGTCATGAGGGTCGTACGCAGGCGCAAGTGATTCAAGTCGATCGCGCTCGTTCAGTGTATCCGCCACAATAAAATCTCACTTCCGTGCAAAGCGTTCGTCATTCGAGAGATCCGTTTCTCGGGAGCTCAGTCCTGCATAGGTTCCCGCAATGAATGCCTTAGCAAGCGAAGGCCCTCCCTTTGCGATGGCGATGCATGTGTATGCTGCTGTGGTCAATGGCATGAAAATCGAAAAGTACACTAGCTTTTGCCAAGGCTTCGCATGCACGCGCGCCAACAGAACACGAGCTCGCGCATGTAACCACGCGCGCCGCGGGTTGTCGATATTGTAATCGCCGCCGCCAAGCGGCACGGCGATGCTCAGCGGCACACGGTGATACTCTTTGGCGCGGATTGCAATGCCAAGCTCAAACCCGGCATCGCGCATGCGAATTGCCCAGTCCGCTTCTTCGTGGTGCATGGGGAAGAGCCGATCGTTCAGACCACCCACTGTCTCGTAGGCCTTTCGCGTTACAACGAAACAGTTCGGGATCGCATCCGTTCGACCAATGTACTCGTCTTTACGGTCTGGCTTACGCAGAAACCGCGTCAGTCCGGTTTCAAGGCTAAACTTGGCGCCGGCGAACCAAACGCGGTCGGGATGATCAAAATGATACATCACCGGCCCTAAAAGGCCGACCTCACGGTGGCGTTCGAGACAGACCTCTAATTCCTTGATACAGTCGCGATCCAATACGTTGTCGTCGGCAATGAGCAACAGGGCTTCACCGTGCGCAGCGGCAAGACCAATATTGCAAGCTCTCGTAACGAGGAGATTCTCACCGTTGGAGATTACGCGGATCGACGGGTATCGGTTGCGTAGATGCTCGGCAGAACCATCCGTAGAGCCATTATCGACCACCAAAATCTCGTCCGGTACGCGCGAGCCTCCCAGCATTGAGTCGAGTAGCGCAGAGCAGTACGCCAGACGATTGTGCGTAATTATGATCGCAGAGATATTCAAATCGGTTTACTGCCCTCTTCCCGGTTTGTCAGGCAGCCGGGGTTAGCGATAAGAAGCACCGCAGCGACGATGCCGCAAACTTCGAGTAGGACGAGCAACGCTGCGCCTGGATCAAATATCCAGAGGCGACCACCCTTCGATGGGGGCAACAGCCAGCCATTTACCGATCGGTCGATGGGAAAATGAATCGCCGGTTGCGCCATCGACATCGCCACCGCGTGCCACGTATCGGCGTAACTCTGATTGAATCGAACGGCGACGGTGCCGTGTTGCGGAACATCGGCTTCGTACAAGAACGGTAAGAGTTCGCGTTGAGGAATGACGATCGTCTGTGCTCGAGGTGGATTGAGTGGAATTCCGGCCGGCGGATTTCCGAACGCCGCGATAATACAACGACCCGCACAGCGCACCGCTCGCGCGCCATGCAAGTTGAACCACGAATAGCTCTTTACGCTTGTCACGATCACGTGACCGCGTTCGTCCATCAAGCGGCCCCACACAATTCCAAGGGCATCTGGTGCCGAGTTCGGCACGGGCAACAACGTAGACGAAGTCGTCTCGGCGCCGCCGATACCTTGCGAAAGGAGCGGAAATTTTGCGAAGTAGCGGTTCGCATCAATCCACATCACGGAGTCGTCGAGTCGCTCAGCGCCGCGAATCGGAATAAATGCTCCGCCGCGCCACGCCGCAACACGGGACCGTAACGCGACGTGTTGAACGTCGGCGTAAAAAATTCCACCACGGCTAACGTCGTCGTCAAGAGTGCCTTCCGAAGGAACGGATTGCAGCGTAATTAACGGCAAGGGGTCGAACGTCCGCACTGCGTTATGCGAGCCTTCATCAGATAGCCGGAGGCGTGCCTTCGTTCGAGCGGTTGTAGGCAGAACATCAACAACAGCGTTGGATGTTGAAAATCCATTGCGGACGATGTAGCGAGAAACGCCGAGATAACGCATTGCGCGATCGTTTCCCGCATCAGCCTCTGCGAGCGCGCGATCAACCGGATAACCCGGTAGAGGGACGTTGAACGGCACGTACCCGACGCAAGCCGGCAGCGCGTCCGGATCTAGGCCTGATCCTTGGCCTCTGTACGTTAGCGGTACCGGCCAGGGAGCAAGTGCGAACCGCGCCCCGGGAATGCAACCCGGATTTGCCCGCGGAATTGTGCTTGCGATGGGCCAATACCGCACGGGAGGCAGCATGATCCACACGGCGCAGAACGCGCACGCGGATGCAACAATGCCAGCAGCCACGACTCGGTTTCGAGCAGCGGTCGCTGCGACAATAAGAACATAGCAAACGAGAATAAGACCAACAATATCGTAGAGTTCGCGAAACACATCAAACGGGCGAATGTGTTCGAACGCCCATGCTTCTTCGCGGCCAGCCGGCCCGTTTGTTCCTGAAGCAAAGATCGCGGCGGCGATCAGGAGCAGTCCTAGCAGTACATATCTTCGGCGCCCCGCTCCGCGACCCGGGAGTAATAGCGCAAACGCTGATAACGCGGCCGAGAGCGCAAGAAAGACAGCCCCCGCGTATGCGAGCGGCACTTGCGTCGACATATAATTCGCAGCGTAGCCGCTGAGAAGCAAGCCCTGCAGCAAGTCAACCGACTGTATCCGTTCCCAATCGACGCTTACTGGAATCGCTGCGATCGTGTCCCGCGCAAACGCCGGTGAGACGAATACTGGGAGAAGGATAATAGTGGCGAGAACGGCGTTTCGTGGATCTCGAGAACGAAACAGCACGAACGCGAGTACTGGAAGTGCCAGCAGTAACAACTGGAATTGGAGCATTACTCCAAAGAGCCACAGCGGAAACCACTGTTGCGAGATTCGCGGTATTGCGGCCATCGCTAGAATGCCGAGAAGGCCTGCCGCCGACACAAGCATGGTGAGGTGACCGGCCACAACGCAGTTGTATGACCACGTGTTGAATAAAAATATAGCCCCAAGTGCAACACGTAAAAAGACCGGGATCGATAGAGGCCTGCTTAGCGCTTCAATTGCCGCGAACACATAGGCGGCGCACGCAAATAATACCAGGCAGAGCGTGGGAAGCGATCCGAAGAGTAAACCGCTAACCGTCACAGGAATCTGCTCGAGATAGTCGCTCGGCAGAATCCGCGGCGTTCCGATTCCCGAGCAAGACCACCCGAAGAATTGCTCATATTCGATGGCAAGGAAGGAGCTTCGAGTCGGCGCCACGAGCCAGTCGTGTCGAAGCATGGGCACGCCGTGCGCTGCAACTAATGCGACAAATACACTAGAGACAATGAAATATGACAGGTATTTCATTGAAACCCAGCGGAAAGGTGCGCGTGTCACGCACCAGTGTTTTGGCGGTAATCTTCGAAGCCCTTGACCATGATGCCGGATTGACCGGCCGCGCCAGCGACTTGCTTCAGGCATTGGAAGAAGCTGGAGCGATCACTACGCTATACGTTCTCAACGGCGCGCTCCCGAGCGTAGCGAAGTGGTGCGATGCAGTTTGCGCCGAAAAAAGATCCCTTTTCGGTTTTGCGCGGCTCTGGCTTCGTGCCGCATGGCGAATTCTGAGCGGCAGCGATAAGGTTGTTGTGTTGAACGCGTTCAAGCTGCCAGCAAGCGCGGTTCTCGCCGCCCTTGCGAAACTAACGCGAAAGTCGGTCCTTTGCGATATGCAAGATCTCCTACCGGAGATTGTCGATGCAATGAACCTCCCAGTTGCCCTGCGGCCTGCATACCGAGCGCTGCTCTTCCATTCCGAGCAGCTCATGGTGCGGTCGGCCGACCTCATCGTTAGCCCCGGACGAGAAGCAAACCGGATCGTTGCGCAGCGCTGCGGCGTGCCACTGGAGCGCTTTCGAACCTGGCACAATGCGCACTCGTTTGGCGATCGACGGCCCAGGCCGCCCGTGGAAGTCACAACGGATGAGCCACTACGGGTCGTGTACATGGGGGGAATTCAACCAGTTGCCCGGGGTCTGGAGATTCAACTCGGCGCCATTGCACTCGCTAACAGCCGAGGGGTGAACACCCGATTTGTCACGTTTACTGCGCCCAACGGTTGGTTAAACGAATTGATCTCGCGGCTATCGCTAGGCGCGCACGTTGAAATCCACCCGTATGGAGCGCGCGAACAGGCGTTAGCGATTGCAGCGCGCGGTCACGTCGCCGTAATGAGATTCCCTCTCGGCACTCCATCGAAATTCTTCGAACACGTATCGGTCGGAAACGTCATACTTGCGCAACGCGACTGCATTGAAATCGCCGAACTCCTCCCCGATTGCGCGCTCTTCGACGGCACGGCGTCCGGCCTCGCCGATTTACTGGTGTCGGTTTCAGCTAACTACAGCGCATATCGGGACGCTCAAGCTGCCGTGATTGAACGCGTATCGAGCGTCGTCGCCGAAAAACGAAATGAAGCGATAGCCGGCATCCGCGATCTTTTTCGTGTCGTTGAGACGCGCTGAGCAGATACTGCGTAGATTCTCCATCCATTGACCGGTCGCGACGGTGAATGCTGCAGCATCGTGCGCAACGACGACATCTCTCTCGTTCTAAGTAGCTTCCTGTATTCAGGATAGTAAGGTGAACCGGGGACAGGTACGACGACGTACCTTACGTTTTCCGCTTCGAGATGTCGTCGAAGAGCTTTTTCACCGCGCCGGAGATACGGAGCAATTGATGCTAAATCGGTCGCTCCAGTAAGTTCGATTCGGCGAATACGTCCCACGGAAAACCACTCAAATCCGTAGCCATAGTACGTAAGAACGACGAAATGGCCCGGCGTTTGGAGCAGGCGTTCCAGCACAGGTATGTAGCCCTGATGGTACGTCTCGACTTGCGTCGTCGTACGTTGGTGGTGCGCATCGGCGATATTTGACAGGAAAGGCGCGAAGCTGGTACAGAGAACGATCCCGATTACGGCGGAAGCGGCAACGGCCGGACGAATCGCCGTAAAGGTTCTGCGCCGACAAGCTGCCGCAACGACCGCGAGAACGATGAGGACAGCAGACGCGTACCACAAATCGAATTCGAGCGTTTGATTCGATGAGCCGGTCCAGCCAAACAATCCGAGCGCATGAACGAGGTCGTCGACCGCGCGATTTTCACCTTGCTGAGGCACCCACGCAAAAGGTAGTGACAATACAGAAGCGGCGAAGAACACGGCGATCGTCGCGCCTCGGGGAAGCACGCGCGCTAGAAATGTAATTGCAAGAACCGCCACCAACGGGGCGATTACCATGAGCTCGCGCAGGTCAACGAGCTGAAAAACCGTGTCAAACGCAAGGTAGTAGAGAAGAACAAAAGCGCCCACGACGGTTAATGGAAACGAAAAACGAAAGCGGACGAGTGCCGCCGTGCTCAGAAATGACATGGGCGGCGCAAAACTCCATCCTAGGATAGGCGCCAAGGGGAAGTTGTCAGGATTCCCGGGCTGCGAAAGCCAAGCGTCCGGAGCATTTTTACGCAAAATCGTTAGCGCCCAGCGCAGCGTCGCAGAACGATTCTGCAACAACGACGATGCGTAGTATCCAAACGGCGACCCTTGAGCGAGCGAGTGCCGAACAAGAAAGGCGCAACCGGGCATCAACGCGAGCAGCAATCCGGCGAAGTTGCCCCAGCTCCACGATCGTATCGCAGCACCGCCAAGACTGGGCACAATCGCGAGCAGCATGACGAGAGCGAATGCCGCGCCGACCCAGCGCCACGGCTGCGAAGTCAGACTCATGCCTCCAACAACCAAACCACCAGCGACGAACAATGCTGCCGCTACGAGCGCAGTAGCGTACCAGACGGCCCTCTTGCGCGTCACCGCAATAATGAGCGGCACGGCGACCATGAGTAGAATTGCCGGGCCGGTCACCTTAGTTAGCAACAAACCCGAGCACCAGAGTCCCAGGCGCACCCACGCCATCGGTGCCCTCGTCTTGCGGATAACGAGCACTTCGGCAAGCGCGAGGAATGCAAACATCGCTGTCGGCAGATCCACGTAGTACACATACTCGTACCAGTAATCAATCATGATCGGTGTGCACACGAGAACGAGCGGTACGAGGAACAGCAGCGCCCGCGGCACGAGGCTGCGCGCGATCCGAAGCAAACCAGAAAGCGTCCCGATCAAGAATCCGAATGGCAATAACCGAACGCTAGCGTCCGCCGTGGTATGCAGTAGACTGGCGAGGTCTACCGCGGTGGCATATTGGACGATAACGAGCGGAAACAGTGGGATCGGCGCATGCGTACTCAACGTCACAGCTTGGCCGTAAAACAAATCCACTCGGTTTCGCACGCTATAATCGACCGCGGTCAAGAAATAGTAATTGACCGCGTCCCAACCGACATTCGGTCCCAACACGACTATCAACAGCGGCAAAAGACAAGCTGCAGCAGCGGCAACGTAGAATAGGCGGGTCGTAGCGTAAATGAAAAAGCGGCGGGAAAGCAGGAGGTAGAACGTGGCGGCAGCGCTGACGAACGCCAGCAATAGAAACGCATACAGCCACAAATCCAATGGAACCACTGGCGGCAGACAAGCAATAAGCGACATCGAAAGCGCGCCAATGGCAAAGGACTGACCAACGAAGCTGACCCATTCACTGCGCTTGAGTAGCAGCGCGGCCGGAAGCATACCGACACCGAGGGGCAGCAACAAAGCGATGATCGGTGCGGCGAAACTACTTCCCAGCGTCGTACTCCGCTAACGGTCGAAGTATGCCGCGCGGCGACAACCGCACTATCCCATTTAGTGTTGCAAATGCGGCAATTGCATTTCCAACGATTAGCACCTCGATGACTTGCGAGAGCGACCGATGAAAGACCGTGATGCCGAGAATCTCGAGTGCCGATACGATCGCAAGCGGAATGACGAAGGAGTACCGATTGATTGCGGTCCGGTACGTCGCCCCGAAACCCGCCGCGCTGAGAAGAACCATAGCTAGCCCATACATCGGCAGGTAAGCCGCTGCCCCGGAAAATCGTGGCCCGACGAGCAAGTGAACGACCATACTCGGACTCCAGACGAGTGCCGCCATTCCAAAAAGTGCAACAACTGTCATCGTTATCGCCGCTTCCGTCAAGAGAGCCGTCGCGCCCTCGCCGCGCGTAATCTTCGACGCGGCTTTCGGAAGCAGAACAGTCGGGACGAACGCGACTGCGTAGAGCAACACCTTTCCGATAAGAGAGACCGCACCGTAAATGCCCGCGCTCTGCGGATCGAAATAGTGCTTCACGAGCAAGACGTCCGCGAAGCCGATCACAGTCGTTGCGGCGGTCGACGTCAGAATACCAATGCTCGAGCCGACGACGGTGCCGAAATGCGCCGACGTACTTCCCGTACCAAAACCCAACCGAACTCCGATGGTACCCAGTGCAAAGAGCACGCTAAGAACGGCGCCGATCGCATATCCGACGAGCACACCCGACAGGCCGAATCCCAGCCATGCGAGTGTAATGCCGATCGCCGTTTTTCCAAAGACTTCGATGAAGCCGCACGCAGCAAACCACCCAAAATCCTCGAGACCCTGGAGCACCGCTCTAACGACCGGCGAGATTAAACTACATGCTAAGATCAACGCCATGATCGCAATGTAGCTGCTATCATGAATCTTCAAATACGCCGCGATCTGATTACGGAATAGGATCACAAAGAGCGCGATCACAAGCGCAACGGCGATAGACCCGAACGCGGCCCGGCTCGCAATCGACCGCAGCTCTCGCGTCGCGCTAATCGCATGCAGTTCTGCGACGATCTTGACGACCAGAAGTGAGGCTACCGTACCGGGGATTGCGCCGATCATCAGTGCGGCGATCAAGGATGACAGGACGCCGTACGAACTGACACCGAGCAGCCGTGATACTGCAAAGTGAAACACGAAGTTCAGTGCGTTAACGGCGGCTGTTAATGCGAAAACCAGCGAAGCGTGACGCACGAAGTCGCTCGTGCGAACTCGATGGACAGCCCGGATCATCGCATGCGGAAGGACATGCGCTCGTCTAGACACGGTGACTGCTGCAAACGTCCGAGAGGTATGCGTCAAATGCCGGACGTGAAATCATCTTGCTGCGTTGCTTTGCGCTGGTCACCCTTGTAAAACCTGCTCTACGGCTCCTGCGACATAGGTCGCCAAAATGCGTTTTTGTCCGTGCGATAGAATAGCGCCTCATGCGGATCTTCATTTCAGCAGGCGGCACGGTAACCGCACAATCGCTCATCAAGGCTCTTCGAGAAGACGGAAGAGCCACGTTCATAGCGATCGGTGATATGGATCCGCTCAACGCAACGAAGTCCTTCGTCGACCAATTCGTGCGTCTGCCTGCAGCCAATAGCCCAGATTTCGCTGATGTGTGTCTACGTACTGTCCGCGACTTGCGCATTGATCTTTTTGTCCCACTGATCGTCGAACGCGAGTTTCTGCCACTCGAGACGAAGCGAGACCTGTTCGAGTCTGCCGGCTGCCGCTTGTGGGTGCCGGACCGTGACACCATTGTAACGATTGGCGACAAACTCGAATTTGCACACTTCTTAGAGCGCATTGGTGTGCCCGGCCCGAAAACATATGAATATAGCGCGAGTATCATACCGGAACGGTTCCCGGTATTTCTCAAGCCGCGGCACGGCTCCGGGTCAGTTGGCACCGCGAAAATCGAGAGCCTAACTTCGCTGCATGAAGCGGCATCCGGACGAAACGATTTGATCGTCCAGGAAGCGGTGGACGGCAGCGAATTTACCGTCGATTGTTTTTCGTCGGCACCCGGGCGTGTTGTCGCATCGGTACCGCGCGAACGTATTGCCATTAAAGCGGGCGTATCGGTTAAGGGACGCACGTACCACCACCCGGAAATCGAGCGGATTGCAAGCGAGGTCGTCGAGCGTAGCGGGATCGTGGGGCCGGCCAATGTTCAAGGCTTTCTTCGGAGCGACGGCACGTTTTCGATTGTTGAGATGAATCCACGCTTCTCAGGCACACTGGCGCTCACAACCGCATCCGGAGTCAACTTTGCGTCGCTGCTGCTTGACATCGTGCAAGGGCGCGAGATACCGGATATGCGAGGAAAGCACCGCGCCGATGTTCGTATGGTGCGCTACTGGAGCGAGGTCTTCGAGGATTCGGAAGGCCGGACATGGCCGGGAACGTCACTTGACGGAATGACACGGAACCCTGCCGGATCGATCGCCGGAACATCGCGATAATCGAGCGGCAGTCCGCGCAGCATCCGTTCGAGGACGGCAAGCGTTCCTCGATGCGCTACGATGAGGACGCGATCTACCGCAACGCGTCGCTGTTCAAATTCACGCAGGCGTACGGCAACGTCCTCAAAGCTCTCGCCACCTGGCGGCCTAAAGTCGACCGGTGACGCCACGCGGCGAGCAGCCCCATACGGGTCGTCACGCTCGATCTGAGAAAGCGTCCTACCCTCCCATGCGCCAAAATTCACTTCACGCAGTTCGTCTACGACATCAAACGGCAGATCTGGTGCCGCAAGTGTGAGTGTCTCGCGACAGCGTAGCATCGGGCTAACGTACGCGCGTTGTAAATTCAGCGCGGATAACAAGGGTCGCAAGGCAATCGCTTGATCCCGGCCCTCGCTCGTCAGCGACGGATCGAGATACGAAAGAAAACGGCCGTCTCGATTGAACTCCGTGGCGCCATGTCGGCAAAGCACGATGAACCGAGACGGCCGTTCCATTTGGGTCGACGGACCTTAGACGCTCACTGCGACTGCCGCTTTCACCGCGGCAACGACGTGATCGATTTCTTCGTTCGTCAGCTCAGCGTACATTGGAAGCGAAAGCGTCCGTTTCGCCCATCGTTCGGAAATCGGAAACGCGCCTTCGTTCAGGCCGAGATCCGCATACGCCTCGTGTAGATGAATTGGTGTCGGGTAGTGGATTCCGCAACCGATCGATTCACGATCCAGAGCGGCGATCACAGCATCGCGATCATCGACCTCGATACAATATAAGTGATGCACAGACTCACCCGGCGACGCGCTATTGGTCGCGATTCCCGCACGCGCGAATTCCTCATCGTATATCTTGGCAATCTCACGACGCCGCTCGTTCCATGCATCGAGGTGGCGCAGCTTCACGGAAAGCACCGCCGCCTGAAGGCCGTCGAGACGGCTGTTATATCCTTTGATGACGTGAACGTATTTTCGCTCTTGTCCCAGATCGCGAAGAAGCCTAACTCGACGAGCGATATCGTCATCGTTCGTCGTAATTGCGCCACCGTCTCCATAGGCACCCAGATTTTTCCCCGGGTAAAAGCTGAACGCGCTTGCCGCACCGAATGAACCTACGCGCCTTCCTTTATAGCGAGCACCGTGCGCTTGCGCCGTATCCTCGAGAACAAAAATACCACGCGATTTTGCCAGCGCGAGAAGCGGATCGAGGTCGACCGGTTTTCCGAAAAGATGAACCGCTATAATAACTTTCGTTCGATCCGTGATCGCGGGAAAGACCGTATCAGCCGTGAGGAGCTTCGTGACCGGATCTACGTCGACCGGGACAACCTTCGCGCCCAGATGCGACGCACCAAGCGCGGTAGCAATGAAGGTGTTGGCCGGAACGATCACTTCGTCGCCAGGCCCAACGTCCATCGCCGCTAGCGCTATCTCCAAAGCGTCCGTACCGTTTGCCACGCCGACGCAATACTTTGTGCCACAGTACTCTGCGAATTCGCGTTCAAACGTCGAGACCGGCTCTCCAAGAATAAACGCCGTTCGATCGAGCACGGCCTGCATCGCGGCGTCTACTTCCGGCTTAATAGCGTTATACTGGCGCCCTAAATCAACAAATCGAATCATAACCTTCTCGAGTAGCGGTAAGTTTCTAAACCTGCAGTGTCTTGGCGTCTAGGAACTGCGGGCTTCCGTCATCGTTCATAGACCGCTCCGCCAATTCCAAAATTCTAACGATGTTTTCGCCCGCAGAGATACCCGTAATCGGCTGTTGCTCGCCGCGATAACATGCAGCGATGTGCTCAACTTCGATCTTTAACGCTTCTTCATTCGAAACGAATGGCGCATTCATATCGCCCACCCGATACTGGACGCGCTCAATATCGCGCCTTCCATCGCTTTCGCTGGCGATATCGACACCCTTATCGTACAATCGGACTCGCTCCGCTGGGTTGTTATCATCGTACAGCAAGAATTGCTTTGAGCCGCCGAAGATCACTTGGCGAATCTTCACGGGTGCGAGCCAGCTGAGATGACAGTGTGCGATAAATCCGCCTGCATAGACTAGCGATAGATATGCAAGGTTCTGCCGTTCTCCGAAGTGAGCCACTCCAACGCAGCTCACCGTTTGGGGTACGGCGCCATCCATGACGTAGTCGAGAATTGACAGATCGTGAGGAGCGAGGTCCCAGAGTACATTGAAGTCGCTCTGAAATAAACCCAAGTTCGCGCGAACCGAGTCGTAATACAACGGGCGACCAAACTGCGACGACTTTACGAGTTCGCGCATCTTTCTAACCGCCGGATTGTATACGAACGTGTGGTCTACAAAGATCTTGCGGCCCCGCTGCTCTGCAAGTTCGCGAAGTTCGGCGGCCTCGGCCGCGGTCGTGCACAGGGGCTTCTCGACGAAGACATCTTTGCCGGCCAGCAACGCCGCTTTCGCTAGAGGAAAGTGACTGCTGATAGGAGTCGCGATGGCGACGAGATCGATGTCGGGGCGGGAACAAAGTTCGTCAAACGATGCGGTTCGATCGATGTGGGGATAGCGACGCGCAGCATTTGACAGGCGCGCATCGGACTTATCACAGATCGAGCGGACGTCAAAGGTGTCTGCTTCGGAAAAATTCCGCACAAGGTTGGGGCCCCAGTAGCCAAAACCAACGATGCCGACGCCAAAACGGCGCGCGCTTTTGTTTGAATTCATGGGCGGTTAGCCCGGTTGGGCAAACAGATATGAAAACCTGCCAATTTCATGCGAAAGTTGAATTCGAAAGTAAATCACGGCTATGTGGGGCGCACCGCCGTAAGAAGCCAGCCGTTGTAGTGGGCGGATTTCGTCCAAGAATCCAGCGCCGCGAGCACTAGCGTGGGCGGATAAACCAACGCCTGTACCGGATTACCCGCAACGAGCATGTTGAGCTCCCACGCAAGTGATCCCCAATAACCGAAAGTTCCCGACAGTGCTACGCTCGCAAAGCCAGCTTCACGAACCAACGCAATGAGCTCATCCTTAGAGAAGCCCTCGCGTTCATGATCGTGATGCTCCCACGTTAGAAACCGCTTGAAATGACGCCGCTGCATCGTCGCGGGTACGTGCATCACCAAAGTACCGCCTGGACGGAGTGTTTGCAGCAGGCGTTGCATGAACGGCAGCACGTCCGATTCCGCGATATGCTCCATCACGTCGACGTTGCACACTGCGTCGAAGCCTGAAAAATTGACCGCCTCTGCGACGAAGTCACCCGTAACGATTGTGCATTGCGGATGAATATGCGTCGCAACACTCGCCGCAGCAGGGTCGATTTCAATGCCAACAATCTCCCCTTGGGGAAATCGTGAGCGTAACGCTCCGAGTAACAGCCCTGGCCCGCATCCGACGTCGAGGATCCGGCGCGCATCGCGTGGTACGGCACGGACCGCGTGCGAAACGCGAACCTGTGCTCCAATTTCAGGTACGCCGAAGATCGAGACATAGGGACCGGCCAGCCGCTCGAAAACGCCGGAGCTCGAATGAACCTCCAGCTCGTCCGAAGCGCGCCGCAGCAGATAGCGCACCTCGCCCGACATCTCTCGACCGATCAGCACGTGCAGATCACCTCGGCAACACCGACAGCGGCGATTGCTCTGATTCCGGGGGGCGAAGCATCATACGGCTGCTCAAGCGGTACGCCGGCATTGCTCGGCGCGCGTGTCCGCCCACGAGCGTCCAGTCTTCATCTAAGTCCACCGACTTAATCTCGCTTCCGACGATTGCACGCATGAGCTCATTGAGCATGTTTCGCGCCGATGATTCCCACGAAAACGCTCCCGCGCGGGAAACGGCTCCAAACGCGAGTTTTTCGCGAAGCTTTTCGTCTGAAAGCACCCGTATAATCGAAGTCGAAAGCGCTTCAGAGTCAGGAACAAGCAGACCGCTCACGCCGTCAACGATCGCTTCGCGCAAGCCGGGAACGTCGTAACTAATCGCCGGCGTAGCACATGCGTTGGCCTCGATTACGGAAATGCCCCAGCCTTCCATCTCGGACGGATTCACAAAAACCCATGCACGTTGCAGCAACTTCCGTTTGCATTCGTCATCCACGTAGCCGTGAAACGTCACGGCGTCTTCGATTCCAAGCTCTGCGACGAGCGCACGCAGCGATGGCAAGGCATCACCATCACCAGCAATTTCTAGGCGCGCCTCGGGTAGATGTTCTAACACAGTTACGAACTCGCGAATCAAGTGGTCCACACGCTTATAGCGCTTCAGCCGTCCGAGGTAGATAACCGTAGGTCGCGTGTCCTTGCCGCTTGGCTCCAAAGAGCTGTCGACTCCGTTGTATACAAGCCCGATATGGCGCTTCGACATACCCAGTCGGCGCATTTCGTCTCGGGTGTCCTCTGATACGGCGACAAAGATAGTGTTGCGATAAATGAATGGCATAAGCTTCTCTTCGCACCAGATCAGAGGCCGGGCGAGATACCACGGCAAGTGCTTACGAAATACTTCGCGATGGACATGATGCATCACGCAGACTTTCGGCTTGAGCGAAAACAGCGGCGAGAAAAAGGGGATGCCGTTTTCTGCATCGATCAGCACGTCAAAACGATCGCGACACTCACGAACGTACGTCCACGGAACAGCAGCGTATACGGTTGCGGCATTGCCAACACGTCGCACTTGGACGCCGTTCACGTTTTCACGTTCTGGAGCGCCGGGGAATCCGGCGGTGATACATTCGACTTCATGTCCCCAGGCGATCCAATGCTTTGCCTGCTCGAATAGAAACATCTCGGCGCCGCCCGCTTGCGGGTGCTTCGGATCTCGCCAGTTCAAGAGCAGAATGCGCAGTCGATCGTGAAGCACGACGGGCGCGGTAGGGAACCAACGATCGAAAAGCGGGACCACGAGTCGCAGCGCAGAGTTTCCAAGCCTCAAGCGTAGCAATGCCGCAAGCATGCGCAGCGATGCCGACACAAGCGCTATACTTGAGCCGTGCGCGTCGATCCAGTGCGTAGGCTCTTCGGCGACGCGAAAGCCGGCCTTCCGCATTGCAAAGAGCAAGTCCACGTCAAATGCCAAATTCGACGTTTCCATGTGCCCCATAACTTTTCGAAGACTCTCTGCTCGAAAGACTTTCGCTCCGCACTGCGTGTCCGCATATCGCAAACCAAAGAAGAGTCGAACGAGCGAATTGAAACATCGGCTTGCAATGCGTCTACGCAACGGCTGTTCGATTTCGACGTGGGAACCGGGCATCCACCGCGAACCGATGATCCCATCGTAGTCGCCGATTGCGTCGAATAGTCTTCGCATTTCGGCTGCCGGTGTAGAGCCGTCCGCGTCAACGTATCCGACGAGGTCCGCGCGGGCGAGAAGAAAGCCGGCGCGAACCGCTCCGCCTTTGCCAATCGCGTCAGGAATCTCCACCATGTGAACATTCGGGTGCGTTGACCGAAACTTCGCGACGACGCCCTTCGTGTCGTCCTTGCACCCGTTGAGTACGACGATTAATTCCGAATCCGAAAAGCGATCGGTGAAATCGCTCAGCGTCTTCTCAATGCGTCGTTCCTCGTTATATGCGGGAATAATCACCGAGTATTTCGGTTTCGGGAGATCCGGTGCGCTACGCCGCTGTATCATGCGATCGGCGCCTCTCGGTTCTCCGGCGGAGCAAGGACGTGTTTTTCAAACTTCGCTACGATCGTCTTCCATGCGAGCTCTAACTCTTCCACGTTAAGGAGGCGAGCCACAGCAATAAACACGGCGCTGCCGATCATAATCTGCCCGAAAAGATACCAGAAACGCGATGCTAACGTGGCATCAGTATGAACGCCAAGGGCGCGAATCCATTGAAGCGCCGCATACATCGCCAATGATGCGAGCGCTATTTTCCCAGTTGACAACGTGAGCGCGCCCCAATCGACACCACGGACGAGACGGGCGACGAGAGCGAGTAAGAGCACAGCCTGAACCATTTGGCTAACGCTATTGGCAAGCAGAAGCCCGCGCCCGCCGAGTGTCGGCAACCACAACATCGAGAGAAGCACGTTGAGGACAACCGTGATGATGGAAATGGCAACAGGTATACCTGTCTCTTTACAGGCGAAGCAACAGCGCGTCAAAACAACGTTTGCAGCAAGTGCGATAAGCCCGATAGCCGCGTACGGCAACAGCTCAGCCGTCAGGTTCGTTGCGGCTGGTCCGAACGTACCCCGTTCAAAGAGTGTTTCCACCATCGGACGTGCAAGAACGATGAGCGCGCACACCGACGGAATCGTAATGAAGTTTACGATGCGAAGACCGGTGAGCGCAGATCGCGCAACGCCTCGACGGTTGTCACGTGCAAATTGAGCGGCGAGGAGAGGAAAAATGACCGTTGCAATCGCTGCCGCAAAGATCTGCTGCGGAAAGTTTACTAATTTCGTCGCGTAATTGATCCCCGCGATGTAACCCGGGGGAAGCGTTGATGCGAAGAACCGGTCGAAGAACATCGCGAGTTGTCCGGCCGCACTTCCAATGATGATCGGCCCGAGCAGTGTCCAAATTCGCAACAAGCCGGGATGGCGAAGATCGATTATGGGCCGATAACGCCCCATCTTGATAAATGAGGGCAACTGAACAAGAAGCTGCGCGAACAGTCCCCAAAGCGTGCCGTATACAAGCGCGAATATCCCGTATTGATGGTTAAGCAGCATTACGCCGCCGATTGTAACGGCGTTGATTGCCACGCCGATCATCGAAGCCGCTCGGAATTTGTGGTAGGCATTGAGCATCGCCGAGAGCACGCCGCTCAAGCTGACCGCAACGATGCTCGGCATAAGCTCACGCGTCATGTGGACCGCAACACCCATTTGAGGACTCGGAAAGCCGTGCGCGATCAGCGGAACGTAATACGGCGCAAGAATCCATCCTATGATCGCACAGACCGTTAAAATGATCGCGAGCAGATTGATGATAGTGTTGGCAAGCCGCCACGCTTCTTCATCTTGTCCGTGGGTGATGTATTCCGAAAAGACGGGAACGAGCGCGCTGAGGAGCGCGCCGTTGAATACGCCGAACAGTATCGTCGGAATTGTGGCCGCGGCGAGGAACGTGTCCATCTCCCACCGCGTGCCATAATATCGCGCGTTTACGACTTCACGTAGGAATCCGAAGATCGTCGACGCGAGAGTTGCTGCCATAACGAAAAGCGTCGAGCCCGCGATCGCGTGATGCTTCTGGCTTGACCTGGTCGGCGAGATTACGCGAAGTTGCGGCTTAATGCGCGCCGTCCTTTCGAAGTACGGCGGGAACGGTCTTTACGAGAATCATGATGTCGGTTAGCGGCGTCCACGTATCGACGTAGATGTTGTCCAGCTCCATCCAATGCTCGAACGAGACGTCGCTGCGGCCGTTGATCTGCCAGAAGCACGTAATGCCTTGCGGCACGAGCAGGCGCCGGCGCGAGTACGAATCGTAGTGGTCGATCTCGCACGGAAGCGCCGGGCGAGGACCAACGAGCGAGATGTCGCCGAGGATAACGTTCAAGAGGTTCGGCAGCTCGTCGATACTCGTCCGCCGTAAAAGACCGCCGAGAGGATGAAGCCGCGGATCGTTACGGATCTTGAAGACCGGACCGTCGACTTCATTTAAATGCATGTACTGCTCGCGCAACTCGTGCGCATTGCGAACCATGGTGCGCAACTTGTACATCTTGAAGCGACGGCCGAATTGTCCAACCCGCTCCTGCGCATAAAACGGAGAGCCGCCCGTAACGAGTACGATACCAACTGCGGCAATCGCGATGATGGGCAGGGCAAGCGAGAAAAACACAACACCAAGTACGAGGTCCGTTGTGCGTTTCACGCTCCACCACCACGCGGGAACCGAGCGTTCGGAGATTCGTATGGCTACTTGCA
>CAZJLJ010000035.1:0-31592 GCA_964546935.1 uncultured bacterium | reverse complement strand
CGTTCCCTCGCCTGTGGCGATCCGATAGACACACTTGTAACCAGAAAAGCAAAAGAGCCACCGGCGTGCGGTAGCTCTTTTTGGTAACGGTGGTGGGCGCTAGTAGCGGCCGTTGGAACCGCTTTCCTCGTAGCCGCGCGACATGGATAGAGCTTCTTTGGTAACGGCCTGCAGAAACTCTTCGTTGTTACGCGTTTGCGCCATCTTCTCGAGAATCATCTCGGTGATGTCGCCGCTGTTCAGCGCAGCGCTGACGCGACGTAGCATCCACACCTTGCGCATCTCTTCCGACGTGAGGAGTAACTCTTCACGGCGCGTACCCGAACGTTTGATATCGACGGCCGGGAAAACACGCGATTCGGCGAGTTTGCGGGTGAGGTTGAGTTCCATGTTGCCGGTGCCTTTGAACTCTTCGAAGATCACGTCGTCCATCTTCGAACCGGTCTCAACGAGCGCGGTACCGATGATGGTGAGCGATCCGCCGCCTTCGATCTTGCGTGCTGCACCGAAGAACCGTTTCGGTTTGTGCAGCGACGCGGTATCGAGACCGCCGGAAAGCGTACGTCCCGAGGTGGGAACGACTTGATTATAGGCACGCGCGAGACGCGTGATCGAGTCCAGCAGAATCACGACGTCTTTGCCCATTTCGACGAGACGCTTCGCGCGTTCCATCGTAAGTTCGGCAACGGCCGTGTGGTTCTCGGGATGCTCGTCGAACGTCGAGGCGACGACTTCGCCGTCGATCGTGCGTTGCATATCGGTGACTTCTTCCGGACGTTCGTCGACGAGCAGCGCAATGATGTGCGCCTCCGGATGATTGATCGAAATACCCTGCGCGATGTTTTTGAGAAGAGTGGTCTTACCGGCTTTAGGCGGCGAGACGATCAGCGCGCGTTGACCTTTGCCGATAGGGCAGAACAGGTCGATGACTCGGGTTGAAAGTTGGGTCGAACGATTTTCGAGGCGATACCGCTCTTCGGGGAAGATCGGCGTGCCTTTTTCGAAGATCGGACGGCCACGCACGACTTCGGGGTCGTATCCGTTTACTTTATCGACGCGAATAAGTCCGTAGTACTTTTCGCTCTCTTTCGGCCGGCGGACTTGGCCTTCGACCATGTCGCCGCGACGAAGTTCGAATCGACGTATCTGCGATTGGCTTACGTAGATGTCGTCGTTGCCGATGACGTAACCGCCGCGGCGGAGAAATCCGTAACCCTCAGGCAAGATATCGAGAATGCCACTGGCCATCTCGAGTCCTGAGCGTTGCTGTTGGCCCGCCAGGATCGCCGCGACGATTTCGTCTTTCTTCATCGTCGTGGGATTGCCGAGCGCGATTTCTTGTTGCTGCGCGATCTCGACCAGTTCGGCTTTCTTCTTGCCATCGAGGTCGGCGGCCGTCAGCATCGGCGGACCAGTTTCGACTATCGGAAACTGATCGTGTTGTTGATATTGATTATTGAAATGATGGCGGCGGCGCGAACGGCGGCGACGACCACCGCTTCCTTGCGGCCCACCATTCTGGTTTGGGCGATGTTCCGTTTGCAGAGGAATGTCTCTCTCGTAGAGCCGCACATATGAAATCCACGAATCTCAACACGGGCGAGGCTGCCACGCGTGGATCGATTCACATGAACGAGGGGATTGAACGCAGTCACTATAGCACACGCAATCCGTAGTCTTCAAGACGGGGAGAGGGCCTTGGGCCCGCTCACTAGCGGATTGCCGCGCTCGTAGAAGCGCAGCCGGCGGCTTGCCGCTTGTGTGATGCCGATCCGGCGACTGCGGCCGACCGGCGCACCGGGCCTATCCGGTGACGCTAACCATAACCGCGAATCCGCCGGAAGGTATGCACCGTCCAGCGTCCGGTCGATATCTAGGGCGATGCAGAGGCGCCCCGGCCCACGGCACAGATCCCGGACGGCGAGCGTGCCGCGCCTTTTTTGCATCAGCTTTATGCCCTCGACGGGCTCGAGCGCGCGGACGAGAACTCCCGCTCCGGTGCTTTCCGGTTCGCTGCCGACGTTGAAGCAAAAGTACGAGCCGTAGATCTTATAGATGTACGCATGGTAGGGCGCGAGGAACATCGACGCGGTTCTTGGACGCAAACCCGCATACGCGTGCGATGCAGGGTCGTTGAGGACGTAGGCTTCCGTTTCGATGATGCGGCCGGCGGCTATACCGTCTTCACTTTCGCGTACGAGGATATGACCGATGAGCGCTTTGGCGAGCGCTTCGGTATCGACCGGCAGCGACTGCGGATCTATGCGGCTGAAATCCACGAGCGCCGCATTATGCGGCGGAATGCAAAGCCACCTCTGCGCGCGCGCGATGCGAAAGATCCGATTCGTTCTGCAACGCGCTGACCGTGAAGTCACGGAAGCGGTTTAACCGGCAGCGGAGCCGCACATACGGCAGCACCAGCGGGAACGGCAAGTCGCGGTGGGTGCGCAGATCTTCTACCAAAGCTTCCTCCGGAAGCTCGAACGAAGCACTCTCGATTTTCCGGTCACATAGATACTCGGCCATCGCGTCGAGCGCCGCGTAACCAACCTCGCGACCATCTAAACCGGCAAATCGTTTTACGCGGAAGGCGGCTCGCACAAGCCGCTCTCCCGCGTTCGACCGTAGGCGAGCGTAGACGATGCCATCGCCGGAGGGGGCGGCTGCATAACCGAGTTGGACTCCGATTGTCTCTCGTGTGCTTTTGCGCATCATCATCTAGCCTCGTGGCTCAATGATATGCGAACGTATGTTCGTATGTCAAGCCGAATCGCGGATGTCCGGACGGCCGGCCGGATCGGGATCGAGCAGGCTCGCGTAGAGGTCTAGGATACGGTCGGATTGGCTCCCGATCGCAAAGCGCTGCGCGACCGCCTTGGCGCGCCGCTGAAGGGCCGTATCGGGGTGGACCGGCGTACTGCGCAGCGCTTCGGCGAAACCCGCGGCGCTTGGCGTCACCAGACGGCCGGCATCGGCCAGGACTTCCCGGTTCGGGGCGCAGTCCGCGGCGACGACGTAGGCGCCGGCCGCGAGTGCTTCCGCCTGGACCAGTCCCTGAGTCTCGGTAGTGCTCGGGAAAACGAACGCGTCGGCGCTCGCGTAGAGATCCGGGAGCTGCTCGCGCGCGACGACACCTAAAAAGCGAGCCTGATCTCCGACGCCCAGCTGTTGTGCCAACGTCTCGAGATCTTCGCGTTGCGGCCCGTCACCGGCGATGATCAGCCGCAACGACGGATCGTTCGCGGCTGCAAGCGCTTGCAGCAGAATCTCCACGTTCTTCTCACGCGCGAGCCGCGAAACGAAAAGAATCAAACGCTGGCCGTTGCGCACGCCCAGAACGCTACGCAAACTCTCATCTCGACGCCCGCGCGCAAAATGGGCAACATCGATTCCGCTTGGAACGATTTCGATTCGCACGTCGACGCCGATTTCGCGCAAATGATTCGCCATCGCCGGCGTCGGGACTACGACCGCATCAACCATATTCGCAAACGTCCGGGTCAACTGCGACGCTGCAAAACGAGTCGCTTTCGGATCGAATGGAACGTAGTGCGCATACATTTCGAGATGCGTGTGATACGTGTAGACGACAGGCATTCCGAAGCGGCGCGCATAGCGTAAGCCAAGCCATCCGGTAACGAACGGCGAGTGCAAGTGAATCAACGACAAACGCTTGACGACGTTGTTGATGTTGTTGCGGCTTACCAACGGTAACGTTAACCGATACGGCGTGTTCGTTGGAAGCGGAAGCGACGGCATGCGAAACACCGGACCGTCGTTTCGGTCTGCACCCGGCATGCTTGGAGCGAAACAATACACTTCGTGTCCACGCGTGCGCAATTCGGCAGCCAGCGCGTCGACCGACTCGACGACGCCGTTCACGACCGGCCGGTAAATTTCGGTGAAAAAACCGACGCGCAAGTGATCCACGCCGCCATCTTAGCCGTCATGTTAGAGGCGCCTGCGGCCTGGGAAAAGGGTCGTGGTACGCCCTAGAGGCCTCTGCCCAGGGCGGAAGGGGACTCCTGTCTCAATTGCTACTTTTGGCATAGTCGGCCGTTTCGTCGGCCATGCTATAGTGCCCGAGTTACCAACGGTCGCTCGCTCATGGAGCGGCCAGCAGGCGGCCACCACCGATCCGGTGCGATGAGAGATGCCTGCGCAAATTGGCGTTTCCTTTGGATCCGTCAACCACTACCTCCGTAACTGTTGGTTCAGCTTACCGGCCATCGTTCGACCCTTCGTTTTAGGACGGGCCTTGGTGGGAGCTGGGACAGGAAAGGACTACCAGGTTGATAGGACGCGGCCCACTGCGGATAAGCCACGTGCTTGCCGTCAGCGTCTTGACCGCCGGTCTAGTCTGTGCCGGCTTTCTGACCACTCCGTCGCCCGCCTATGCGGGCAGCGAAGAGGTTCAGCAGACTCTAACGCACGTAATCGCCTTCGATTCCGAAGGAACCGTAACGCAGCACGTAACGAGCGCTGCCACAGTCGGTGACTTCTTGCGCGAGCGCGGAATCGCCGTCGGCGATCGTGATTATGTATCCCCCTCTGCCGACGTTCCGCTTTCCGATAAATTAACAGTAACTTATCGGCCGGCAGTTCACGTAAAAATCGTTTCGGCGCACAATTCGCAAGATATTGTAAGCAGCGCCGACGACGTCGGTGCGTTACTTGAAGAACAAAACATTCGCATCGGCCCGCACGACATCGTCCAACCTGCATTAGCAGATGCGGTGCCGGCAAATGGAACCGTGCGTATTTCCCATATCCTAACGTGGGATCGCACGGAAAAACGTAAGATCGCGATGCAAACCGAACACCGTCTGGATTTCTCGCTCACGCCGGGCACAACGAAAGTTGTTGCAAAAGGCATGCCGGGAGAACGCGACGTGATGGTTCGTTTTACCCAACGCGATGACGGTGCAATTCAAAAGGCGATCGTCTCTTCACAAGTTGTGAAGCACGCGCATCCGCGCATCATTGCCGAAGGTGTTGGTGAATTCGAAGCGTTCGCGCGTTTTGCAGAACGCGGCATCGAACGCACCGCTTACATCGCAGCCTCTGCGCTGAACATGGTTGCAACGGCGTACACGGCAAATTGCGCTGGATGCACCGGCATGACGGCAATCGGCCGTCCGGCCGGGCACGGAATAGTAGCAGTCGATCCCAGCGTTATCCCGCTCGGCGCTCGTTTGTACATTCCAGGTTACGGATTTGCACTTGCCGGTGATACCGGAGGCGCAATCCACGGACGCAGAATCGATCTCGGTTTCAATTCCACGCGTGACGCGATGCTTTTCGGACGCCGCGAGGTGGTGGTCTACCGGCTGAAGTAAGTCGTCACGTTGTGACCTCTGAAGAGCCGAAAGAACATCCGCGTGCATTGCTGCAAACTCGCGGCTTGCGCCCGAAAAAGAAGTACGGCCAAAACTTCCTCATGGACGGCGGCGCCGCGCAACGCATTGCTCGGCTCGCATTGCACGATGCGGCACCAAATACTCGCATTATCGAAATCGGCGCAGGCACCGGTGCGCTAACTCTCGCACTGCTGGAAGCGGGCGCGGACGTTACCGCTCTCGAGATCGACCCGGAACTCATAGCCGTTCTGCAAGAACGCGAAGAACTAGCGAAAGCGCATATCGTTCATGCCGATGCGCTCGCCTTCGATTTTGCGGAGTATTCGTCGCACGGCGCGTGGCGCATGACGGGAAATCTGCCGTACAACATCGCGACCCCGCTGATTGTGGGATTATGCGAAATGGATCGCGCTCCGGAAAAGCTCACCGTAATGATCCAAAAGGACGTAGCCGATCGTTTAGCCGCGCGTCCCGGTACGCCGGCTTATGGAAGTCTATCGATTGCCGTTCAATACGCGATGCACGTAGAACGAGCATTCACGCTCGGCCCACGTTCTTTTTATCCGGCGCCGAAGGTCGACTCGACGGTCGTACAGCTTTCACGCAGAGATCAGCCCGCGGTGCAGCCGGCCGACATCGGCCTTTTCCGCCGAGTTGTGCGCGCCGCATTTGCCTACCGCCGTAAGACGCTCGCGAACAGCTTGATGCTTTCGATGGGCCTGGACCGCAGTACCGTGGAGAACGCGTTGCAAGAGGCAAATCTAGACGCGCAAGTGCGCGGCGAACAGCTCTCGATGGCCGATTTTGCCCGCCTAGCCGATAACTTGTAAATGCTGTCGCAGGTTCACGCCGACGCGTTTTTGTCATTGCCGTACCCGGCGTGGGTGTACGACGTGCAATCGCTGCGATTTTTAGCGATAAACGACGAAGCTATAGCACTCTATGGCTATTCAAGCGAACAATTTTTGCGGATGACGCTGCAGGACGTACGGCCGCCTGAAGACCTCCCTTCGTTTCTCGCGATGATCGCGAAAAACCAAAATAGGCCCTCGCTCAGCGGCCCATGGAGGCATATCACCGCATCGCGCGACGTGATTTTCGTTGAAACCCTTGCAACCGCTGTTTCGTACGAGGGCCGCGAAGCGCGCGCAGTCCTGCTGATCGATATCACGCAACGCATGCAAAGCGAAAAGCGTTTAGACTATCTCGCGTATCACGATGCGCTAACGGGGCTGCCGAACCGGCTCGCGCTCACCGAGCAGCTTTCCGAGATCATCGGTAAGGGTCCGCAAAGCGTCGGTATCTTCTTTCTCGATTTTGCCGCGCTAAGGAAGATCAACGAAACGCTGGGACACTCAATCGGCGACGAAGTGTTGCGACGTGCAGCGCACCGGCTGCAAGAGGCTCTAGAACGCGAATCGATTCTTGGGCGATGGGCCGACAACGAGTTCATTCTGTTCGTCCCCAACGTAGAAGACGAAGAGATCCAACGGCTTGCCTCGATGCTGATGCGCACGTTCAAACGCCCGTTTCGCTTCCATGGACGAACGCTGCATGCATCTCCCAACATCGGCATTAGCGTCTACCCGCACGATTCGGACAACGCCGATCAACTTATCCGCCGTGCAAAAACCGCTATGTACGCGGCTACGACGTTTCAAACCGGTTGTGAAATGTTTGCCCCGGAAATGGAGATCGCGGTCGAACGGCGTCTCCAAGTCGAAAACGACCTGCGGGCGGCAATTGAAAAGCGCGAGTTCACGGTCCACCTTCAGCCGATTTTCAATGCGCGGCTCGACCGCATTATCGCCGCAGAAGCGTTGGTGCGCTGGAATCACCCGAACGATGGAATGATCTTTCCCGGCGCTTTTATGGATATCGCCGAAGAAACCGGCGTAATCGTTCAAATCGGCGCGTTTGTGATTCAGGAGGCATGTCGCATTGCGCGCAGTTGGAAGGACTCCGGAATGAACGTTCCTATCGCGGTAAACGTATCGGGAAGGCAACTCCACGACCAAGACCTGGTCGCGGATATCAGCACGGCGCTCTTGGAGCATGCAATCTCTCCCGAATACCTCGAGATCGAATTAACGGAAAGCACTGTTGTCAAAGACATGGAGCACGCGCTCGAAACGATTACCGATCTGCGAGAGATGGGCGTTCGGGTTGCGATCGACGACTTCGGCACCGGCTACAACTCGATGGTTCACCTCAAGCGCCTTCCCGTGCACACGCTAAAGATCGACCGCACGTTCATCAAAGAAATGATGGAGAACCAATTCGACTTCGCAATGGTCGAGGCGATGATCGGCCTAGGGCGCCGCTTGGGCCTGCACATCGTTGCCGAGGGCATCGAAACCGCCTCACAGGCGACGGCAGCGGTTCAACTGGGTGCCACAGCAATGCAAGGCTTTCTAATGTCCCGGCCATTGAGCGCCGACGACTTCGTCCGCTTCTATCACAGCGAATGGAAGGGTACGTCTCTCGACCTCTCGTAGGGCGCGAAGGTGATCGCTGAAGAGTCCGCGAGCCCGAGCCTCGCATCGTGGCCCGATCGTTGGCCCCCGGACAGTTTTAGGCCGGGCCGAGTTGCGCTGCTGATAATTGCGATCGTCGTCGCAATGGCGGTCGTCTTACTTACTGCCGTTGCATGGTTCGTTATCGCAGACCCCGCCGACGCCAGACGTGGAACGCTCGGATTGGTGCCGGGCATGGTGATTCAACTCATCCTGGAGGCGGTAATTGTCGCGATTCTAGTGTGGGCGTTGCCGCGCGTATCTGGGTTCTCTCTCTCCGATCTAGGGTTCAAAACGCTCACCGGCAAGGAGATTGGTTTCGCGGCGGTTGGCGCGATCGTAATGTGGATTGTCGTAAACGGCGGAGCTTCGCTCGTCCAAACGCTGACACATGAGGAACACCAGCAACAAGTCGTTCAGATGTTCAAAGCCGTGAAAAACCCTTCAGTTATGGCGTTTTTCGCCGTTTTCGCAATCCTACTCGCACCGATTGCGGAAGAGATGGTCTTTCGCGTTTTTCTATTCAACGTTGGATTGCGCTACGGCGGCTTTTGGCTCGGAGCCATCATCAGTGGGATTTTATTTGGGCTGGCGCACGGCGATCTCTTCGTGCTGCTTCCGCTCGCACTCGGCGGCGTCGTACTATGCTACGTATATTACCGAACGCGAAACGCATATGCGTCGATGATTACACACGGTTTGTTCAACTCGTTCACGGTCATCGCACTGATCTTTGCGCCGAACTTAGCGAAGTAACGCGAGCGCTTCAATCGCATCTTTCGCCGCCGGCGGTTGCCGGAGAAACGGCACAGCACGGGCGCGAAACGATTCGGGCGAAGTAGTCGTCGCCTTCCGGCGATTCAATTTCTTTCGATAGACGTAAGGGCCGGCAAGATGAATCGCGCCGGAGTGCGGCTCATCGTACCAATCGGGATAATGAGCGAGCCAAATGCCGACGATCGGGCGACCGCCGATTGCAAGCGCCGCGTGAAGCGGACCCGATGCGACGCCTACGAAGGCGTAACTGGCGCGAATCAACGCCATTAACATGTGCGCGAACGGGACGTTCATGTCGCCGAAAAGATCCCGCGTGGTTGGAGCCAACCCCGGCTCCCGGCCAATCGCAGCCGAAGTTCGCTCGTCGACGGTGATCACTTTAGTTTTTGCGTCACGGGCTTGCATCTCATGCGCGAAAGCTTCGATTTCCGGTTCGGGCCAGATCTTTTTCAGATTCGTGTGGCCGCCCGCGCTGACAAGAATGAACCGTTCCCCCGAAGCGACGTACGTGCGCAGACGTTCTTCGATTCTACGAATGCTCTCGGCCGGTGCTGCAAACCGCAGCGAAGAGCGCAGCGGCTTTGAAAAATCGAACGATGCCAGTCGCTCCGGCGAAACCAAATCGCGCGCCAGGGCGCGAATTTTGGTGTGGAACGGAAACGCGCGTTTCCCTTCGTATTCCGGATAATCGGTGTAGAGGATTGCGTCGATTTGCGCTTCGCGCACCCGCCTGCGTAGCGGTTCCGGAAGCTCGACCTTCGTCGAACGGTTCCGAATTTTCTTGAAATCGATGCCAAGATGACGCGCGCCGAACTCGCTCCCATCACTGATGGCGCGCACGCCGCTAAGCATCGGCTGAAGGATCTCACCTTCGTCGTAAAGATGAACGAAATCGTCGCCGAACCGCGTCAGGTAGTAAGCATTGCTCGGTTCCAGTAACGGCACCAAGTAGCTCAAGTGAACGAAGTCGCCCAACCCATGCGGCCAATAGATCAACACGCGCCTGTTCCGCAAGCGCGCGAAGTAACCACCCCGCTCGTCGTAAACCGGAAGGTCCACTTTACGCTTTCCCTGCGACGCGGTCGACTATGCCGCGAAACGTCGCGATAAACCGCTCGGGCGAGAATTGCTCGGCGTGCGCCCTCAAACGCTGCGGATCGTACGCACTGGCATCGAACGAACGCAGCACGCCGGCGAGCGATTGCGGATCAGATTCATCGAAAAACACGCCGGTTACGCCGTCGATTACGGTTTCACGCGCGCCACCGCCGCGAAACGCGATTGTCGGACGGCCGGCGGCAGCGGCCTCAATTGGCACAAGCCCAAGGTCTTCTTCGCCGGGAAGAATCGCGGCACGCGCGCCGCCGATCAAACGATTGATTTCCGCGTCCGGAACGTAGCCGAGCATCGTCGTCGTACTTCCAGCCGCGTGCTCGCGAAGCGCCTTCTCCGCCGGACCGGTACCGGCGACAAGAAGCTTTACTCCCGCGATCTTTGCCGCGTCGATTGCCAAATCTATGCGTTTATACGGCAAGAGCCGCGATGCGATGAAAAAGTAGTCGCCATCGCCCTTTCCAACCGTAAAGCGCCCCACGTCGGCCGGCGAATGCAACACGTCGGCACCACGATGGTAATACTCGCGAACGCGATCGGCTACTGTGTGGGAATTTGCGACATAATGCGTCGGACGTTGCGCCGCCTTCAAATCCCATTCCACAAGGCGCTTCACCACGGGCTTGGCGAGTGCGCCCACACCAAAGCCGCCCAAATAACGATCGTAGTCGAACAGAAACCGGCTTACCGTGTGAATGAAGCACACGTGCACCGCCCCTTCGCCGAAGCGAACGCCTTTCGCCCACGAGCTCGTGGAACTGATGATTACGTCGAAACCGGAAAAGTCGAACGCTTCAAAGGCGCGCGGATAAAACGGCGCGAGGTATCGGAAGCGCTTGTTGGCGGAAGGGACGCGAGCTAAAGCCGACGTTCTTACGCGATTTCGCGGAATCAAATCGCCTACCGCCGCTTCATCGTAGAGAGCGGTGAAGATCGGCGCATCGGGCCACGCGCGCGCAAAATGAGCGAAGACGCGTTCCGCGCCTCCGCGTTGATTCAAGTAGTCGTGAACTAGAGCGATTCTCAGGGGTTTGTTTTATCGCGCGGCAGGACAAGCGCGATTGCGGGGTTCCCCATGTACGTCCGTGCGACGCGTTGCAAATCGCCCGCCGTCGTACTTTGAATCGCTTCAAGCGTGCGGTTCAAGTAATCGGGTGACGAACCGTTCTGCGCGAAGAGCACAGCAAGCCATGCGCGCGACTCGAGCGACGTCGCGTCGTTTACGAAATCGCCGGCAGCCATCGCCTTGAACTCGCTGATGGACCCTTCCAATTTCGTAGCAGCTAGGATGCTCGCAATCGAAAGGGCTGTCGCGAAAGCACGATTCGGATTCCCGATGCCGCCGTTGACGTAAAGCGTCAAATTCGCCGGCGCGCGATCGTATTGATAGAGCGCTCCGACGGCATGCGACGCAAACGTTGGCGAAACGACGCCGGGAACTTCCGCGATATCGGCGAGAGTGCGCTGAAGAAACGCGCTAAGCACCAGCATTGCGCCGAAGTCACGACTATCGATCGCGGGAGCGGAGTACTGCGCTACGAGCCAAGGCGCATCGATATCTCGATGTGCAATCAGCTCGTGTGATGTGCCTTCGAGCTTCGGCAGCTTGATGTTCACCACGGCGGTGTCGCCTGCGGGCAGTGTTTGAGCCAGGCTTGCGAGTGCGCCCTGCGGCAACACGTCGCTGCGGCCTACTGCACTCACATAAGCGCCGCCCTGATGGTAATACTTGTTGAAGAACGCGCGCACTTCTTCGGGCCCGAATTGCGCGAGCGACGCCGGAATTCCAAGTGCGGGGAGGCCGACGTTCGCAGACGGCGCCGACATGCCGTTGAGCATGTCGAGACCGACTTGAAGCGCTTGCTGTTGGTTCATCGCGATGCGCTTCATCAATTCCGTGCGCGCACTGTTTACCGTAGCGCCGTCGATCGACGGCGAGGCGAACGCGTGCTGGACGAGCGCGACGACGGCCGGTGCCTCCGATGGAATCGATTCGATTGCGAAACGCACGTCGGCCGCATCGACGGACGGACGAATTTCGCCGCCATGCGCCGAGATTGCGTCTTCCAGCGGCGTGCCGTTAACTTTTGTGCGCAGGATCGTTTGCGCGGTGAGCGCTGCCAAGCCGTTCTGTTGCAGCGTTTGACGATCGAGTCCGGCTCTTACGAGAAATTCGATATGCACCAACGGCGCCGACGGATCTTGCTGTTCGATCACGGTAACGGAGCCGGCGCGTTGCACGACCGGTGCGGCGGCTTGTGCGGCAACGGGCACAGCCAACGCAATTACTGCTGCAGCGATGAACGAACGCAAAATCACGACGAGGACTCCTTCGATTCGGTTACCTGGAGTTGCACCGTAACCGGATGCGAGAGATACTGGCGCACCACCGAGGCGACGAACCCCGGATCCAGTGCGCGAGCTATTGTCCAGTACGAGCTTTGGGGATCGCTGGGCGCATACCCCGGATTTCCTTCCGAGGCATACCACCCAAGGTTGTCAGCTTGTTCTTCCGGCAACTGCGTATCCGATGCGAGATGATACAGAAATGCTTCGCGCGCTGCCGCGAAGGTAGCCGAATCCAAAGGTTGCTGCAACTTTGTAAGCGCGTCCGTCACGCGTTGTTGAACTTCACTGCTCTTCTTTCCACCGATCGTGACGAGCATTACGCCCGGGTGGTGGAGCGTGATGAATTGTCCGCTGACGTAGTTGCCTGAGGCGGGGTCGAGGCCTTTGTTTACGAGTCCCGTCTCATCGCGGAACAAATAATCCGCGAGAAAGTCCATTGCGGTCGCCGTTTTCTCGTCGGCGATAGCGGGACCGACCCACGCCATGCCGATTCCGCCGACCGTTGCGGGAACGACGGAAACGGGTTGCGGCGACGACGCCAGCGTGGAATCGATCGGCGCGTCGGGATTGCCGCCGCTGCCGGCCGTCACCGCAGCTACGGAATTCGGATCGACGTTACCGGTAAGCGTTAGCGTTGCATTTCCGGATCGAAATGCGCGCTTTGCAAACGACGTCACCTGCGCGAGCGGAATCTTCGTTATTTCGGGAACGGTGCTCGGAATCGGTGGAAAATGCGCGGATCCGTCGGAGAAAATACGCGCAAAAAGCTGATCGTGGAGCACTTCATCCGAGGAGTATCGCTTCTGCACGCCCAGCACCGCCAGATCGCGTTGCGCTGTTTTAAGCGCGTTGTCGTCGACCGAAGGAGCGAAGTACGCGGACGTGATCGCAGCTACGGCTCGGCGAGCGGAATCCGCTGGAACTATTACACCCACGCCAACGATATCCGGATAGACGTTGATCGTTAGACGGCCGCCCAAGCTACGAACAAACGTCGCGAGCGATTTTCCACTTTCTAACGGCGCTGCCGCAACGGCAGTAGCCGCTAAACGAGAAATGCCGGGCGACGAATTGTCGTACCCGGCACCTGGAGCGCGGAACCACAGATCGATTGCGGCGGCGCCGATCGTGGGATTGCGATAGATGATGTAGGACCCGCCGTGCGGCAGGGTCCCACCTTGTCCTGACTGATCCGACGCATGTGCGTGGATCGGTGCGAGCGATGCCGCTCCGAGCATCAGCCCAGCTGCAAGCGCTCTTCCCCTCATGCGGGTTCCGGCGAGATCTTCGGCGGAATGCGAGAAGGCTTTTCGCGTTGCGGCTCTTCCGCCGGACGTTCCGGTTCGGGCGAAGCGGCAACCGTCGTGCCGCCGGAGTGGCGATCGAACGGTTTGTCCTCTAGAATAGCGCGAACTTCGTCGGCTTCGACGGTCTCGTACTCGAGCAGCGATTTCACCATCCGTTCGACTTTCTGCCAGTTTCCCGTAAGGATCTTCCGGCCATTCTCGTAGCACGTCTCGATGATGTGGCGCACTTCAGCGTCGATCTTGCTCGCAACTTCTTCAGAGTAGTTACGCTCTTCACCGAAGTCGCGTCCGAGGAACACCTGATGGTTTCCACGGCCGAATTGAATCGGGCCCAGTTCGCTCATGCCGTACTGCGTTACCATGCGGCGCGCGAGTTCGGTGGCTTTTTGGAAGTCGTTGCTTGCACCGGTCGTTACGTCGTGGAACTGAATCTCTTCAGCCAAACGTCCGCCGAGCGCCATCGTGATCTGCGCGATTAACTCTTCGCGCGTCATTTGATGCCGATCGTCTTCCGGCAGCGACCACGTCAGACCGAGCGCCATACCGCGCGGAATGATCGTAACCTTGTGAACCGGATCCGCTTTGTCTAGCAATCCGCCGATGATGGCGTGTCCCGATTCGTGATACGCGGTAAGCTCTTTCTCTTTGCCGGACATCACCGTCGATTTGCGTTCCGGACCGACCATGACGCGATCGATCGCTTCATCGCAATCTTGCATCTCGATGATGTTCTTGTTTTTACGCGCCGCGAGAAGCGCAGCTTCGTTTAACAGATTTTCGAGATCCGCACCGGAGAAGCCGGGGGTGCGTTTCGCAAGCGTCTCCAACGAGACTTCTTTCGAAAGCGGCTTGTTGCGCGCATGCACTTCCAGGATCTTCTGACGGCCGCGGAAGTCGGCACGATCGACCACGATCTGACGGTCGAAGCGGCCCGGACGCAGCAGCGCCGGATCGAGAACGTCGGGGCGGTTCGTCGCGGCGATCAGAATGACGCCGGTGTTTTGATCGAAACCGTCCATCTCTACGAGCAGCTGGTTCAGCGTTTGTTCGCGCTCGTCGTGGCCGCCGCCGAGGCCGGCACCGCGTTGACGTCCGACAGCGTCGATTTCGTCTATGAAGACGATACACGGCGCAGACTTCTTCGCTTGATCGAAGAGATCGCGAACGCGCGACGCACCGACGCCGACGAACATTTCGACGAAGTCGGAACCGGAGATAGAGAAGAACGGAACGCCGGCTTCGCCCGCGATTGCACGAGCAAGAAGCGTTTTACCGGATCCCGGCGGCCCAAGCAGCAGCACGCCTTTCGGAATGCGCGCGCCCAGCGCCTGATACTTCTTCGGGTACTTTAGGAAGTCGACGATTTCGCCGAGCTCTTCTTTGGCTTCGTCGACGCCCGCGACATCAGCAAACGTGACCTTCGGACGATTCTCCGACATCATCTTTGCGCGCGAGCGTCCGAACGAAAGCGCTTGGCTTCCGCCGCTCTGCGCTTGTCTCAGAATGAAGAACAAGAACAGCGCCATCAGCAACAACGGCGCGAGCGTTACAAGGCTCGAAAGCAACCCGCTGTTGGTTTGCTGTTCGAAGCTGACCTGTCCGCTCTTGACGTGCGCTTGCACGTCCTTTACGAATTCTTGATCTGTATTAGGAAGCGAAACCGTATACTTCCCGCCGCCCGCAAGATCGCCTGAGGCCTGTTGCCCGACGGCGTGGAACGACTGAACTTGGCCCGCTTCGAGCTTCTGATAGAAAACGCCGTAGTCTAGGCGTGTCGCGCCTTCGCCAGGCTGCACGACGCGCTCGACTATAAAGAAGACCGCGACGACGGCTAGGACGATCAGCAAGATCGATCGGAGATGTTTTGTCACGTTGATATTATTTACCTTAAGTATTGAATGGCGAGTGTCGCCTTGTGCCCCACCCGGGGCCCCGAACTATATAACTACTTTTCCTGAAAAACCGCCGCATGCAACTGGGCGAGATAGGGCAGGTTCCGGAACAGTTCCTGGTAATCCAAACCGTAACCTACGACAAATTCGTCCGGTGCCTGAAGCCCCATGTATTCAACGGGTACGTCGACCCGCCGGTTGTAGGGCTTATCGAAGAGGACGCACGAGCGCAGGCTCGCCGGCTTCCGCTCCTCCAGTAACGAGCGCAGATACTGCAGCGTGAGGCCGTTGTCTATGATGTCCTCTACGATAACGACCGCCCGCCCGGTAACCGGCTGGCTGGTGTCCTTGAGTATTCGAACTTCGCCGCTCGACTTCGTCGAATTCCCGTAGCTCGAAACGCAAATGTAGTCCAGAATGATCTCGCTCGGGCCATCCGGCACTGCCGACAAAGCCCTCGCAAGGTCGGAAACGACGTACAGCGCCCCTTTTAACACGCCGACGAGCACCAACGGTTGCCCTCGATGATCTTCGGCAATCTGCTTCGCAAGGCACTCGATCGCTTGCGCGATTTCGGCCTCGGTGAAGAGCGTCTGTTGAATCGATTCTCCGTAGGTATCGGCGGCGTTCACGGATTTCTTTCGACGCCTGCTATCGAGCCGCGTTCAATAAGCAACTCCACGCCTGCTTTCATATGGAAGCGCCCGCTTCGGCCTGATTCAAGGGCACGAACGGCAGCTTCCACGTGTGAGAAGTCGACATCACGAAGATCTTCTTGCTCTTCCAGCGTTTTGCGGATTTGACGCCGGAAAAGTGCGCGCTCAGAGTCGTTTTGCTCTTCTGCCACCAGCTCCGCCGTTCGAGCAACCGCTGAATCCAAACCCGGAAAAAGCGGACGCAAAGCTTCAAGCGCCTCACGAACTGCATTACGCCGGACGCTCGGATCCAGATTGGTCGGGTCGACCGCGTACGGAAGGGCGTGCACATGACAGTAGTACCTCAGATCTTCCGCCGAGATACGCAATAATGGTCGCACCAGCTCGATATTTTCATCCAGCGGCCGGCGCGAACGCATTCCCGCGATGCCGTCGGGTCCGGTTCCGCGGAAAAGCGCCAGTAGGACCGTTTCGCTTTGGTCTTCGCAATGATGCGCCGTTGCAACCGCATTAGCGCCGTTTTCGCCGGCGATTTTTGCTAGTACGCCATAACGAGCTTCGCGTAACGATTGCTCGTCCAGCGCAACGCCTTCGAGTTGTGCTACGTGCACCGGCAGCCCAAACGTCGCCGCAAGTCGTAACACCACGCATTCGTCTTGCCACGCCGATTCGCGCGTACCGTGATGCACGTACGCCAATCGAAGCGACAATTCCATCGGTTTTGCAACCGTTGCAAGCGCGGCGGCCAGCGCTACCGAATCCGCTCCGCCGCTGCACGCTACCACGATGCGATCGCCGCGCCGGACGACGCCGTCGCGTTCTATCGCCTGCTCGACGTTCGCCCCCGGTCTACCGCCCCGCATGATGATTATCCCCAAATGCTGCTCGCATTTGGGGGCCCCTGTGGTTTAAAAGGCACTTCGCCTTCGGCTGCGCGCCCCCCAACGGCAAAGCCGTCGGGGCCCCCCAATTTGCTGCTCGCATTTGGGGGCCCCTGTGGTTTAAAAGGCACTTCGCCTTCGGCTGCGCGCCCCCCAACGGCAAAGCCGTCGGGGCCCCCCAATTTGCGCTAGCGAGTATGACGGGCGATTTCACGCTCAACGTCGCGTTTGGCAACATCCTCGCGCTTATCCCACATTTTTTTGCCGCGCGCGAGGCCGAGTTCCACTTTGACCATGCCGCGGGTGAAATACATGCGCAAAGGGACGATCGTGAGCCCCTTTTCTTTTACGCGCGATTGCAAATCCGCGATTTGTTCTTTGTGCAATAAGAGTTTGCGCGGACGGTTCGGTTCGACGTTGGAAAAGCTGCCTTGTTTGTACGGCGGAATGTGCATGCTCATCAGCCATGCTTCGCCGTCACGAAAACGCGCATACGCTTCGTTCAAGCTCACGCCGCCTTGACGAATCGATTTCACCTCGGTTCCGGTCAATGCGAGACCGGCCTCGAGCGACTCTAAAATGTGGTACTCGTGCCGTGCGCGCCGGTTATCAACGGTAGGCGCATTGTGACGTTTCTTTTCTTCCGCAGCTTTGACACGCTGCTGTTTCATTTTTGCCATGGCGAAATTGAGTTTCTATTTAGCCTGCGGGTTGCGGCGGTCGTTCGCGGCTTCGAGCGGTCCCATCGAAACGAAGTTTCCTTCGCCTTCAACCAGCGTAATACCGGAAGCGTCGGTAACTTTTGCTTCGAGTCCCAGAACGTTCCGGCGCTGCCACGTGACGCGCCCACGAATATCGAGCGGTTCGTTCAGCGGAACGGGCTTGCGAAAGCGTGCGTTCAGACTTCCCGTCACGCCGCGATGGCCGGCGTGTCCGGCTGCGTGAGCCATCGCTTCATCCAGCAATGCCAAAGCGATACCGCCATGCGCGATATTTTTCCAGCCCTGGAAATTTGCGCCGAGCGTGATCCGTGCGTAGACACCGTCACCATCTCCATCGAAATGCAAACGCAACCCAATGGGGTTATCCGGACCGCACGCAAAGCAGTTACCGTCGTCGATCGGCACGCTCACCGCCTATCGTCCCGCCTCCAAGCGCACTGCCAAGTAATCCGGCAGATGCGCTTCGTGGATCTTCTCTTGAACGGTTCCGATGGGATAATCGTAGCGAATCCATTCAACGCGACGTGCATCCGAATCGAATCGAACGAACGATGCATCGGGATTCAAGTCGCGCGGCTGGCCGACGCTTCCCACGTCGACGATGTAACGTTTGCCGTCTTCCAGTTGAAGATCGCCACCCTTTTGCATGTGCTTGTGACTCACCGTTCCGTCGGACTCCAGCGTCCAATACTCCGCGATGTGCGTGTGACCGACGAAAACGAGCGGTGCATCCGTTGCATTGAAGGCTTTCAACGCGGTGCGTTTATCCAGGATGTATTCGAAGTAATTCACCGGTGCGCCGTGCACAAGCAAAAACTCCGGAAAGCGCAGTTCGTAAGACAAACCGTTGAGCCACGCGCGATTCTGGTCGTCGAGAACGCCCTGCGTCCACGCGATGGCAGCGCGCGCCGCGTCGTTGAAATACTCAACTCCGAAGTTCTCGAGTGCGGCCAAATCGTGATTTCCCAGGACGGCGTGCTTCGCGCGTTCTCTAATCATCCGCACGCATTCGTTTGGATTCGGCCCGTAACCGACGATATCGCCAAGGCAAAGCACAGTGTCTTCATCTTCAACCATGGCGAAAGCGCGTTGCAGCGATTCTAGGTTGCCGTGAATATCCGAAACGATCGAATACTTCAAGCGGGAACCTCATCCAGGACCGCACGGAATGCTTCTTCGAAAGCGCGGCGCATCGGTTCGGTGCCCGCGCTTACGCGAACGTAGCGGTCGAGCGGCGGGGCACCGGGCTTTCGAATCCAAACGCCGCGAGCCAGCAATTCGCTCATTACGCGCACCGCACGTTCGGCCGTTCCGCAGTCGATGCACACGAAGTTCGTAAACGATTCGATGGCGTGCAATCCGAGCTCGCGCGCGATTCGATAGTAGTCTTCTCGCGCACGTGCAGTCTCTTCCACAACGTAGGAATGGAAGGCCCTATCTTGCATCGACGCGAGCGCGCCGATCTGAGCGTTGCGATTGACTCCGTAATGCAAACGAATTTTTTGTAGCGTCTGAATCGTCTCTACCGGTGCGATGGCGTAACCGATACGCGCACCCGCCATCCCGTACGCTTTTGAAAACGTCCGAGTGCGGATAAGACGCGGTTCGATGCGAGGCGGCAACAGTTCCGATGCGTCTACGAAGTCGGCGTACGCTTCATCCAAGAAAACGAGCACATCCTCGGGCAGGGCATCCATGAATGATTCGAACTCCGCGCGCCCAATGAACGCTCCGCTTGGATTATCCGGATTCGCGACGTAGAGGACCGACGGTTTTTCACGCTTCGCCGTTTCTACCAGTGCGTCGAGATCGAGGCGTCCGTCGCTTCGATAATCCGCGGTGATAAGCCGGGCGCCATACCCGATTACGTGGTAATTGAACGTCGGATAAGATCCTCGCGTGGTCAGCGCCGCGCCGCCGGGCGCAACGTAAGCGCGCACGACGAGTCCCATCAAATCGTCGATACCTGCGCCAACGACTATTTCCTGAGGGAGGCATCCGTGTTTTGCAGAGAGCGCGTCTCGCAAATCGAGCGACTCCGGATCGCCGTACCACGAAAGGTGCGGCATCTCGGCGATCATCGCTTCAACGGCTCGAGGCGACGGACCGAACGCGCTTTCGTTTGCACCAAGGCGAATTAACTCGATTCGTCCGGTTTCGCGCATCAATTGCTCGGGACCGATAAACGGCGTCGTTGCCGGAATTGCCTCAATTGCAGGTGCGGGTCGGATCACGGAGTGCTTTCTCATCCTAGAAACAGCGGCTACCTAAAAAGGCGAACTCTAACGGGCGAACCCGCCGCTAGTTCTTCCTTGTCTGGGCCGATCTCCAGATAGCCGTCGGCACGAGCCGTCAAACTAACCATCGACGAGCGCAGGGGTAGGGGATGCGCCACAAAGGTCGTTCCCTCATTCCGGAGCGAGACCGGAACGTACCAGGTCCAGCCCAAACGGCTTCGTGCAGGCGCGTCCAGCACGGCGTCGAGTTCTAAGGGCGAATAGTTCGTAGCGCCGGTCAACGCGGCGACTACCGGCGCCGCAACCGCCTCCAGAATCATCAGTGCCGACGTCGGATTTCCGGGTAACCCAACGATCGGTTTCCCCTCGACGGCGGCCAGAACGGTAGGCTTCCCCGGCTTTACGCGCAGTCCGTGAACGACAACACCTGGTTTGCCGAGCGTCGCGATAGCGCCGGGCGTCTGATCCCGTTCACCGACCGATGAGCCGCCGGTAAGAAAAATGGCATCACTAACGGGGAGCGCTTCGCGCAGCGCCGCTTCCAACGCCCCAGGTTCGTCGCCGACGGTGGGCAGCTGAACTACCTGGGCGCCCATCGCACTCAACGTGCCCGCTATCGCATAGCGGTTGGAATCCCGAATCTGTCCCGGCTTGGGCTCCGCTTGCGGCGGCACGAGTTCGTCACCGCTCGAGAGAACGGCGAGTATGGGCCGGCGATAAACGGGCACCGCCGTAACGCCCAGCGTCGCAAGCACGCCCAACTGCGGTCCACGGATTCGCCTGCCGGGGGAAAGCACGATCTCTCCGGCCCGCATGTCGCTAGCGCGGGGCGTGACATTTTCACCGGGCTCGACAGCAGGCGCGACCATCGTTTCCCCGCGCTCGGTCACATCCTCGATGGGGACAACAGCGTCCGCGCCGGCTGGAACAATGCCGCCGGTTGGGATTCGCAATGCAGTACCCGCTGCGAACGAGCCGTTCCACGCAGCTCCCATTGCAATATCACCGGCTATCTTTAACGTGCCTGGCAAATCGGCGGATCTAACCGCAAAGCCGTCCATTGCAGACCGCGGCGCATCGGGGTAATCGCGGTCCGCAGCGACGGGCTGCGCAAGAATACGTCCGTCCGCGAAGTCGAGCGCGACGAATTCTATCTGCGGTTCTAAAAGCGAAACGCTTTCGAAAAACGTCGCAACCGCATCCGCGGGCGACAAAAGATTTTCTTCCAAAAAGCCGAAGCGGCGCTGTTCCATGCTCGATATCGTTGCTTTGCGTCGCGATCCCGATCGCGTTCGACGCTCGGCCCAGCGTCGTGGGCTCGATCCGTCCTTCGTCGATGAAATTCTGCGTTTGGATGCCGAGTACCGCTCGGCATTGAACGCGGTTGAAGTCGCGAAAGCCGAAAAGAACCGTTTGTCCGCTGAAATTGGAAAGGCAGCCGACAAAGCCGCTGCTGCTCGCGAACTCAAGCCGAAGCTCGACGACCTCTCGCAAACGATCGACAATTACGAAGGAATCGCTAGAGAATTATCGCCGGACACGCCGGGCTCGCCGCTAAGAACGTTGCTAGAAAGCACGCCGAACATTCTCGACGATTCCGTGCCGGATGGGAAAGGCGAGGAAGATAACGTCGTCGTTCGCACGTGGGGAACCACTCGCCAATTCGATTTCGAGCCGAAGCCGCATTGGGAATTGGGCGAAGCGCTCGATATTCTAGATTTCGAACGTGCGGCAAAGTTGTCGGGCAGCCGATTCGCACTGCTGAAAGGCAAAGGCGCACGCTTGTCTCGTGCGCTGGCGCAATTCTTTCTGGATCGCGCCGGGTCGCGCGGTTACATCGAAGTCGATCCGCCCCTTCTGGTCACGCGAGACACGATGTGGAAGACGGGACAACTCACAAAGTTTTCCGACGCCATGTTTCAAGATCAGGAAGCGGATCTGTTCTTGATTCCAACGGCCGAAGTACCGCTTACGGCGCTGCACTCGGATGAGATTCTGCCCTTCCAGGAATTGCCGCGCCGATACACGGCATATACGCCGTGCTTTCGCAAAGAAGCAGGCGCTGCCGGCAAAGATACACGCGGCTTAGTACGCCAGCATCAATTCGAGAAAGTCGAGCTGGTCTGGCTCGCGCTTCCCGAGGCCTCGTTCGATAATTTGGAAACGCTCACATCGAACGCGGCGGCCTTACTCGAGGAATTGGGATTGCCACATCGCGTGATGCTGTTGTGTTCGGCCGACGTTTCATTCAATTCGGCAAAAACGTACGATCTTGAGGTTTGGGTCCCAAGCGCACGGACGTATAGAGAAATCAGCTCGTGCTCGAATTGTACGGATTTCCAGGCGAGGCGCGCGGCCATTCGGTTCCGGCGCGACGCGAAGGCGAAGCCGGAACTGGTTCATACGCTCAACGGCTCGGCGCTCGCCCTTGGGCGCACGCTGCTTGCGATTATCGAGAACTATCAGGAAGCCGACGGCAGCATCACGATTCCCGAGGCCCTGCGGCCCTACACCGGCTTCGACAGAATTACGGCTCCGTAGCGCGCTCGAGCGCTGTAGCCAACGCCTCTACGGCGGCGGATTTTTCGGGAACGGCATTCCCGGCGGGGAAGAATGCTTCGACCCGCACATCGGTGTGCGTCGTGTCTATGACGTCGAAACTGCAGCGAATCCGTTCGTTGTTGATCAATCCGAAGCCGGCTTCGATCAAACGCCCGGCGCGATCGTCGATGTAAACGTTCGCTCCAAGCGTCGCCTCGATCTCCTTAAGGCACAATTCGTAAGCGGCATCGAACCCCAACGGCAAACGAACGTTGCGATGCGGGCGCAATCCCACTCGCGAGGACGTTTGCGGGCGTAACCACTTCAACAAAAAGCTCATCGTGATATGACCCGGGCGATGACTAAGCCCAAAACGGAGATTCCTACCAGAGCGCCGGCCGGGACCATCGCCTGCCGGTTTCGCGAGAACGACACCGTATAAATTGCCTTTAGCAAATCGTTCGACGACGACGCGATAAGTATTGCTACGGCGCCGCTCTGGAGCGCGATATTCGCGCCTCCCTGAGCGATGCTCAATACAAAAGGATCGATATCCACGAATCCTACGATCGCTGCCAGCTCGAGCACACCGGTGCTGCCGAGGTGAGCCTGTACCCACGCTGAGACGGAGGAAACGGCAACAAGGAGAAACGCGAACGTGAAGGCCGTTCCAAGCTGCAGAGGATTGTTTGAGTCGAATGGTTTTTCGTGACCCTGAACGGGCGAGCGTTGCCTGAGCAGCCACGCAACGAGAACCGACAGTACCGCGAGACCCATTAAAGGCGCGAGTAGAACGTTTGCCAACGCCCCGTTGAACGCGGCGCATATTATAAGAATGCGGATGTACATCATTCCGGTGGCCGCTACGATGCCCGCGACGATATCGCGCGTAAGACCCTCATCGCGTGCGCGACGGGCGAGCACTACCGTTGTCGCGGTCGACGAATAAAGTCCCCCGAGCACGGCGCCAATGACGATGCCCCGTCGTGGAAAAACGTAACGCTGCAGCAAGTAGCTAACGTAAGAGAGCGCGGATATCGCAACGACTGCAAGCCAAATTTTAAATAGGGAGACCGACGTATAGGGAATCGCCGGCGCGTTGTACAGAAGCGGCAGAACCACGCCCGCGAGCAGCAGAAACTGCCCGGCGGTTAGCGCTTCCTTTGCGGGAATACGCGTGACTAGATCGTGCAGCGGCTTCCGGCTGCCGACTAGCAGCACGGTCACGACGATAAAGGCGACGGACAACCATAGCGGCTGGGTAAGCGCAATTGGCCCCAAAACATATGCGATCAGAACGCACGCCGGAACGATGTAATGGCTCTCCGTATAACCGCCGGCAGCGTCGAGCTGAAGATTCGCGCGTACGTAGAGGGTAAGCCAAGCCCCGATGACCGCCAGTCCCGCAACGAAGGCGATGGCGTAATGCGGCTCGACAAGGTACAGGGCCGCCCCCAGGAACGCGAGCACCGGAAACGTCCGGATCCCGCCGAGGCGCATCGTGAGCACGTCACGGTAAAATTCTTCGAAGGAAAAGCCAAAGAAAAGCGCTAGCCCAAGCAGGACGGCATATTGCATCGCTGCGTAGCTTCGTGTTATAGTCCGCCCTAACATGTTCGCCCAGCACGCCACCGTTTCGTATTATTACGGCCGCTTCGATCGGAGTCGGCACGGTGCGCCATTGCCTTAAGCGAACATCTCGCTCAAAAGCAAAGCCGCCTCGCCGACGCGAGGCGGCTTTTTTTATTCATTAATTTTTTACCGGATTCGAGGAGCCTCATGCATATCGCCACGGAAATCGACCCGAACGCAGATCTGGAGTGCTTTAAGCACGACGTCGCCGCTCTTGTGGAAAACCACCCCATCGTGCGCAACAATCGCTACGCCGAGTGGTTTTCATCGGGTGAAGTAACGCTCGAAGAGCTTAGAGCTTTCACAGTGCAATTCTCAGTCTTCAGCCATCTCTTCATCGAGGCGCAGCTGCGGAAGTGCATCAACGCCGAAGACGTCGAGAGCTATCGCGCCGGCAAAGAGATTTTAATGAATGAATTGGGCGTCGTATTTACGCCCGCAGGTACCGTCGAAGGCGGAACGTTTCGTTTCCGCGCCGGACACTTCGAATGGCTGGCTGAATTCGCCGCAGCCGTAGGCTTAGAGTGGAACGACATCGGCAAACGCCGGCACGGCCTTCCCAGCACGGTCGCATTTTGCGATGCATTGATGGAGTGGTACGGCTCCGACGACGAATCAACGGCGGCAGGCGCATCGCACGCCATCGAGCACTGGGCAGCCGCGGGATTCTGGAAACAGCTCATCGCCGGTTTGCGCAAAATCAAAGCGGAGCGATTGCCCGAGTTGCCGCTAGGGTTTTGGACGTGGCACGATACCTTGGAAGATCAGCACGCAGCACACACCGATGACGAGCTCATCGAAGCTTTTGCAAAGCCGGGTTTTTCGCGCGGTCGATTTATTCGGGCCGGCGAAGCGATGTTGGACGCCGTCGCTGCGTTTTGGTACGGCCTGGAAGAGACGTGTCAGATATCCATTCCGCGCCAGATTTCGCGGACGGTGGTGCTTCGCTCGGCCGACTCAACAGCGCGGTAAGTGCGCATGACGTGATCCATACTCGGATTCGTGACGCCGAACCAGAGATGTTCGTTCTTGAAGTGGTGCCACAAGTGGTATTTCTTCATATACCGCCCCATCGGCGTTTTAGGAACGAATGGAATGTGCGCGACATAATGCACCCATTCGTAGAACGTCAACGCAAAGAGGCTTCCGAAAAGCAAAGAGCACGCCAGTGAGAGATTTCGCGTTACCGCAAGGTAAATCACGAAATACGCAAGCGCGGTCGGAATAACAAACCACCAAGGGAGAAACAACAGCTCGAGTTCAGGCGGATCGATGTGGTGGTCGTAATGCAGCCGGTGTTGGAGCCGAAGCAGCCACGGAAACTTCGCGGGCTGCGCGTGAAACAGGAACCGGTGCGTTCCGTACTCGGACACGAAAAAAAGAACGGCGCCCGTTAAGGCGCCGATCCATACGAATGAAACTTCACGCAGGGCGAAGGCAGCGGCAAGCAATGCTAAGCCGGCCAAAAGCAGCACATTGCTGCCATGCCTCAGGAACGCTGCGATCATGAAGGCTCGCGCACGAGGTCGATCAGCCCCTGACGGTCCAGGAAGCGGATATGCCCGCGTTCGCGTTTGAGTAATTCACGGGTTTCCAATTCGGCGATTGCTCGTGCTGCCACTTCTTTCACCGTTCCGGCGGCCGCCGCAATTTGCGCCTGAGTCATGCTGGGTAGAGGAGCGTGCGCGGGCGCCAATCCCTTTTGCGTGGTCGCATAGGGAAGCAGTACCGATGCGATACGGGCTAGAATCGGCTGCGTCGCCTGGGCGGTCAGAGCTTCCGCCAAAAACCGCGTCCGCTGAGCCGCCACGTGGGCGAGGGAGATAATGACTTGCGGGAATTGCATTCCCGCAGAGTGCACTACGTCGCGAGGAACGCGAAGGTAGCGTGCCGTCTTGGTAAGCGCAATCGTACGGCCAACCGTTAAGCCGGCATCGAAGAACTCCGTTTCACCAAACGTTTCGCCGGCCGGAATTTCGTAATAGATTCGCTGACGCGCGCTTTTCTCGCCGCTGGAAAGTGCGAGCGCACCTTCAAAAACGACACCAATATACGGCCAATCAATGTCTTCGTGAACGATCGTTTGTCCTCGACGCGCCGTGTGAATCGTCGCCGCGTTCGCCAAAGCTGCAATGGCTTGTTCCGGCAGATCGCAGAAAAGCGGCGTTCGCCTTAGGATATTCTCCGCCGACGGCGCGTGCGAGCCTTCGGTACGCCGAATCGAAACATGCCACTCCGCCGCTCCGACGCGGCGGCGCTCGAGCATAATCTCCTGACGCGCTTGCTGCAACGAAGCAGCGAGTCCCCGCGGTTCGTTCTCCGTTACGATGGTCAGGATTTCGCCATTCGTCAGGCGATCGAAGGCTTCGAAAACTGCGGCCGGTCGTTCCCACACCGGAAGGCCGCGAACATCAACGCGCAATACCGCTATTCTCCTTGCATCGATGGCGGAAGTTTTTCACGCGGTACAAGTGCGGCCGGGTTTTTCAGAGCCTTCCAATTCTTTTCAGGCGCCGGCGGCAGCTTGTCCATATGTTTAAGGAAAAGCGAGACTTGCCAGAGTTGCCGATCGTTCAAAGAATCGCCGAACGCCGGCATGCCGGTCATGCGAATTCCGTGGCGCACCTTCCAATAGGTTTCGCCTTCCGAATCGTCCTCAACGCCGTGTTTCCCTAAGAGCGGCGCCTTCTGGTACAGGCCGAACCCGATCATCGAGGGTTGCCCGTTCGCGCCGCCATGGCAAACGATGCAGTTGTTGCCGTAAATTTTGATGCCTTCGTTCAAACTCTCGTCGCTCAGGGGAACCGGGCTTGGTGATTTGGGCGCTTCGCGAGCGATGGTCGCGTGCAAAGATTTGCTTGCTGCCCACTTTTCCAACCCGCCCGGCGCAGCATCCGCGTTAGCCGGCACGAGCGTCCCCGTCGTAACGCCGACGTAACCTATTCCCGCAAGAACCAGCACTGTAACTGCTATCCCTAGAAGGAAACCCTTCACCTATTACCCTCCGTGAGCAAGCTAACCATTCCCACTACTACGAAAACCTTCCCGCATCGTTCGACGTTGGAGCACATATCATGACTACCGTAAAAGCGCAGTTTCCGGACGAGCAAACCGAAGATGGCAGCTTCGTCCGACAAGAGGATGCATTTCGCAACTGGATAACGGCAGATGGCCGTTCCGGGTTCCCTGCCGTTCCGAACCGCTACAGGTTATATGTTTCCTATGCGTGTCCGTGGGCACACCGCACGCTAATCATTCGAGCGCTTAAACAACTAGAGGACGTAATCGACGTCGTCGTTGTGGACCCGGTTCGCGACGATCGCGGATGGCGTTTAGGTGACTGGTTCCTTAGCGAGCTTTACTACGCGAGCGATCCAACCTACAAAGGACGCGTTACCGTTCCGGTCTTATGGGATACCGAAACAAAACGCATCGTCAGCAATTCCGACGACGACATCATGCGCATGTTCGAGACGGAATTCAACGCGTTCGGCGACGGCGATCTAAATTTGTACCCGGTTGAGCACCGCGAAGCGATCGACGCGCTGAACGACCTGATTTACGACACCGTCAACAACGGCGTTTATAAGGCCGGCTTTGCGACTTCTCAAGACGCATACGAAGAAGCGGCTTACGGCATTTTCGCTACGTTGGATGAACTGGATAAGCGGTTGGCCACGCACAGATTTCTTTTCGGTGCGCAGCCGCTGGAGACCGATTGGCGGCTTTTCGTAACGCTCGTTCGTTTTGATGCCGTTTATGTCGGCCATTTCAAGTGCAATTTACGGCGGATCGCCGACTATCCGAATCTTTCCGGGTACCTGCGCGATCTATATCAGGTTCCAGGCGTCGCGCCGACGGTGAACATGGATCACATCAAGCGCCACTACTACTACACGCACGACGATATTAACCCGACGCGTATCGTTCCGATCGGTCCCCAACTCGACTTCACCTCGCCGCCGGGACGCGAGCATCTGAGCAAATAGTGCCATGTCATCCTGATATGTTAGCCGCCCGCGATTACCGGACCGTGTCCGAAGAGCGGCGGAATATAGTGGCCCGCAAGGTAGGAGAGCGCGAAAACGGCGCAACCGAACGCGACAATCTCGAAGCCTTTGCCGATGGAGTTACGATTGCTCAACGTGCCGGCGTAGTAGCCGACGGCAAAGAGCGCTATAACGGCAAAGAGCAGCGCCAATGCAGTTGAAACGCCCATCGACAGCGGCAACAGAAAAGCCAAAATCGGCACGAAGGATCCGATCGCAAAAGAGCCGCCCAATGCGAGGGGTGCGCGTAAATCGGTTGCTTCGGCGTCCCGCGGATCGATGCCGAATTCGTCGCGAACCATTTCGTAGAGATAGATGTCCGGATGTTGCGCCAAACGCGAAACGATCATCTGCGCTTCGTCTGCGGAGAAGCCTTTCAGCTTGTAGTACGCGACTTGCTCGGCGAATTCACCTTGCGGGTCCGACGCCATCTCGTGTTTTTCTTTTTCGATCGCTGCTTGAACGACTTCTCTCTCGGACTTTCCCCCTAAGTATTCGCCGACGCCCATCGAAACGGCGCCTGCTAAAAGCGCCAAGAAGCCGCTGATGAAGACCGCGGAGCGTTCCCCTTCGGCAGCGCCAACTCCGGTAATGATTCCAAGCGTAGTAAGAATGCCGTCTTGCAGTCCGAAAACGACTTCGCGAATGCTGCGCTGCTTCTCCAGCGTACGGCGTTCAATGGTATCGGGGATTCGCGGCTTAGCGCGCTCCCAGCCCGGCACATCTACGACTACGGAATCATCCATCCGATTTTCATTCCCCAGGCGCTAGATAGGCACCCGCATCCCAAAATGCATAACCCGTTCGATAGGCAATCCTAAAGTGTCTGTGCGCGACGGCGCGTTGCGCGACATAATGCAATATAACGAGCGCTGCCATTTCGGTAACGCCTTGCGCGTCGTGTCCGCCACTATCTCCGGCTCCGGCAGATAGTACGTAACTCCAAGCGGGTCGATTCCCGGTATTTGTTCGCGCAGCGCTTTCATCACGTCGTCTATGGACGCTTCCTCCATGAAGCCGTAGACGGCCCGAACGCGTATTAGTTGCTGCGTCAAAAACTCGATTTCAATGCGCTCGCGAGCCGGAACGTACGGACGGCTCATACCCGAAATCGTGAGCAAAACGACATAATTGAGCGGGATGTGTTCCTTCGTCCACCAGTTGCGGAGTGTATCGGGAATGCCTCGGCCATCCGCAGTAAAAAGCACGGCGGTTCCTTCCGCCTCCGCGGGGCGGGTAAGGTGTTTGAATTCGGTAAGCGGCAAACTGTGATCGTAAATATACTTCATCAATCGCCGCCGCCCGCGGTTCCACGTAACGAAGAGCGTGAAAAGCACAATCGCAATTGTTAGCGGAAGCCATCCACCGCTCGCAATTTTCGTGACGTTGCCCACGAAGAACGGTACGTCATACAGACAAAATAATGCCGTGACGGCTACGGTAGCCCAACGCGGCCAATGGAAAATCTTTCGAGTCAACGCAGCGTAGGCTATCGTCGTGCAAAGCATCGTGATTGAAACCGCGAGTCCGTACGCGCTGCCAAGAGCAGCCGACGAACGGAAGGTAATCACCAGCGCGATGCAGCCGACTGCGAGTGCGACATTCACCATAGGCATAAAGATTTGTCCGCCTTCATGTCTCGAGGTGTGGATCATGTGAAAACGCGGCGCGAAGCCGAGTTGCGTAGCTTGATGCGTTAGTGAAAATGCTCCCGAAATCAACGCTTGCGAGGCAATAACGGTCGCGGCAGTGGACAGAATGACCATCGGAACGATCAACGGCGACGGATAGAGCGCAAAGAATGCGTTGCTCAACGTCTTCGGAGATTCAAGCGCGTTCGCGCCCTGACCAAAATAATTCAGAAGGAGCGACGGAAAGGCGACGCAGTACCAGGCGAGCGTTATCGGGAGCCTGCCAAAATGCGCCAAGTCGGCATAAAGCGCCTCAGCTCCCGTCACGGCCAAAATCACCGACGCGAAGATAAAGATCGATCCTACGCCGTTGTGCAAGAAGAACTCTATCGCGTAGAAAGGGTTCAACGCCCGTATGATGCCGGGGTGGCGAACGATTGCAAATACGCCCGCGGTTGCAATCGCTGCAAACCACAACATCATGACGGGCCCGAAAAATCGTCCGATCTTCCCCGTGCCGCGATTCTGGAACAGAAACAACGCAACCAGAATCACCACCGCAAGCGGAACGACGAAACGATGTGCGGCGGAAGTCCACACGTCGAGTCCTTCGATCGCCGAGACAACAGAGATCGCGGGGGTTATGATGCCGTCACCGTAGAGCGCGGCGCCGCCGAAAAGCGCGATCATCGTAATCGTGGTCAGGGCAACCGTTCCCCCCGGCCGCACTACAGCCACCTTAGCTAAGAGCGCGAGAATGCCACCCTCGCCATCGTAGTCCGCGCGCAACATGAACGTAACGTACTTGATGCACACCACGACGATTAGCGCCCACGCAATAAGCGACAGAATCCCGAGAACGTTTCTTGCGGTCGGCAAGAACGCGTGCGAAAAACATTGCGAGAACGCGTAAAGCGGGCTTGTCCCAATATCTCCGAAGACGACACCGAGCGCTGCCACTGCCAGGATGGGAAGGCGGCGATTTTCCGTACTTCGCATGCCCCTCTGGATTACCCAGATTGGCCTCGCCGCCCCGCGAGCTCGGTAACTCTTATCGTTCGGAAAGTAGCTGCCGCTTCGCGAACGGCACGTAAAAAGCGATCGCAGATCCCAGCACGATTGCCGTTTCCAATCCGATCGCCGTATCGATGCTTCCCTCACGTTCGGTCTCTTGCAAGCGTGCGACGTCGGAGCGCGCAAACTTATCTTGCCGCGAAGCAACAGGTTGCGGCTGCGCCCCCGCCATTTTGTCATCGCGTGGAAGCGCGATAGCGAAGAGCCAAAAAGCCACGAGCAACGTACAAGCGATCGCGCCGAGCGCCACTATGATTAAAAAACGCACGATCCACGCCCCTACTGGTCTTGCGAAACAGGTGACGGGACGTCGTAAAGCATCGTTCGTACGAGCTTCTTCTTCTGAACCTCATCGGCTACGATCGAAGAGCCGTAGTCCGGCAGATCCACTTCGTTCGTGTACGGAACTTGCGCGGTTGTCAGATCGTGAGGACCGACCATCCGGAACGCGTTCGCGATGCTTAACTCTTCTTGCGGCGTGAAATTGGTGTCGACGTCTTTTCGTATGACATCTATTAGGGGAACGATGTGAGCGAGCGTGTTTAGATCGTTGCCTTTGACACGTTGAATGATGCTCGCGACCACCTGCTGCTGGCGCATGATACGGCACGGGTCGCTGCACCAATCATGACGGAAGCGGGCGTAACCGACGGCTTGGTCACCGTTCAGATGCCGTACGCCTTCTCGGAGGTGCACGTGAAGATGACCCCAAGAATCGTCGTAGTTAACGGAACCGCCGCTACATCCGGTTTTATAGCGAAGACAATCCGAGGTTTTTACGGGAACATCGACGCCGCCCAAGGCGTCGATAAGGTCTTTCATCGTGTCAATCCGCAAAACGACGTAGCGGTCGAA
>CAZJLJ010000034.1:0-31940 GCA_964546935.1 uncultured bacterium | reverse complement strand
AAGGCGTGTAACTGCTCGGAATCCGTCATGCCGGGTCCTTCGTCGGCCACCGAGATGACGGTGTGCCCGTTCGACCGGCTCGCCCGCAGGTGAATCGGCGCGTTTGGGGCGTACTTCAACGCGTTTTCTACGACGTTCCAAATGGCGTCGCCTAACTCGGTTCGATCGGCTACCACGGATGAAACACCGTCGATGCTGTAGTCGACCGTTCGCGTCGCGTCTACACGTTTTGCTGCATCGACTTGGCTTCGCAATAAGTCCGCGACATTGACTTCATCACGACGCGGCGGCGTTTCCGCATCGAGCCGCGCAAGAAGCATCAACCGGTCGATCAACGTCCGCATGTGCTCCTTCTCCACCGCCATCGTGCTGAGAATCTGACGAGCAATGGTCGGTTCGTCGATCGCTCCACGTCTTAGAACGTCGATGTATCCGCCGATGACGGTAAGCGGCGTGCGCAATTCGTGTCCCGCGTCGGCGACGAATTGACGCATGCGCTCTTCGGTTTGCCGCCGTTCGCCCATCGCATTAACCACGTTCGCAGCCGCATCGTTATACGCAGCCGTTAGCGTCCCAATTTCGTCGCCGCCCGGAGTCATGAACCGGCGTTGCGTAAAGTCACCTTCGGCAAGCGCGCGCAGCGCATCGGTGACGTCGCTGATTGGGCGCAGCGCTTGTCCTGCGAAGAAGCGGCCGATGAACCAAGACAACACGATCGCGACGATCGCGATAGTAACCACCACACGCCAATACGGTACGAGCGAGACGAGCAACAACGGAAATGACGGCGCGAACGCGACGTAGCCCCCGGAGACCGCCGTGAGCGCAAATGGTTCGGGCCGTTCGCCGATACCGCGCAAAACCGCAACGCCACGGCGTGGAAACTCAAGGGCTTCGCCGAGTTTCCCTCGCGCTTCGGGCGGCGGCGCTAGAACCTGGTCTTTTCCAGCAACAACCCGGTTCAAAATCGGTGGCCGCAGCGTCTTGTCGCCGGCGAGATACTTTCCGTTCTTGTCGTATACCGTGACACGTAAGCCGATGCCGCTGAGCGCATTTGCGATTTCAGGCGCTGCCTGCTTCAACGACATGCCTTCCATGCGGTACTGCTCGGTTAAAATTCTCGCTTCTTCATGTTTCGCAATGACGATGTCGCCGGTGAAATTGGCCAACGCCATAACCAGCGCGACACTCGACGCCAGGATAACCACGAGCACAGTAATGCCAAGCAGCGTGGCGTAAAGCCACGATAGCCGAGCTGCGAGCGAGCGCTTCATGCGCCTACTGTCTTAAACCGTATCCGACGCCGCGAACCGTGCGGATAAACGATCCCGGCTCGCCGGGACGATCGATTTTGGCGCGCAGATACGAAATGTACGTTTCGACGATGTTCGGACCGCCCTCGAAATCGTGACCCCAAACGATCTCCAGCAGATGATCTTTGCTAAAGACGCGGCGCGGCTCACGCATGAAAACTGAAAGCAGATCGAACTCGCGCTGGGTAAGCTCGATCGCATCTTTTCCGCGCCATGCCTCGTGCGTAGCGGGATTGATCGAGACGTCGTGCCAACGCAGCACGTTTTCTTCGATCAACTGAGGACGGCGCAGCTTCGCCTGCAACCGCGCGATCAACTCTTCGAAGACGAACGGCTTCACCAGATAATCGTCCGCACCGGCGCTGAGGCTCTGAACTTTTCCTTCGGTGTCGCCCTTCGCGGTAAGCATGAGAATGGGCGCCTGCGTGATCTCGCGCAGCTTCGGCAATAACGTGATGCCGTCGATTTTCGGCATCATGATATCCAACACGATCACTTCGGGATCGAACGAGCGCACCAATTCTAAGGCGGCTCCGCCGTCGGGAGCCGTCTGAACTTCGTAGCCTTCGCGGGAGAGCCCTAACTGAAGCATCTCGCGGATCATCCGGTCGTCGTCTATCACCGCGACCCGGGCATTCACCATAGTCATGTCTACGTCAGAATAGTGCGCCAAGCCCCTTAATGTTACGTGAATTTAGCCGTGAGGTCGTATTTTGGATGCGGCGTGACGCGCCAAAAGACGGCCTCATGCCGCGTGTAATGGGGAGTTCCATTTGGTGTACGTCTGGCCGCAGATTAGTGCAGCCTGGCGGATTGTTTCCAGGGGATGCGCGACCAAAGTGACCCCCAGGCGGCGCAGCGCTGCAACGAGCACGTCGTCGGGAAACCACCGGGCGAAGAGGTGGACCTCTTCCGTCTCTGCGGCGTTTGCGAGAACGCCGACTACATCGGCCAAGCTACATTCGACGCGGGTAAGGAGCGGCTGGACGACCTCGGCTTGGAAGCGGCGGCCGTTCCAGCCGGCGGCCATGACGAGAATCTTCGAAAAATCGGCGGCTTCGGTCGACTCGAAATCGACTAGGGCCGCCTTGACGATCGGCGCAAGGAGCGGATCGGTTTGAGCGTGCAGCGTCGCGGCCGCGATACTTGCGTGCGGTCCTGCGGTCAGCAACGCTCCGGAGCCAATAACGTAGTCGTTCATGAGTGCAGCATCACATGCCGGAATGCCAACTGCATGGCATTTCAAAATTAAAGAGGCGCCGCATTATCGGCGCCTCTGCCCACACCCGGTCGCGGGTTTTCCCCCAAGCATCGGACGTTATGCTGAGGAAAGTTGTGCTCCAGCGTGCGAAACGATCGGCGTTCGCCGTGCGAACATGCCGAGCATCGCATCGACGACGTCGGGATCCCATTGTGTGCCGCGTCCCTCTTCTAGAATCGCAAGCGCCTGGCGCGGCGGAATGGGCTTGCGATAAGGCCTTTCACTGATCATGGCGTGAAATGCGTCGGCCACCGCAACGATGCGCGCCTCGAGCGGGATGCTGTTGCCCGCGAGGCCATCGGGATAACCGGCACCGTCGTAGCGCTCGTGATGCGCGCGAACGATTGCCGAGCAGCGTTGAAGCGACGGAATCTGATTGAGAACGCGCGCGCCGGAGGCGGAGTGATCTCTCATCACGTCCCACTCCTCGGGGCTCAGGGGCCCGTTCTTCAAAAGAACCGAGTCCGGCGTTGAGATTTTTCCGATGTCGTGTAAGAGCGCGCAGAGTGCAATGAACTCTGCCGATTCCTCGTCGCGCCCCATGGCCAACGCCAAACGGCGAGCCCATTCGGCGGTCGCCTTAGAGTGGCAGCACGTCCCGTAATCGCGCTCGGAGAGCGTCGCGAGAAGCGCGCTTGTGCCTTCGGTATGAGCGGGGCCGTCTTCGAATTCCTCGACCGAAATGCCAAGAGTCGCCCGTTCGATTTCACGGGCGAGCACGTCTAAGAACGCCAGCAGCCGGCGGTGATCCACATCGTAGGACGACGCCGCGAGGGACATCGCATGCACTGCCGCGGTAGTAAGATCGGTGACGCCCGCTTTTCCGACGTTGGCGGTTTCACGCTCGGCCCAGCTTACCAGCCCCACCGGCTTCGCCAGCGACAACGAGAGGCAGAGCCTGTCTAGCAAGACCTCTAGGATCTGCTCCGCATCAGGGCTGTTCGTCAACGAAGATAGCGTGACGTGCTCGAAAGCCGTCCGCGCTAAGGCTGGAATCTCTTGGCCAAGCGTCGCGCCAAGGGCGGAAAGGGTGCGTACCGGGGACATAAATTAACGACCAGAGCTAATTTTGGTGCTGGTCTTTAGCCCATTCCCGTCGGCGGAACGGTCGCATAAATGATGGCGGCAGCGGCGAGAGCAACGAGCGTCAACATGAATGGGCTTACCTCAAAATAAGGACGAGTGATCTGCCCAAAAGATAGCCCAGGACAAATGGCCCGGTCCCTACTTAGTTTTAAGTAGGCGCGTTACTATGCCTCCGCGAGGTACCCCATCCGCCGCGCAGTAGCGACCGCCTCCGCCCTACCGTGACAGCCCAGCTTCTCGATAAGGTTCTGTATGTGCGTCTGGACGGTATATACGCTGCGCTCCATTTCCGTCGCGATATCCTTTGTAGTTAGGCCGCTCGCCAACATCTTTATGATGCGCATCTCTGAGGGCGTAAGTTTTATGGTTTCCTCGCCGGCATGAGAAGCATCGATATGCCGCTTTGCTAACTCTAGGAATCGCGCGTAGCCGCCAAAGCCAAATGATACGAGCGCATCCCGGTGAAGATCCAGATCCTCGAACACGTACGTCGGCGACTTTGCGGCTCGCACCAGTTGCTCGACCGCGTCTCGCATACAGACCACGGATTCGTGGTCGAACAGCGGAGAACGCTTTAGAATTCGTTGCGCCGACGTATGACGGCCGCAAAGCGCTTCGGCTAAGCCGCAGAACAGCAACGCGAGTTCCTGGAGCGCGGCACCGTAAGGCGCGGGTTCGTCCAACGATGAGAGCCGTTCCAGCACAACGTCGACCGTTTGTGAGGCGTCTTTGGAATTTTGACCTAGCGCTAGACATAGCGCGCTCAAAGACATGTTGAGCACTTGGTCGGGACCTTGTCCCGTTCTCTCCTGAACGCTCACGAAGAGACGAGCCGCGGTAGCAAAGTCTCCCTGCCACGCATGCCGGTTGGCTTGGCTTAGCATCACGTATGGAGCGCGCAACGTGTCCGTCGGACGCAATTCGACGAGTTGCCGTTCGATTTGCAGGGTTCGTTCTTCGTTGCCTCGGCGAGTTTCGATACTAAGCATGTGCAGCAACGAGATTTGGAGGTCGAAGTAATCACCCGCCTTCGTCGCTGCGGCAGCGGCCTGTTGCGCGTACCAAAGGCTGGAGGTCACGTCGTTTTCCGCAAAGATGGAAACCGTTGCGAGACCTTGATAGGCGCGCGATGCGAGGCTCCAGAGCTTCGCCGATGTCGCGATCTCAGCTGCGTGTAAGAGATGTCGCTTTGCGGCGTGGCTTTCCATCCGCTCCATTCGAGCGAGGCCGATACGCTGACAGAGCTTGGCCACGAGCGTAGCGTCGAAAACGTCCTCCAATGAAGCTTCGACAATCGTTATGTTTTCGACCGCACGTTCTTCATTGCCCGAGCGGACGGCACGAACCGCGAGCATTGCGCGCGCTTCCAACTTAGCAGACTCCGATGCATTGCTCTCGAGTAGCGAAATCAACAAGTCATCGGGATCGCGGCCCTGATTTACTAGATACATCGCAAGCCGCAAAACCATCTGCGCGCGGGTTTCTGCGTCGTTGCCCAATCGAATCGAACGCTGGAGGCGGCGTTCTCCCGAATCATACCGGCCCGCTGCGATGTCCAGAATGCCTTTCAGACCGTTAAGGATAGCCTCGCGTTCGTGGACGACAGGCGGAATCGCTTCCAGCGCTCGCGCCACGACGTCTCCGTGGCCTTGAGCGATTAGATCCAGACCCTGCGCCGATAGCAGCTCCACCATTTGCTCGTTGCTGCCGGCATCAACGAAAAGGGTAAGCGCGCTGCCGTATTCACCGCGCAGTTGCAGAACCGAACCGAGTTCAAGGCGCCGCTCGAGCGCAGCCTGTTTGCCTTGAAGCGCCAGCTGATGCTGCACGAATTCGCGGAAAAGATCGTGCAATCGATAGACGCCGGCGTTTTCATGAATGAACGCGACGCGTTGGCGCAAGTCCTCGATCATGGCCGCCGCGCGATCGAATCCCGCTTCGACCATAACGTCGACGTTAATCTCGGAAAGAAGCGAGGCGCTCTCGATGAACCGCCGCTCTTCTTCATTGAGCGCGCCGTAGACTTGCTCTGCGAGATAACGGTAGATCATCTCGCGCGTCATCGTGGAGATGTTTCGCAGATCGATCGAACGCGTCGACGAACGCAACGCGAAGCTCATCGCTGTCGCCCAGCCGTCCGTCAGATGCAGCAGATCGTAAAGCTCTTCGTCACGCACGCCAAGCCGGAAAGCGCGTGCGGCATCTTTCGCTTCCTCAACCGAGAACTTCAGGTCGTGCTCGTCGATGGCGAGGTCGCTATCGCCGTAGGCGAGCCACGTGCCGATCGGTAATCCGAGCGTAGAGCGTGACGCGATGATCCATTGGACGCGGCCCTTCGTGCGTTCGATCAACGCACTCAAGAAGCGCGTCACTTCGCGATCTTCTTGCGCGACGTGCAAATCGTCAATTGCTATGACGCCGCGATACGACTTCAGATGCGAATGCATCCAGAGCGCGAGATCGGAGCCGGGATTGGGCGATCCGGCATTCTTCTCGTAAGCGCCCGCAAGGGTCGCGCGCGCGTCGGGCGCCACTTCGATCAGTGCGTCGGCGAAGCCGCGCAAAAAGCCCAGCAGCGCGTCGTGGTCGCTCCGGACGTCGAAGCGCACGCACGGCTCTTTATTGGTGCTCAGGTACTGGGCCAGCGCGACGGACTTTCCATAGCCTGCCGGCGCGACGATCAAAACCACGCGTTGCATCGCAGCCGCCGCGATCCGGTCGATCACGCGGCGACGCAAAATTGGAACGAATACTCCGCCGGTCTCGATGGTTCCGTCGGAGCGGACGGGCCGGATCATCTAAACGTGAGCGCTCCTGGAGAGTCCGGGTATGGGTATTTACGCGAGCGTATCAAGTGGCGCTTGATACTCGTCTTCGCCCTCATAATACCCTAGGAGATGCTCTTCTAGAAAGAGCATTCGGAGCTCCCGGCTCAGCCGGGCATACATCTCGGCGTTTTCCGCACGAAAACGGTCCCAGGCGGCCTTCTTTTCCCACACGTCGACGGTGACGTAGATTGCCGGATCGCTTTTGTGCCTGAAGAGTCTCGTCCGAACGAATCCCTCTCCGGACTCAAAGAATTTCGCCCACGGCCCCGAGGGCCCGTACGCATGCTCGAAGGCTCTCGCCTGCGCCGGGTGCACTCGGTACCGGTAAAAGACCTCGATCATCGCCGCTCGGCACTATCGCCGCTCTGGCCCGGGGGCGCACGGTGAACCGTCTCGGTACGCAACGACGCCAATTTCGCAACCTGAAGTTGCGCATCGACCTGCTTCACTCGTACCGCGAGCGTTTGGTACTCCGATAAACGGGCGCTAGCGAGTCGCAGCAGCGCGGCGTCTTCGCGAATTTGCGATTCGGTGGGCGGTGCGTTCGAATCGAAATACGTGTCGATTTCAGTCTGCATACGTTCCCGCAAGACGTCCGGGAGAAAGTCGTTGTCCTGATCGTTCAACGGATTCGAGGTAAACGCCGGAATCAGTTTCGCAGCAGCATCGCCTACTTCACGAACGGTCGCGGCTAAGTCGAGGTGTCCTTGTTTCTCGAGTGCTTGCGCGCGCAGCGGCGCCTCCTGGCGAACGGTGCTCATTTCGTTCAGGGCGTCGTCGATTTGCGAGAAAGAATCGATAAGACGCTGAATTCGTGCGCTACGTTGTGCAAGCTGGTCCACGCTGTAGTGGGTGCGCAGATCTTGCCGCACGACAATGGGTTGATCGTAGGTCGCACCGTCGACTCGCAACCGCGCAACGAAGCGGCCCGGAACGACGGGCGCTCCACTATCGAACGTGCCGCGATTCCAGTGCGGCGCAAACGTCCATTCGTGTGCGTTCTCGGTAGCAAGATCCCAAGTGAACCGGTTGAGACCCGTCTTGTTATCGACGACAGAATGACGCACGGTGCGGCCGTGGCTATCGATGATGTCGATCGTCGGATCCGTTTTGGCCGGCCGCTGCAGATAGTACGAGAGCACTGCGCCGTATGGCGGAGCTTCGCCGTCCGGACGCGTGCCGAACGAATTGAAGAGATTCCACTGAATCGCTGCGCGTGCCGGGAAGAAATAAACGGTGCTATTGCGTGCGCGTGCAAATTGCTGTAATGGCGTTGCGTCGTCGAAGATCCATGCACCGCGGCCGTGCGTCGCGACGATCAAGTCGTTTGTTTCCGGCTGCAACGCGATCTCGCGCATCGACACGGGCGGCAGGTTCGACGAGATTCGTTCCCACGTCGCGCCGTCGTTCCACGACGCCCAAAGCGAACGCTCGAGCCCAAGATACAGCAGATGCGGGGTCTTCGGGTCCGCAAGAATGCTGCGCGCTTCGTCTTCCGAAGGAAGATTCGAGTCGATCGCGCTCCAATGTGCGCCGAAATCGCGCGTGACGAAGACGTAAGGCTTGCGATCGCCGGCCATGTGCCGGTCGTAGACCGCGTAGGCAACGCCGGCCTCCTCTGCCGACGGACTAATCGAAGCAAAACGGCCGAACGGTTCGATACCCTTAGGCGTTACATTCTCCCAATGGGCTCCGCCGTCTCGCGTGAGCTGAACGAGGCCGTCGTCGGTGCCGATCCAGATAAGCCCACGTGAAACTCGCGATGGTGCAATCGAGAGAATCGTGTCGCTGGTTTCCGCACCCGTTCCGTCTAGCGTAATTCCGCCGGTAACGACTTCGTGCTGAGCGAGGTGCAGCGTTAAATCGGGGCTGAGTTTCTTCCAATGCAATCCGCGATCGCGCGTGGCAAAGAGAACGTTGCCGGCCGTATAGGTAACGCTCGGATCGAACGGATCGAACGCAATCGGCGTCTCCCAGTTGAAGCGATACTGCAGATCTTTGGGATCGATGACGTTTTGATCGCGCAGATACGGCGCAATCTCTCTCGTCTCGCCGGTTCCGAGATTGTGAATCGTGACGGCGCCGGCAAAGTTGCCGCCTGCGTCGGCTTGCCAAATCAATTGCGGATCGCGCGGATCGAAAAGCGTCCAAGTGCCGTCGCCGGATCCCACCTTCGTCCACTGGGCGGAGTTGACCGAATATGCGAGCGGATTCGCGGCGCCGCACCAATTGCCGTTATCTTGCAAGCCCGCACAGACTTCATATGTAAGCCCGCGCGAGTATCCGATATGGTAGAGCTGCGAGATCGGCAGGTTCTTGGGCCACTGCCACGTTTCGCCGCCGTCGTGCGAGAAATTCACGCCGCCGTCATCGCCTTCGATGATGCGTTTGCCGTCGGCGGCGATCCACATTGCATGGTGGTCGCCGTGCGTTCCGCTTCCCGTAACTTTGAACGTTTTGCCGCCGTCGACGCTCACCGTCATGTGCACCGATTCGGCCCAAATGCGATTCGCGTTCGCGGGATCGACGAAAATCTTGCTGTAGTAAAACGGTCGCTCGTCCATTAGCGGATCGCTTGAGATAAGCGTCCATTCACGGCCGCCGTCGTCGGAGCGCCACAAAAATCCGTGCTTTGTTTCGATGAGCGCGTAAACGCGTTGCGGATTCGAGGGCGCAATCGCGACGGCAACGCGACCGCGTTCCTCTTCGGGCAATCCATGCCCGTTGAGTTGCGTCCACGTTGCGCCTCCGTCGGAAGAGCGGTACAGGCCATCTTTCTCGCCGCCGCTTTCGAGACTCCAACCGGTGCGCCGGAAGTGCCACATGCCCGCATACATCATGTCGGGATTGCCGGGATCGGCGACTAGATCCGACGCGCCGGTCTTCTCATCCGCGTAGAGCGTCTTCTTCCACGTTGCTCCGCCGTCGGTTGTGCGATAGATGCCGCGGTCCGGTGAATCGGCAAAGGCATCGCCCAGCACGGCAACGACAACGCGCTTCGTATCGCGTGGATCTACGTAGATGCGTCCGATGAGCGAATTGCGTAAAAACAAAACGTGCGTCCAATGCACGCCGCCGTCGGTTGTTTTATAAACGCCGTCGCCTTGCGTTACGTCGTTACGCGGATTCGATTCGCCCGTTCCGACCCACACCGTTTGCGCGTTCTTCGGATCGATTGTTACCGCACCGATCGAAGCTACATCTTCTTGGTCGAAAACGGGCGTCCACGACGTTCCGGCATTGGTCGTCTTCCACACGCCGCCGCCCGCAGCGCCGGCATAGTATAACGAAGGATCTGAATCAGTGCCTGCAACCGCACCGGCACGGCCTCCGGAGATCGCCGGTCCAATGGAACGCCATGAAATGCCCGCGAACGGATCGGTCGACGCATTAGCGGAAATGGACGAAGAAAAACCTGCGGCGGCAAATACCAACATTGCCACGACGTGTTGAAGACGCATACGTGGAGTTACGGCGGCGCCGGAACCTGACCTTTGCCGATGAGCTTGCTCAAAAAATAAGCGACTTCATCGCCGGCCCATTGCAAGCGCGGAGCAAGCCAGCTCCGTTGGCGCGGGCACGTTACTTCTCCGAGTTCCAAAACAAGCGCGCCGTCTCGCGCGTTCACCTGGCGAAAGCCGTAGTAATCACGCAGCCCCGACGTGAAGTTGTCGGGCTGAAAGCCGAACGGGAAAACTGCGGCATATTGCGTGCGCCAAAGATCCGCCGCCGGTTTGTCTTGCGGGTGATGGTATCCGATTGAAGCAGAGCTCGCGCACGGCGCAGTAGAGCCGTCGAAGTGAATGAATACGGCGGCATCGCTTTGAAACGTTCCGGAAAAATCGGCGGGCAGCCGCGCAACTGAAACGCCGTGCGCACGTAAAACGCGCGTTGCTTCGTCTGCTACGATGGGCGTCCATTGCCGCTCGCCGTTCGCTCCAAGATTGCATTTGCGTCCCGGGAAGCGCGAACAAGACGCCGGACGTCCTTCGTGGCCTGCGGAAATAACCACATCTACGTGGACCGGTGCGGTAGCTACGGTGGCCGCGAGAATAAGCGGCGCGATCATTGCATTACCAGTTCGGTGATGGACCGCGACGGCTCACACTGTAACTCCGCTTGAAGAATCTCGCGGTACTGGCGGTATTGGCGAACCGCCGCGGGCCTGTCGCCTTCCAGCAAATGCGCGCGAATTGCAATTTCACGCGCCGTTTCGTCGCACGGATCGATCTCGATCAAGTCGTTGGTCAATTCTATTGCGAATTCGGTTGCGCCCCGAGTCAACGCGTCGCCGGCCAGACGATGCGCGACTTCAATTCTTTGTTCGCGCAGTCGCCGTTCGGTCGGTTCGAACCATTCCCACCGGTCGGCGGAGGCCGGCCTACGACCGCGCAGCGCATTCCAAAGGCTCATCAATGCGGCGCGTTGTGCTTCGGTCAAGGCGTCGCGTCCGCGTAGAAGGGGCGTCAGCCGTTCGAGTTCCCACAAATCGACAAAAGCTTCCGGATGCAACGCGTAACCATCGCCATCGCGTACGATCGCGTCGCGCCGTCCTAAATGCGCGCGGGCACGATGCAGGCACACACTCAATGCATTTAAAGCGGCGGGCGCTTCCAAATCGGGCCACAACATCGCGGCAAGACGCGCGCGCGGCGTGGATTCGCGTCGCAATGCTAAGGCGAGAACCAACTCAAGCTCGCGACCGGAGATTGCGACGCTTTGCCCATCAACAACGATTGTACCGTTCATCACGCCGACGGCAACGGGCCGCACAACTTTGCTGTGATCCTTCGTTACGTAGGCTACGAATGCGGTCAACATGCCGGCATTTGCGCAGCCGTTTTGAATGAGGTCGATCGCCGTTCGCAATGCCGGAGAGTCGCATTGCGCCGCCGCTTCCCGGGCGGCGTTGAAAAATTCTTCCGCCTTGGACGTATCGAGCAAGGCAACGGCGGTCGCGGAGAGCGTAAGGAGAAAAGGTTTATGCGTCCGTTTCGCTGCGCGGTATGCCAAATGCGCAGCGTTGAGGCGCTCTTCTTCATCGGCGATATTCGCTAGCGCCATCAAGCGTCCGAACGCGACGTACGTGGAGAGATCGGTCTCCGCCGGCTTGAGACTGCGCCGGCACGCAACGGCACTGAGATAGGTAAAGCCCTTGACGTCGCCACGCTGGACGCATTCATCGAGCTTTGCTGCGTACTCATCGAAGAGCCGTGTTTCGCCCGCAAGCCAGGCGCCGATCAGGGCCTCGGCATAGTCGAACGCAACAAAATTCGGCAAAGCGGAGCGCCGTGCGCGTTCGATTGCGCGCTCGACGAATTGACGCTCGATCGCGCGTTCACCGCGGACGCGCGCGATATCTGCACCGAGCGACATGTACGTGCCGGATGCAAAGATGTCCATCTCCTCCAGATGCGGCAACGCGGAGTGCAATTCGGCTTCGCCTTCGCTAAGGCGGCCCATGCGTGAAAGCAGCAAACCGCGAATGTAGCCTACGTAGGGTATAACCTCGTCTGCGTGTTGCGCACGTGCCGTGACCGCAAATTCTTCCACCATCGCAAGCGCCGGCTCGAACAAGCCTAAGTAGCTCATTAAAAGCGCGCGCAAAACAAGCACGTAATAGCGCTGCATCGGAGTGACGTCGGGCGGCAACGTGCGCCACAGCGATTCCGCTTCGTCTAAGAGCGTTTCGGATTTCGATCCGAACAACCGCGCAACGGCCGTCATGCTCCAAAGCCTTGGATAGCGGTGGATCAGCACACCATCAAGCGCGCCCAGAACGCGCACGTATTCCGCACGGGGAGTATGGTCGCGTAAAACTTCATGTTCGGCCAAGACGCGCGCGGCGTTCGGTGCATCGCCGGCGGCCAGCAACAACTCTGCGGCACGCGGGAAATCACGTTCGTGTTCGTACAGCGCTGCGAGCGCCTGTAGCAACTCTGCGCGGCGATCGGACTGCCCTTCGCGCAACAGTGCGGCGATCAGCGGATGAACTCGAAAGACGCCGACGCCATCGTGAGACACGAACGGCGACTGCTTCGAAATCTCGGTTAAATCGTCGATCGCCGTTTCCGGGATCCCGGAAGCGCGCAAGTCGTTCGCGTTTGTGTTCGGAATCGTTGCACAGACGAAAAGCGCCCGGCGAATGCCTCCGTCGAGCTGGCTTACCACTTCATCTTGAATGTAGTCGTGCAGTTCTTGAAACGCGATATCGTCGAGACGGTCCAGCAAGGTTGCGATTCTGCCCTCGGTGGCGAAACGCCGCAACAGAAGCACGGCGATAGGCCATCCGCCGGAGATCGCGGCAACGCGTTCGATCGACTTCTCGTCCTGCGTGTACGGAGCGAATATTGCTTTGATGTCTGCCGTGTCGAATGCCAAATCGCCGGCGCGCAAGACGAGGATTTCATGAGGGGGCGCATAGCGCGTTAAGCTGATGCGAAACGGCTTGCGCGTACAGACGATGATCTTGCGCTGTTCGGGACGGTTCGCAAAAAGGCGCGCAAAGAATTCGCGCGCAATGGGAACCTCGGCGAAATGCTCGGCGTTTTCGAAAACGACGGTGACGTCGACTTTTTCACGCCACTTTTCGAGGGCGAGATTCAACCGTTCCGCGACGGAAAGCGCACCGTCTCCAAGCGCCGCCTCGCGTTCGCCAAGGGCGTCCAGCAGACGGCGGGCCAAGTCCAAGTCGTCCCTGACTTCCGCGCAGTCGCATATGGCACTGCGCCCGCTCGGGCCGATGAGCTGCCGGACGAGAGAACTCTTGCCAAAACCCGCAGGCGCCAACAACACGAGGATCTTCGGAGCCGTGCGATGGATGCGGTCTAGCAGCCGGGTCCGATGGAGGTCCAAAGGCTCGGCAGGCAAGGTTGTCATTGCCTTGCTCATTACGACAAGAAGCCTTTCGTACCATGTAAGCGATTTGTAAGCAAGCTGTAAGTAGTCCGTAAGAACCAGGAAAGACTTTTGTACTACACTCTGGGTGCCAGCCGAGCCAACGGGAAGGCAATTGGACCACATGAGTGCCCTATTTTTTCAACAAACCGCCACTGTTTATGTGGGCGGCGATGATGCTATTGTCCGAAACGCCCTCGTGCGACTCTTGTCGCTCGAGCCGAGTCTACGTGTCGCCGAACTGAAAGCGGAAACGCCGACGGGTGTGGTGATCGACGACGCGTTGATCGAGGATCTGAAAGACCTCTCGATTGCGGACTTCATTAAATTAGTGAAGACCTTTCCGGCGGCGGCGCTCGACGCCATGCCGGAACGTCACCTGCGGGCGGTGCCGTCGGCTGAGGACATGCGTACGCTGCTTTCCGACCGTGAGATGCAAGTCGTCCGCCTTGTCGCTGAAGGCCTCTCTAATAAGGAAATCAGCGTCCGTCTCGATCTTTCAGATAAGACGGTGAAGAACCACATCTCACACATCTTGGCGAAGCTGAATCTTTCAGCTCGCACGCAAGTGGCGGTACACGCGCTGCGCTCCGGCATCGTCTAGAACCAGCCGGTTCGCTCCACTTGTGAAGTCGTATACGAGGACACCGCATACCGGTGTCTTCGTTGCTTTTTCGCACGCGATTCGGACTCGGCGCAAAAACTCGAGTCTGCGCCCGTCGGCGGCTATGCGGCGGAACACGACGCCGTAGTTTTTACCGCGGCCGTTGCGCACGATGCAGTCGAACGGTGCCGCGTGGCGGCCGATCGCAACGACGTCCCGGCGCCGTAGCGCCGCAAGTCGCGCGGAAAGCCGGCCGTCGATGAAACGCCGGAGCTCCCTTACGATGCGATCACGCTCCGCAAAGAGCAGTGACGGCCGAATCCCATCGGGCGCCTCGGTCCCGACGGCGTGCTCGAACCGGACGAGTGCTTCATCTATAAGCGTCCTCGGCGTCATGCGTCCGCGATCGATCGCGGCCAAAACGGCGCTGCGCATCGAGCGTTCTGCAAGGTGTGGAAGGCGATTCGCGGCAAGCAAGGCATCCATTACGGATATCCTAGCGATTCATCGTGCCATGGGTATGGCACCCAGCTATACGAAAATCGGGACATGCAACGCATCGGCGACCAACTGATTTACTCCGCGAGCGACCTAAACAACGCGCTCGAGTGTTCGCATTTAGTCGAACTAGAGCGGCTTGTGGCCTACGGCGAACGCGAACGTCCCGCCGCGACGCCGGGCACCGAACTGCTTTCCCGCAAGGGGCTAGATCACGAGCTCCACCAGTTGGAGCGGTATCGTAGAGAGTACGGCAGCGGTCTGATCGAGTTCGATCCGCGCGGTGGGCGTAGCATTGAAGAACTGCGCGCAGCGGAGCAGCGCACGATCCAAGCCATGGCTTCGGGCGCTCCGCTGATCTATCAGGCGACGTTCTTCGACGGCATCTGGCTCGGCCGTACCGATTTCCTTCGCCGTGTCGATCGCCCGTCGGCGCGGTGGCCATGGAGCTACGAAGTCGTCGATACGAAGCTCGCCCTAAATCCGAAACCGTATTATCTTATCCAACTCGCGAACTACAGCGAACACGTCGGACGCGTGCAGGGAACGCAACCCCGCGAAATGCACGTCGTCCTTGGAAGCGGCGCAGAACGCTCGTTTCGCGTGGACGACTTTGCGGCGTACTACCGCGCGCTGAAAGTGCGTTTTCTCGAACGCATGTCCGTCGACGATATTGTTACGTATCCCCTCGAGACGGCGCACTGCACCGTCTGCCGGTGGAACGCGAACTGCTCGAAGCGACGCAGCGACGACGATCATCTTTCACTTGTCGCGGGCATGCGCAAAGACCAAATGCGACGTCTCGAAGCGGCCGGCATTTCTACCATGGGGCAACTGGCCGGCGCGACGCCTGCGATGCGGCCGTTCGGTATGGCGAAGACGACCTTCGAAAAACTCCACGCACAGGCCGCGTTGCAACATAGCGCACGCGTGAACGGAACGCACTCTTACGAGTTGCTACAACATGAATCGCATAGCGGCTTCGGGCTTCTTCCGCTGCCGGACGACGGCGACATCTTCTTCGACATGGAGGGCGACCCGCTTTACGCACCGGACCACGGCTTGGAGTATCTCTTTGGCGCTTACTGCAAGGCCGACGGCCAATACATCGCGTTTTGGGCACGCAGCGATCGCCAAGAACAAGCGGCGTTCGAGGCTTTCATCGATTTCGTAACGGAACGCCGCAAGCAGTTTCCCGGCATGCATATCTACCATTACGCCAACTACGAGCAATCGGCATTACGGCGCCTAATGGGACGCTACGGCACGCGTGAAGCCGAACTGGATTCGCTGCTTCGCGGCGAGGTCTTCGTCGATCTCTACACGGTTGCGCGTCAAACGCTGCGCATTTCGCAGCCGAGTTATTCCATCAAGAAATTCGAAACGTTCTACGGAATGAAGCGCAGCACCGAAGTGCAGCGCGGCGATGACTCGATCGTCATGTTCGAGACATGGCTCTTCAGCAAAGACGACGCCATTCTAGAAGACATCGAGCGTTACAACAAAGACGACTGTTACTCCACGTTCTTGCTGCACGAGTGGTTGCTGCAACGTCGTGCGGAGTACAGCGTAAATCACACGGTCGAATGGTTTACGGAACGTCGCGAAGAGTTAAAAGAGCCCGACAGCGATCCGGCGCTCGCGAAGGCCTTGCTAGATGGAATAGAACCGCCGCTCTCACTGCGGTCGCTTCGCGCGGCACCGCAAAACGTGCGGGCTAAATGGCTTTTGGGCCATCTCTTGGAGTACGATCGACGCGAAGCGAAGCCCGCGTATTGGCAGCTTTTCGATCGCTACAAAAACCTAGACCGTCTTCTGGAATTCGATCACGAGTCACTCGCGGGTCTGGTTCACATGAGCGACATCCCGCCGGAGAAAAGCAAGAACTCGTTTATCCATACCTACGCGTTTCCGGAGCAGCCGCATCACATCGACGGCAGCGTGAAATGCCCGTACACGCGCTCCACCGCCGGATCGATCGTTAGCATAGACGACGAGCGCCGGCACGTGCGCATCAAGCTGAACAAAAATATCGTGCCGGGCGAGCTGCGCGCCGTCATTCCCGGCGGTCCGATCGTCAATAACGAACAACGCAAAGCGCTTGCGCGCATCGCTCGTTCATATTTAGAGGGAACGCTGGCGGAACGATGGCCGGCCACGCGTGCGCTGTTGCTTGCGGAGCCTCAACGCGTAGACCTCGCGACTCCGGCCGAGATGGTGCCGCTACTGAACGGAAGCTATCTTTTCGTTCAAGGCCCGCCGGGGTCCGGAAAGAGCACGAAAGGTGCGTCCGTTATCGTCGACGCGCTCGCCTCTGGAAAACGCGTCGGCATCGTTGCGAAAGGTCACAAGGCCGTCCATCATCTGCTCCACAAGGTCGAGGAGGTCGCGAGCGAGCGCGGAGTCTCGTTCACCGGCCTGAAGAAATGCACGCCGGGAAACGAAGAATCGTTCTACATTTCGCAGCTCGAGATACCGATGGTGTCTTGCGTTAACGACAACGATCCCTTCGTGACGGAACCGCACCAACTTTCCGCCGGAACGCCGTGGCTTTTCGCGCGCGAAGAGCTGCAAGGTCGGTACGACTTGCTCTTCGTCGACGAGGCGGGGCAAATTGCGCTCGCCGACGCGCTTGCGTGTTCGCTTGCAGCGAAGAACGTCGTTTTACTGGGAGATCCGCTTCAGCTCGCGCAAGTCTCGCAAGGCTCGCATCCGGTCGGCACGGACCTCTCGATCCTCGAACACGTCCTCGGCGAACACGATACCGTTCCGCCGGGGCGCGGCATTTTTCTCGATATTTCCTACCGCATGCATCCCGATATCTGTGAATTCATTTCGAGCCACGTCTACGAGAACCGGCTGCATCCCGCTGCCGAAACGGCATCAAATGCCGTACTGAGCGCCGATGGAACGCTGTGCGGTTTGGAATGGATGCCGGTGGAACACGAAGGCAACAGCCGCGCATCGGAAGCCGAGGCCTCCGCAATTGCTCGCGCGATTGGAAGATTGCTCGACGGTCGTGTGCGCGTTCGTGGAATCGAACGGATCATCACACTGGACGACATCATCGTCGTCTCGCCGTACAACGCTCAGCGGATGCTTCTAAGGAAAACCCTCGCCGCAAACGGCTACGGCGACGTGCGCGTAGGAACGGTGGACAAGTTCCAGGGTCAAGAAGCGCCGGTCGTCTTCTACTCGATGGCAACCTCGAGCGGCGACGAAATTCCGCGTGACCTGGAGTTCCTGTTTGAAAAGAACCGTTTCAACGTTGCTCTGTCACGCGCCCAATGCTTAAGCGTTCTCGTCTGTTCGCCCGACCTTCTCTCGGTTCGGTGCTCTTCACCCGAGCAAATGGCCATGGTCAATCTGCTCTGCGCTTTCGCCGAGTCTTCTTCTGCAACTTTATCGGTACGCGCCATGTCTGAACCGGTACGTTCTTAAGTGCAGGAGGCCGCAGTGCATAGTTCTTCCATCGTCGAGCTTCGTCAGTACACATTGCATCACGGTAGGCGCGACGAGCTAATCGAGTTGTTCGAGCGCGAGTTTATCGAACCGCAAGAATCGCTTGGAATGAGCGTTATCGGGCTTTTTCGCGATGTCGATCGGCCGGATCGTTTCGTGTGGCTTCGTGGGTTTACGAATATGGAGCAGCGTGCCGAAGCGCTTCAGGGCTTCTACGGTGGTCCCGTATGGAAAGAGCACCGCGAAGCGGCAAACGCTACGATGATCGACTCGGACAATGTCCTTCTTCTTTGCCCGGCGGGCGTAGACACCGCCTTCGCAGTGAACGGCAAACGCCCGGAGCGAAGCGACGAAGGACTCGTGGTCGCTACGATTTACTACGTCCGCGACGAGAAGAGCGAATCATTTGCGCGTTTCTTCGAGGAAACGCTTGCGCCGATACTGTCGGAAACGGGCGGTGCACCCATAGCGTCATACGTGACGGAAAACGCGGCAAACAACTTTCCCGCACTACCGGTGCGTGAGGGCGAAAACGTCTTTGTCTCGTTCTCCACCTTCGCAAGCCCTGAAAATTATGCGGCTCACCTTCAGGCACTCTCCGAATCAAAATCCTGGATCACCGCTACGGACGAGTCGGCCTCGTACTTCGATTCCATAGAAACACTTCGTTTAGCGCCAACACTTCGATCGAAGCTGCACGGATAGTCTACGGGATCTCTTCTGCAACCTTTGCGATTGCGAAGGAGCGCGTCGAGGTTAGAACCTCGACGCGCTAAGTCCGGCGAAACTAGGGCATCGGCGAAGCGGGTGTGCCTTGCTGCGAACCCGGAATCGGGTTTTCGGCACTAACGTCTCCGCAGAGCGGGGGCGTCTGGTCGATCACAATCCTGGTCGGGCGTTGCGCGAGAGCAGCGATCGTCGTACCGGTGACGGTGGTTTGAAGCGCGCCGCTTTTCAGCTTGCCAAGCACCTTGTCGGGTTTTCCGGCCGGCGCAGATCCGCACGCTCCTTTGTATAGAGCGACATCACCGGCTTGAGCGTTCGGAACTTTCACTGTAACAAGTACGTCGTTTCCGCGTTGTGAAAGGATTGCTTGCCCGGTTGTGCCGGTCTTCTGAGGCGTAGCCAGGACTACGGTCACGACCGGCTCTTGTTGCGCCGGCATGGAACCGGCGGGGCTGGGTTGTTCTTGAGCGCCGCCGCACAACGGCGCACAGCAAAGGACCAACGATCCGAGCCATGCGATAGTGTTGTTCTTCATATTCTCTTCGTACCCACGGGCCGCACCGAAAGCGCTGAAAGAAGAGTAGCTATCGAACCAACGCGGAGTAGCATCCGAACCCGATAAGAAACAGGCCCGATACGAGGTTGATCGTTTTTAGAAACGTCTCGCCGGCGAGACGATGCGTACACGCAACGCCCGTCGCCAGCGCAAGCCACCACGCCCCCGAGCCCACTAGCACACCGGTAACGAGCAGGACGGCGTAGCTTGTCTTCGGCGCGTCGTGTAGCATCGCCGCGGCGAAGAACGCCATGAAAGACAGAATCGTCGCGGGGTTCAGCAACGTTAGCAGGACGGTACTGGCGTATGCGGTGTGAACGTCCATCCCATCAGCCGGCGAAGGAACGCGTGGGCTCTGGGCGCGTAAGATTTTCGTTCCCAGGAAGACGCAGAAACCGGCTCCGGCAAGATGGAGCGGTAACGTAAGCGCCGAGATAATACCCGAGACGGCTTTAACGCCGAACGCAGCTACCGCGGCGTAGAAGGCATCCGCAGTCGCGGCACCTAGGCCGGATGCGAAACCGGTGACCCAGCCCGAGCGTAACGTTCGGACGATGCACAGTACCCCGATCGGTCCAACGGGTGCGGCGATAAGGAAGCCGAGTACGGCCCCTTTGACAAAGAAATGCACGACAAATCGATCCCTTCGTAAACGGCAAAACAAGCTAGGAGCGGGGTTACCGCTTTAGCGTTGTCGTTGTCGTTGCGAAAGAATGCGCGTGCTCACGAGCGCCAGTCTAGCACGCTCCGCGCAGTAATTCTAGTATGATACGATATTTTTAACGCTCCTCAAGGTGGTGTGCCATGCAAGATGCGCTTAACCCACCGGCGCAGGTTGAAGACGACCTGCCAACACTGCGTACCGAACTCGGCGAATGGTGGGAAAAACACTTAAAGCCACTCATCGACTTCAAGAGTTTTTTGCGCCAAAGACGTGCGATTTTACAGAATCACGATCTCGCGCATTGCGCCCATCCGCCGTACGACGGCTGGAAAAACCCGTTCGCTTTTGCGCTAAGCGCTTCGACATTGACGTTTACGGTTTTGGCTCTCATCGGCATCGCGTTTCATACGTTGTTTCCGGATCCCGATCTGAAGAACGATTGGATCGCGCACGACTTGCAGGCCCAACTGAACTCGTCCGTTTCAACGCCGCAGGCGCGCGAGCAGATTATGGCTGACCTCAACGACCACGTCTCCGGCCTTACCGTCCCGCATGAGGGCATCGTGTTGACCGCCGGCATACCACTCGTAGTCTATTTCCTCGGTGTGTTTTTTCCACGCTTCGTCGCGCGAAAAGCACGCGGCGCGCCGTACGCTTCGGCCGCGCGAGAAATCGTCTACTACTACTTCACGGCTCGCACATTTTGGCCGGTATTCTTGCTCGTCACAAGCGGCGCCATCTATTTTTTCCTGATGAAGTACAGCCTTTTGAACACGTACGACGAGTTACATGAAACGTTTCCGGTCCATGACGGGCCGCTCTACCTGTTTTTGGGAGCGATAGCGACGCTCGGCGCCGTTCCGTTCTGTTACGCGATCTTCGCGACGCCCGTCGCGTTTCATAAGTGCGCTCGTGACATCTCCGCCGTCCTAGGGATAAAAGATGATGCCGCTGCGAAACGCGCGATCTATTGGGGTCTCATTTCGGCGCTGGCGGTTTCCTCATTTTTGGCATTCACTTTGACCGTGCTGCTGGTATCGGGCTACACGCTCATAGACTCAGGAGCCCAGACTATGAGAACCGCTTTGGGCACGTCGCTCTCTACGGCACCGGCGACGCAACAAACTTCACCCGCAACCCAGTAAGGCTGGGGAACCGTTCTTGGTTGAAAGCATACGCTCAACGCTAGAGGAGTACCCCGTGTCGAAACACACCGCCGAAGTTCGCTGGAAGCGCGACGAAAGTAAATTCGTGGACAACCGCTATAGCCGCGCGCATCAATGGCGCTTCGACGGTGGTGCAGTCGTGCCGGCGTCAAGCTCACCGGAAGTGGTGCGCGTTCCATTCTCCGATCCGGGTGGTATCGATCCCGAGGAAGCTTTCGTCGCGGCGCTCTCGAGTTGCCACATGCTCTTCTTCTTGAGTTTCGCCGCCCGCGAAGGGTACGTGGTCGACCAGTACGTCGACGCAGCGGAAGGCGAGATGGGGAAAAACGCCGCAGGCCGCTCTTACGTCGAGCGAGTTACGCTAAATCCGCAAATTACGTTTTCCGGAACGAAAACGCCGGACGAAGAAACCGTCCGGCGCTTTCATCACGAATCACACGAAGCGTGCTACATTGCGAATTCCGTTCTTACGGAGATTGTGGTTCACGGCACTTGGAAGCATGTTCCGGTTCCTGTTTCACCGTAGTCCCTTACGGGATCCAACCGAGATTTCCACCAGTGGGAAGCGTATCAATAATTGAGACGCTCCCCGGAAGCGCTGTACCGGAAAGTTCCTCTACAATGCTCGTGCTTCCGGAGATCGACACCCATAGATTGCCGCTGGGATCGATCATCATGCCCGCCGGTTCCACGGCAAAACTGCCATCGGTGATGATCGCGCTTGCCGACGTAGAACCTGCGGGGAAGTAGGCGAGATCTTTGTTTGTCACGTCGGAAACGTACACATTGCCGCCGTTGTCCGCAACAATCGACGCAGCGAGCCCTAGCCGTGGGTCACTGAGCGTTCGGATCGCCGTGGTCTGGTTTCCAGGACCGTAAACGTCCACGGAGGCATTCGCACCGCTGTTATCCGCCACGTAGACGTTGCCGCTACCGTCCACCGCAACGCCGGTTGGATCGTTAAGCCCAGCAAATCCGGGCCTAATTTGAAACGTCGGTGAGTTGGCCCCACGTGCATACTCCGTCACCGAAGGTGGCGTGCGATGCAGTAGACGTCCCGCCGCTACATTGACGACATACAACATGTTATTCTTGTCGACTGCAACGCCGACAGCGCCGGTAACTCCCTGGGGAATGTCGAGCACCCGCGTAACACCAAGGCTCCCCGGGTCGTACACGGACACGCGGTGCCCGAGAGAAAGTCCCAGGCTAGAGGTCCACGACACATACATCGTCCCAAGACTATCGATCGCGATCCCCGTAGCAAACGATGCCGGACATCCTCCGGAGCAAATCGGTAGTCCAACGATAGGCTTCCCGCTTTCCAGACTGTAGACGATAATGGCGGGGCCGCCGGCGACGGCGATTGCCGGCGTAAACGTGAAGTTCTGATTGCCGCTTATCGGCGCAGATGTTGTTCCGTCATTTAACGGAATGCCTTGGGCGGTGGTGGAGAGCGTTACCGTTTGACCGGCCGCCGTTCCATCTACTGCCTTCAACAAATAGGCGTTGGGGTCACCGAAATTTTGCGGCGCAATAGTCGCGAACGCGCTTCCAGAGGAAACCGTCGGCGCGGTAAATTTAGGCGCACCGGGACCAATGATCACATTCCCGTCGGCATCGAGCGCTTCGAGTTCGATCGGTTGCGGGAATAACCCGGGAACGTGAAACGCCGGCGTGGCAGTTCCATCGATGGTTGCATTTTGGCCCGGGACGATTACGGCCGTTGCAGGCACACCATTAAGCGTTACGTTTACTGGTGTAGCAACGCCCGCAGCCAATGTTGCATTTACTACGTTTTGTGAGAGCACGTTGCCCGCGGAATCAAGTAGCGTCAACGCAAAAGAGTCGTTGCCCGCCGGCGCGGCTACACTAAACGTGCAAGTAATGTTCGCGACAACCACGGAACAGCCCGGCGCATTAGCTGTCAATCCATATACCGTGGCCTGCCCGCTGTTAACGGCAACCTTCAATTGCGCGCTTGACGGGGACACCCACATCGGGCGCCGGCGGTTGGATGACGTCGATGCTCCGGAACGCGGCACGACAATGGAAAGGTTTGCCGACGCTACACTTCCCTTTGCCGGCGCAACAGTCGCCGGGCCGCCCGGCAAAACCGAACTCGTTCCGTGCGACGAACACGCGGACGCAACGACCAACGCGGCAGTGGAAATGGAACGGAATATTTTGAGCTTCATGCTACTGCACCGTTATCGCGGCAGTCGCGATGCTTACGGAGACGCTGGTGTTTCGTCCGGCATTATCACTTACCGTGATGGTACACGTTCCCGCAGCAACCGGAGTCAACGTAAAAGTTGCCGATCCCGCGGCGCTTGACGTCATAGCTACGGAGGCAATCTGACCGGTATAAGGATTGCACGTGTTACTTTCGGTAAAGGTCCCCATGTAGCTGGACTCCGTTACCGTTAGTTGTTGTGCACCCGGTGATTGGAACACAACGTTGCTCTGGCTGGCTTGCGGCGCCGGCGCAGGCGATGAGCTTGGCGCTACAGAGGGTTGACTCGAGGGCGGTGCAGTGGAGGGTGCACCAGCCCCCGATGAGCCACCGCCGCATCCAGCAAGAAATACAAGTGCGATGATACACGGATGATACAGCGCACGATTCAAATCGCGACGATTCACTTGAACGTTACCTTTCCAATATTGCCGAATCCACTATCGAGCATCCACAGCGTGCCGTCGCCGCGATCGATGAGCCCGGTGATCTGCGCGAACTCCGGCACCATGGGCGGATACTGATAGATCGCCCCGGTCGTGCGGTTCATCACACCGATCAATGCCTGCGAACTAAACAAAGTCCCTGAAGCCGGAATTTCTGAAAACCATAGATTTCCGTCCGAGCCCAGTATCATCGAATAGATGAATCCCGCCTGGGCAAACCCTTGCGTGTAATAGGTGACGGCGTTGTTGTTTTTCGTATCCACCGAGACGATGGCAGACGCACTTGATGTAAACGAGTAGCAGCCGGCCCAAATCTTTCCGTCGGGAGTAACAACCAGTTGCATCGGTGACAACTGCGGCTGGGCCGGCGTTCCTAACTTAAACTCCGTCATTGTGCCGCTTGACGTATCGATACGGCCAATCGAGTTGTTCAGCGCGTTTCCATACCAGATCGAATTATCTGGCGCCAAAACCATCGGCATTTCGGCGAGCTTTGGTACCGCCGGCGTATTCGTCTGATACTCTTGGATTAGCCCCGTCGTCGTATCGATCGAACCGAAGTATGTTGGATCGACTGTAGACGTAGCGTTATTGGCACCTAGGTCGTAGAACCACATGGTTCCGGCCGGCCCCGCAATGATCGAGTTAACCTTTGGAGTCGGAGACAGTCCCGTGGAATAGTAATTTATCGTTCCATTTGAGACAACGTATTCGCCGATTTGCGTGCTATCTGCAAACCACACGTTGCCTGCGCCGTCCAGCGCGACCGCTTCAGGCCCCATAAGCGACGGATCCACGACATGGGACGTATACGCTCCCGTGGACGGATTGAACGACACGATACTTCCCGTGAAGCTATCCGTCGTCCAGAATGTGCCGTCGGCAGCCTCAACGATACTGAAACTTGGAAAAATCGTGTGCGCGCTACCGAATGTGGTGTATTTCCCATTGTGGGGAATGACCGCCAGTGAAACGACGTCGGAAACATTTCCGTCGTTAACGGTCAGGTTTGTCACGTCGAAGTGCGTCTTAGGAACGATCGTTGCAACGGCTGTTCCGCTATTGAGCGGTCCGTTTGCAACGGTGACCGATGCATCGTTCGCATTCGCAACAGAGACCGCATAACTTCCCGTAAAGCCGCCCTCAGTAAGGGTGACCGGCGTCGAAACGGCATCGTCGAAAACCGTGAGGGGCGAGGGGTTCAGCGTTAGTGGCGCCGCGTTGAGTGAAACCGACGGCATCCCGTTATCGGAGGCCACAATTTGCCCTTGCACAAGCTGCTTATTGGAATCGTACGTCACGGTGACGACGGTTCCGGGAGTCATTACGCTTGTTGTCGAGAGCGTAAGTGCGTGCGCGGGATCGTTCAGGACCTGCAAAGATACCGGCGATTGGTACGAGGACGCGCCGACGATCGTCGCGCCCGAGGCATCCGTAACATTCAGCGTGACTGCGAACCTGTGAATTGCGCCGTCGGCCACCATGGGCAACTGCGTTGGTGAAAACGACACGCGCGCGGGAACGCCGCCGAGCGATACCGGCACAGTTGATGCCGAGGTACCGCCTGCGTTCGCGGACACCGTCGTCGACGCAAGGACGGCTCCGCTCGCATCGGGCGATTGATACGTCGCGATTGAGAAGAGATCGAGCCCCGCCGGCGCCTGAACCGGAATCGTGCAGTTAATGTTCTTCTGCGAATCGGCACTGCACCCAGGAGCCGTGCCGGAGATTGCAGCGACCGTAACGGATGCAGCGCTCGGCGGCGCACCGTTAACACTCTGCAATGTAATGCGAACCGATCCGGTGTTCGTTGACACGTAAGCCGGCTTAACGCGCACCGCCGATGATGTGCTGCCCGCTGCGGGAACGCTCACAACGAACTTTACCGTTTGCGACGCCGCCGGAGAACCCGGAGAACCCGTCGGCTGCGTGGGCACGACGTTGTTTCCGCCGCCTCCACCGCCGCATGCGCACAAAGTCAACGCCGCGATAAGCGCCGTTAAAGAACATCGCATCTTCTTCATTGATGAGCCACCGCTTTGATAAGTGCACGTGCGAAAGGTACGCCGAGGCCCGTTACTTGATCGTAACCTGGACCGGCATTGTATCCGGGATCGAGAGGCGGCGACGTCGGCCCGGGTTGCGCCGGAGCTTGCTGGTTGTCGCCATACTGCACGTCGTAAAACGTTTGCGCATACGTCGGCAAAATGGTTGAGCCGTTAGCGTAAAGCTTGTAGAACAAAGGCGCAGCGTTTCCAAGACGATACGGTTTGGTTCCCTGCGCCGTAGCGCACGCCGCGTTTTGTTTACATGCTTGCAAAACGAGCGCCCACATTGCCGCCATCTCCGGCGCTGCGACGCTCGTGCCGCCGATGTCTTCTACCTGTGGACCACCGAGGCTCGCATACAACAATGCAGCCATTCCGGTGAACGGATCGCCAAGGAGCGACACGTCGGGTTGATTGCGATTGGTGCCCAGAACGCCGGGAAGACCTGTTTGCCACGGTGTCAACGACTGTGAATAGAACGCTGAAATACCGCCGCCCGATCCGCCGCGGCCTCGGTTTGTCGCTAACCCCCAACCGGTAATCGCATTGGTAAGATTTCCGAATCGATCGAGCGGAGCATTCACGCCGCCAACGCTCGTGACGTTTGGATCCGTCGCCGGATAACTCACGCAAGCCTGATCGATCGCCGGCGTGTACGCGGGCCGTTGACAGCCCTGCGCGCCCGAATCGCCTGAAGATACAAACACCGCAATCCCCTCGGCTGCAAGCGCTGCAAACTCTTCGGGTCCGATTCCGGAATCCGGATTTGCAGAATCAAATTCTGATCCCGCCTGGCCCTGTTCCGGGCCGCCGTAACTCAAACTAAGAACGTCAACCGCATTGTCGGCAATGACTTGCTGAATCTCATCATCAGCTACCGGCAGGCCCTCAAGGGGTTGCTGATTGATGCCACACGGCCCCGGAACGATTGTCTGAGTGTTAGTTAAACACAACGACGGATCGTATCCGAGATAGAAATACACGTTTGATCCAGGTGCTAGGCTCGCGGCCGCTTCGGTGTCGATTTGCGCTTCGCCATCTTCAGGATTGCAATCCGGAAGCAGGCCCTGGCAATTCGCCGTTGCGGGCGGCGGCGTTTGAAAGCCGGTATCGGGAGGCGTGCTGAGTCCCGGAGCAGCGACGCCCTGATCTGTGACATTTATTTGTGTAACGGGCGCGACTGCCGTGTTAAACATCGTCCCGTACGCCGGCACATCATCTTTACTAATCGGTCCGGTTCCAACGATGCCGACCGTGATTCCGCTGCCGGTGTAGCCGGCGTTATAAGCGCCCGTGTAATCGAAGGCGTTGCGAATGGGTTGCGGCGCATAACCGCTTATGCTAACGGAGCCTCCGCCGATAGGCACGTTGTTTCTAAACGTACGCTGCAACGACACCAGATGAGTTACAGCCGTTACGGGAAGTGGTTTTGAAAAGCGCGGCGTGCTCGTTGGCCCGATAAACGTGTCGGTTCCCTGTCTGTACGCTGCAAACGATGTGCCAAATGCCTGTTGCATCGCTTGTTGCGAGCCGGACACGAAGAGCGACAGATGTTGAGGCCACGTTCCTACATGCAAGTGAAACGATTGAAAGTATTGAGCAGCCGTTGCGAGATCGGCTTGACTTGCGCCGTACTGCCGGCCGATCTGTTGCGGAGTTAGAAAATGCCGGTACTGCGAGGAGCGTGGATTGCCAACGGCAAGCGCGTATTGCGTGAGCCCCGAACTGTTTTGCAACCGAAGCGCAACGTCGACGCCCATTGTCGCGGTTCCCGCGGGCCCTACATATTGCGCGGTCTTGAGCGCATCTGCGCCGTAGATGAAACTCGTAACGCCGGCGTTCGGAGTGACCGGCGGCTTTTGCGCCGGAACGCTTGTAACCGGCGTTATGTTTGAGGAGCCGCCGCTACAGCCGGTAAAGGCGATCGCAAGTGCTGCAACCGCAGAAATACATCGATGATTGCTATTCACTACTGCCCCCGGTGCATTCGAAATTGCTGCACTGCACGGATTAACGCACTCTTGCGTTTCTCGCGTAGCGTGCTGACGTTATGCTGGAAAGTTGCGCGGAACGCGGCGCTTAGATCGACGGAACGGCCGCGAATGCTGGATGCCGCTGCCTTTGTCGTCGCAAGCGAGGTGCCGGTCTGCAGTGCAAGGACTTCGTTTGTCGTTTCAATTTCGAGCGGCGGCGTCTGCGTGAACACAAATGCCTGGTCGCCGTTGAAATCGTAATAGAGCGTCAGCTTGTCGCTCATCGTCGTGCACAGCGCGCCGTAACCGTTAGACACGTAGCTCGTCGTGGTTTGATGTTCGGTGTAACCGAGAATCACGTCGGTACGGTCGATGGTTTGCGCGATCGCTGTCGCCGTTTGCGGAAACTGTGCATTCAAACCGCACGAAGCCGGAACAGGCAGAGTCCCAAGATCGCGATCGGTCTCGCCATAAAACGACGGCGTATTTCCGTACCAGGTGGGCAATTGGAACGATGATCGCGGCGGGTCCGCGGCGGTCGGATCGAGGCCGGTAAACAATGCGACCGTAATGAGCGGCGCTCCGGTCAATTGTGGAACCGGAAGGCTGTACTCAATTGTTAGCGGACTCCCGTTGCTAACGAACGCAAAGGTTCCGCTACCGTCGGCGTTCTCTTGAATTTCGCCGACACCGGTATAGCCGGGAGCTGCGTATCCCGGCGGGTACGTCGTGTTTTCCGCGTACGTTCCGTCGGAATGAACCGTGCGTTGCACCGTAATTGCGGAGCCGTTCGCGTTACCCGCTAGCGCTTGTTGAATGCTCGCCGCGGGCGAATTTGTCCATTGAGCACCCGGCGTATCCGGAAGCTGATCGAGAACGACTTGCGGCTCATATGACGTGGTGGTGCTGTCGCCCGCGTCATCTACGAACTGCGATCCGTAGTCGAGCAATTGCGAAGCCGAGCCGTTTTGCGGAAGCGACTCAAACGTGTCGGTTGTGGCGGTTGTTGTTTTCAGTCCGCTTGTAAAGGCGTCCGTCTCAAGCGAATGAAGGTCGAAGAGCCCGGCGTGCCCGTTAAACGACTGATTTGCGCGTACGGCTACGTTCTGCGTGACGTTCTGAATAGTCGTCGAGATCGGCGCCGGCGTAGAACCGGGTGCAGTCACCTCGGTAAAGGTTTGAAAACTTTGCGTTAACGTTCCGCCGTAAACTAAGACGTCGCCATCTGTGTTTGGATAGGGCGACGGACTGACTTGTGGCACGCCCGACGCCGGGCCGGTGCCGGACGGTGGCACGACGGAAACGTTACCTGACCCGCCTCCTCCGCCGCAGCCTGCAAATGCTAAAAGGAAGCACAAAGAACCAAGGGCAATACCAACCGCCCCAGCGCGCATACGCGAAACTCCTCCACAGAAAACCAACGCGCTCGCAGACCCCGGACCGCAAGTACGTTCCGACATTGATAGCAACGAGTCGTAAATCAAACGTAAATGACATGAACGTAAACGACGGAAACTCTGTGCTCCGTATCCGTCTGCTTGGCGCTTACGAGCTTGTTGTCAATGGCTGCGCGATCGATGCACCGCGTACCGCAAAAGCACGATCCTTGCTTGCTTTTCTCGCTTTGCGCCGTGGTGAACCGGTGCGACGCGAAGCGCTTATGACAGAATTCTGGCCCGATGCCGAACCGCAAAGCGCACGTAACAATCTTAAAACCACTTTATCCACGATTCGGCGTACGTTGCGTGATGGCGGAGTCGACGCAGACCATGCTCTCGAAATAACGCGAGACTTCGTGCGATGGCAAAGCGCAGCGATCGTTGATTCTAGGGACTTCGAACGGTGTTCGCTGGACGTGGACGATGAACGGCGCTTAGCTATCGAACTATACACGGGAGAGTTCTTGCCCGGCGACGACAACGAATGGGCGCAGCACGTGCGCCGCAATCTCGCCATCCGGTTCGAACAGATGCTGCGCCGCGAGTTGTCCGTTGCGCCCGCTCCCGCCATCGCGGAACGGTTGTTGGCCCTGGATCCATTTAGCGACGAGGCGTACGCGTCGCTTATCGAGCATGCGCTGCGTTCCGGCGATCGTCGCACCGCCCAGGCAATTTATCGGCGATATGCGGCAGCGCTCGAAGAGATCGACGTCGAACCGCCGCGCGATCTCGCCGTGCGCATCGGCATGCGAAAAAACGCGCGTTCGATGGAGTCGCTGCCGCGCTTCTTCGGTCGCTCTGACGAACTAGTCGAGCTTGCGCGGCTTTTGAACGCCGGTTCACCAGCCATCGTGTTGACGGGCGTCGCAGGAATTGGAAAAACGTCGCTTGCGCAAGAGGCATCGAGGCAATTTAGAAACGGCAGCATCGATATCGTGGACGTCACGCAGTCCGATATTGCAGACGACTGCGCGAACTTGCAGCAAAGGCTGCAACAAGCGCAATGCACGATCGTCTGTGCAACACCGGAGATTGCCCTAGCCATCCGCACCCATCTCCCCGACATTCCCGAGGTCGAAGTCGGCCCGCTTGCGTACGATGAAGTCGCGGTCGCGATACGGCGTTACGTTCGCGAGAATGACGCGGCGCTAATCGAAGCCATGTGGAAACGCAGCAACGGCTATCCGCTCGTTTTGAACGCGCTCGCGGAGCTGCTTGAAGACACGAACATAACCGCGGAAAGGATCGAACGCTGCCGTTTGCCGCGCGACTTGGAACGGCGTTTCGACTCGTCGCTACGCGGATCGGGAAGCGACGTTACCGATCTCGGTGTCCTTTTAGCACTCGAGCCGCGCCTCGACAACGACGACCTTGCAGTTCTCCTGGATTGGAGTTTGTTGCGTGTCATCGATGGGCGTGAGGCGCTCACCGCGTTCGGCGCGGCGTACCCGTTTTACGCGGAGGCAGCACTTCGCACGATCTCCCCTATTCGCCGCGAACACGTGATCGATCGAATCGCCGAACGCCTGAAGCTGCACGAAGATCCCAGCGCGAAGATGCGTTCGGCGGAACTCTCGAAGGATCGCGGACGACGCGGCGATGCTGGACGCGCATATTTGGAGGCGGCAAATGCATTCGTAGCAGCATCGGCGTGGGAGAGTGCCGGTGCTGCGATCGATGCGGGGATTGAAACCGTCGAGCCGATTGCGACCTCGGAAGAAACGCTGGATCTTCTCCGTCAGCTCTACCGTCAGAAGGGACATGTCCTTTACCAGCAAGGCGCATTTGTTGCCGCGCTGCACGCACTGGAATCGGTCATGCAGCTCTCCGAAAAAACGCAGCACGCCCGCATTCGTACGAGCACGCTTCTTTCAATGGGGCACGCGTTGGTGCGGGCGGATATGCTACAGCCGGCCTGGACGGTCGCAAAACAAGCGCTGGATGAAAGCGTGTACGCCGGCGACGCTCGAAGTGAATTAGGAGCGCAACACCTTCTCGCGCGCGTCCTTCGCGACCAATTGAAGTACGATGATTCCGTGAGAATCGCTACGCGGGGTTACGAGCGCGCAATGGAGGCTCGTGAGTGGTCCATTGCGACGAGCTTTGCAAACCTCATCATCGAGATTTCACGGCGGCTGCTGCAATTCGATTTGTGCTTTCACTGGAGCGAACGTCAACTGGAGGCGGCACTGCTGGCAGGACCATTGGTTGAGGCCGAGGCCCGGCACATGATCGGCTCCGTTAAAGCGACGGTTCACCGTTTCGATGAAGCGCTTGGCGAATTTCGGCACGCATTGACGCTAGTCGACCAGCACCGTCGCCGTCAAACGCCGTCGGCGACGCCGATAAGGCAGCTCGAATGGCAACTTTATCATGGGCTGGCGCACGTGCACGTTGCGGCTAACGACATCGAACAAGCTCTTATTGAATCAGAGTGGCTGGTGCGATCGCCGTGGATGTTCAATAGCCCGTTTTCATTGTGGCAAGCAATGTCGGTTACGGTAGACGCGCGGCTTGCCTCGGGCACCGAGCGCGATGTGCAAGCGGCGCAATCGATCGTTCAGCGCGTACCGAAGGCCGCATCCGAAGATCCGAGATCGTCCATAGACGTGCTCGCTCGTGCGCGCATCGCCGCGCGATCCGGCTGGGAACAAGCACCGGCATTGCTGCGCGAAGCATTCGAGAGCCTTACACGAGCAGCCGCCGTGCACGAGGACCAGATCCATCCGTACTTCTA
>CAZJLJ010000033.1:27312-32085 GCA_964546935.1 uncultured bacterium | reverse complement strand
GTGTAGCGCGAAAGGCGGCCGCCGTGTTCGACGCTCTCTAGCAAACATGAAGAGCCTGGCGTTGCGAGCGCGAGATACGCGCCTATGGGCGTGACGACGTCGGCGGGCAACACGCGCGTCCGAATGACGCGAGGCCGCCCGATCGAGCGGCCCCCGTGTGTAATCATGCCGAACTCTTACCGCCTGAGTTCGGGGTGCTCCTGCGTCAGTTCAGCGACGTAATTTGCGGGAAGTGCGTCGAGAATCGAAGAGACCGAATCTGGTGACATCTGTGCGAACACGCGTGCGACATATACAACCGGAAGTTTCTGAACGACCTTCGCGGCGTTCTCGGGCTCCATGTTGCCCCAATACTGAGCGGTGCGCCGCATATCTGCCGTTGCGCCGGCGGAGAGATCACCGCCGGTTGCGGTTGTTGTAGCGCTTGTTCCGCTAGCCGTGCTGCCGAAAGGTGCTGCACTCGCCGCCGGCTGAACCGGCGTGCTTTTCACACTATTGGCGTTCGCAGCTTGCGTTTGCATTTGTCCGACCTGCGACTGGAGATTACCGATCTTTTTGTCTTTTGCCTGATCTTGCGACTGCAGGTCCGTAATCTGTTTTTGCAGCTGAACGATTTGTTTGTTGCGGTCGGTGAGCAACTGGTTTTGAGCGGCGAAGTGGAACGGCGTTGCTACTACGCCGAACGCATTTCCCGCGGTATGCCACAAAGGCGCCGCCGGACCGTTTGCGATGACGTTGCGCGACGGCGTCCACCACAACGCAAAAGAAACCAATGCGATTGCAATCAGCGGAAGACCCAACCGCTTCCAAGGAAATGGCCTGCGCCGTTGGCGCGTAACGATCACGTGATACCTCCTACACCTGCGGCGCGCCCATACCGGCGGGCGTTGCCGTCATCGAGCTCGTTTTGCTCGATTCGAAGTTCTTCAGCGACGAACGCCTCGTGACGGCGCTCCTTCAGTTTCTCGACGACTTTGCGTTCTTTACTGGCCTCGAGAAGATCGTTGCGGGCGCGATCCAGCGTCAGACGGCGTTCCGCGACGACACGAATCTGCGCGGTGATTGCGCGATCGAGAAATTGCAGATGCGCGTAATGCAGGCGCAGTTGCTCTCCGTCGAGCCCGCGATGATTCGTGCGCAAGCTATCGGAGCTGGAACGGAAATCATCGTTCAAACGCTTCAGCTCGGCTTCCGAACGGTCGAGCTCCCGCTGACGCTGTGCGACGGCTTGCTGCTTCTCTTCTTCCACGCGCTTGCGCTGTTCCAGCACCGGCTGCAGCGAGAATTTGAAACGTCTGCCCATTACGAGATGCTCATCAATGAAGCGAGCGTGTGTTCGTAGGAGCTCGTTTCATAGATGCCTTGCTTCAAGAAATGCCGCACGCCTTCGATCTTGGAGAGCGCGAAGTCGACGCGAGCATTGCTGCCGGGCACGTACGCACCGATATTGATCAAGTCTTCGGCTTCGCGATATGTCGCAAGGATGTCGCGAACCGCCGATGCCGCCGAGTATTGATTCGCATCGGCAACTTCGGGCATAACGCGACTGACGCTCTGCAGCACGTCGATGGCCGGATAGTGATTCGCGGCGGCAAGCTGGCGTGATAACACGATATGGCCGTCGAGAATCGAGCGGACCGCATCGGCCACCGGCTCGTTCATGTCGTCGCCGTCGACTAGCACCGAAAAAAGGCCCGTAATGGTACCGCGCTCCGACGTTCCGGCCCGCTCTAAAAGCTTCGGCAGCGTAGCAAAAACCGAAGGCGTGTAACCACGCGTTGTCGTCGGTTCACCGATGGCGAGGCCTACTTCGCGCTGCGCCATCGCGAAACGCGTCACTGAATCCATCGTGAACATCACGTCGAGCCCTTGATCGCGGAAATATTCAGCAATGGTCATGGCAACGAACGCTGCTTTGATGCGCACGAGCGCAGGCTGGTCGCTCGTAGAAACGATGACGACGCTGCGGCGCAAGCCTTCTTCACCGAGATCGCGCTCGATGAAATCCCGCACTTCTTTTCCACGCTCACCGACCAGCGCGATGACGTTGACGTCCGCGGTGGTGTTTCGCGCGATCATCCCGAGCACCGTGGATTTACCGACACCGGATCCGGCAAAGATACCGACACGTTGGCCCTTACCGCAGGTTAGCAATCCGTCTATGGCGCGAATGCCAAGCGACAGCGGTTCGATGACGCGTTTGCGTGAGAGCGGCGGTGGAGGTGCTGCGGTTACGACGGCGCGATTGTCTGCAACAATGGTTCCTTTACCGTCGATCGGACGCCCGAGCCCGTTGAGCACGCGGCCAAGAAGATGATCGGTGACGCCGATTTCCAACGGCGCGCCGTGAGCAACGACGTCGCTTCCGGCTCCGATTCCCATCTGATCGCCGAGGGGCATGATCAACACTTTGTTGTCGCGGAAACCAACGACTTCGGCCAAAACCGGTTCGGCGGTTCGCTTGTACTTGATCTCGCACGTTTCGCCGACGGCCATATTGGGACCGAGGCTCTCGATAACAACGCCGATGACTTGCCGCACCTTGCCGTACTGGCGCATCAAATCGGCTCCGCGCAGCTGGTCCAGATAAGGCTCAGCCGAAAATGCCGGCGATTCCATTCTTAACTCGCTTGCGCTGAGGGGTGAAGGACTTCTTCCGCCGATGCGCCGAGCGAGATGCCGTCCTCGGCGCGAATCACGCGGCGCGCCTCTCGCAATTGCGTGGAGATCTTCGCATCGATCGTCCCGGCTTCAGTCTCGACGACAACGCCGCCCCGGTCCACGCGTTGATCTTCGACGATGCGAAGCTGTTCGATGTCGCTCGCTGAAACAACCGCATCGCGATGGTGCCGCATCGTTTCCAAATCGGCCGGATTTACCCGCAGTGTCACCACTTCGCGCTTCGCAAGTCGCGTAAGCGCGCTGCGGACGTTTTCGATGACGACGTTCGGATCAACGGTAATCTGCTCGTGGACGATGCGCTCCGCAATTGCCATCGCCAGACGCACGATCTCGGGTTCAGCCGATTCCATGAGGTCTTGACGGCTATCGCGAATGCCGCCCAGCAGTCCGTGCATCGTGTCGATCATCTCGCCCATCTGCACGTCGGCGGCGTTTTTTCCGGTTTCAAAACCGGCGTCGTAGCCGCGCGTGCGCGCCTCGACTTCGATCGACTGCGCGCGGGCTTCGGCTTCATCGTAGATCTGACGCGCGGCACGTTGGGCTTCTTCGATTAATGCGCGCGCATCGGCGGCGGCACGATCCACGATCGCCTCCGCATCGGCCTTGAGCGCATCCCAGTCGATTTGCGGTTCGGGAGTAACTTCAGGCGCCGCCTCAGCTATAGCGGCATTCCCGTTAAGGTGGTCAAACGGATCGCCGTTCCCGCCGAACGGCGCGGCAAACCGATCGTCGAGCTCGCCGCCCGCAGCGAAAGCATGCTGCTCCTGCGCAAGGTCGATTCGCGGAACGGCGACGACGTATTTCTCGCCGTTGACCTTCCCGCTTTTGACGATTTTGCCCACGATTTAGACTAGCCGTTCGTCCTTGGCGCCGCGCGCGATCACGATTTGGCCATTCTCTTCCAGCGTTCGAATGACGTCGACGATCTGCTGCTGCGCCTTTCCGACGTCGCGCATGCGCGTCGGGCCGAGCAACTCGATCTCTTCCTTGAGCATGGTAGCCGCACGCGACGACATGTTCTTGTAGACGCGCGCGAGAAGTTCGTCGTTCGCAACCTTGAGCGCGAGCGCCAGATCCTTGCCATCCACTTCCTTGAGGATGCGCTGGATCGAACGGTCGTCGAGGTTGATGATGTCTTCGAAAACGAACAGCAAGTTTTTGACGTCTTGCGCGAGTTCCGGATCGCGCTTCGTAAGACCATCGAGAATGTTCTTTTCGGTTTCGCGATCGACGAAGTTCATCACGTTGGCGAGCGACTGAACGCCGCCGGCCTTCGCGAAGTCGGCGCCGCTGACCAGCAGTCGGCGACCCAGCAGTTCGTCGAGCTGTTCCAAAACTTCCGGCGCCGTCTTTTGCAGAATGGCAATGCGCATCGCCACTTCCGCTTGCAAATCCGGCGGAAGCGCCGAGATCACCGCACCGGCTTGTTCGGCAGCCATGTACACGAGAATCAACGCGATCGTCTGCGGATGTTCGTCTTGAATGAACTGCAGCAGTTGCGCCGGCTCGGTCTTCTTGATGAGTTCGAGGGGATTCCCATGTTTGAGCGCGGCAAAGAGCCGGCTCGTCATGTCGTCGGCTTGACCTGCGCCGAAGCTACGCTCCAGAATCTCCTTCGCGTATTCAATGCCGCCTTCGTTGATGTACTTCAGCGCAATTGCGCGTTGGTATGCTTCTTGAATAACGGCGTCACGCTTCTCGATCGGAACGGTCGTAATCTTCGCGATCTCGAGGACGATGCGTTCGACTTCGTCCTGACGCAAAAACTTGAAGATCGTCGCCGAGAGTTCAAGACCGAGCGTGATCAATAAGATCGCGGCTTTTTCAGGTCCCGAAATTTCGAGTTGCGGCGACTCCGGCATCGATCCGAACGGCGGCTCCGGCAACGAACCAATATTGCCTAGATTCCCAAGGTCCCCAAACCCCGAGAGGTTTACGATGGGCGATTCCATTTAAAAAGGCACTCCGCCCTGAGCTGCGCTATGGCCGCCGCGCTGCGCGCTACCGCGCATCGTGCGCTTGGCTGTGCTGCCGCACATCGTGCGCTTGGCCAATGTACCGGCATCCTTGCCGGTACTATGGCCGCCGCGC
>CAZJLJ010000033.1:0-27212 GCA_964546935.1 uncultured bacterium | reverse complement strand
CATCGTGCGCTTGGCCAATGTACCGGCATCCTTGCCGGTACTATGGCCGCCGCGCCGCGCGCTGCCGCGCATCGTGCGCTTGGCCAATGTACCGGCATCCTTGCCGGTACGCCACTTGTCGCACACAATGATCGCGCGGGACCACGTCGACTTAAAGTTGCTATCCAACATTTCGATGTGCTCCATCACTCGGCGAGCCAAAGCTTGACGAGCTTGGCGATGCTGTCGGGGTTTTCTTGAGCGACGGTCGTGACGTATTCGATCATCTGTTCGCGAGTAAGATCCGCTGCAGACCGAATCGGTGCGGCGATCCCCGGAGCGCCGTCGAGAATCGGATGCTCTTCGAACGGCGGCAACTCTTCCGCGAGCGACGTGTCGAACGACGGCAGATCGGTCGACGGGGAGAACCGCGAGCGACGACTGCGCATCGCGAGGACGCCGATTCCGGCGAGAAGTCCAACGCCTCCGACAGCGATCAATGCCCACAGCGGGATGCCCAGCACCGTCGTGGTTACACCGGACGGAGCACCCGCCGGCAGAACCGACGGATTGAACGGAACGGCTTCCACGGAAACTTGATCGCCTTGCGCGAGATTCAACCCGGCGGCTGCGATGACGACATTGCGGATCTGCTGCACGTTTGCCGGCGTAAGCTGATACGCGGGCGCAGCGGTTGCGGCAACGCCGAGGGGCGTGCCCGATGAGGAATCGACAAGCACAGCGACGCTCGTGTTCAGCACTTTGCCTGGAGCGTCGATGTGTTTGATGTTCTGTTCCGAGATGTCGTAGTTCGTTGTCGACTTCGACTTGTTGTACCGGCCGTTGGCCGTTTGCTGCTGCGGCGCTTGGTACGTTCCGATGTTGCTCGTTGTCCCGGGAACCCCGATAGCCTGCTGTCTTGCCGGCTGCGTCCCATTATACGATTCGCGTTCGTTTTGCGATGAAAGCACCGTGCCTTGCGGTGAATAAACTTTGCTCTCGGAAGAGTTCGCGTCGAAATCCATCTTGGTGGAGACGCGTGCGACTGCGCGTTTCTTTCCGAGCGTATCGTCTAGCATCGATTGAATGCTCTGTTGCAGCGACGATTCGTAGCGCTGCTTTGCCAGCAGCTGCTCTTGTGTCATCTTCAACGCATCGGGCTGCGTTGAGTCGGAGCCGTTGCCCGTTAGCCCGGCGCCCGGAAGCAGAATTTGACCGTCGGAGTTTACGATCGTGACGCTCTCGGGTTTCAGGCCGTCTACCGCATTGGAAACCAGTTGCGTGATGCCTTTGACTTGCGACGGCGAAAGTTGCTGACCGACTTTCGTTTTGATCGCAACAGACGCAGTGGTCGGTTCTTGCGTGGAGGTGTAGAGAGCTTGGTCCGGCGTTGCGATCGCGACACGGGAACTTTCAACGGGATCCAAACCGTCGATCGTGCGCTGCAGTTCGCCTTCGATAGCGCGTGTTTTATCTAGCTTTTCTTGGAACTCGGTCATTCCGAAGTTCGTCTTGTCGAAAAGTTCGAAGCCGGTGCTTCCGCCTTTCAACAAATTCGATCCGGCAATCGCGACGCGTTCCTCGCTAACGTTGGCAGCGGGAACGTACACGGTTTTTCCGTCCGTGGCAAGCCTGTACGGAACCTTATCATCCTTAAGACGCTGCGTTACTGCCGCAGCGTCTTCGGATGACAGATTCGAAAAGAGCGTCTCGTAACTGGGTTGCCGGCCGAAATAGAGCCACGCCACCGCGATAAGACCCACGAGGATAGCAGAAATGCCAGCCACTGCTAAAACGCGGCTTTGGCGATTCTGACCTTCCCATATGGCCTGCAGGCGGCCAGCAAGATCGGACCAGATCGATTGAAGACGATCCACGCCTATTTTACCTAATTCTCCTGGCCTGCCATGGCTGCTACGCCGAACGTCCTTGCCCGGCGCGGGAGTACCCCGTTGTCTTTCAACGGTGGACTACTTATCCCGAATATCGGTCGCGTTTCATTTTGCTTTAACGAGCTAGTTGAGAACGCTCCCGTCCTACGCTCACCAGTTCGACCGGGACGCTTAGTAACTCTTCTATACGGGCGACATATCGCTGGGCAGCTTTGGGTAGTGCGCCAATAGTCCGAATGTCATCGATCGGCTCGCTCCAACCGTCGAGTTCTTCAACAACTACTTCTAAATCGGGGGCAGCTGCGGCAGAGAAGTCGACGCTTTTTCCGTTCAAGCGATAGCCGGTAACAATTGCGATCTTTTCAAACCCTGAAAGAACGTCAAGTTTTGTTATAGCAATCCCGCTGAGCCCGTTTAAACGTGTAGCGTAACGTCCCGCGACGGCATCGAACCATCCGCAGCGCCGCGGACGTCCGGTAACCGTGCCGAACTCTCCGCCGTTCCGGCGCAATCGTTCGCCGCGCTCATCGTGGAGTTCCGACGGGAACGGACCCGCACCGACGCGCGTGCAGTACGCTTTCACAACGCCGGTGACTTTGCCGACCGCCGTCGGGCCGATCCCAAGTCCGATACACGCGCCGCCGGCAATCGTGTGCGAGCTCGTTACATAAGGATAGGTTCCGAAGCCCACGTCCAATAGCGATCCTTGCGCGCCTTCGATGAGGATGCGTTTGCCGCTTTCGAGCCGTTCGTGAATCCACGCCACACCGTCGACAATGTGAGGACGCAGTCGTTCGGCCGCGTCGAGTGTCGCCCCGACGACGTCGGCTTCACTCGGCATCGATTCGCCGTCCATTGCGCGCACACGGGTGAGGTTCAGCCGGATTCGTTCCGCTAGCGCTTCACGGCGTGAAAGATCGCCGAAGGTGATCCCGCTGCGCGCAACTTTGTCGACGTATGCCGGACCGATACCGCGGCCGGTCGTTCCAATGGCCTGCGTTCCGCGGGCGCGTTCGTTCGCGCGATCCTGCGCGGCATGATACGGAAAGACGATGTGCGCCCGGTCGGAGATTTTCACGCGGGACGTATCGACGCCGATGGAGCTTAGGCGATGGAGTTCGTCCAGCAGCCCTTGCAAACTCACAACCGTCCCGCCGCCAATGAAAAGCTCGACGTGCGGATTCAGTACACCGGAAGGCACGATGCGCAAAGCGATATCGGTATCACCGGCTTTGATTTGGTGTCCCGCATTGTCGCCGCCGCCAAAGCGCGCAACGACATCGTACTCCGAGGCATACAAGTCGACGATGCGCCCCTTGCCCTCGTCGCCCCACTGAATTCCTACGATAATATCTGCTCTGCTGGCCACGCCTTCGTGGTTTGCTTCCCTGTCCCCATTGTCATCCTGATCACCACACGAAGTGGTGAGGGAACGCAGCACAGGATGTGCGAGAAGCGTTCCCCGCCTCTCGAAGCACGGGCGCATGTAGTGTTTGCTCGATGAAAAACAAAGAAGCTCAGCGATTTTGCCGAGCTTCAGATGCGCCGTTTGATTAGCCCTACTCCGAGCGGAACTCCAAATCGCTGGTGTCGCCCATCGGGATTTGGTTGACGCCTTGGAATTGCGTCATCACGAATTCCGAGAAGAGCGCGTTCGGCCATCCGAAATCTTGGCGCGTGAATCGCTTCGGATCGTTGGGATCGAATGATTCGTGCAAGAGATGATCGCCGGGATCGCTTGCAAGAATCTGCTTTAGAACGTCTTGCTTTTCGTCGGCGGTCGTTGCAGTAAGGCCCTGCATGATCAACGCCAACGGCCAAATCCAATGATCGGGCGTGTGGAAGCTGCCGATGCCACGCGCGACCTGTCCCTGATAGAACGACGGGTTGTCTTGCGAGAGGAGAAAGCGCCGCGTGTTCTGGTAATAGCGATCGCCCGGCACCGTATAACCCATATACGGCGCAGCCAGCAAACTTGGAACGTTCGCATCGTCGGTCAGAATGGCATGGCCTAATCCGTCGACTTCATATGCATAGATGTAGCCGTACTTCGGAACCAACACCAAACCGTAAGTTTGAATGCCGCGTTGCACTTCATCGCGCAACGACTTCGCTTCGTTCGCCTTCACGACGTTGTGATAAACATCGCGCTCGATTTCAGCCATGTCGCCCAGGGCAACGACGGCGAACATTTCGGACGGGATTAGAAAGTTGTAGTAACACGCGTCGTCGGAAGGCCGGAATCCCGTCCAAATCATGCCGGTGTATCCGACGTCACGACCCCTGCCGTTGTTTGCGAGCTCTTTGTGCGAGTAGCGCGAGTTGCGCGGGTGATCTTGTTCGCGCTGGAGCGTGGCGAGGATCGCGTCGAGCGCCTTTTGGTAATCGCTATTGAAAATCGATGTATCGCCGGTGGTCTTCCAGTAGCTCCATGCCAGCGTTACGGGATAGGCAAGCGAGTCAAGTTCGAACTTCTGTTCCCACACGCGATAGTCTATCGTGAACGCGTTCGCGTATGGATCGACCGTAAGGTACTTCGTCATGCGGCCGATGATGGCGCGAAGCAACGAGCCTACGTCGGGATCGTCTTTTGCAAAGAACAAGTATGGGCGCGCTTGAGCGCTTGCGTCGCGTAGCCATTCCGCCGGAATGTCGCCTGTTTTAATGTAGGCCGTTCCGTCGGGCGCGTATTGAGCGAGCTTTCCCGTATCGAGCAATGCGGAACGGAACATCTGTTGAAGATGTTCGTTCGGGCTGCTGTAGTTTGCGGCGGCTCGCTCGATCGATTGGAGTTCGAGCGATGAGCCGGTCAGCGGCGTAAAAGCCACTAAGAGCGTACAGAGAAGCGCCAGTACGTTAGTTAGTTTGTTCAAGACCACGTTCCATAGGCGTGCAAGGCGTCCAGTTCTCGGTAGCGGCCCTGGTAATCGAGCCCATAGCCTACGACGTAGACCTGGGGGATCTCAAAACCCCGGTACCTGATATCTATATCGGCAATTCTTCGGCCCGGTCGATCCAGTAAGGCGCAAACAGCAAACGAAGCGGGCGCTCGAGAAGAGAGCGCCCGAGCGACGTACTGAAGCGTCAGCCCCGTGTCGATGGAGTCCTCTACTAGGATAACGTGACGACCCTCAATGGATGCTGAGGTGTCCTTGTCGATGCGAATGCCTTCTTTATCGCTGAACTTTGTAACGGCGATCACATCGTATTCGCATGGAATGGTTATTGCGCGCGTTAGATCCGCAAGAAACGGCGCAGCACCGTTCAACACGCCGATAAGCAGTGGAACTTTGCCTTCGTAATCGTGGGAAATCTCTTTTCCGAGTTCACCCACGCGACGTGCGATATCGGCGGCGTCGAAAAGGACGTCTCCGATCATTGCGTTTTCCGTGACGATGCCACGGGCTTACTTCTACGACAGAAACGGCAGCGATTCCGCTCGCATTTCAGATGCTGCCGCCGGAATCTGCAGCACGAAACGCGCTCCTCCTAGCGTTGACGATTCTGCCCACACGCGTCCACCGGCGCGCTCGGCGATCGTGCGGACGATGGCGAGTCCGATTCCTCGTCCCGGTCGCATAACGGTTCCGCTTCCCCGATTGCGCAACACGAAGATTGCGTCGCGTTCATCGATTGCAATGCCCGGTCCGTCGTCGTCGAACGTCACATGAATATACGGATCCACGCGTTCGGCGCTCACTCGAACGCGGCCGCCCGAACGCCCGTACTTCAAAGCGTTCTCCAATAGATTTAAAACGGCGTGCATGCATGCATCACCATCGATGCGAGCCAAGAGGCGCCGCGGAATCTGCACGTCGATCGCAATTCGCCTCTCCGCTGCAATCGGCGCAAGCGCATCGATCGCCGACGCGATGGTCCGCGCAATATCCGCCGCTCTCCCACGAGCCGGTGCCGGCGAAAGATCGAGCAATGAAAAATCCAACATCCCGTCGACGAGGCGCCCCAAACGCAACGCTTCATTTCGCGCAGTTTGCAAAAACCGGCGCGTGGTGGAAGCATCCGCTTCGCCGTCAAGCAGCGTTTCGATGTAACCGCGAATCGACGTCAGGGGTGTGCGCAGTTCATGGCCGATCGTCGCCAGGAATTCATATCGCTCGCGTTCGCGAGCGCCGCGCTCCAACGCGTACTCGATCGTCTTCGCGAAGTTCAGCAATTCGGACGGCTCGCAGAGAGGATGCCAGCCGGTTTCCACCCGCCGCTCCGTTACAAGTGAAATACCGCGGGCGATTCTTTCCAGTGCGGCCCGCGCATCGAGCGACATAAAATTCGCACCGTCACGCGCTGGGGCGAGCATCGCAATTGCAAACCAATCGGTGCCGGCGTCGTGCGCAAGCAGATCTTCTTCTCTAACGACATCACGTGCGGTTTTCTTGAACGCGGCAGTAGTCGCTCGTTCCAGGCGCTGCGCTATGCGTTTTCCTTTTCGCCATGCGGCTTCGGAGAATTCAGGAAGCCTGACGACAAGAAGCGGAACGGTACGGCCATCTTCGAGAAGAGGCGCGACAAGCGCGGCCAGCTCCCGCGAATGAAGAACCGTACGCTCGAGCATTCGCTTCATGTGCGGGAGAATTTATACCCGTAGCCGTGAATGGTGTGCACCATCGGCGGAAGGTGGCTTTCCTCTTCTATCTTTGCACGCAATCGCCGAACGTGCACGTCGACAGTGCGCTCGTCGCCTTCGAAGTCGAAGCCCCATACGCGCTGCAATAAACGCTCCCGTGAAAGCGCTACGCCCGCATTAACGGCCAACTCCAATAGCAACGCGAATTCACGCGGTTTTAAGTGTAAGTCTTTGCCGTCGATGCGTGCCTCACGCGCGGCTTCGTCGATCTCGAGCCGCCCGAAACGCAACACCGTAAGCGCAGGTTCTAACGACCTTCCCGTGCGACGCAAAACAGCGTGCACGCGCGCAACGAGTTCTCGTGGAGAGAATGGCTTCGTAACGTAATCGTCCGCGCCCAACTCGAATCCGACGACGCGATCGACTTCATCGGTTCGCGCGGTGAGCATAACGATCGGGACGGTGCGCTCTTCTCGCCGCAACGCTCGCGCAACATCAAATCCGTCCACGCCGGGTAATCCGACATCAAGGATTACCAAGTCTGCGGAGTGACGCGCATTTCGGAGTGCGGCGTGCCCGTCGCCCACGGCGATAACACTGAACCCCTCGCGTTCCAAATGATGCTTCAACAAATCGCGAATAGCGCTGTCGTCTTCGGCGACGACGATCGTTGCGGGAGCCATAACGAAAGCAGTGCCCGGGCGCGCGAAGGCGCGGGACATCTCGCGTAAATAGAACCTAAGTGGGGTACGAAGCGCGGGTGAACGACGATAAGCTCGTGCGGCCACCGGAAGCCGTGGCGCAAGCGCAAACCGGCACTACCGTAAACCAGCTAACCGAGGAAGAAATAAGTGAAGCGACGCGGCGTGTTAGCCCCCGTGCCGCCGTCGTTTTTGAAACCGTGCGCCGCGAGGGCGAACAAGAACTCTCGCGCCCAAACGCGGCCCTGGCTTTCTCGGGTCTCGCTGCGGGATTGTCGATGGGCTTTTCGCTCGTTGCAACGGGCGTCTTTCGGTCGGTTCTGCCGGATGCTCCGTGGAGCGACGTCGTCGCGAATTTGGGCTACACGCTGGGTTTCCTCATCGTGATCATGGGCCGTCAACAGCTTTTCACGGAAAATACCGTCACGGCCATTATCCCGTTGCTGGACAGCAAAGACTCCTTACACACCTTCGGCAACGTCGTCCGTTTGTGGAGCATCGTCCTTGCAACGAACCTTGTCGGAGCGTTGCTCTTCGCGCTGCTTGTTGCCCATAGCGGAGCTTTTTCACCGCACGTCAAGGACACGTTCTTGCAACTCGCGACGCAAACGCTTTCGTACGGCTTCTCGACGACGCTCGTCAAAGGCATTTTTGCCGGCTGGCTTATCGCGCTCATGGTATGGCTGCTGCCGGCTGCGGATAATTCGCGCCTTTCGGTGATCATTATCGTTACGTTCGTCGTCGGTGCGGCGGGTCTGTCGCACATTATTGCAGGCTCAGTGGAGGCTCTCTACGCCGTTGTTGAAGGTTCAGCCACGTGGTCGCATTACTTCGTAGATTTTCTACTGCCGGTTTTTATTGGAAATTGCATCGGCGGTGTTTTATTAGTATCCATTCTTAATTACGCCCAAATCGCTCCTGAGAACCCCGACCAGAGCGGCGAAGATATGTAAGCCACACGCCCGTGGAACGAAAGGAGAACCGTGGCGCAGCACACGATCGACTTCGACATCCCCGCCCAGACGCTCGGTAATGTAGATATTACATGCCGCGCGTATTCCAATGGAGTGAAAATCGGTACCCTGCGGCTGAGCAAAGGTACCGTGGACTGGATGCCCGCACGCGCCACGGTAAATATCCGGCGCTTAAGCTGGGAACGTTTCGCCGAGCTTCTCGAGCGCGGCACCGTCCCACGATTACCTCGCAAACGCACAACGCGCAAACGCAAAACCGCGCGCAAACGCCGCTAGCCCTCTGTTATGCTGACAGATCGATCTCTGCGAGTGGACCGAACTGCGAAGCGTGGTCGCGTAGCACCGAATAGATGAGGGAAGCGGGAAAGCCCAATCGTTCCAAGCCGCGTGCGGCCGACGGGTAACTCAGCGTCGGTTTCTTGATCCAAAGCGCCTCGAGCGCGCGAATACAGCGTGCCCGTTCGTCGTCTTCCAACGCAAAGACCGCCGCATGTGCTGCGTCGCGATCGATGCCTTTTCGGACCAGTTCACCCACCAGGCGCTTATCACCGACCGCTTTGCGCTTTTTCTCGACGTAAAGTTGCGCGTAAAGCCGGTCGTCGAGAAAGCGTTCTTCCCGGCAACGAGCGACGACGCCACGAATGGCGTCGTCGTCATAGCCTCGCCGCTCCAGTTTTTGCCAGAGCTGCGCTTCGGTTAAACGTTGGCGGGCGAGCAGACCTAATGCCGTGGCATAAGGGCTCTTCGCCACGCTTACTCTTCGGGAGCTACAGCTGCGGCGTGTGCGGCGCCGTTGGTATTCTTAGCGGCGACCTTCGCAAGCGCTTCCCGAATCTTTCCTTCGATTTCGCTCGCGATATCGAGATGCTCTTCCAAGAACGTCTTGGCGTTTTCGCGCCCTTGACCGACGCGTTGATCGCCGTAGGTGTACCACGAGCCGCTCTTGCCCACGATGTTCTGTTCGAGAGCAACGTCTAGAATCGAGCCCATCTTCGAGATGCCGTGGCCGTAGGTGATATCGAACTCGGCTTGACGGAACGGCGGCGCGACTTTGTTCTTCACGACTTTCACACGGGTGCGCGAGCCGACGACGTCTTGGCCGACCTTAATTTGCTCGAGTTTACGTACGTCCAAACGAACCGACGCGTAGAACTTCAGCGCGCGTCCACCCGACGTCGTTTCGGGGTTGCCGAACATCACGCCGACTTTTTCACGCAGCTGGTTGATGAAAATCATCACTGCTTTGCTTCGCGAAATCGCGGCTGTCAATTTACGCAGCGCCTGCGACATCAAACGCGCCTGCAAACCGACGTGCGCGTCACCCATGTCGCCTTCGAGTTCGGCCTTCGTTACGAGTGCGGCTACTGAGTCCACGACGATCACGTCGACGGCGTTGCTACGCGTTAGCATTTCGGCGATCTCGAGTGCCTGTTCGCCGGTGTCCGGCTGCGACACGAGCAGGTTGTCTAGATCGACACCCAGCGCTGCGGCGTAATTCGGATCGAGCGCGTGTTCCACGTCGATGAAGGCTGCCGTACCGCCGCCTTTCTGCGCTTCGGCGATCGCGTGAAGTGCGAGCGTCGTTTTACCGCTCGATTCCGGACCGTAGATTTCGACGATGCGTCCACGGGGGAAACCACCGACTCCAAGTGCGAGGTCGAGCGCAATCGAGCCGCTAGGCACGACTTCGAAAGACATCTTCTCTTGGAAGTCGCCCATCTTCATGATGGAGCCCTTACCGAATTGCCGCTCGATTTGGGCGAGTGCGTTACTGAGGGCTACTTGCCGTTCGTCTTGCGCTCCCATTGCTTCTCCTCGTGACTTTGCGTTTCGCTTTTCCAATACGTTGCTGTTCATCCAGATCACGCTCTCATGCCACAATGCCAAGGGTATGGCACTTTGAATTTAGACGTTGAGCGAATCCGGAGTATCCTCGAATAGGGCTTGAGTGAATTCAGAGGCGACGAACGGACGGAGCGCATCGGCGCTTTCGCCCAATCCGACGTACTTGATCGGGATCTCGAGTTCGTCCACGATCGCGACGAGCACGCCGCCCTTCGCGCTCGAGTCGAGTTTCGTTACCACGACGCCCGAGAGTTGCGCCGTTTCATTGAAGAGCTTCGCTTGCGAGATGGCGTTCTGCCCGGTCGTTCCGTCGAGAACAAGCAGCGTCTCCGCCGGCGGATGCCCCAGCTCGCGCTCGATCACGCGGCGAATCTTCTTTAGCTCTTCCATGAGGTTCGTTTTGGTTTGAAGCCGGCCCGCGGTATCGATAAGGATCACGTCGACGTTACGCGCGACACCGGCCTTGATTCCATCGAAAACGACCGACGCCGGATCGGCGCCCTCAGCGCCACGAATGATCTCGCTGCCGCTGCGTTCCGCCCAAATCTGCAACTGTTCCGCAGCGGCTGCACGGAACGTGTCGCCCGCCACGAGCATGACGCGTTTGCCTTCTTTTCTAAAGCGCGTTGCAAGCTTTCCGATGGTCGTCGTTTTTCCGCTGCCGTTCACACCCACAACAAGGATGACCGCCGGCCGGCCGTCGAGGTGCATCTCGCTCGGGAGCGTTAAGAACCGCTCCACATCTTTGTGGAATCGCGCCACCGGCTGATCGGTAGTCTTCCACGCTTCCTGTTTCGCGACAGTGCGCAGGCCATCGACGATCTTGGTGGTCGTCGGCACGCCGAAATCGGCGAGAATGAGCAATTCCTCGAGATCGTCCCAGAACTCGGGAGAGATCGGCTTTTTTTCGCGGCCTAAACTCTGGACCGCCGCGAGCGATTCGCGTGCCTTTCCAAGAGAACTCCGGAGACGTTGGAACCAGCTCACGGAAGAGCGACTTCGCTTGCTACTATCGAACTCCTGTTCGATTTTGCCGGTCAATGCTGAAGCTTTGTCCGGCAAAATCCCGCGGGCACGCCGCTAAAACGCGGCTCTGCCGACGCGGTAGCCGAGAAGCCGACGCGGTAGCCCTAGGGAATCAAGGCGCGGGAAGTGCGCAGTAAGGTTGAGACCTTATCGGTGTCGGCGGTGAAGACTTCGCCCGTGTAGGCCAGGGTCGCTAAAGAGCGGTCGCGCGCGTCGACGTTCCCGTAGCCGCACGCGTCCGAGACTACGACGGGAATGTAGTTCAGATCCAGGGCGTGGCGGATCGTAGGCTCGATGCCGACTTCAAGCGCTATCCCTGCGATGATGAAACTTCTGATGCCGGCATCCCGCAAGGCGATATCGAGAAACGTTCCCGCAAAACACGACATCGTTATTTTGTCGATGATGACTTCATCTTTCAAAGGGGCAAGTTCCGGAACGATCTGCCAATCGTTCGACGCGACTTCGAAAAGCGGATGCGTTTCGTCCGGATCGTCCTTCTGTTGCCAAATCATGGATCGCCGCAATTGGGCGACACCGGCGTAGCGATTTGGCAGCCACTGATGGCGCGTAAAAAACACCCGGTACTCACTCGCGCGGGCCGCGTCCAAAAGCGAACGTACGGCTGAGACTATTTCCGATCCATTAGAAACCTGCGAGACGACGCCGGCTTGCATGTCGTAAATAATAAACGCCGTGCTGCGCGGATCGCATACCTCGGTAAGGTCGTGCGGAATCATGCGCGGATCTTTTCGCCCGTACGATCGTAGGGCTCCGCAACATCTACCGACTCGCGGAAAAGCGATTCAATGGGAAGCGGTATTTGCAGCGGAATGAACGACCACTCGAGATATCCGGCTTTGGTTAGCGGAAAGTCGTCGGTGTAGCGTTTTGCCTGGTCCAAGTTTTCAAGCTCGAAGACAATCACGACGCCGGGTTCATCGGCACGTGCGTAATTTTCGCGCACGATACCAGCCTTCCACAGCCGCCATACATTGGCAACTTCCTCTGGAAGATAAGGCGTGATGGTCTCCATTGTAACGCCTGGTTTGAATCTATCGAAGGCAATGATCCGCATTTTGCGCCGGCCTCGCAATGTCGCTTTAACTCAAGTTGCTTGAATTCAAGCATTCTGATACATTGTTGTCAATCAAAGCCCAGGCAGGAGGGGGCACGTTTGCGAGCTACGACGGATCGAAGTGGCTAAGAAAAACGATCACATCGATGAAGTGATCGCAGCGTGGCGCCGCGAGCGTCCGGACTACGATTTAACGACCGTCGCGGTGATCGGCCGCATGGCTCGCGTTATGGAGTACGTCGATCGCGCAATCGAAGCGAAGATGGCCGAATTCGGACTCTCCCGCGCCTCGTTCGACGTTCTCGCCACCCTAAAGCGATCCGGACCACCGTACCGTCTTTCGCAGCGGCATTTAATGGATTCGCTCCTAAGGACGTCGGGTAGCATGAGCATTCGAGTCGACGCTCTGGAACGCGCCGGCTACGTTAAGCGCGAAGCAGACCCGGACGACCGACGAGGCGTGCTCGTCGCGATAACGTCGCGCGGTAGCGCGCTTCTCGAAAAAGTCGTTCCGGAACACCTCCGCAATGAAGAAGCGCTCCTATCGCCATTGACACGGCAGGAACGCAAAGAACTCCGAGAGTTGCTTCACAAATGGCTTTCATGGCTCGAAAGTCAAAGCGAAAAATAACGCCGGCTTAGCGGGCTTTGTTGCGATTCTCCGAGTCAACGCGATAGACGTATGCCAAAACTTCGGCCACGACCGCATAGAGTTCACGCGGAATATACTCCGCGACGTCCAGCCGCGCAAGTGCTTCGACTAGACCGGGATCCTCGTAAAGCGGAATCTTTCGCTCTTTGGCGATGCGCACGATCTCTTCCGCGCTGACGCCCCGCCCAACGGCGAGCACTTGTGGCGGATCGGTCTTTTGCGGATCGTATTGCAACGCCGCAGCAGCTGGACGCTTTTGCGCGTTCTTTCGAAAATCAAAGAAGCTCATGCGCGCATATCCACGTTCGATTTTGAACGGCGAACGGGCGACGGCGAAACGGAAGCATCGGCCTTTGCACCACGCGGCGGGGCAACGTCGGCTGCCATCGAAGCCACGCGATAACGAAGCTGTTCCAAGCGCGTACGCAAATCGGAGAGCGATTCGCGGAAGCGCGACGCTGTCGAAGTGCGTTCGGTCTTTACGTTGACGCTTACGGCCCGGCCAACCGTTTGCAAATCGATTGCGACGGTTCCCATCGTTTTTGTATCAAGCACAAACGAAACGTGAAAATTGTCACCGTCCATCGGCGCGCCGCCGTTCGGCTTGTCGCGCGAGATTGCGATGTGCGCCGGTTTTCCGCCATCGTAAAAATACGCAGGCAAGGGAATTGCGATTGTGCTGGGATCGTTGTTTTGCGAGAGCAATACGTTAAGTTGGAGTGCGGTTGTGGCACCGAGCGCGCTGCTTAACGCCTGCGTTCCGGCCGGCGTCATCTCGCGAGGCGGGCTTTGCACCAGCGACATGATCGCCGTTTTCACGTCGTGATCCAGCGCGACGGTTCGTTCCGCAACGCGAGCCGCGACCGCGGGAGGCAATTCCGCGCTATGCGTAACGGCGAGAAGACTTTGGGCAGGCGTCTGCAGCTCGGGCGGAACGCCAAGCGTTTGCACCGGCGACGCGGACGATGGAACGCGCGACTCGGGCAGCGTTTGCGTCGCGTTCTGTTCCTCAGGCTGTGTCGCCTCCGCAGCGGCTGCCGTTAGTGCGCGTACGATCTGCGCCACTTTGTTTTCGGCGCCGCCGACAACGTGGGAAACGAACGATGCGATCTGTTCCGGCAGCGCCTGTGTGTTTCGCAGATCCAACTTACCGACAAATGAAAGCAGCGAGCGCAGCGACCCGATACGCGGATCCGTCCCCGGCAATTTGCTTAACATCTGATCTAGCCGCTGATACGACGAGGTCAGATGGCGCGCAGCATCGTCAATCAGCCGCGCTGCAACAAGCGTTGACGATGAAATCGGGACGCGCAAACGCGCCAGGAGCTGAGACTGCGGCGTCACTACCACCGGATTTTTAGCAATGGTAACCGGCTGTTTACCTAAAAGCGGCGGGGGAATTTGCGGCGTAACACGAGGCGGCGTGGGTTGCGCCGCATGTGACGGCGTGGCGTCAGTTTCATTTACCAAACGCGACAACGCAGGATTGATCGCGGTTCGATTGACCGCGAGTCGAAGTTCCACTTCATCGCCGGCAGATGCCGCGACGGCATCGCGCGCAAGCTGTTGCTGAATCGCAGGCGCATTCTGCGGGCGAACGGAAGCCGCAACAAAAATTTCGCGCGGCGGCGCAACGTTGGAACCGGAAGTTTGACTTGCGATCGTGCGCGGTTGTGGCGTAACCGGCGGCCGGTTCGTGAGCACGACCGACGTAGGCGAATCGCTATTCTCTGGTTGCGTTGTCGGAACGGAAACCGTTTGCGCGCGATTCTCGGGATCTGCGGGCCCAAGATTTCGGACGTAAATCTGTTGCCCTTGAAAACCCGTCACTTGCAGCACGATCGAGTCGCCCGGATTGATGCCGGGCGGAAGCTGCGCAGCGACCGTTTGACCGAAAACGGAGATGCGATCGACGCCGTTTTGCGGCGGCAATACGACGGCATCCAAAAGATCGCCGAGATTGAGCGCCGCCTCCTGGACTAAGGATTGCGATTCGGCGGCCTGCGCGGCAAGCGCCGCGAGGGGATCTAGGCCGGACACGCTCGGAGCCTACACCGTTACGTCGATGAAGTGTTCACCGTCGCCGGCGAGGCCGAGCGGTGATGATTCATCGGATTCGTACGGCGCCTTGCGCTGCCGTTGCTGAGGGTTGTAACCGCCGCCGTTCCCGCCGTCCGGGTTCGCCTGAATCACAGAACCGTGAGCGGGCTGCGTTTCTTCGATGGTTTCTTCGCGCTGGTGCAGTTCTGCGGCGAAGGCGGCTTGAGCCGCCTGCTGGGCGGCTTGAGGAGCGTTTTGGGCGCTATTAACCTGGGCCGCGTTCTGAGGAGCGGCCAGATATGCCAGTTGCAGATCCACTGGTCGAATCGCCATTGCCCCGTACTTCCCCTCGCAAGGTACGTTCTACTTTAGTATCGGCTTCCTCGTCCGGTGGCTGAGGCTTGCGGAGGTACTTTTGCTTGAGGTTCGGGTCGCCTTCGCGGTAGCCCAGGTCATTCCGAAGCTCGCGCAGGCGCTGGCGCAGATGGATCACGGCCTGCGCGTGAATCTGCGAGACCCGCGACTCCGAAACGCCAAGGGCGCCCTTGATCTCTTTGAGGGTTTGGCCCTCGAAATAGTAGAGTTTAATGACGGTGCGTTCTTGCGGCGGTAGATTTTCGACCGCTTGAACCAGTTCGGTACGGACTTCGCGTGACTCGACTTCACTCGTGACATCGTTGCTGTCGTCGCGCAACGTGTCTACGAGGGGAATTTCGTAGCCTTTCTCGTTCGGGAGAAACTCTTCGAGCGAAAGAACGGCAGTGCCCCGGACGCGCTGAACTACCTGATCGAATTCTTTGCGCGTGAGGCCCATGCGCGCGGCGACTTCATCGTCGACCGGTGCGCGCCCAAGTTCCGTTTCGAGATCTTGATAGACGCGTTCGAGTTCGCGGGCGCGTTGACGCACCGCACGCGGGACCCAGTCGAGCGAACGCAGCGCGTCCAAAATAGCCCCGTTAATGCGGGTAATCGCGTAGGTTTCGAATTTCACCCCGCGCGCGTCATCGTACTTCTCGATGGCGTCGATCAAGCCTAAAATTCCGTCGTTAATGAGATCGTTGATCTCAACGTTCGGCGGAAGGTTAACCGAAATTCGACCGGCCACGTACTTCACTAAGTGTAAGTACTTGTGAACGATCTCTTCCCTCGAGAGTTCGATGCCGCCGATGACGTAGCAACGGGGACTACGGCCCAGCTTCATGCAACCCCGAACACATGCGACCGCGCATGTCACGCCTGATATTCACAGTAATTGCCAAGCCTCCTACCCTTCGGCCTGTCGTCCGTTCTCTCAGATGTTAAGTCTTTGTTGCTACGTTAGTCAGATCGCTTACGATCTTGGCGATTTCGTTTAGCGGAGCCACTCGATCCACTAGGCCTTCTTTCGCAGCCGCGCGAGGCATTCCGTAGACAACACACGTTGCCTCGTCCTGCCCGACGACGTATCCGCCTAGGTCTTTAAGTTTGCGTAATCCCCGCACTCCATCTTGCCCCATTCCGGTCAAGATAACGCCAAGTGCGGCGGGCCCAAATGCTTCGGCAACCTGCGATGCCATTACATCGACACTTGGCACGTGTAAGGATGCACCGTCGTCATCTACGAGCCGCACTTCTGTTTCGCCCGCGAACGTGCGTCGCAACGCGACTTGCTTGCCGGATGGAACGACGAGCGCAGTGCCCGGCTCTAGAACCATGCCGTTGACCGCCTCGTGCACCGTAATTTTGCTTTGCGAATTCAAACGATCCGCGAGCGGACGAGTGAAGCCGGCAGGCATGTGTTGCACGATAAGAATCGGCGTTGGAAAGGTTGCGGCCAGCATTGGAATTACATGAGACAACGCAACGGGCCCGCCGGTCGATGTGCCGATTCCCACGCATTCAAATCGCGCGTTCCGAAACGTTGAAGCCGCGGATCGCGGCGCGGGAACGAGCGTTCGCGGTTCGCTGACTGTCGGTAAAGGTTGAATGCGCGGCGATGATCCGCGGCGCGCAACAGCACGAATTTTCGCAATCAGGTCGCGTGCAACGTCGGTGATATTTACGTATGCGGCGTCAGGTTTCGGAATGAAATCAACGGCACCAAATTCCAGGGCGCGGAATGTCGTTTCTGCGCCTTCACGCGTAAGCGAGCTGCACATGATGATGGGAATGCGCTGTTCCGCAACGATTTGACGCACCGCCTCTAGCCCGCCCATTCCGGGCATCTCGACGTCCATGGTAATAACGTCGGGCTTGAACTGTACCGCCTTGGTGACGGCTTCTTCACCGCTGCGCGCGGTCGCGACCACGCGAATGTCGGACTCGTCTTCCAACATCTTCGTGATTGCGCGGCGCATGAACGCCGAGTCGTCCGTTACCAGTACGTTGATCAGATCCATGCGCTATTTCCGGCGGTAATAGATCGCTCTGGGTGAAATGACCGGCTCGTACAAATCCGTCAGCCGCATGATCGATTCGGCATGCCCCAAAAAGAGGTATCCGCCCGGTCGCAGCGCTTTCGCAAACGCCTCGACGACTCGCTTTTGCGTCGGCTTATCGAAATAAATAAGGACGTTCCGGCAAAAAATCGCATCTTGCACGCCCATCGAAACGATGGCGCGGTCGTCGAGCAGATTGAGCCGGTTGAACTCCACCATGCGCTTGATCTCGTCATTGATGAAGAAACCGCCTTCAAAAGGGCGGAAGTACTTCTGGACCATTTCGGGCGGCGTCGCGCGAAATGATAACTCCCGGTAAAATGCGGTGGTCGCTTTTTCCAGGGCTTTCGGCGAGAGATCCGTTGCGTGCAGCGTCAGCGCGCTCGCTGAAAGACGTCGAGTTTCGCTCAACATCATTGCTATGGTAAATGGTTCTTCGCCGGTGGAGCACGCCGAAGACCATACGCGCAACCTGCCTCCGTTCTTTAGCGCTTCGTCTAAGACGTCGGTGGCCAGCACTTCCAATTGAGCGCGTTCGCGGAAAAAATACGTTTCGTTGTTGCACAGAACCGATGCAAGTTCTCCCCACTCCACTTCCCGATCGGGTGAAGACGTTAGGAAGCGCGCGTAAGCGTCGAAATCGTTGAGCCGGCATTTCAGAAGACGGGTTTGCAAACGGCTCTGCAACAAGAACAGCTTCGTGTCGTCGTAGTAAATGCCAAAACGCTCGCGAATAAGATCGCGCAGCGTCTGGAACTCCATTTCCGAAATAGCAATAGTCGACACGGGCTGCTATGTTCCGCAGCGGGCGTTCGCGACTATAGTCGTTCTGGCCTATGCAAAAGCGGCACGAAGCCCAAAACGCAATACATGCATGTAGAGGTAGGCGCGCTCCCAGGAACTTCTTTCGTGGTCCTCTCGCTGCAAGAGATCCGCGAAACGCGGAAAGGCCGTAAGCTCATCGAAGAGCGCGCCATAGCGCGACGGCCGGCGTTCCAAGAAACGCATCAGTTTCACCCGATGGACTAAGCGGCGGGCGAAGCGATTTTTAAGGCGATTCGAATACGAACCGGCCGCCGAGGAAGGATCGTTTCTGGACGACGCTACGGATTCGGCGGCAAACCGCCCGCTCATCGCCGCTTCGAAAATGCCCTCGCCCGTCGTCGCGTCAACCAATCCCGCAGCGGTGCCGCCCAACATTACACCGTCCGCTGCAACGCGTGCGCGCGGCCATCCGCCATAAAGTAAATGACCTTCCTGCTTCACCTTGACGACATTCGCATCTGGGTAGAGCCGTTCGCGCACGCGCGTGGTGAACGCATCCAACTCTTCACGCAAACTCGCACCTTCGAGTTTGCCCAACAATCCGAGGCCGATTGCAAGGTGATCGCGTTTGGGAAACATCCAAGCGACGATTTGCCGGCCGTCGCGCGCCGGATAGTAATGCATCTCTAGTGTTTGATACGCGATAGCTGCCGCGGGACGATCGAGATAGACGCGGTATTGCAACGTCGTCATCAAACCGCTTTGCCAATTGTCGTCGGCAAATGCCGCACCGTCCAGACGTGCGGTTGCGCCCTGCGCGAGGAAGAGATGTTTTGCACGCACGCGTTTGCGAATACCAGCTTGCAAATCGGCATATTCGACGATCGTTGAGTCGCCGTCTCGTTCGAACGACCGAAGCAGCGATTGCGTTCGAATTTCCGCGCCGGCTTTGCTCGCGAGCATTGCCATCGTTCCGTCCAACTCTTCGCGTGTCGAGGTGTGTCCCGGCCCGAAAAACAGCTCGTATTCGCACCCGGTCGCATCGAATAAACCGAAACGCGGCGTGTCGAAATGAACGATGGTGCGCGGCAAATCGAACGTGTCGCAAAAGCCGGGTCGCAGACCCGCTGCGCAAACGCGCTTTGCGCCGACGACTGCATCTTTCTCTAAAACGACGGTATGGATTGCGCGCGCTGCGGCTTCGCGAGCGGCCTGCGCTCCGGCCGGCCCGCAACCTACGACGAGAAACTCGACCTCTTCCATAGCTACTTCAAGAATGCGACTTAAAGCGTCGAGGTCCCGTTTGCAGCGGGCGCGAAAAGCGCGTATCCGACATGAACGATCTAGGCCCCCGTAATTATCTTCATCTGCCGCTCGGCGAAAATGCGCCGGACGAAATCAACGTTATCGTCGAGATCCCGGAGAAGTCACGCAACAAGTACGAATACGACAAGTCGCTTGATATCTTCCGGCTCGATCGCGCGCTGCATTCTGCGATCCACTACCCGGGAGACTACGGTTTCGCGCCGCAGACGCTCGCTTTGGACGACGATCCCTTAGACGTTCTGGTCTTGGTCATCGAACCAACGTTCCCAGGCTGCCTCGTCAATGCGCGTCCGATCGGGCTGCTTGAAATGGTCGACGGCGGCAAGGAAGACGACAAAATTCTCGCGGTCCCCGTTGGTGAACCGTCGTTCGAAGAGATCTTCAACTACACGCAAATCTTCCCGCATCTGCTGCGGAAAGTGTCGCATTTCTTCGAAACTTACAAGCAGCTAGAGGGCAAACATACGCAGGTCGGCGAGTGGCGAGACGCCGCTCATGCGCGCCGCGTTATCTCCGAGTCGTACCAGCGTTTCATGGAACACTCGCGAGTATTGTCGCACTAGCGACAAAGGACTCACTACTCTTATCGCAGTACGCACCGCCTGAAGTGGCGCCCTAAGGGCGCCGCACTGCTGCTACTACGGTAAGGAAACTAAGTGACGTCACAATCCGCAATTTGGGCCGGGTTGGTCGGTGGCGCGCTCGCCGTTATCTACGGAATCGTCTTGACCTTTTGGGTCTTGAGACAGCCGGACGGCAACGCCCGCATGAAACAGATCGCCGCGGCTATCCAAGAAGGCGCAATGGCCTTCCTCCAACGTCAATACACGACCATCGGGATCGTTGCCATTGTGCTTGCGATCCTGATTCTTATTGCCCCCGGCCTTGGATGGCAGGCGGCTCTCGGCTTCCTCATCGGCGCGGTGCTTTCAGGCGCCGCCGGCTTCATCGGCATGCTTGTCTCCGTACGGGCAAATGTGCGCACGGCCGAAGCGGCGCGGGGCGGACTAGCTCCAGCGCTCAACGTCGCGTTCCGCGGCGGCACGGTCACGGGCATGCTCGTCGTGGGGCTTGGCCTCCTCGCAGTCTCCGGCTACTACGCGTTCTTGCTGAACGTCAACCACGGCGACGAAACGCGTTCCCTGGCGGCGATGGTCGGGCTGGCGTTCGGCTGTTCGCTGATCTCGGTCTTTGCACGCCTCGGCGGCGGCATTTATACGAAGGCCGCGGACGTCGGAGCGGACCTTGTCGGTAAAGTGGAGGCCGGCATTCCGGAAGACGACCCGCGCAATCCCGCGGTCATTGCGGATAACGTGGGTGACAACGTCGGTGACTGCGCCGGCATGGCAGCCGACCTTTTTGAAACGTACTGCGTTACGACGGTAGCGGCAATGCTGCTTGGCAATTTGACCTTTGCCGGGACGCCGCTCGCTGCAGCTGCAACAACGTTTCCGTTGTGGTTGGCCTCCGTGTCGATCATCGCATCGATTATCGGATCCCTGCTTGTCGGCCGGGGCCGTGTCGACCGCAGTCGCATCATGGCTTCGCTCTATACGGGGATGGTCGCCGCCGGTGTGCTCGCGCTGATCGCGTTCTACTTCATCACGAGGGACGACTTCCCGGGCGACACGGTGCTGCCGAGCGGCGCACACATCAACGCGATAACGATCTTCCTTTGCGCCGTGGTCGGCGTGTTGATCACGGGCTTGATTACGTTCATCACCGAGTTCTATACCGGAACGCAATTCTCGCCCGTTCAACGCATTGCAAAAGCTTCGGTCACCGGCCACGCGACGAACATGATTGCAGGTCTCGCTGTGTCGATGCAAGGCACGGCGTTGCCGGCGCTTGTCATCGTTATCGGCATCCTCGTAAGCTTCGCGCTTGCCGGAACGTACGGCGTCGGTATCGCGGTTATGTCGATGCTCTCACTCGCGGGTATCGTTGTTGCAATCGATTCGTTCGGACCGATTACCGACAACGCCGGCGGTATCGCAGAAATGGCCGAGATGCCCCAAGACGTGCGCAACGTCACTGATCCGCTCGACGCCGTTGGTAACACGACGAAAGCAGTCACCAAAGGCTATGCAATCGGTTCGGCGGCACTTGCGGCGCTCGTCCTCTTCGCGTCGTTTCTGCAAGAGCTCATCAAAGCGAAATGCGGAGGTGCGGGAAGCGGTCCGTCGTGCGGATCCGCGGTTACGAACCTCTTCTTCGTCGGTAATCCCTACGTGCTCGCCGGACTCTTCATCGGCGGGTTGCTGCCGTATCTGTTCGCTTCACTTTCAATGGAAGCGGTCGGGCGTGCAGCCGGATCGGTCGTCGAGGAAGTGCGCCGTCAATTCCGCGAGATTCCCGGAATTATGGAAGGTACTACAAAGCCGAACTATGGCACGACCGTGAGCATTGTTACCGCTGCGGCGCTCAAAGAGATGATCGTCCCGGCGCTCATTCCGGTCGGCGTTCCGGTCGTGATCGTGTTGTTGAGCGTCTTCAACATCCTCAAAGGCGACACGGCCGCGCAGATGATGGGCGGCATTCTCGTCGGTTCGATCGTCACCGGATTGTTCGTCGCAATTTCGATGACGACGGGCGGCGGCGCATGGGACAACGCCAAGAAGTACATCGAGGACGGACACTACGGCGGCAAAGGTTCCACTGCTCACCAAGCCGCGGTCACCGGCGACACGGTCGGCGACCCGTATAAGGACACAGCCGGTCCCGCCATCAATCCGATGATCAAGGTGCTCAACATTGTCGCACTGCTGCTCGTCGGTTTCTTAGTTCACTGATATCCCTGGTCAAAGGACAAGAAAAGCGAGCACCCGCCAGGGTGCTCGCTTTCTTTTCGGAACAACAGTAGGGCTTTTTCGCGTTTCCATATTGTGGAAAAAACTTCGGTAATGTCTAAAATCGCGCGACTGGCCCTGAACGGCGCCGTCTCTCTAGCCCTTCTCTTCAGTACTGCCGCCCCAGCCTTCGCGCTAGATGATCAGCAGCAATGGGAGATGCAGGTCGGGCAGCAAGAGTACCAGCAGCTGCAACAGCAGGGCGTTATCGTTCGCTCTTCACCGTACTACAAAACGCTAAATCCGATCGCAACGCGCATCGCCTCAGTCGCGGACAGAAAGTACTTCACACCGTTTCACTTCATTCTCGTCAACAACAATCAGCCCAACGCGTTCGCGGTTCCCGGCGGAAACGTTTACGTGACGACCGCGATGATGACGTTTGCGAAGAGCCAGGAAGAGCTTGCAGGCGTGCTGTGCCATGAGACGTCGCACGACATCCATCACGACGTCTACAACCTGGCGCAAAAAGATCAGAATCTTCAGATCGGTGCAACCCTGATCGGTTTGCTCGTCGGCCGGAGCCAAATCGGCAACTTCGCGGTGAACTTCCTCGCAAATGCGCAGGCGATGACGTTCTCACGTTCCGTGGAAAGTAACGCAGATCATCTGGGTGCGTACACGTGCGCGCAAGCCGGCTACAATCCGTGGGGCATGGTTTGGCTCTTCCGGCGCTTCGAAGCAAAGCCGAGCGGCGTACCGCTGGAAATGCTTTCCGATCACCCGCGCGACGATCATCGCGTCGCGGACTTGATCAATGAATTCCACAACGATCCCGCGACGTTCGGTCGCTTCAACCCGAATTCGAAGACCGCGCGTCGACTATAGCGGGAGAGCGTAGGGGGAGTCCGCGTACTACCTTCCATGCACTTTACGAAATCGACCGCGCTGCGCTTTGCAGCCGTGGTCGCTGCCGTTGCGTTTCTTTTTACTGACGGCACGGTACGTGCCGAAGTCAGTAAAGCGGCCAGCGGCATCGACCTCAGTTCATTGGATCGCACGTGTAAACCGTGCACCGACTTCTACCAGTTCGCAAACGGCGGCTGGCTGAAAAAGAACCCGATCCCCGCAGCGTATCCAACGTGGGGATCGTTCAACATCCTTGCCGAGCACAACCGCGACGTTCTGCACGAGCTGTTGAACCAAGCCTCCGAAGCGAAGGCAGCTCCGGGAAGCAACGAGCAGAAGATCGGCGATTATTACGCGAGCTGCATGAATACGGCCGCCATCGATCAAGCCGGCACGAAGCCACTCGATGCAATGCTCAAATCGATCGACAGCATTAGCGATGCGAAGAGCGCCGCACCGGTCGTTGCTTCGCTGCAGCTCCAAGGGGTGGACGCGTTCTTCGGATTCGGCTCGGGTTCCGATTTCAAAGACAGCACCATGAACATCGGGCAGCTCGGTCAATCGGGCCTCGGCATGCCGGATCGCGACTACTATTTGAAGACCGACGACAAGAGCATAGCGATCCAAAAAGCCTACGTGCAGCACGTCACGACCATGTTCACGCTACTGGGCGAATCAGCGACGCAAGCCGCCGCCGACGCGCAGACCGTCATGGACATGGAAACTTCGATGGCCAAGAATCAGTTCACGCGCGTCCAAGAGCGCGATCCGCAAGCGATCTACCACAAGATGGATATCGCGGGGGTTCAGAAACTGGCCCCCAACGTAGATTGGGCCGCGTACTTCACGGCGGCCGGCGTGCAGCCCACGGCGATCAACGTTGCTGAGCCCACGTACTTCACGGCGCTCTCGACGCAGCTTGCAACCTGGACACCGGCGCAAATTAAAACCTATTTGCGCTGGCAAACCGTCCATGCGTATGCGGCGACGCTTCCGCAGGCGTATGTCGACGCGAACTTCGATTTTTATTCAAAGACGCTCTCCGGCACAACGAAGCAGCTCGATCGTTGGAAGCGTTGCGTTCGTGCAACAGACAACGCCTTAGGCGAAGCGCTCGGACAGTTTTACGTTCAAAAAGAATTCCCGCCCGCCGCAAAACAGCGCGCGCTAGAGCTTGTGCAGTACGTGAAGTCGACGCTGCGCAGCGACATTGCGACGCTCGCATGGATGTCGCCGGCAACGAAGGCGAAAGCGGTCGAGAAGCTCGACGCGTTCGGCGTTAAGATCGGCTATCCGGATAAGTGGCGCGATTACAGCGGGCTCACCGTCACGCAAGGGCCGTACGTTGAAAACGCGATTGCCGCGAACATCTTCGCGAACAAGTACGACTACAACAAGATCGGCAAGGCCGTCGACCGTGCCGAATGGGGCATGACGCCGCCGACAGTAAACGCCTACTACAGTCCGACGCATAACGACATCAACTTCCCGGCAGGTATTCTGCAGCCGCCGTTCTTCGATGCGAATGCCGATATGGCGGCGAATTTCGGCGCAATCGGTGCGGTCATCGGTCACGAATCTACGCACGGTTTCGACGACGAAGGGCATCAGTTCGACAAGGTCGGCAATCTCCAAAACTGGTGGACTGCCGGCGATGCCGCGAACTTCGACAAACGTTCTAACTGCATCGTGAATCAGTTCGATGCGCTGTCGCCGGTGAAGGGCGTACACGAGAACGGCAAGCTCGTCGAGGGCGAAGCGATTGCAGACCTTGGTGGTTTGACGATTGCATACAAGGCCTTCGAACGGTGGCAAGCAACGCACCCGCGCCAAACGCTGGACGGCTTCACGCCCGAGCAGCGTTTCTTCCTTGGCTTCGCGCACGTTTGGGCAAGCAATCAACGCGACGCGTATGCATCGATGCTCGCGACCGTCGACCCGCATCCGTACGACAAGTTCCGCGTGAACGCGACGCTATCGAACATGCCTGAATTCGCGAAGGCATGGGGATGCAAACTTCCGCAACCAATGGTTCGTCCCGCTAAGGACCGCTGTCAAATCTGGTAGCTTCGTCCCAAAAGCATGAACGAAAAGAGGCTCCGCTTAACTGCGGAGCCTCTTTTTATCCAACGGTAGCACCATTGTCATTCTGAGCTTGTTGAAGGACAGGTGCATACCAACAATGCTGATATGCGCCCGTGGTTCGACAAGCTCACTATGACACCAACTATTCCGCGACAGGGACTTCTGCCGGCAGACCGGCTTCCAACGCTTCGACTACGTCAATGCGGTCGCGTACGTCATCCGAAGCCGTCGTCACGCGCCACGCCACGAACATCGACGCGAGCAACAGCACGCCGCCTAAGAGCCACGCCAGACTCGGTAACTTCCATGCGTGCGCGTTACTGATTGAGTATGCAAACGCACCGGAGAAGATTGCGGGGCCGATCATCATGCCGATGCTGCGCAGCATCTGAATGGCGCCTTGCAGCTCTCCCTGCTCGTTCTTCCCCACTCGACGCGTCATTAAAGCCTGCGATGCCGACGATGCAATCATCCATAACATACTGATCGGAATCGCGATCCAAAATAGCAATTGATTTCCACCATAAAGGATGAACCCAAGGACGCCAAAGCTCAAACCGATCATGAGCGCTCGCCGTTCCCCGAAACGGTCGACGACGGGTTGTATCAGTGTTGCGGAAATAGCGATAGTCGCGATCCCCACGACGGCGAGCGATATGCCGATGGTTCGCGTGGTCCATGCATATGCATACATCGTGTACAGGACGAAGAGTTGCGGAAGCGCCTCGTGAGCGATGTAGCCTAAAGCGTTGACGGTTGCGAGGCCGGAGAGTTCGGGATGACGACGCAGCAGCTTGACCGAACCCAGCGGATTGGCCCGCTTCCAAGAAAACTCATTGCGATGTTCGTGCTTCAGCGATTCCGGTAGAATCAGCAGGCCGTAGAGAAAATTAGCGAGGCTCAATCCACCTGCGACCCAAAACGGCAGACGCGGGTCGTGTGCACCCAACAAACCACCGACGGCCGGACCCAACACAAAGCCGATTCCAAATGCCGCACTGATCATGCCGATAGCGCCTGCGCGTTTATTTGCCGGCGTAACGTCGGCCACATAAGCGCTCGCAACGATAATGCTTGCGGTGGTCGCCCCGGAAAGCACCCGTCCGACGAAGAGCCACCAAACATTTGGCGCAAGCGCGAGGATCACGTAATCGATACTGGTACCGATGTTCGACAGCAACACGACGGGCCGCCGTCCGACTTTATCCGACCACGTGCCCAGCACCGGCGAAGCGAAGAATTGAACGATTGCAAAGATCGTTGCGAAAACGCCGCTAAGAATCGATGCATCGGCATAGTTCCCGTGAGCGAAGCTGAGTATCAGCGGCTGGAATACGGGAATGATGATCCCGAGTGCAAGCATATCAAGGAGCACGGTGATAAAGATGAAACTCATCGCTGCGTTCCGCTTACTTAGCATCAGGAAGCTCCTTCGAAAACCACAAGTCGTTCGAACGTATCCAAATTTCTACCGCGCGATCGATCCGTTCCACATCTCGCGTAGCGCACAGATCCATGACAAACCCTCGGAACCCCGCGAGCAGCAACGTTGCATACGTGTAAGCATCTTCGCGTGTGACGTTCATTGCGAGATACGGCTGCGCCAAAAAATCGAGCCAATCTCCAACGGCGCCGCGAAGGAAACGCGCGAAGCGTTTGCGATCTTGAAGCGCCATACCGAATATTTCGAAAAAGAGGCGGAAGAGCGGCTCGTGCTTGGGGTCGCGGATGATTTGCCATACTGCACGGCAAGCCTCCATCGGCGTTTCGTAATTTTGCTCGCGTAATTGTGCGAAGCCCGCAAACTGGCGCGCACGAACCCCAGCGAGAATCGCTTCGATCAGCGCTTCTTTCGATTCGAAGTAATAAAGCAAGACGCGTGGACTACTACCGACTGCCGATGCGAGTGGCCTCAACGACAAGTCGGAAAGCCCATTGGCAAACACGTACTCCACGATTGCATCGAGGAGTTCGGCCCGCCGCTGCGCATCAGCGGTACGGGTCATGGGCTGAGTCTAGCAAATTGAAACGACTGTTTCAACTATGCTTTCGATGCTATTTACGGCACGCCGCGTCGTAGCAAATAAGGAATGGACTATTTTTTTCAAGGCTCCAGTAACTGCTTACTCTTTTGGCGTCGTCGCAGGCTGTT
>CAZJLJ010000032.1:0-33797 GCA_964546935.1 uncultured bacterium | reverse complement strand
GAGCTTCGTCCCGAGGGCCTCGCGCAGTCTCCTTACGATTTCGAAGTCGAAGCTGTACGCATCGTCTCCACCGCCATGAACGAACAACACCGTCATTACCGCTCGTTACCCAATTAGAAGACGTCCTACGAGACCAGGTTGAGCAGCAGGTGCCTACGCCTGCTTCCGTGACAACCACATAAAGTCTAATGTATCCGCAAGTCCGAGATTCGGAAGCGTTTACTGGATCTTCAAGCGGCCCACGTGGGGAACACCGGTTTTCCAGTCGCGTCCCGTGTCACATGGTTTAGCCTCGATACTTGAACCATAGGCGGTTGCGGTCATAGTCGAACCACCAATCAAAGAGGCCGAGCACATTCGTCCGCACGACCCCGTCGAGTGGTATGTCGAGGTCTGTTGGCAGAGGCGACGCAACGTACGCCGCGACCGTTCCTTTAAAACCAATATTTCCAATTGACAAGGATGTGGTCGAAAATCCGAAGACAGCAGATGGCCAACGGTCCAACGCATCGCCTTGCACGTCGCTGCGAATAATCCGAACAACGCCGGCCGGTGTACGCCGCCATCGCGCTCCATTGTTCCGCCCGAACGTGTATTGGTAGCCTTCTAACATTACGTCGACGCGATAATCGAGATTGCGACGGTATGCGGTCGCGTCAGCTGTGGAATCGCCAGCAGAAATGCGGTAATGCTTGACACGTTGGTCGGTCCATTCCGCCGTGGCCAGGTGCATCGCCGAAATAATCGAGTTCAGAGCCATGCTCGACGTTGAAAAGTCTTGCGGCTGCCAGTCAGCGTCATCCGCAAGTGCGGAGCAGCACGTTATCGCTATTGCAGCACAACATACGACAGTCAGGACGATGTTTAGCCCGGCTCGTCTCACCTCATGTTTTTCTCGGACAAGGGTAGGCAGTCCCGGCGCACGGGCGGGCAATGCAGAATAAGCGCGTATGTAACGCGCTTATTCTATTGCATCCATCAGGTATTTTACTGGTTACGGCTCCCTATTGGAGTCTGCCGAATTCCGCAGAGATGCGGAAGTCAAGCATCGCAGTTACTCGCGGATCTCCTCAATATCTTGTTTTGTTTCTGTACCGTGTCTGCCGGGCATTCGACCTAGGCAAACCGTGCGATCTCGTCGGCGTTGAAGCGCGGCAGGCGCGGGAAGAGCTTACTGTCATCGCCGTAGCCGATGTTGATCAAATATTGGGACGCCCAATTACCGTCGGGGAAGAACGCTTCATTGACGACGTTCCGGTTGAAGCCGGCCATCGGCCCGGTGTCGAGACCCAGCGAACGAAGCGCGACGATAAAGTACGCCATTTGCAAGACCGCGTTGTCCCATGCGGCTTCCCTTTGCGCCGCGGGCTCCATCGCCGCCACCGTCCCTTTGAGGATCTCGGCGCGATCCGGAAACGTCCTCGGAAATTGCTCGTAAAATTTCAAGTCGGTCGCGACGATCGCCGTGACGGGCGCTGCCATGGTCTTCTCGAGATTGCCTGCGAAAAGTGCCGGGCGCAGCATTTCTTTCGCCGCCGCGGACGTCACGAACACCAGACGCAACGGAAGCGCGTTAGCGCTGGTTGGCCCAAGGAGGGCAAGTTCCACCGCGCGCGCGAGCTGCGCCGGATGTACCGGGTAATCCAGGAAGCTGTTTGCCGTTCGTGCCTCGAGAAAAATGGTTCGTAGAGCGTTCTCGTCGAGTTCCCGGGCTGCTTTACGGTCGACGATTTCGCCCGTCGTCGGGATCACGGTCGCGTTGCTGCCGCTGGCGGCGGCGCGGGGGATGAGTGGGCGTTCATGAGGGCCTTCCAAGTCATAGGGGTTAGGCGACAAATGTTTCCTAAACGTCTGACGTCGTGTATCGTACTGATGTTGGTCGGCCAGGTCAATCGACAAATCGGCGAACCTGTCGCTTAGCCGACATGGACGGAAAACTGATGACAACCAAGACGGTAGACGGGCCCCGCGTCGATCCGCGAGTTACTCGCACGCAAAATCTGATTCGCGACGTATTGAAGTCGCTATTATGGAAGAAGAGCTTCGAGTCCGACCAGCGTGCAAGACATCGCCGAGCGCGTGACGGTGAACCGCGCGACGTTTTAAGCCCACTTTCAAGGTAAGTTCGCCCTAGACGCGGTGATGCGCGGGGGTGAGACATCAGGGGCGTCGCTTTCCGGCCGAAAGTTTTACGAAGGCGCTCTCGATGCGGCGCTCACGTGTCTCCGGTTGTTGGGCTCCGTCTATCCAACTAATAAAGTCCCTGCGCGCGTCGGGCGTACGATCGCTCCATAAGCAGACCGATATCATATTTTACGACTACATCCCGCCGCACATCGGAGTTCCTATCTGCGCTGCTCAGTTGCGCGAACAAGGCTTTCAAAGTGAAGTTCATGCACCGCTTGGGCGCCTCAGCAACGGCACAACAGAAAATCGTTGGTCCGTCGTTTCGCACTTGGATGCGGTTCCATGGACAGATCGGAGCCACGTTTCTTGAGCTGGTCTAACACGATCTGATCATCAAATGGATCATCTTGATTGGGCAGCGCTAGACTTCAGTTCTTCGCCCAGCATATATAGGGCAGCACATTATTCCGCGTCACGTGTGGGCGACGGCGGTGCGGCCACGTGTGCCATGCGAGGATCCCGCTGCAGGCGTCCGTAGAATCTATCTATGTCGCCGCCTCGAAGATACGCTCTCGCACGCATTGCAAGGTGCTCGTACGCGGAAATGAAATGCGGACCTGCGCCGTAACGGCGCAAGTAGACAGCTTCGGCGAGAGAATCCCACATCCGTACGATCTCATCTGCATACTTCGCAAGAATGAGTCGCTCTGTGATGCTGCCCGCGATTACAAGCATTGTCAGATTATCAAGGAAACGAAGTAGACTTTCAATTTCGGCGAATTCCGGCACGTGGGACGGTTGCGCGAGGCGATAGCGAAGCGTAGCGTCGGTATTTAGCTGCGCCGTAAAGGCCTCGATGACCTCAAACGCAAGGCGTGCCTGCGCTGAGTCGAGGCGATCGATCAAGTGCAGATAAATTGCTATTTCATTTGCATTGCGAATGTGTCGAATCTGCAGTACGGCGGCGATCGCGGCAACGCCCACGATGAACGCTGTGACAACTGAGGCAATCGCGGCGACCCAGCTCGCATCCATACGACTAACCTTAGCGACCTTGGTATAATTCTCATGGCCAAATGCCATCGACGAACCGAATCGATTGAACCGATCGGCAACGTTCGGCTGTCAAAAAGAAATGGCCACGCAATTTATATTGCGTCGCCGAGGGTGCGCCTCAACGCGACGGCGCGTCACCCGTTTAATAGAGCGCGGGGCAGCGATCACTGTAAAGCGCGGGGCGCTAATGGCTTGTCTTGGCGAACGACCGGCTTCTTGCCGAAAACCGAAACATGAGAGCTCGATTCTTCGCCATATCGGGATGGGCGCTAGCGGCAATGGTGGCCTTGGGAACCTCGTACGTTCTAGGCTCCCCCTTACCCGTCGATGCCGCGGCTGCGGGCGACAAGCCGGTCGTTGAGATCAACGTGACCAATTTCGATCCCGCCACAGGAGACGTGAACGCGCGCCTCCATCTACGGCTTCCGCCTTCGATGATTTCAAAGCAGGGTGCTCCGACGCACAGTCTGGTGCTTGTGGACGCGACGACCGTCGACGAGTCGATCCTCAAGCTATCGTCGAAGGAGCCGTTTTCGTATTACGACGGATTCATCAATGCGCGATACCAAGTCAGTGATCCCGGCTCGCAACTCATGTATCCGTTCGACAAGCACATAGCGTACTTGCACGCATTCCTCGCCGAGGACGACGGCGGACAACTCGTTCGCGTTCCCATCGCGTACGATTGCTCCGATTGCAACATCGACGGATTTCACGTTGAGGTCAGCGACGCAGGGACGACTCCGGCTGATGTGCGGCTTAAAGTAACGATTGTCCGCTCGACGCCAATCATCGTGTTTTCGGTGTTCTTGGGCATTGCGATGTGGGCCATGACGGTGATGGTCGTCCTCTTGGCGATTCGCGTCATCCGCAAGGCGAAGAAAGAGCCGCCGGAAGTCGCGACGATGGCTTTCATTGGTGGTTTGCTTTTCGCGTACCCGGCGATCCGCTCCGCGCAGCCGCGGGTCCCTCCGGTCGGCGTGCTCTCGGACTATTTCGCATTTTTTTGGTGTGAATTTCTCCTCATGTTCACTCTCGTGGGCGTTATGATGGCTTGGGTTCGCACGCAAGGTGACGAACAAGAGGCACCCGCGACGGCGGAGCAAGCCGAAGCGCTCGCGCTGGAGTCTCAGGCCGCCACATAGATAAACGGGCGGATAAACTTCAAAGAAAAAAAGAAAGGCGACACGATGTACGCGGCTGTATTCATGTGTCAGTCCGCAGTCAGGCGTGAAGCCGTAGCTTCACGCCTGCGCGTGATTGCCTCGAAGTCCCGTTTTGCTGTTTCGAATACTCGCCGAGGTGCGGTCGCGGGCGTTCCGCTGTTGAAGGGCGGCTCCGGAGCGTACGCTATGGCAAGCTGAATCTGTTGCGCGATCTTGGCACCGGCGAGCATTGCTACAGTCGTGAGCGCACCATCGATTCCAGCCGTGACCCCGGCAGCAAACACGAACTTACCGTCGATGACTACGCGCTCGTCGACCGGAACCGCTCCAAAGCGGTCGAGAAGATGATGTGCTGCCCAATGCGTCGTAGCCCTGCGATTCACGAGCAGTCTGGCTGCGCCGAGAATCAATGCGCCGGTGCACACGGAGAAGACGATTCGCGCTCCTTCCACTTGCGTACGAATCCACTGCAGCACCTCGACGTCGTCCATAAGCTCTTCCTGACCGAAGCCCCCTGGAATTTGGAGGACGTCGAGCCGTGGCGCATCTGTGAGCACGGCGTCAGGCACAAGCCGCAAACCATGCGCATCGCTCACGATCTCCCGCGTCTTCGCGTAGAAACGATGCGACGCGTTCGGAATGCGTGAGAGAACTTCGAAGGGACCCGTCACGTCGATCTGGTCGACACCCGGAAAGATGAGCGATCCGATGTGCAGCGGCTGGTTCATAGTGAAAGCGTAGCGCATCGCGTCGTGTGGCGTAAATGCTCGTGTTGAGACGTTTCACGCCAAGACCAGCCTGGTATAATGGGCCGCATGAAGCGCGTGCTTGTCGTCGCAATTCCTCCAGCCAACGAACTTGACGTCATCGGACCGGTCAGCGTGTTTTCAAAGGCGGACGCGTTTATTCGCAGCTCCGGCGGCGACCCGGCATACCGGGTGGAGGTTGTCTCGGGAGGCAGATCGCTTACGGTGGCGGGAGCGTCCGGCGTCGGACTCGTTGCCGCGAACCGTCACAAGGACGTGAGAGGATCCGTCGATACGCTGCTCGTCGCGGGCGGACCGGGCGCACGCGATGGTGCTTCGAGCGACCTCATCGCATGGCTCAAACGAATGGCACCGCGTACTCGCCGAGTTGGTTCTGTGTGCACAGGTGCATTCGTGCTTGCACAAGCCGGTTTGCTTTCCGGCCGTACTGCCGCAACACACTGGGCTCACGCGAACGAGTTGCGCCGGCGATACTCTGACGTCACGGTTGATGCAGACTCGATTTGGCTGCGCGATCGGAACGTCGTTACATCGGCAGGTATCTGTGCGGGCATCGATCTCTGCTTGGCGCTTGTCGAAGAAGATTACGGAGCGGAGATCGCGCTCGCCGCTGCGCGGGAACTCGTCGTCTACCTGCGCCGCCCCGGAGGTCAGTCGCAGTTTAGCGCAGCACTCGCTGCACAGAAGTCGGAACGTCGCGTTCTCCGCGACATCGTCTATTGGATCGGTCAAAATCTGCGCGAGGATTTGTGCATTCCCTCGCTCGCAGAGCGCGCAGGCATGAGCGAACGTAACTTCGTTCGCGTGTTTAACAAGGAAGTCGGCATGGGGCCTGGACGGTACGTCGACGTGATGCGCGCCGAAACCGCACGTCGGAGACTCGAAACGACCGACGAGACGATCGACGAGGTCGCTGACAGAAGCGGTTTCGGTAGCCGAGAGGTCTTCCGCCGTGCGTTCGTCAGAATCGTCGGAACGACACCAGCCGAATACCGCAAACGTTTTCAAACCGTTTAAAATTCGACCGGCCCAACAGCTCCGTACCAGCGCTGAACTTTGCCGGCATCGTTCATGTAGAAGAAGTGGGTCATCGTTGGCATGACGGTCGGCTTGAGAGAGTCTCCCGGCACCATCTTCACTGTGCCGCGAAAGACCTTGAGAAATCCGCCGTCCCAATATTCGAGGACTTCATGGTACGCTGTAAATCCCTTGTCAACGAATGCTTTGAGGTTCTCGCGGATCGCTTCGCGTCCGTGCCAGTCCGCGATACCAAGGTTGGATATCGCGTCTTCGGCAAAGCAGTCGAAGCCTTTACCCCAGGTTTTGTCGTCGATCTCTTTCCACATAGCGAGCAGCCACTGCGGAGGCGTGGTTTTGGTAAACGTCACTGATTGCATAAGGAAAATGTACGCAAAATAGCGTTTGGCGTAATGACAGGTTTGAGACGATTTCTGCCGCGTTGGATTCCCGGAAAATCGTCGCGCTCATTCGTTTTGCGGATGTATGAATGCGGCAGACGGACCAGCGGTTGGATCCGCCTCATCCCCTAGGTTCATCGCCGAAATAAGACCGCCGTTCATAGTGAATACGTGAAGAACCTCGCTGTCCGAAAGAATATTCCCTTGAAGGCTCTTGACGAGTTGTGCACCCTGACGCGTATCTTGCCTCCGCCTTCCTCATCCATTGCAAGCGGTTCAACATGGGGATCGAACTCACGCCATTGTCGAGTCCAATGCGCGGATCTCTTCTTTTCCGACAACCTTGCCGTCCTCCGAAGCCTTGGGCCAGCTCACGTCTTGCGTCATCAGTGCTAATGCACCGTCGATATCCCGCTTATTGAATGCGGAATATGCCTGCTCGATAATCGCCTTAGTGTCTTTCATTTTTGCGTCTTTTATCGATCTGCCTATAACGCTTGCCATGCACTCGCTTCCCGTTCTGACCGGTAGTCGTTCGTGCCGCTGCGCTTCGAGGGCTGTCGCAACGTAAGCCAACACTTGGAATTTCCAACTTTGACGGATGGATATTCGGAGCTCTTCGTACCGAACAGTGCGGCGGCGCGTTCGGCGCGATAACGGCTGACTTCGATATACGTGTGCGCTCGGGCTGCGGATTCGCACAAATGCTCGAGCGTTTGCAATTCATCCGGGTCGAGCGCCGTGCCGTCACGGTGAATGCCGTAGACGGCAAAACCCGTCCTTAGCCTTGGCTCTGATCGATGCGTGCGTGCACGGCCTTCGCGATTTGCTCTGCAGCGTGCGCCACGGGTGGCCTTCTCCTTCGTATCCGCAACGTTAGCGCCGATCGCCGAAGTCATCGAAAGGTTGGCGAACAGGAGCAAGAGGTGGAGATCGTTCTGCAGCGCGCTGCCGTTGTTTCCGCCGGAATCCAATGTGCACCCGAAGAGATGGCCGTGACCGTCACATACGAAGATGCCGCCAGCATTCGAGATGAGGCGAAAACACCGCAGATAGCGCCGACAGCCGCAATTGAAAGAACGGCAGTCGAGCGCTTCCCAAAATGTGACGGTCCACGACGCTGGAGGACACTCTTCGCCGGCGGACTCCATAGTCGTCTCAACCTGGGTGGAGTTACATGTCGCGGTGTACGGCGCGTGTCAGCTATCAGCGCGATCGTTCCCAGGACCAAAATCTCTTGGCCCTTGTACTGGCCGAGGTACTCGCGTTCACCGTCGGCGCGGCCCTCTTGCGGACGCGCGGCGATCAAGCGCGCGCGAACGTCGGCGTACGTCGATGGCGGTATTGCTGAATCGACTAACTGCCGCCCAAGGCATCTCGATCAGAGCCACGTTTCAGTGGGAAGAGGAGCTTCCACGTGAATTGAAGATCAGTTTGTGCGCCATATAGCGGCCGTACGACGTTGGTGAAATATTGCGTGGTGAGCTGCATGAGTTGGCCATCGATCTTCAATGTGTATGTCAATCCCCCGCCCACGGGAACGGTCCACTTCTGATTGCCGGGCGCGTTGTAGTTTACGGAAATCTCGGGTGAAGAGACCAACGCGAACTTTCCGCCGGGCAAATTGTAGTTTATAAAAGGCTCAAAAAATCCGGAGTTTACATTCGAGCGATGCGCGTTTCCCGCAAACGACCACAGCTGCGTTGCCAAGATTCCCATCACAAATCGGCCCGGCATTATCAGTGCAACTGCGTCCACACCGCCTGACCACTTGCCGGTACCCAAATAGCTCGGTGATGCCGTTGGAAACGCAAAGAGCGGACCCAGTCCCCACGCTACTGCGTTCCGTTTTGTCTTTGGAACGAAGAACAGTTGTTCTTGCACATCGCTGATTCCAAACGTCGAAGCACAACCGGATGCCGAGGCACACACTGTCGGCGAGGCATTCGACGGCTGACCGACGATAGGAAACACGGTACGAGAAACCAGCGTAAGCTTCGGGTTGATCTCGATCGGGAAAAAGGGTTTGATCTGCAGGACATGCTGGTACCGCGTGTAGGGACCGTATCCGTAGTTGTTACTGTCTTCGAAGACGATGTTGGCGATCGGTCCAACGGGGTTTTCCGAAGCCTTGATGATGGCATCATTAAGTGCTGCCTGTTGTTGCGGGGTCGTATTATTTATACTGATTGTTCTAGCATCAGGAGACGCACTTGGACTCGCTGTGGGCGTCGATGAACTGGCCTGCGCCTCTTGTGCGAAGCAAACTTTCGGTGTCACGATGCTCGCGAGCATACACAATGCGCTCAATGTTGCGCGAAGAATCTTTGCCATGTTACCTTACGGTCCTGAAGTATCGAGCGATTTCGTCGAGTCTTTTGAGATGATCGCGTGCGAGTAAACGCGTTACTGTTTCGCGCGCTCCGGGTTCGGCGGCCAGGGTTTCGCCTTGAGCGGGGCCGGGGCGCGCGGTGGTACGCGCACCGGCACCTTCTCAGGCAAGAACGGGCACGGCTCCCAAGGGAACGGGGGAACCGGTTTGTCCGGCGTCATGTCGTCGCTCGGAAGCGCAAGTACAGGATCAGACATGTGTTTCGCTCCTTTTTTTTGTCTGAAGTCTTGTCTCGTTATCCTCGCTGTTCTGAAGCCGGTTGCCATTGTCCGAAGGTGCAAGGCGCAATTGACCAAAGGTGCAAGTCAGATTTGTTGCAACTGTTGTGAGAGTTTGATGTTGCAAGAGCGGCATTCAAGCTAAACGCTAAGCTGTTTTATCAGGTTTTCACGCCTGCCCCGAGCTAGGCGAACGCGGTTTTGCAACCCCAGAATAGGCTACCCGAAGGCCAGTGACGGCGATGCAGAGTTCTCGCAGCGCCTCAAATAGACGACTAATCAGCCGCCGTACGCGTGCTTCACGCACCTGGCGCCGCGAACGCCGAGCACCTTGAACAAAGTTCGATAAACGGCAGTTCGAAGAAAAATTTGAAAGACGAGAACTCTCTCGCGCATGTATTATGCGCCACAGCAACTCACTGTTGCTTAACAATGGGAGAAACTCAAATGGAGAGACTCAAATGACGCTTTTAGATGCTTCTCGTATCCTCGATAACGCGTTGCAATATGCGCGCTCACAGAAATTAGCACCAATGACGGTCGCCGTACTCGACTCGCGTGGCTGTGTCATCGCGCTCAAGGTTGAGGACGGTTCATCGCTGCTGCGTCCGCAGATCGCAGCAGGTAAGGCATGGAGCGCACTCGGCCTTGGATTTGGAACGCGCAATCTCGCGGCACGTGCTGCACAACAACCCACGTTTTATAACGCGCTTGCGGCGCTATCTGGCGGACGCACGTTGCCCGTGCCCGGTGGAGTGTTGATCCGCTCCGCTGCCGGCGAGGTCATTGGCGCCGTCGGCGCGAGTGGCGATGGCCCTGACAACGACGAGGGTTGCGCCGTAGCCGGAATTGAGGCGATCGGGCTGGTGCCCGACGTCGGCGCGCCGTTGCAAGTCGCGAATTAATTGGAGATCATCAATGTTTTCTAAATCAATGTATTCAGAACGAAATCAGGTGCTCGGGATGCTCGAGCGCAAACAGATTCCTCTTGGCATGCAGTGTATGACCGGTGATCCGGCGCTCATTGAAATCATCGGCTTGACGGGATTCGACTTCGTCATGCTGGATTGCGAACACGGCGCCAATAATCCGCGCGCAATCGAAGACCTCGTCCGCACGTCGCGTTTGGCCGGTCTCGCACCGTACGTCCGAGTCCCAGATCCGCGCGGTGAAATTGATATCCGACGAGCTCTCGAAGCCGGTGCGGAAGGTATCTTCTTACCGGAAATTCACTCGGTCGACGATGTAAACGCTGCGGCCGACGCCGCGTTTTTCCCACCGAAGGGTTCGCGTGGTATTTGCCCCGCGATTCGCGCCGCAGCGTATTCGTTTAGCACCTTCAACGAATTCACGGCTTGGAACAACCGCGAAATTGCGCTTGTACCCTTGATCGAAAATTCGGACGGGGTCGCGAACATCGATGAAATCTGCGCGCATCCGGATGTGCACATGGTCGTATTCGGCCAAGGTGACGCGGCGTATTCGGCCGGCGAAGGCACTGCATTGCTTTCAGGGCAGAAGACGCATGAGGACTATAAGAAGGTTCTTGCCTCCGCGAAGCGTCACGGCGTCGCCGTTATTTCTGGACCAGTGCTTACAGCGACGGCCGAGAGTTGCCGTCAGGCACTCCAGGACGGCGTAACCGTATTCTGCATAGGACTGGATTCCCTCGGTTTTCGGGTGTTCTGCGAGCAGACCGTCAACGCGCTCGACAGTGCGCTCACCGGTTCAGAATTCACCCGCCCAACAGCGCCGCAAAGCGCGTTTCCCGCAGCTTGAAACTGCAGAAAGAATTAAACATGCCAAATGTTAAACGTTACGTGATCGGCCCGAATGCAAATAAGCAAAGCGCCGTTCTTTACCACGACTCCACGAATATACAAGAAGAGCAGGGAATCTTCTGGCGTATGACGCTGTGGGCAACGACGGAGCTTCCCGTGGACAACACGAAAGACGGCGATCGCGCTTTCGACCTGGGAGAGCGGCGCGAACCCGAGGGAAACGGGCTAGTCTTTCGAGCCCTCGAGATTCCCCCGGACATGAAAGACCAAAAGAAGCATGCCGACGATTTCGCACAGCTCAACAAGGAAGTCGATCAGAAATACACGCCGACCGCGAAGGATTCGGAACGGAGCCCCACTATGCATCGCACCGACACGCTCGATTGTTTCGTCATCGGCTCGGGTGAGATCTACCTCGTAACGGACGCTGATGAAACGCTGCTCAAATCTGGTGACACGGTCGTCATTCGTGGCGTCAATCACGCTTGGAGCAACCGTTCCGACAAACCGTGCATGGTCTACGGTTTCATGACGGCCGCCAATCCGTGGCCTGCCAACAGGTATCCCGCGGCCGATGACGTGTCCGTAGCCGTTTCATCGAGCGCGGGTTAGTTCGGCTGCAAATCCTCGCCGTTCGTGTTCGCGCGTAACGAATGGCGAGGATTGAACGAAAATGCTGATCGCGGTTTCGCGCAATTTGGCCGCCTAAATCAAATACATTTGTACGTGCAGCATTCCGCTTCGTCTGATTCTGTAAGTCCCTTCCAGCGGGCATCCGGTCTCAAGCCCCGTGACGCTTGGCAGCGCTACGACGACTCGAGAGTACTTTTTCAACATACTGTGCTGAACTGGTCGAGAGCCTCGGGAACAGCTTGCGACAGCTCGCCGCCGCCATCTCCACCGATGATTCGTAACTCGCTGGCTCCCCAACGTCTGTGCAGCTTCCAGGCTGTTTCCAGCGGAGTGCTGATATCGTAACGGCCATGAATCAGCACACCGGGCACGGCATCTAGACGGTAGGCATCGGGATGGGAGCCGGAACCGGGACCGCCGTGAATGTACACCGCCGGCTTACCGTTTGGATTACCGCGACACTCCCAATAGATGGCGTTGTTATCGCCGACGTCGAGTAACCCTCGGTCGGACGGTTCTACATCGGCGCACACTAACGCGGCTCCCGCGCGCAAACCAATTTAGACCTTTGGCGTTGCCGTAATACTGATTGCCCCACCCTAGTTCCGTTACGCCGGAGACGCAGCACGTTCATTCGCGGGGCGAACGTTTTATGACGCCAGTGAGTCAGCGTTATTTCTGGTGACCATGTAAGCAGAGCGCAATCTCAAATGCCGCGGCGATCCGTACCCTCTGTCACTTCTCAATAATTTTGGAATTTGCGCTTAGCGTGGATACTTTGAGGTTTATTTTGACACTGCTCAGGTTACCGCGTCCGTTCGCGACGCCAGTGACCCGGAGCTACGCCGACTCGACGCCTAAAGGCCTCAGTAAAGTGGCTTTGGCTTGAAAAGCCGAGCTCTTGCGCAATATCGATGAGAGCTCGACTTCGATTGGCGAGCAGAACCTTCGCACGTTCGACCCTGAGGTGCATGAACCAAGCGTAAGGCGATTGACTCGTGGTCTGTTGGAATCGCCGCGCAAACTCGACGGGATCCAGGCCGATCGCTGAAGCCAACGTGCCTACGTCGAGACCCTCCGCCATCGAACGGTCCGCGAAAGCAATGCATTCCTCTAGCTGGGTCGTCGTGAGCTGTTTCGCGCGCGCCCGAGAAGTACTTTCGAGCTGAGGCGTGTGGTTGTTGAGTGGCAACACACCCGGATCGCCAGTCGGAAGCGCAAATCCAGGGTCAGACATGTTTTGCTCCTAATTTTTGTCTCGAAGTTTTGTCTCGTTATCCTCGCTGTTCTGAAGCCGGTTGCCATTGTCCGAACGTGCAAGGCGCAATTGGTCAAAGGTGCAAGTTGGATTTGTTGCAACCGATGTGAAGTTTTGATGTGGCAATAACGGCATTCAAGTTGCCATTAACGTGATTGCTTGGCACAGGAACGTTCTATCCAACTGAGCCGTGGGGACGAGCTAAAGCAGCCCGCGTCGAATCGCGACGACGGCCGCGTGAGCGCGGTTGTCCACTCCCAATTTGTTCATCGCCGAGTTTACATGCGCTTTTACCGTGCGCTCGGCAATACCCAAAGCAGTTGCAATCTGCTTGTTTGGCAGCCCATCGGCGATTAGACGGAGTACCGCCTGCTCGCGCTCGCTCAAGAGCAGGGCAGTAGACTGACCAGCGTGACGACCAGCGTCAACGACACCGCGGGCGGCCGGAATCGCGACGCAGGCCCGCGCCATTTCAACTACTTCTTTCGCCGACATCGACCGACCATCGTTGACGGCCGCCTCGTACAATGACTCCCCCAACCGCCGACGTGCGCGGGCGGCAAGTTCCGGGCGCGATTTGGGGTCTCTCAACAAGATCCGGGAGACGAACACGTCCCCAGTCCACTCGCTCCAGGCGTCGGCCGCGGCCAGCAGCCGGACGGCGCGTTCAAGGTCCTCGCGCCCGGCGCTCACCAATGCGGCGACCATCACCGCAAACCATGGAGCGCGTGCGCGACTAACCGCTTCCGCTCCGCCAAGTGCCTCGAACACCAGAGAGGCGGCTCCAACGTCGTCCTGTCGCTTGTGTTTGATCCATGCGAGACCGCTCGTCGCGTATGCGGCGATGCGTTTGTTTCCGACCACGTGCGATAGCTGCAGAACCTCGGCGAAGACTGCCTCGGCCCGCTCCAGATTTCCGAGCAGGACCATTGCCCACGCCAAGAGCACCGTCGCGGACACGGCGCCTCTTTGATCGCCGACCTCGCGGTACAGGATGAGACTCCGCTCCTCTAGCGCCTGCGCCTCTTGGTCGTCCCCCTCGAGCAGCGCGACTAACCCGAGACGGGAAAGCGCGTAGGCTGTTGCAATTCGATCGCCGAGGCCCTCTGCGAGCTGCAGGGACTCGCGCAAAAGCGCACCAGCCGACATGGCGTCGCCCTGCAACGCGGTGAGGGTGCCTGCGCCTACAAGCGCCTTTGCACGAAGGGACTCAAGGCCCCCCGCAGTCAGCGCGAGCGCCGCTTCCAACTGCTCACGGCCCTCGCGAAGATAAAAGTGAAGATACCAGAAGTCGGCCAGTGCGCCTGCGAGACGGAGAAGACGCTCCCCGTCTCCCCGGCCCCTGGCCCAGTGGAGCGCCGCTTCGAAATTCTCGCGCTCCTGCTCCAACCGTCGCGCCCACGATTGCTCCTCGTCTCCCCACAACTCCGGCGTCGCCCGCTCCGCCAGAGCGAGGTAGTAGTCGCCGTGGCGCGCACGGACGGCGTCGACCTCTCCACTCTCCGATAACCGTGCCAATGCGTACTCGCGGATCGGCTCCAACATCCGATATCGTCGGTCGGCGTCATTGATCGCTTCGGCCTGGACTAGACTCTTCTCGACAAGCGAAGCGAGGATGTTCCACACGGGCTCACGCGCTTCGCGAGGCTGGACGATTTGATCCGCAGCGCCAAGTGTCCATCCACCCGCAAACGCCCCGAGCTGACGAAACACTTCCTGCTCGCCCGCCTCCAGCAAGGTGTAACTCCACTGAATCGCGTCCCTCAGAGTGTGGTGCCGTGCGGGCGCATCGCGCGCTTCTGCGGTCGAAAGCAACGCGTCACCCCGCAGCCGCGTCAGCATCGCTATCGGAGACAATACACTACTGCGCGCTGCGGCAACCTCGATTGCCAGTGGAATCCCGTCGAGGAAGCGCAGCAGTTCCGCCAGCGCCGGAGCGTTCACCGCAGTGACGCTGAAATCGGGCTCGACCAGCTTGGTCCGTTCCAGGAAGAGGGCGCCCGCCGGCGCCTCCGCGATAGCCGCGGCAGTTGGTCGGGTGAGATCAGGCAGTGCCAGCCCCTCGATGAGCAGACGCTGCTCCGGCCGGAGGTTTAGGGGTTCGCGGCTTGTCGCTAGCACGCACAAGCCCGGGCAGGTTGCCAGCAATTGGGCTACTCGCGTCGCTGCTGGTAGCACATGTTCGAAGTTGTCTAGGACCAGCAAGAGGCGCCGTTCCTCTAGGAACTCGGCGATCCGTTCTTGGGCCGTCTGGGTGGCCCGTTGGCCAAGCGCTAACGCCTGCGCGATCGTGGCATCGAGCCCGCTAGGATCCCGCAGTGGCGCCAGATCCACAAACCAAGCGCCATCCGGAAAGTGCTCGTGGAGACTCGCAGCCGCCGCGCGCGCGAGACGCGTTTTCCCGATCCCACCCGCCCCGATGAGCGTCAGAAGCCTCACTGCATCGTCAAGGACGTATCGCCGAATGAGGTTCATCTCGCGGTCGCGGTCAATTAGGGGCGTCGGATCAGCGAGAAACCGCAGCGCGCGCGCTGCTGCACGATCGAATGCAGGTGTCCTGCGAATCCCTCGCACAGCTACGCGCGGCTTTGGCACAGTCATCCTTTGAACTTACCAGCTAAGACGCGCCTGGGGGATGCATGTACTCGAAATTCGTGCCGCTTTTTCTCGCATTGAGTTGGCCAAGCCCCGTCTACGATGAGATGCCAGTCCCACGATTGCACAATACCAGTAAACGTGTATCTCGAAGCACTGAACAAGTGCGTCGTGACGAGACCACCGGCGCAGCAGACGAGGTTATTCGGCATCTCCGTAAGACGCGCTGCTGGAATGACACGCGTCGCTTAGAGGCTACATCGTAACGTCCTGAGATAGGGTGCGGGCCTTACGCCAACCGCCACTAGAAAAACGGGCGGCGGCTATTTGCAAATAACCGCCGCCCTACATGGTCCCAGTTGAGGGTAACCGTTGCTCTACTTATTGTAACGTGTAATGTTATATCCCACGGCTTTATGAACATCCACTCGTAGCGCCGCAAGAATCGCATTTCTCACAAGCGCCGTTGCGAACCATCGTTAGTTGTCCGCATTCGCTGCACGCATTGCCGGTGTAGCCTTTTGCTTTCGCGGCGTTGATTGCTTCGGTCTTCGGCATTGTGAGTGTTGCCGTCGACGTTGCGGTGCCGCGAGCAGAAGAAGGCGGAGTCGGGATCGGCGGAACGAGGCTCGCCTGCGGCTGCGACGGCGATTCCGATTGACCCGGGCGCAGATGCGTCGAGACCGGATGGAATTGCTCCGCAACGCCGGCGGGACGAACTTGCGTCGGACCCGCTTCCTCGGCGACGTAATCGTCATCCGCCTTGATGCCCATCGCATCCATCTCCATTGACGGTTGGACGTGCGCTAGATCGTAGCGGCCGAGATAGCTCACGGCGAGCTCGCGGAAGATGTAGTCGAGCAGCGACGTCGCCATCTTGATGTTTTGATGGCCGACGACCGGGCCGTTCGGCTCGAAGCGCGTGAACGTGAATGCTTCCACGTACTCTTCGAGCGGCACACCGTGTTGCAAACCAAGGCTGACGGCGATCGCGAAGTTGTTCATCAACGAACGGAACGCGGCGCCTTCCTTGTGCATGTCGATGAAGATCTCACCGAGCTGCCCGTTTTCGTACTCGCCCGTGCGCAGGTACACTTTGTGGCCGCCGATGACGGCTTTCTGCGTGTAACCGCTGCGGCGTTCCGGCATCCGGCGCCGCTTGGCGATGTAACGGTAAACGATCTTCTCGGCGATCTGCAGCGGCTGTTGGAAGGGCTGCTGCGCAACCGCCACGTCCTCTTCGTCCTCGCCGCCGCCCAAGTCGTAGCTCGCCGCAAGCGGTTGCGAGAGCTTCGAACCGTCGCGATAGAGCGCGACTGCTTTGATCATGCGCTCCCAGCTGTAGCGGTACGCTTCCTTGACTTCCGCGATCGTTGCCGTTTGCGGAAGATTGATCGTCTTCGAGATTGCGCCCGAGACGAACGGCTGCGCAGCCGCCATCATGTCGATGTGCGCGAGCGGACGGATGAAGCGCGAACCGTACTTACCGCACGGCGTTGCACAGTCGAAGACCGGAAGATGCTCGTCGTTGAGATACGGTGCACCCTCGAGCGTCATGCGGCCGCAGATGTGCGCCGATGCTTCCTCGATCTGCTGATTGCTGAAGCCGAGGCCGTCGCGCAGCAGCGAGAAGTTCCAGTCATTGAGTTGGTCGTCAGTGAGGCCAAGCTTCTCTTTGCAGAACTCTTCGCCAAGCGTGAACTTGTTGAAGACAAACGGCAATTCGAACGCGCTGGGCAGCGATGCTTCGATCTTTGCAATCGCTTCATCATCGAAGCCTTTTGCTTTTAACGTCGCAACGTTGATGTGCGGAGCTTCGACAAGCGTGCCCGTGCCCTTGGCGTAGGTTTCGATCGCTTCAATCTGGTCTTCGCTGTAACCTAGACGGTGCAGAGCAACATCGACCGATTCATTAACGATCTTGAAGTACCCGCCGCCGGCGAGCTTCTTGAATTTAACAAGCGCGAAATCTGGTTCAATTCCAGTTGTGTCACAAGCCATAACTAGGCCTATAGTCCCAGTCGGCGCGATGCAGCTCACTTGTGCATTTCGGAATCCTGAAACCTCACCGATGGTGAGCGCCTCATCCCACATCTTTCGCGCAAGCGACCATGTTGATTCAGTGAAGAGCGTCGGCGCATGAGTGACGGGAGGAATAGTAAGATCCTCATACTCGCTCGCTGGCGCTTGATATGCAGCTCGCTTGTGATTGCGAATGACACGAAGCATCGGTTCACGATTTGCTTCGTAGCGCGGGAATGACCCGAGCTGTTGCGCCATTTCAGCCGAACAGCGATACGCTGCACCGGTCATGAGCGCAGATATTGCGGCGCACCATCCATAGGCTTCTTCGGAATCGTATGGCAGGCCCATACGCATAAGGAGCGTGCCAAGGTTTGCGTAGCCGAGCCCAAGCGTGCGGAAATCGAACGATTTTTGCGCCATGATTTTACTTGGGAACTGCGCCATAAGGACGCTGATCTCAAGCGTAAATGTCCACAGACGGCAAGCCTCAGCGAAGCGCTTCGCATCAAAATCGCCGTTCTTATCCTCGAATTTCACCAAATTCACGCTAGCGAGATTACAGCTCGTGTCATCCAAGAACATGTACTCAGAGCAGTTATGGACGACCAGGCCGTTTGCAACGAAATGACTCGTGTCGTGTTCAGTAAGGTCGAATACCGGCTCTGTTCCATCGAACGCGAGTGACTGGAATTCATCGGTCATTCTCTCGCGGTAAGTCAAAACAGTGCGGTTCATTTCCGCCAATTGTTCGGATTTGTGCGAAAGCGGGTCAAATCCAATCTCTTGTTCGAAGAGCACGCGCGACGAGCGAGTGATATACAGGGCGTGATAGCCCATCGTCTGATAAAGACGTCCCTCGCGATCGGGTCCGGGCATCGTCGTGAGCGCCGGCTTCTTACGATTCCGATACAGTTTCGATTTGATACCGAAGTTCAGAAGCAGAAGCTGAACCTGCTGAAGCAGCTCAACTGACGTTGAATCAAGCGTCACAAATTGCGTCGCAGAGCCAGAACTCACTGAACCATCTGCAGTGAACAGGCCGCGAAGAATCGCCGCAACCGACGCCTTATCCAGCGAGAAGATTGCGTCGGTGAACTTCTTTCCGCTGCTACCCGCGTCGAGAACGGCGTACTTCTCAATTTGCTCAACGACCTCACGAACGCCACAGTCGATTCGAGATCCGAACTCTTGGTTGCGCACGGAAATTGGACGTGCAGCCGCGCCGCGAAGGGATTTGCCGAGCTCGTCTTTCATCGACGTGAGTGTCGACGCTACAGATTCGAGGACTGGAGCCTCGTCTTTATGCATGGTGTAGACGAGGTACCGGCCACGCGAGCCTTCGCCCACGCAACCATCGCCGACGGCGAGTCCAATGGACTTGCCAAGTTCAAGGTCAATTGAACTCGTACCAAAGGCGCCTTGTTTCAGAATTAGTCTGTCGCCGGGCTTGAGATCCTTCGCCGCAACATCTCCGCGGTTTTCAGTAAGGACCTTATGATCTGCAGTGAGTCGGACTTCGTAACCCGAGCGCGTCGTTAGACGCAACACGTCCTTCGTTCCGGTCGGGAATATTTTGTTGACGAAATGTGGTTTGCCGTCGGCTCCAATGACGAATGCAGCCTTGCCAACTAGCTCGCCAATGCGCTGCTGCCCATCTGCGGTTGCCACGAGCGTCTCGGCGGTTACGCAAGGATTCGACGCGTTGATTCTGCCATCAGCCGGAGATGTGTGCCATTCATTGATCGTGGTGTCATATTGAACGCCAGGATCGGCGCATTGCCATGCGGCCATGCCGATTTGTTCCCAAAGTTCGTTTGCGGGAACAGTCTTGGAGATACCGCCATCGGTACGGCGGATTAGATTCCAATCGGCGCCTGAATCAAGTGCTTTAAAGAAGTCGTTGGAAATGCGAACAGAGTTATTCGAATTTTGACCCGAGACCGTCGAATACGCCTCACCATCCCAGTTTACGTCGTAGCGGTCGATGAGCAGTTCTTTATAGCCTTGTTTCGCGTAATCAAGGGCGTACTGAAGATTGCCTTGCGGTATGCCGGCTTGCAGTGCTTGACGCAGAGCATTCTTTAGTGCCGAGTTCAGCGTTGGATCGAGACGTGCGGCTTCCGGCAGCGTTTCATCCGTCGCTGCACGCATTACAGCATTGAGATGCTTCTCCATCGCCAGGGAACCAGCGACGAGATCCGCGACTTTCTGCTCCTCTTTGACCTTCCAGTTGATGAACAGCTCGATGTCAGGATGATCGATATCCAAAACGACCATTTTGGCTGCTCGGCGCGTCGTTCCACCGGATTTAATCGCACCTGCGGCTCGATCGCCCACGCGAAGAAATGACATCAATCCTGATGATGTCCCGCCACCGGACAACTTTTCGCCCGTGCCGCGCACCTTCGAGAAGTTTGAACCAGTTCCCGAACCATACTTAAATATGCGAGCCTCACGAACCCAAAGGTCCATAATGCCGCCCTCGTTGACAAGGTCGTCATCGACTGATTGGATGAAGCACGCATGCGGCGCGGGATGCTCGTATGCACTTGTCGACCGCTCAAGAACGTGCGTTCCGGGATGAACGAAGTAGTGGCCTTGTGCCGGTCCAGAAATGCCGTACGCCCAGTGAAGGCCGGTGTTAAACCATTGCGGACTGTTCGCGGCGCCAATTTGGCGCGCGAGCATCGCGGCCATTTCGTCGAAATAAATGAGCGCGTCGTCTTCCGTATCGAAGTAGCCGTACTTCCAGCCCCAATACGTCCAGCAACCTGCGAGACGGTTGAAGACCTGACGCGAATCGCCCTCGCCGCCGAACGTCGAATCGGAGGCGGCTTCGGAGCGCCACAGCCATTCCGGCACGCCATCTTCCTGTACCTTAACGGTAGAAGACGGGACACCGGCCTTGCGGCAATATTTCTGCGCAAGAACGTCGACCGCGACCTGGCTCCATCCGGTCGGGACCATAACATCCTTGGCTTCGAAAATCACCGAACCGTCGGGGTTGACGATGCGGGAAGTACGCGGCTCGAAGGTGAGTCCCGCGTAGGGGTCGCCCGGGGCTGAATAGAGACGGCGAAACTTCATTTGTGAGCTGCTCCTTGCTCGAAAATGTGGCGACGTGCTGGACCAGTGGGCTTCTCTCTCGAACGTATGTTCGCCTTTTCCGGCCCTTCGCCGGGCTCAAAATGACAAAGATATGTGCGGAGGGACGCCGAGCCCGGCGGGACACCTATTGTGTCACACCGAGCTCATTAGCACAAGATATTGTGGTCGCTCTCTATAACTCCTTGTGGCCTGCCTGTGGATGCAGACAAAAATCGGAGGATGGCGCGTGGAAAACCAGCGTCACCGTGGAGAGCCTGTGGAGCGTTCCGAGGATACCGGGGATAGACGGTACAACGGAGGTGCGCATGTTCGGTCCGGATCGTTATGTCACCCGTCTCGCCGATGTCCCCCACGAGGAGTTGGAGCAAGCAGGCATCGTTGGGCTGATCGTGGACCTCGATAACACGCTTATGGGCTTCCGGCAGACGGAGCTCTGCGTCGACCATCTGGCATGGGTCGAGCGCGCCCACGATCGCGGCTTCAAGATGGTGATGGTCTCCAATAACTTCACCGAACGCGTCACCGGGATCGCAAAACAGCTGCGGATTCCATGCATTCCGAACGCCCTGAAACCGCTGCCGTTCGGCGTAATGCGAGCGGTGAGAATGCTCGAGTTGCCGCACGAGAAGATTGCGGTGGTCGGTGACCAACTCTTCACAGATGTTCTCGCCGGCAAGCTCTGCGGCTTGTATACTCTCCTAACCGAGCCTATCGAAGCCAAAGACTTTCCGGTCACGAAAATCTTTCGTTTTTTTGAAAAATTAATGCTTCCGCAAAAGCCGCCGTCGAGATGAAACTCGCACTTATCGGCGATCCCGTCGCACATTCGCGCAGCCCCGAGCTGCAGCGCAGATTCTTGCGCGATGCGGAAATCGACGGAAGCTACGTTGCAATTCGCGTTCCTGCGAGCAATGTAATTCAGGTCGTACGACGGATGAAACTCGACGGTTACATCGGCCTCAACGTAACGTATCCGTTGAAAGAAGAAGCGGTGCGAGCGTGCGACACACTGACCGATGAAGCCCAACGCGCGGATGCGGTAAATACGATTTTCTACGGTCGCGAAATTATCGGCCACAATACCGACGGTATCGGAGCACGCGTGGCGCTCGAAGCAGCGATCGACGAAGAATCAGTTGCTCTGAAGCGCATCGGCGTTCTCGGCTACGGCGCCACTGCGCGCGCGATACTCGCGCAGCTTCAGGAAAACGACGCCTACACGTTTGTTTGGGGACGCGATAAGGAGAAGATCGCCAAAGTTTGCGAACGCTTCGATGCCAAGGCGTGGCCCTACGAAAATCCGCCCGAAATCGTCATCAGCACGTTGCCGCCCGATACGCGTCTCGAACCGGACATTCTGCAGAATGTTATTGCTGCGGACATCGTAATGGATACAAATTACGGCGAACGCTCCACCTTGCATCGCCAACTCGATCGCGAAGTGATTCCGGGCGATGCAATGCTCGAAGCGCAAGCGCAAGCCTCATTCGATTTCTGGCTTGCTCACGTCGACGGTGTTGCGCCTGAAGAAGTCTGACGCGGCGTTAGCCAACGCGCTATATTTCGCACGTACTCTTTAAAGGTTTCCAGCCTGGACGGATCGTTCTTGATTTCGGTGCCTGGCTTGTCTGCGACGAACGACGGAGCGCCTTTCGACGTGTCCCAATTCAAGTCGACGAAGTGATGGAACGTTGACTCGGCAACTGCGCGCCCCATGGTGCCGCCGCTTGAACATGCTTCGCCATCGATAGTAACGGCGATGTTGAAGGTGCGTCCCGTTACAACGCTTTTGCCGCGCGCAATGATGCGGCTGCACCCGTCGTCAGCGGGTGTATCCACGGCACCTTCGTGCGGATGCGCCGGAAAGAATTCAATGCGGCCATTCGAAGCGCGATCGCTGCGCAGCAGATCGTGAATTGGTTCCATCAGCTCAATCTGCTGATAATCGCCATTCGCACCGGAATGATAGTTCGGATATCCGATATTCGGATTGTCCTGATCGTCCGCGGATAAGCGTTCGGGATCTCGCTCGGGGTTGTACGAATGGAAATGATTGATAAGGCCGAGCGAGCCGAGCTTGCTCACGCACAGTCCGAGATCCGCATGGTCGCGTGCGGTTAAAATACCGCCGCCGGCTTCGCGAAAAGCGAGAATGCCGTCGACGTCGCGTTGCGAAAGTCCGCCACCCGTATCAACGGCCATCAACCAGAGTTCGTCGATTGCGCGATCCTTCAGTGTAGAAAGAATCGGATCGTCACCGTTTTCATCCGGCTCGCGATTGCGCGCAATCACGTTGTGTCCGTCGTGAATCAACTCGTCACGCAGCAAGGAGAAGCGCCCGACGTGCCAGTCGTCTTCGGTATACGGAATCGTCGTTTGTAACAAGATCGTCGCCATGCTGCCAAAATACCGGATCGACAAAGAAAAACCCCGGCATTTAAGGCGGGGCTTTAAAATACGGAGAGGGGGAGATTCGAACTCCCGAGACCCGTGAAGGTCTGCTCGCTTTCCAAGCGAGTGCATTCGACCACTCTGCCACCTCTCCAGGGCAAAGGCGTCGGTTTGCGCTAAGCGGGTGCTACTCCTTGGGAATACGCTATTACGTCGCCGCGGTCGGTACTGCGGGGCAGTTGTTTCCGTTGAACGTCGCAATGAAGAACGCGTAGAGATGGTCTTGCTGGAACGCGTCGTTCGTGCCGAGCGCGCGCATGTACCAACCGGAAGGCGTTGGACCGGCCATTTTGCCGACGACCGACGGACCCGCCAAGGCACCTGCATCTAAGCTGAACCAGCCGATGTCGACACGCAAGAGATAATAGCCGCTATTCGGCCCGACGACCGGGGTCGGCATTGTTACGCCGGCCGGCTCCGAGCAATACGGAATCGATACATCGGAGAGCGGAAGCGTAAACGTGCTGTTCGCAATGAACCACGGCGCATCGAAGATCGAGCTGTCGCACGTGTTTCCAATGCTGGAAAAGGTCCCGTCGCTATTGAGTGCGACCGACGTGACGAGCTGGAAGTTGTAGCAGTTGTTTTTGACTCCATGGCAATACACCACGTTGCGGCTCGTAATCGACGGGCGATTCTGCATTTTTACGGATTGTGATGCAAGAGAGAAACGCAGCGCATTTGCTGCGGGCTGCGAGCCCGTTGGCGGTTGAGGCGCCACCGACGGTCCACCGCTGCTACATCCGGAGATCAGAACGGCAGCGACAAGCGCGCCAAGAGTCGACTGTACAAAGCGAGGCCAAGCAGACATGCAAAGAAGCTCCGTCTTAAGAAGTAACTGCTGGCCTTATTATTCTACACTTGAAGGATCGCTCGCTCGCCTTGGCTTTGGGAAAGCGCGAAGCTTGAGTAAAGACTTGATTAACCAGACGGGCGAAGTTGCGCCTGGTCACTTTCTCCGAGTAATGATTCGAATTCATGCTCGGGCAGCGGGCGCCCGAAGAGGTAGCCCTGGGCGTATTCGCAGCCGCATTCGCGTAAGAACTCGGCCTGGGCGATCGTTTCAACGCCTTCGGCTTGAACTTTGAGTCCCAGCGCGTGCGCCATCGCAATAATCGCCGACACAATCGCTAAATCGTTGCCGTCGTCGGGAATGTCGCGCACGAATGCTTTGTCGATTTTTAGCTTATCGATCGGCAAGCGCTTCAAATATGCGAGCGACGAGTAACCCGTTCCGAAATCGTCTAGCGCAAGATCCATGCCCAGGCCTTTGATCTGTCGCATGATGCCGATCGATTCTTCAGCGTTGTGCATCGCAACGCTCTCCGTAATTTCGAATTCAAGCGACGCCGGAGGTAACTGCGCTGCACGTATCGCGTCTTCGATCGATTTGATTAGGTTGTAATGCAGAAACTGCCGTCCGGATAAATTGACTGCAAGTTGCAGCGGACGGTTGAATTGTTTTTGCCATTCTCGTGCACGCAGCGATGCCGTGCGCAAAACCCAGTCGCCGAGCTGCACGATGAAGCCTGAAGTCTCGGCTTGCGTTATGAAAGTTTCCGGCGGCGAAAACGTGTCGTCGCGCTGCGGCCAACGGCAAAGGGCTTCCATCCCCACAATCGCGCCGGTCGGTAACTCGACGACGGGCTGATAGAAGATCTTGAACTCGCCGTAACTGAGCGCATTCGCTAAACGCTGATGCGCGGGAAGCCGGTATGACACCTTAACGTCCCACGTTCGTTGAGCTTCCGAGCGTTCCCCTAGTTTTACGAATAGTTTTACGAAAACAAAAACGACGAATAATACGCGATTCGCGAGGCTTCTTCGGCCAAGTCGCTTTGCACGAACGCGTCTTCGAGGGTGGTGGAGATCGCGGTCAGACCGTGGCGCTCCATTACCACGACGTTTACACCCGCCGCGAACTGCTCGGCGCAGATATCCGCCAACTCTCGCGTACCGTTCTTGCGGTACGGGGTCCAGGCGCAGGTCCCGAGCGATTCCATGGCGCCGACCGTGTCGCGGGGGAACAGCTCGCCTTTTTTGGACCATACCACGCTGAACGTCGGGTGCGTGTGAATGATGCACCGGATGTCGGGCCGCACGTGATAAGCCGCGAGATGCAGCGGAAGTTCGCTTGTCGGTCGTTGCGATGCATCACGCGGAACGCCGTCCGGAGAGAGCCGAACCAGATCCTCGGCCTTCAAATGCCAAAACGAGCGCGAGGCGGGCGTGGCGAGAATATCACCGTCGTCGAGGCGCACGCTCATGTTTCCGCTCGAGCCGCTCGTCAAACGACGGTCCCAGAGCAGGTGTGCGTACTCAATTATTTCGCGGCGTGCGTCGGCTTCAGACACCTGCGGGGTGCCAAATCGTTTTGATTTCGCTATACGCGCTGATGTCGTTCAGCGATTGGGCGTCACTCGAGAACCATTCGTTTCGGGAGCGTTGCGGATACTGGCGCACGCGTTTGATGTTCTCGGCGGATTCGCGCTCGATCGTTTGCGTAAGTTCGGCATTCCCGCCTTCGAATGCAATCGCATTCACGTCCATGTGTTTCGCAAGCACCGGTGCGATTTCACTGCGATAGCCGGTAAGAATATTGGCAACGCCGGCGGGCAGATCGCTCGTTGCAAGACATTCGGCGAAAACGACAGCCGTGCGCGGATCGCGTTCCGAACCCAAAAGCACGACGCTATTGCCGGCAACGAGAGCCGGAAGCAGCACGGAAACGAGTCCTAAGAGCGCGGGCCGGTCCGGCGCAAAGATGGCGACCACGCCGGTCGGTTCGGCAGTTGAGAAGTTGAAATGCGGTCCGCCTACAGGATTGCGCGTGGAAAGCAACGCGTTGTACTTATCGCACCACCCGGCGTACCAAACAGTACGATCTATAGAAGCGGCGACTTCGTTCTCGGCTTCCGAATCTGAGAGGTCCAAGCCCTCGCGGACGCGAGCGACGAGTTCCGAACGGCGCGCTTCCATCATCTCGGCAAGGCGATACAGGATCAATCCACGCGTACCAGGCGGCGTTTTCCACCACTTTTGTTGTGCGGCACGCGCCGCGACGACTGCGTCTCGAGCATCTTTGCGCGATGCACGTGCGATGTTTGCGCCGAATTCGCGTCCATCCCAAAGCGGATCGCTGCGTCCCGATTCGGAGCGTACAAAAGCTCCGTTGATGTAAAGTTTGTACATCTTCCGAATAGGAAGGCGCGACTCGCCAGTCTTCGACATCAGGAAAGCGGGCTACGACGCAAGGGAGCAAGGCACCTCGGGCGAACGCACGGCCATGGTCGAGCCTACTGCCTTGGGCCGCGTGGTCGTTGCCGAGCCGTTCGACGAACGCGGAATCGAATTGATGCGGCGCGCCGGCGCCGACGTCGTGTCCGTGGTCGGTAAGCCCCGGGAAGCGCTCCATGACGCGCTGCGTGAAGCACGCGGGCTAATCGTTCGATCGGAGACGCGCGTCGATTCTTCACTGTTGAAATTTGGACCGCAGCTCGAGGTCGTAGCGCGCGCCGGCGTCGGCGTGGACGCGATCGACGTTGAAGCCGCGACCGCTGCCGGCATCATCGTTGTCAACACACCGGCCGCAAACACGCTCGCTGCGACGGAGCAAACGTTTGCGTTGTTGCTTGCGGCAATGCGCCACGTTCCGCAAGCACACGCCAGCGTTCATGCCGGCGAATGGAATCGCAAACCGTTCGTCGGTCACGAGCTTTACGGCAAAACACTCGGCATCATCGGGCTCGGACGCATCGGCAGCAATATTGCGTCTCGCGCCGCGGCATTCGGGATGAAAATCATTGCTCACGATCCGTTCATCCCGGCTTCACGTGCTAGCGCGTTGGACGTTGAACTTGTCGAGCTCGACGAATTGCTTAGCGGAAGCGATGTCGTAACGCTACACGTCCCGCTCACGTCGCAAACGCGCGGAATGATCGATGCGCGCGCGTTGAAACTGATGCGCGAAGATGCGGTGCTGGTGAATTGCGCACGCGGCGGCGTGATTGACGCGCAGGCGTTGCTCGATACGCTTGGAGCTGGGCGGCTGCGCGCAGTTGCCGTCGACGTCGTTCCCGAAGAGCCGCCGCCGCAAAATTCACCATCGGCGAAATTGATGCAGCACGCTCGCGTAATTGCCACGCCGCATTTGGGCGGCTCGACGTACGAGGCGCTCGAGCGAATTGCACTGGAGCTCGCGGGCGACGTGGTGCGCGTTCTTGGCGGCAGACCGGCAAGCGGAGCGGTCAACGCGCCGATGTTGAGCGGCGCGGATGCGGAGCGCGCGGGCGGCTTCGTCGATCTCGCGTTCCGGCTTGGTGCGCTGCTTCCGCAACTCTTCGATGAAGCGTTGCGCCATGAAATCGCGGTCGTGCTTCACGGCGATCTCGAATCGATGGATTCCGAGCCTTTTGTTGCCGCACTGTTGGCGGGTGCGTTACCGTACGTCACCGATCGCCGCGTGACGCTTGTCAATGCGCTGTCGTCGGCGCAAGAGCTAGGTGTGCGCACGAATGTGGTGCGCGAACGCGCGATGCCGCCGTTTCGCTCGACGCTGGTTGTTGCGGCCGGAGATCACCGCGTCGCGGGAACGGTTTTACCGACCGGCGGCCGGCTCGTTACAATCGACGGCTTCGAAATCGATGCGGTTGCAGATGGCACGATGCTGGTCACGCGTCATCGCGACGTTCCAGGCATGGTGGGACGCATCGGCACCATCTTGGGAAATGCGGACGTGAACATTTCGACGATGCAAGTTGCACGGGAAGCGCGCGGCGGTGAAGCGATGATGGTGCTCGACGTGGATCGCGATGTCCCGCGCGACGTGGTCGATACCATTGCACACGTTGAAGGAATAACGTCGGTGCGTTTGGTGCGTTTGTGATCGTTTACGTTGCGCGGCATGGCGAAACCGATTGGAATCGAGCAGGGCGTTATCAGGGGCAGCGTGAGTCTACACTAACCGGCATCGGACGCGAACAAGCACGTGCGCTCGGCGCAGCGCTCGCCGAACGGCCGATTTCGCGGGTGCTTTCGAGTCCATTGCGACGTTGTTCGGAGACCGCCGAAGCGGTTGCGCGCCTCCACGGATTGCCCGTCGAAACGGATGCGCGCCTTTTGGAAATTTCCCACGGTACGTGGGAGGGCCGATTGCGCGATGAAATTGCACGAAACGATGGAGAGACGATGCGGCGCTGGCGTGAAGCACCCGAAACCGTACGATTCGAAGACGGCGAATCGCTCGCGGATGTAGCAACTCGCTGGCAAGCGTTTGCCTCAACGTTGAGTGGGAAGAATGAGGTCGTGCTAGTCACGCACGATGTGTTGGTTCGGCTTGCGATTTTGCTTGCAACCGCCCAACCGTTATCCCGGTTCTGGGAGCCGCGCGTCGTAAATGGCGGCTACGCTCGTTTTTCGGTGGAAGGCGGGACGTGGGAATTATTAAATGAGTGCGTAGACCAGCATCTGGCGGGATTACTCGTCGACCCTATGCAGCAGGCGTTGTAAAAGAAGAAGAGGTCCAGGGACAACATGGCAAGTGCGCAGACATTTCTGACCGACGTACAAGAGCTGCGTCGCAAGGCCCGCGAGAATATGGATCGCGGCGCCATTACGGAACAGTACAAATTAGATCCGAAGCAGGCCGTAGACGTATTGAATCAGGCGCTCGCGACAGAGATTGTTTGCGTGCTTCGCTACAAGCGCCACTACTTCGCGGCGAAAGGCTTGAATAAAGATGCCGTCGCTCAGGAATTCCTGGAGCACGCGAACGAGGAGCAGGGACATGCGGATCGCATCTCCGATCGCATCGAACAGCTCAACGGCGATCCCGATTTGAATCCCGCCACGTTGACCACGCGCAGCCACTCCGAATATATCGAAGGGCACGATTTGGTCGACATGATCAAAGAGAATTTGGTCGCTGAACGAGTAGCGATCGAATCGTATACCGAAATGATTCGGTTCTTCGGCGATCGCGACGTAACGTCGCGGCGCCTGATGGAAGAGATTTTGGCGGTGGAAGAGGAGCATGCAAACGACATGCTGGACTTGATCGATCAAATCGTAGGCAAAGGCAGCAACGGAAAAGGGAGTTAACAATCGAGATCGTTTTTGTCCGTCACGGGCGTACGGAATGGAACGCTTCGAAAAAATTTCAAGGGCACAGCGATATCCCGCTTTCCGACGAGGGCCGTGCGCAAGCACGAGCCCTCGCTCTTGCTCTCCGCAATGAAACATTCGATCGCGCATATGCGAGCGATCTCGGGCGAGCAATCGAAACGGCGCAGACCATTCTTGAAAATACAAACGTAGACGTGATCGTTGAACCACGGCTCCGGGAGTTCAATTTCGGCGAGTGGGAGGGCCTGACGTGGGACGAGATCGTGCAGCGATGGCCGCGCTACGGCGAAGAAGGATGGGCCGACGCGAAGGGTTACCAACCCGAAGGCGGCGAGTCGTTCGCCGAAGTGCAGGCGCGGGTCGCGTCTTTCCTCACCCATCTGGAACGCGAAAATCCGTCCCGGGTCTTAATCGCAACGCACGCCGGAGTGCTTCACGCAGCCCTTGCCGTGCTCGCTCCGAGGCTCTCCGCGGATGAGCTTGCCATGAAAATCGTTTTCTCTCCGGCGAGCATTACTAGAATTACGATGGATGACGACCGAGCGCGCCTAATCAGTGTAAACGATGTCTCACATCTCGATCCCTCCACTTAACGCCGATGCCGCGCTTGCGACGCGCCAGCGCATCGACCAGCTCACGAAGCCGGTCGGAAGCCTCGGCCGCATTGAAGAGCTCGCGGAACGTCTTGCAGCGATCCATGGCGGGTTACCGCCGGTGTATCAGCGCAAGGCGATTCTCGTCGGCGCCGGCGATCACGGTGTAACGGCCGAAGGCGTCAGCGCATATCCAAGTGAGGTTACGCCGCAAATGGTCGGCGCGTTCCTCGGCGGATTTGCGGCGATCAACGCGTTCTCTCGCGTCGCGAATGCGGAAGTCTTTGTGGCGAATTTCGGAGTTGCGTCGCCGTTACCGCAACACGATCGCTTAATCGACGTTGTCGTCGGTTTAGGCACCCAAAATTTTGCACGCGGAGCGGCAATGACGCCGAGCGACGTGCAACGTGCGCTTGATGCAGGGCGGCACGTTTTCGAAACTTTGCAGCAACGAATGGATCCGCAAATTCTTGCGCTTGGCGAAATGGGCATCGGGAACACAACAAGTGCCGCCGCCGTAATTTGTGCGTTGACAAGCTCTTCGCCCGAAGATGTTTGCGGTCGCGGAACCGGCATCGACGACGAGACGTTGCGCCGCAAAATCACCGTGGTAGGCGCCGCGTTACAACGTTTACCCGAAGCAGATGCTATGACGGTCGCTTCTGAGGTTGGCGGGTACGAAATCGTCGGGCTTGCCGGCGTGTTGATTGCGGCCGCGCAGCAACGCGTGCCGGTGTTGCTCGACGGGTTCATCGTGAGCGCAGCGGCATTGCTTGCAAATCAACTCGCACCCGGTGTGGTTGGCTATTGCATCGCGGCGCATCGCTCCCGTGAAGTCGGACACACCGTCGCGCTTCGTCACCTCGGCCTTGTGCCGATCCTCGATCTAGACTTGCGTTTGGGCGAGGCGAGCGGCGCAGCATTAGCGCTTCCGATTTGCGAAGCCGCGGCGCGCATGGTACGCGAAATGAAAACGTTTGCCGAAGCAGGTGTCGCCACGGCGAACGAACCGATCGAGGCGTGAAGCGCGCTTCGAGCGGCTTCCTCAGCGCACTCTCCTACTTTACGATTCTCCCGCTCGGACCGCTGGCGCGTAACGTCGCACCCGGTCCGTTAGCTGTTGCTTTTCTTCCGTTCGTCGGAGCACTGATCGGCGCAGCGTCAGGTGGCATCGCGTTGCTCGTATCCGCGCACGATCGTGCGTGGGAACCGGTGCTCGCGTGGATTTTGCTAATCGTGCTTTCCGGCGCCATTCACGTCGACGGTTTTTTGGATTGTTGCGACGCACTCTTTGCGAGCGTCCCGCCGCAGCGGCGCTTGGAGATTCTCCACGATCCGCGTCATGGAACGTTTGCCGTGACCGGCATGGCGGTTTTGACCGTCTGTTGGATCGTTGCGATTGCGAAGATCATACCGTCGCATTTGATGCTTTCGCTGGCGTTTGCCGGCACGCTCGCGCGCATCTCCGCGATTGCAAATACCTTGGTGTTTCCGTATGCGCGGCCGGGTGCCGTTACGCCGGCCTTCGCGACGCGCCCGAATCCGTTCGTGCTGACTGCGGGGCTGGCGCTCGCGCTCGTTCTCGGCTGGTTTCTCTCGCCGATGGCGTTCGCGATCGTTCCGGGCGCAATCGCGCTGTCGTTATTGTTGGGATGGTGGGCGAGTCTACGGTTGGGCGGTGGTCTCACCGGCGACGTATTCGGCGGCCTGATCGTGAGTGTTGAGGTCGTCACGCTGGCGGTGCTCGCGGCGATCTAACAGCTCCGCGATAATCTCCGCGCTTTGTACAAGCCGTGGACCCGGACGGCTGATGTACGCGTTGCCGTCCATCAAAACAACGTTACCTTCTCGGTATGCACGCAATTGCGTGTAAGCCGGATTCTTGCGCAGTTCCCGTTCCGCTTCGCGCGTGATATCGAGGTTATAACCACACGGCGCTACCACGATCGCATCCGGATCTGCCTTTGCTATAGCATCCCACTCCAAGCGTTGCGAATTCGCGCCGGGGTTTCCGAGCACCGGCACACCGCCGGCGAGTTCAACAAGGCCCGGCGTCCAATGTCCGCCGCTCATCGGCGGATCGGTCCATTCCAGAACGAGAACCCGTGCGTGCGAATCGCGCGCCGCGGCTCTCTCGCGAAGTTTCTCGGCGCGCCGCTTTAGCGCATCGACCATCCGGCGTGCCGGCATCAAACATTCCGTGAGCGATCCCAAAAAGAGAATGTTCGCAAAAACGTCTTCGAGCGACGATGGCTCTAGCGAGACAACGCGTGGATCGCCTTTCAACCGCTTTGCCGCGCGTTCGACGATTTCATACGATACCGCGCAAACCGCACACAACTCTTGCGTGACGATCAAATCGGGCGCCAGCTCCTCGAGCAATGCGCTGTCGAGATGGTAGAGACTCGAACCCGAATGAACGCTCGCGCGCACGTGACGGTCGATCTCCGCCGAACTGCCCGCCTCCGGTAATGCGGATGACGTTAAAACCGGCAACTTGCGAGCAGCTTCGGGATAGTCGCACTCATGCGTGACCCCGACAACTTGCGGACCGGCAGCGATCCCGAACAAAATTTCGGTCGCGCTTGGAAGAAGACTTACGATTCGCACGCCGGTGCGTTTCGAGATGCCGTTAGATAAACATGCGTCGCGCTACGCGAGCCACATCGTGTGCGGGTGCGGTGCGACGATATTCCGCCATCAGCATTACATACGCGTGGCGCGCATGCGCGTTGTGCCGAGCATCCGCGCGTACATAAACGCGGACGATGCGCGAAAGAAACCCCGGCAGCCACGAGTCGCGCGGGTAACGGCGATGCCAATCTTCGATCGCCAGTTCCACGTTATCGATGCCGCGTTGGGCTGATTCGCGAGTTAACTCCTGGTTGCGCTGCCCTTCGAAACGGACGAGCCGGTTCCGAATCTCCAATACGCTTACATGGAACGGTCCAAAGTACTCGTCGGCCGGTGCTTCGTCACGGAAGGAAGCGAGTGCCATATTTCGTGCCCCTAGCACGAGCAACACGGCGATTAACAGTCCAGCTAGCGTGCGTGCCCTCATATGGACGTAATCGACGCAACCGTTGCCGCTCTAAAGAGCTAGCAAGCAGGGGATAGCCTCTTTGCGCTGTTAAGAGAAGTGAACGCGGGTAAGAAGAGGCATGGCTACCGATAGTGCGATTGCTCGACTTAACGACATGATCGGCGACATCCAGATTGCGATGTTGACCACGATAGGTGCCGACGGCAACTTGCACAGCCGCCCGATGGCGACACAACGGGTCGAGGACGATGGGTCGGTCTGCTTTTTTACTAACGCATCGGCTGCGGCCGCATTCGAGTCCCTTGAAAATTGCCGTGTGAACGTGAGCTACGTCGACGCGCGGCGGTCCGTCTACATTTCAATTGCCGGCGCGGCTACCGTGAGCGACGATCGACGGAAAATTCACGAACTCTGGGATCCGGTACACGCAGCGTGGTTTCCCAAAGGAATGGACGATCCAGAATTACGGTTGCTTTGCGTGCAAATCGAGCGCGCCGAGTATTGGGACGTAGCGACCAACGCTCTTTCGCTCTTAGTCGGTTACGCTCGTAAAGCAATTACCGGAAAGGCAGATGCCGGTATAGGCACGCACGAGCGTCTCGTGTAGTCATGGAGCAGTACGATGCGAGCCTCGTGTTCGATCTCGACGGCACGTTGATCGATAGCGTTTACCAACACGTCATGGCGTGGAGTGAGGCGCTTCGAAAATCCAAAATCGAGCTTTCGATTTGGCGAATTCACCGCCGCATCGATCCACTGCAGTTACTTGGCCATCTTGACGAGCTGGGGCTTCGGATCTCTACGTAACCCCACACCTTCACGCTTGTTTCATGGGCGTGCCCCGGCCAGGTTTGCTTTCGTGTTTGTGGCTAATTCGCGTGCGCGCCGTGCCTCATATGCCTTCAGATGCGTGAACACGATTCGCAGGAACGGTACCGCGAGACGGTGCTGTTCGGCACGGCGAATGAAATCACCGATGATGTGATCCGCTTCGATGGGAGCGCCCCGTTCGATATCTCGCAGCATCGACGAGGTGAGCACGG